>PKDC01000010.1 GCA_002862435.1 Pseudomonadota bacterium | reverse complement strand
CGGCTGCGACGGCCGGCCGCATCACCTCCGGCTTGCTGGTATCGACGGAGATGGGCACCGAAACCGCCTTGGACAGGGCGGCGATCACCGGCACCACCCGGTCGATTTCTTCCATCACCGACACAGGTGTCGCGCCAGGACGGGTGGACTCCCCGCCCACATCAATCACATCAGCCCCTTCCGCCACGAGCCGCAGCCCTTGTTCGACCGCATCGCGCACCTGGATGTAGCGCCCCCCATCTGAAAACGAATCGGGCGTGACGTTCAGTATTCCCATGACCTGGCATCGATCGGAACTAAGCCCGGGCAGCACGGCGATTCCTCCGTCCATCAACATCAAAAACAAAAAAGCCGATGACCCTGAAAGGCCATCGGCTGGTTGAGTAGTGGCCCGGCGTCGGGTCGATTCAGCCCGCAGGACCTGCCAGTTCTCCTGAGGCGGCAGCCGTGGGCGTTGCCGGCTTGAGATCAATGGCCGCGGTCTTTCCGGAAGAGGAATCGGAATCATCATCCCGATGCTCCGCCCACCCCTTGGGAGGCGGCACTTCCCGGCCGGCCATGATGGCATCAATCTGCTCACGATCGATGGTCTCGTACTTCATCAGCGCCGCCGACATCAAATGCAGCTTGTCCAATGAGGATTCCAGGATGTTGCGCGCCTTCTCGTAGTTGCGGTTGATGATGTTGCGGACCTCATCATCAATGGCATTGGCCGTATCGGCGGACATTCCCTGCGCGGCACGACCGCCATAATTCCCCATATAGCCCGCCGATTCATCCTCACCATAAGCCAGGGGGCCAAGACGGGCCGACAGACCCCAACGCGTGACCATGTTGCGGGCAATATCGGTCGCCCGCTCGATGTCGTTGGAAGCACCGGTGGTCACCGCATCAAAGCCGAAAACCAGTTCCTCCGCCACGCGCCCACCAAACAGACTGGCCAACTGGCTTTCCAGGCGCCGTTTGCTGTAGCTGTAGCGGTCGTCCTCGGGCAGGAACATTGTCACCCCAAGGGCCCGCCCGCGCGGCATGATGCTGATCTTGTAGACAGGGTCATGATCGGGAACATTCAGCCCGACAATCGCATGGCCCGCTTCGTGATAAGCCGTAAGGCGTTTCTCGTCCTCGCTCATCACCATCGAGCGGCGTTCGGCACCCATCATGATCTTGTCCTTGGCGCGCTCGAACAAATCCATGCTCACCACACGGCGGCTCAGTCGCGCCGCAATCAAGGCGGCTTCGTTGACCAGGTTGGCGAGATCAGCGCCTGAAAAACCCGGCGTGCCGCGGGCGATGACGGACGCATCGATATCTTCCCCAACCGGCACCTTGCGCATGTGAACCTTGAGAATCTGCTCACGACCGCGCACATCAGGCAAGCCCACCGTCACCTGCCGGTCAAATCGACCGGGACGCAACAAGGCCTTGTCGAGCACGTCAGGGCGGTTGGTGGCCGCAATGACAATCACGCCTTCGTTACCATCGAAACCGTCCATTTCCACCAGCAACTGGTTCAGGGTCTGTTCCCGCTCATCATGACCACCTCCCAAGCCAGTTCCACGATGGCGGCCCACTGCGTCGATTTCATCGATGAAAATAATGCATGGAGCGTGCTTCTTCGCCTGCTCGAACATGTCGCGAACCCGGCTGGCGCCCACACCCACGAACATCTCGACAAAATCGGAACCCGAGATGGTGAAGAAAGGCACCTTGGCCTCTCCCGCAATGGCACGGGCTAGCAGCGTCTTGCCGGTTCCTGGCGGACCGATCATCAGCACGCCACGGGGGATCTTTCCGCCCAGCCGCTGGAACTTGGCGGGTTCGCGCAGGAACTCGACCAGCTCGACCACGTCTTCCTTGGCCTCGTCACAACCCGCCACATCGGCGAAAGTGACCTTGACCTGATCCTCCTGCAGCATGCGTGCCTTGCTTTTCCCGAAGTTCATTGCACCACGGCCCGCGCCGCCGCCCTGCATCTGGCGCATGAAGAAGATCCAGACCCCAATCAGAAGAATGAAGGGAAACCAGGAAATAAAAATCTGCATCAGCAAGGACTGCTGCTCGGGCTCCTTGCCGACAACAGTGACATTCTGCTTAAGCAAATCCGCCACCAGCGTGGAATTGCTGGTCTCGGGACTGTAAGTCGTGAAGCGCTCGCCACTGGAAAGCTGGCCGACGATTTTCCGGCCGTCGATCTCCGCCCGCGTCACTGCGCCATCATGAACCTGCGTCAGAAAATCGGAGTAGGGAAGTTTTTGAGCGCTTGGCGCACGGGTTCCAAACCCGTTGAAAACGGACATCAGAACTGCCGCGATCACCACCCACAAGATCAAGTTTTTTGCCATGTCGTTCAATGTGTCGGCCCTCGTGAAGGTGCCTGCGGAAATACCCGCCAAGTCCCTGTGGACTGCGGCGGGAACTATCAGTTAGACGTTACTATAGAGCATAGTTCCGGGCCAGCAAATAAACCTCGGGACTGCGCTCTCGGGAGGCCTTGGGCTTACGCACCACGACCTTGCCGAAACGTCCCCGCATGCGGCGCACGAAATCGTCAAAGCCCGGCCCCTGGAACAGTTTGACCAGAAAATCCCCACCGGGACGCAGAGCATCCAATGCAAACGCCTCGGCCGCTTCCGCCAGCGCCAGGGAACGAATCTGATCCACGGCTTCCACCCCACTGGTGTTGGGCGCCATGTCGCTTAGCACCACATCCACCGACCGGCCCGCCAGAGCGGCGGCCACGGTCTCCAATGCCTGGGACTCCCGAAAATCCCCCTGCAGGCAGATCACGCCCGGCAATGGGGGTATCGGCAGCAAATCGAAAGCCACCACCCGGCCCTCGCCGCCGACCTTGCGCGCCGCATACTGGGACCACCCGCCGGGCGCCGCCCCCAGGTCCACCACCTGCTGGCCAGGGCGCAGCAGGTGATCGCGCTCGTCGATCTCCTGCAGCTTGAAGACCGCGCGGGAACGCCAGCCCTCGGCTTGCGCGCGCTGTACATAGGGATCGGAAAAATGCTCGCGCAGCCAGGCAGCACTGCTCTTGCGTCGTTTGGGCATCCAAATGAATCCGGGGTCGTGATCTTTGAAAAGGCGCGCCGTTCAGGCATTCGCCTTCAGGCTTGGCCAAGCGGCGCGCAAATAGGACGCCATGGACCATACGGTCAACAGGGCCGCAGCATACAGGCCCGCGACGCCCAGAGTGTAAAGCGGGTTGTTGCGCTGGAATCCGATCAACAGCACCAGCGCCACCATCTGCACTGTAGTCTTGAGTTTACCCAGGCCGGAAACCGCCACCTTGGTGCGCTCGCCGATTTCGGCCATCCATTCCCGCAGCGCCGAAACGGTGATTTCCCGGCTGATGATGATCACCACCGGCAGCACCATCAGGGCGCGGGCATCACGCTGAAGCACCACGATCAGGGCCACAGCCACGATCAGCTTGTCCGCCACGGGGTCCAGGAAGGCGCCGAATCGGGACGTCTGCCCCCAGCGCCGCGCCAGGTAGCCATCCAGCCAATCGGTGATTGCCGCCACCACGAAAATCACGGCAGCCGCGCCCTCGGCACCGCGCCATGGCAGATAGAACACCACCACGAACAGCGGGATCAGCAGGATGCGTGAAACCGTCAGCCAGTTGGGCAGATTCATGGGCATGACAAAACTCATTCCTGTTCCGGATGCAGATCCGCATGGATCCGACGCGCCAGACTATCGCTGATCCCAGGCACCTGCGACAACTCCGCCGCCTCCGCGCGCAGCAATTGTTGCAATCCACCGAACTGACGCAGCAACTGTTGCCGGCGCTTGGGGCCCAGCCCCGGAATGTCCTCCAACACCGAACGATTGCGGGTTCGGGCGCGGCGCTGGCGGTGGCCGGTGATGGCAAATCGATGCGCCTCATCGCGAATCTGCTGGATGAGATGCAGTGCCGCGCTGTGGGGCGCAAGGCGCAGCGGCTCATCCCGCTCCGGCAGGAACAACTGTTCCTCCCCGGCCTTGCGAGCAGGCCCCTTGGCAACCCCCACCAATCGGACACTCGCGATCCCCAGCTCCGCCATCACCACCACCGCCACGCCCAACTGGCCCCGACCGCCGTCAATGAAGGTCACATCCGGCAAACTGGCTGCCTCGTCCAATAGGCGTCCATAACGACGCAGCAGGGCTTCCCGCAGGGCGCCGTAATCATCTCCTCCGCCGACAGACTGGATATTGAACCGGCGATAGGCACTCTTGACCGGTCCGTTGACGTCAAAGACCACACAACTGGCCACAGTTGCCTCGCCCTGGGTGTGGCTGATATCGAAACATTCCAGTCGCGAGGGCAATCCCGGCAGCGCCAATGCGCGGCTGAGGTCTGCCAGACGCGCCTCAAGGTTCGCCGCGCCCGCCAGCCTCAGGACCAGGGATTGCGCGGCATTGGCGCGGGCCAGGCTTATCCAGCGCAGCCGCTGGCCGCGCATCGGTTGGCGCACCGCAACGGCGTGGCCGGCTTGCTCGGCGAGCGCCACGCTGATGAGATCCGCATCCTCGACATCGCCATCCAGCAGAATCTCGGCCGGCGCCGGCATGTGTTCATAATGCTGGCTGAGGAAGGCGGCCCGCAGCTCCTCGGCCGAGGTATCGGCAGGAACGCGCGGGGTGAACACCTGGTGTCCCAGATGCTGCCCGCCCCGCACCAACCCCAGCGACACCACGCTCGTTCCACCCTCCATGGCCACGGCCAGGATATCGACGTCGCCCCCCTGGGTCGCGACATCCTGGCGCGCGGTCACCTGCCGCAGGCGCACGATGCGATCACGGAACACCGCCGCCCGCTCGAATTCCAGGTGTTGCGCCGCCTGGTCCATGCGCCGCGCCAGATCATCGATGACCTGCTGGCCCTGCCCTTCCAGGAAACGCACGGCATCACCGACGTCCTCGGCATATTCCGCCGGGCCAATCAGATCCACACAAGGGGCCGAACAACGCCCCATCTGATGCTGCAAACAGGGCCGTTCGCGGCGGGCGAATTCAGCGTCCTCGCACACCCGCAGGCGAAACAATCCCTGCAGCTCCTTCAAGGCGGCCCGCACCGCGCCTGCGTTGGGATAAGGACCAAACAGGCGCCCATCGCGCCGGTAAGCCCCACGATAAAAGCGGATCCGCGCAAAGGCGTGGTCGCCGGTGAGGTGCACATAGGGATAACTCTTGTCATCCCGCAACAGCACGTTGTAGCGCGGCCGGTGGGCCTTGATCAGGTTGCTTTCCAGCAACAAGGCCTCAGCCTCGGTACGGGTCACGGTCACCTGGATGTCCGCAACCCGGCTCATCAGCGCGCGTGTCTTTGCGCTCTGGCCCGCCGCGCGGAAATAGCTGCCGACCCGGGCCTTGAGCCGACGGGCCTTGCCCACATAGAGCACGTCCCCCGTTTCGCCTCGCATGCAATACACACCCGGGCGATCCGGCAGGGTGCGCAGAAATGTGCGCGAGTCGAAGCCCTTGACCTGGGAATCAGTCATTACCGGAAAGCAGGTCGCGCGCCTGTGCCATCACCGCCGCGAACATGGCCGAGGTCAACCGGCCGGTGGCGGTGTTGTAACGGCTGCAGTGGTAGGAACTCAGCAAGGGGCGCTGATCCGGCAAGCGCTGCAAGGCCCCATGGGCGAAAGGGAAATCGCGCAACCGCAGATCCAGCGCCCGCAACACCGCCTCATGGGCCACTCGGCCGAGCACCAGAATGACCCCGCCGGGTGGCTGAAGCGCCAGATCATGCCGTAGATAGCCCTGGCAGGACCGCAGTTCGCCGGGTTCAGGGCGATTTTGCGGCGGGACGCAGCGCAGGGCATTGGTAATCCGGCAATCCCGCAACCGCAGGCCATCACCGGCATGACGGGATTCAGCCGCCTCACTAAAGCTGAAGTCATGGAGCGTTTGATACAACAGTGCCCCCGCGTAATCGCCGGTAAACGGTCGCCCCGTGGCATTGGCGCCGTGCAATCCCGGCCCCAGCCCCACAATCAGCAGCCGCGCATGGGGTTCACCGAAAGCGGCTACCGGCGCATTGTGATAATGGGGATGGAGGCGCTGGTTTTCATCCCGATAAGCCGTCAAGCGGGGGCACTGACGGCAGGACGGATCAAACGGATGGGCCGCCGCTGCACTCCGGGTTAGGGCAGGCTTGGCATTCATGCGGGGTAGCAACTCCAGACGGCTCATTGGTCGCGAAGGACGAGCCCGTTTTGGTTGATCGTGAGGAAGGATGCAGCGGCCGAAACGAGGGGGCGGCCAGCGTGGCGGAGGTCTGCCTAAACGACAGTAATCTGCGGCGCCCCGCAGAATTCACCCCGGCGCTATCCGGCGTTCACATCGATCAGGCCATGGCGCATGGCCAGGCGCGTCAATTCGACGTCATTGCTCACGGCAAGTTTCTCGAACAAGCGATAACGGTAGGTATTGACGGTCTTGGGGCTGATGAACAGCTTGTCGGAAATATCCTGGATCGAATGCCCCTGCACCACCATCATCATTACCTGCATTTCGCGCTGGGACAGATCGGTGATTCCGCCTGGCGTTTTGCCACCCGGCATCCGGGACAGCGCCATGCCACGGGCCAGCTCCGCATCCAGGTAGCGCTCGCCGCCATACACCTTGCGGATGGCCAGAATGAATTCCTCGGCCCCGCAATCCTTGGTCAGATAACCGCTCGCCCCAGCTGTCAGCAGTTGCTCGGGGTAGGGATCCTGGCGCTGCACCGACAGACTGATCACCTTGACGTGGGGGTGGTGGTGCAACAGCTTGCGAGTCGCCTCCAGCCCGCCGATGCCGGGCATGTGGATGTCCATCAGCACCACATCCGGATTGAGTTCGCGGACCCGCACCAGCGCCTGCTCCCCGCTCTCCGCCTCGCCCACGACGTGGATATCGCCGGACGCTTCGAGCAAGCGCCTAATCCCGCTGCGAATCAGTTGATGGTCATCCACCAAGAGGACATTGATCATGGACGGGCTCTCTCCAGCAAGTGCTGCGGCAAACGACAGAACAAGCCCATGGGAAAACCATCGCTACAGGCAGGACTGTTCTGGCTTTTTAGTCTAGCACCATTGTTTTTGAGGCGCGGATGACCAGCCCCGCCAAGGAAGACGCACTGGAAGATTCACGGTGGGCGATCAACCTCCATTCGCCAGAAAGTCCCGAATCATTCCGCTGGATTGTCCGTCATCCATCTGCCAGAACAGATGGCCGCGCCCCGGCAGTGTCTCAAAGCGGGCGTTCCGCAATCGAGCCGCCAGTCGCGCACCATTGGGATGTGGAATGAGCCGATCCGCATCGCCATGCAACACCAACGCAGCATGGGTCAGATCCGCCAGTCGTTCGCGGGCGGCGAAACGACTCACGGCGTTGATCTGCGCCAAAATGCCGCGGGCACGGCGGCGATACCGCAGCGACCGGTCGATGAGCGCCTCAAATCGCAGTGGATTTTCCGCAATCCAGTCAGGGGTGTAGTTGACCGCCAAGGCCCGAGCGGCGGCCTCGCGGGGTGCTGCGCCCGCCATCGGCATCATGGCGCTCATCACCTCCCGATCGGGGGCGGGATCCAAACGACCCGTATCCGATGTGCAGCCCAGTACCAGCCGATCAATCCGCTCGGGCACCGCAAGCGCGAGGGTCTGGGCAATCATGCCGCCCATGCTGATTCCCATCACATGGACCTGTTCCCAGCGCAGGGTGTCGAGCAAGGCCAGCGCATCGCCGGCGAGTTGTTCCGCTGTATAGGGCCCATCCGGAACATCGCTTTCCCCGATGCCCCGATTGTCAAACACGGCGACCGGCCTATCCTGTGCCAACCGCTCCGGCAGGTCGTGCCAATCCTCCTTGACTCCGGACAAGCCCATGATCATCAGCAGCGGGCGGGCCAAGGCAGATTCATTGAGCAGATGATAGGCGATGCGGACTTGGCCGGAATGGGCGTAGCGGGGACTTGCAGACATCATCAAGGGCCTCCCTGGCCGCATCGACCATCGCGGAGGCGCAGTTTAACAAGCAGTGGCGAGCCTGTCGTCGACCTGCCCGGTGACCTAGGCGACACTGACCTCATAGGTCAACCCAAATGCCCCTTTGCCGGTCGGTCCACGCTGGGAACTGAAATACAGACGGCTGCCATCGGGCGAAAAGGCGATCCCGGCGATCTCCGACTGGTCCTGGCCCACGACCTGAAGCAGGGGCGTGGGCTGCCCTGTCGCGTCAAGGACCACCACCTGCAAATCACCGCCATCTTCCGCCACCAGCACCTCGCCACTTGCAGCGACGAGCAGGTTGTCCACCCCCGAGAGTATATCCTCGGGGCGGTCAGCGTCACGCCGATACAGCACCGTCAGGATGCCACTGCCCGCTGCACCGGGTTGATAGCACCACACCGTGTCATCGCCCTTGGTGGTGAAATAGATCCGCCCGGCGTGCCAGCCAATCCCCTCGCCACCCCGGAAGGCCGTGCTCTGGGGCACCTGCAGCCGCGTGGGCACTCCTTTGCCCGCACCGCCCAGCAAGGGCCGGGGCTCGGGCACCGGATGCCACATCACAGCCACCGGGCCAGCCAGTGGATCGCCTTGCACCTCGGCCACTTCAAGCGTCCCATCGTTCAATTTTGGATAAGCGCTGGGGGTGAAGCGATAGAACCGGCCATCCGGCTCATCCTCAGTCAGATACAGTCGCCCCTGGTCGGGATCCACCGCTACCGCCTCATGCTTGAAAATCCCCAGTGCCGGGCGACGCCGCGGCAAGCGCCGCCCCCGGGGATCGCACTCCCATACCGCGCCGCCACTCCATTCCTCGCATGACAGCCAGGTTCCCCACGGCGTTGCGCCGCCGGCGCAATTCAAGGAGGTCCCCTCCAGCAAGGAATAGGCACCCACCACCTCGCCGCGCGCATTGAAGTGCAAGGCACCCACGCCGCCAGCCGCCGGCACCTCACTGTTGGAGACATAGATCCAGCCGCCACGCGGCGCGGGGAAGGTCGCGCCACCATCGGGAAACAGATGCCAGCGATAGCCGCCGCCGTTCAGGACCGGCTGCCCGGAACGCGCCACGAGGCGCGCCCTGAGCCCGGCGGGCAGCCGAATACCCAGCGCGTCCGGTTCACCCAGGGGGCCAAGATGCTCAAGAATCGGCGTGCTCGGCGCTTGCGCCGCCTGGGCCAGGCGGTGCCAGCCGCTCAACGGACCAGCGACTACCATTCCTGTCCCCACCAGGCTCTGCCAGAGGAAACGGCGCCGGCCGGCATCCATGGGAGGTTCCAGTTCATGTTGCATGGTCAACCCCCCTTTGATGGATCAGGCGTGCGATCAAGGATTACTTCGCCAACCATCATCGGATGCACTTGGTGACGAGCTGATGAAAGCTCAAGGACAGATGCGTGAATCTTCACTCACAGCCACCTGCCCTCTCCCCCTGAGGGGATGGTGCGGCACGCTGGCGCCCATGCCGGGAGAAATGCCCGCCGATACGATAGCGTCCCGCTCAGGTCTCCAACAGGCTGCGCAGCATCCAGGCGGTTTTCTCATGCAGTTGAATGCGTTGGGTCAGCAGATCGGCCGTCGCTTCGTCGGCAGCCGATTCAACATCCGCGTACAGGCTGCGCGCGGTCCGCACCACGGTTTCCTGCCCTTCGACCAACAATCGGATCATGTCCTGCGCCTTGGGAACGCCTTCGGTTTCGGGAATCGCGCTGAGCTTGGCAAAGGCCCCATAAGTACCCGGTGCGGGGAAGCCAAGGGAGCGAATGCGTTCAGCGATCTGATCGACGGCCAGGGCCAGTTCGGTGTACTGGGTTTCGAACATCAGATGCAGGGTCTGGAACATGGGGCCGGTGACATTCCAGTGGAAATAATGTGTTTTCAGATACAGGGTGTAGGTGTCCGCCAACAGCCGGGACAGCCCGTCAGCGATCCGGGCGCGGTCAGCTTCCTTGATACCGATGTCAATTTTCATACAGATAACTCCTCTGGAATGGATCAAGCAGTTTTCAAGAATGTCCGGCGAGTGCATCCGGTGGCAAGACAAGATACGCCGGACATTGACGGCAATCAGGAACGGAAACATGACTGGACGATCGACCGGCGAGCCGCGTCCGGAGCCCAAAAACCACGGATATTATCGGACTGCCC
Source organism: Pseudomonadota bacterium (assembly GCA_002862435.1). Lineage (GTDB taxonomy): Bacteria > Pseudomonadota > Gammaproteobacteria > UBA5335 > UBA5335 > Macondimonas. The sequence continues at coordinate 23,442 of PKDC01000010.1, read as the reverse complement.
ACGCCGAAAGCCGTTCGGGAGTCCGTCCCGGCGGCAGTGTGCATCAGTCCGCGTCGAGTTGGACCCGGCCATTCACCCGAATGACCAGCTCCGTGACCCCGGCCTGGGTGGCGACCGGAACCGCGTCCCTCTTGGCCATGCCCATCTGGCGGGATTCCATCAATGCCATGCGCGGCGTCGCATTGAAAAGGCCGTCCACCTGCAAATCGACCACCCGAAAGCGTGCCGCCCCCAAGGCTTGCTGGGTGATTTCCGCCCGATGGCGAAAGGCAGCGATGGCTTCTTTCACCAAGACATCCTCAACCTCCAGGCGGCGCTTCGGCGAGACTTCGAAGCCCATCCCCTGGACCACCAGTCCACTGGCCTGAAGTTCTCCCATCAACGCACCCAGGCGGGCGAAATCCGCGCCTTCCAGCAAAAGCCGGGCTTCGGCACGCCAACCGGTGAGACGTCCACGCTCGTCGTTTTCCGGCAGAGTTTGATAACCCTGGCTTTGCAGACGCACCTCGGGAAAAGCACGCGCCTTGGCCAAGGCCTGCTGGACCTGGCGATTCACAGCCTGTCCGAGACGCGCCGGATCGCGATCCTGAATCTCCAGCGCCAGCACGGCGTGCATCCAGTCATTCGCGACTTCCTCGCGTGCCTCGCTGCCCAATGACACCAGGTTGTAGTTCAGATCTTCCGCCCAGACCGGCTTCAGCATCAGTCCGAACATCACGCTTGCCGCGAGTTTCCAAAACCCGGGCCATTCCCGCCAAGTCCTCATGCTGAAAGGTTTAACCGGCATCGGAAGCCTCTTCGATTTCCACCCGCTTGGCCTGTTCCCACAGTGTTTCCATACGCGCCAGATGATCGGGCCCCGGCTTCAAGCCGTCAGCGGCCAACTGCTGCTCCACCCAGGTGAAGCGCTTCACGAATTTGGCATTGGCCCGGCGCAGCGCCGTTTCCGCATCCAGATCCAGGAAGCGGGCCAGCTGGGCCGCGGCAAACAGCACATCCCCCAGTTCCTCTTCCACTCGCGCCGCCGACTCACCCGCAACCAGCGCGTCCTCGACTTCGGCCAGTTCCTCCCGCACCTTGGCCAGGACATCCCCGGCCGCGCGCCAGTCAAACCCGAACCGTGCGGCGCGACGCCCCAACTTGTCCGCGCGGGCCAACGCCGGCAGGGCAACGGGCACATCCGCCAGCACGCCTGCGGCTTTTCCGGCCGCCTGTCGCTCGCTGGCCTTGATGGCATCCCAGCGCGCCGGATCATGCCCCAGGCCAGTATCCTCGAACACGTGCGGGTGGCGCCGGACCAGCTTTTCCGTAATGCCCGCCGCCACCGCGGAAAAATCGAACCAAGCTTGCTCTTCCGCGACCCGGCTATGAAACACCACCTGGAACAGCAAATCCCCCAGTTCATCCCGCAATGCAGCGGGATCAATCGCCTTCTGCTCCAGGACCTCCACGACCTCGTAGCTTTCTTCCAGCAGATAGGGAATCAGCGAGCGGGAGTCCTGGGCCCGATCCCACGGGCAGCCCGTTTCCGGGTCGCGCAGTCGCGCCATCACCCGCAACAGTTCATTCATCATCAGCCACCTCGGGCAAGGCTGGAGCGAGCTTGTCCAGCAGATTGACGATCATCGCCGCCGTGGCGCCCCAGATGTTCCACGGTCCGTAGAGAATGGCGTGATAGACCAGTTCCCGACCCTGCACCTGGGCCACCCGCCGCTGGTGGTTCGCCGGATCCATCAGGAACGCCAAGGGCACCTGGAAAACCTCGGACACCTCCCGTGGATCAGGCTGCAAGATGAGATCGGCGGGCAGGAAACCCACCACGGGCGTGACACAAAACCCGCTCACAGTGACGTGGGGATCCAGATAACCCACCACCCGGACCTGATCCGGCGGCAGGCCCAGCTCCTCCTGGCTTTCCCGGAGCGCCGTCTGGGCCGCATCGACATCCATCGGTTCAGCGCCCCCGCCCGGAAAACTGATCTGCCCGCCATGGTTGCGCAAATGGGCGGTGCGCTGGGTCAGCAACACCTGGGGTCCCGCCGGATCGCGCACGATGGGGATCAACACCGACGCCGGACGCAAGCGATCCAAGGGCATCGGCAGCAGATCCAGCGGCAGATTGAGCCGACCGGGAAAATCACGCAGGGATCCCGGGTGAGGCGCAGGCGCCGTCCCGCCAAGCTGGCGCACGATGCGGTCCAGAATATCCTCGCTCATCTAGGCCCTATGGAGAGATCGTGGTGAAAACGCTGTTTCCAACTCATCGTCAAAGTCGGCACATCAGCGCGCAAGCGCCTCGAAATAGCCCGTGGACAGCGATTGCGGCGCTGCGGCCGGCCCAATACGGTGGATGCAGCACAGCCAGGGGCCATGTTGTCGTGCGGTGGATCGCTCGCATCGGCGCTCCGCGGCGGAGCCGGCGTGAGGTTTGTGGCCTGTGGACCCGATGAACGATCATGGATGCCTGCCCTCGGGGGCGCGCTTGCCGAACCCTGTATGGGACTCTGCCGGCATGCCGTGCTAACCCGGCGGCCAGGTCATCTGGCGGCCGCCCAGCACATGCAGGTGGATGTGATACACCGTCTGCCCGCCAGCCAGATTGCAGTTCATGATGGTTCGATAACCGCGCTCGGCGATGCCTTCCTGCCGCGCCACGGCCTGAGCAGCGAGCATCATGTCGCCAATCAGCGGGGCGTCCTCGGGCGTGAGGTCGTTGAGGGTGGCGATATGGCGCCGGGGAATCACCAATGCATGGGTCGGCGCCTGGGCATGCAGGTCGCGAAAGGCGATCACGGACGGCGTTTCATGAATCACTTGGGCCGGCAATTCGCCTTTGACGATGCGACAGAAAATGCATTCGGCCATGGGGCTTACTCCTTCGCAGCCGTCGAACCTTTAAAGCGTTTCGGTCGTCGAGTCGGACACATCGCCACTGTGCGCCACCCGATGGCGGCCGCTGAAGGCGTGGGACAAGGTACCGCTGTCGACATAAGTCAATTCGCCACCCATCGGCACCCCGTGAGCGATGCGGCTCGCCCGCACCCCCGCCCGCTCCGCCAGGGTCGCGAGAAAATGGGCGGTTGCCTCCCCTTCCACCGTCGGATTGGTGGCGAGGATCACCTCGCGCACGCCCTGCGCCAACCGTTCGGGAAAACGGTCCAGTCCAAGTTCCTCGGGACCGATGCCGTCGAGGGGAGACAGATGACCCATGAGGATGAAATATTTGCCGCGGTAGAACCCCGCGTTCTCGATGGCCACCACATCGGCCGGGGTTTCAACGACGCACAGCAGGCCGTCATCCCGATGACTCGACTGACAAATCAGACAAAGCTCGCCTTCGCAGTACATGCGGCAATCCCGGCAATGGCGCAGGATTTCCAACGCATCGCGCAGGGCGCCGGCCAACACCAGCGCGCCATCACGGTCTTTTTCCAGCAGGTGGAAGGCCATGCGCTGGGCGGACTTGGGCCCCACGCCGGGCAACAGGCGCAAGGCTTCGATCAACCGGGCCAGCGGTGGCGCGAACAGCGACATGCTCAGAAACCCGGAAAACCGCCGGGCATCTTGATCCCGCCGGTCAGACCGCTGACCTTCTGGCCCAAGGTTTTCTCCAGCTTGCGCAGGGCGTCGTTCATGGCCCCGGCGGTCAGATCCTCCAGCAAGGCCCGGTCGCTGAGCAATTGCGGATCGATCTGAACCTTGCGCACCTCCCGACGGCCGTTGAGCGTCACCTGCACCATGCCGGCCCCCGCCTCACCGGTGACTTCCACTTTTGCCAGATCCTGGGCCGCGCGCTGCACATCCTCGCCCATGCGCCGCGCCTGGTCGAACAGCTTGTCCAAAGGTCCTGCCATGATCATTCACTCTCCATCGTTGAGGGTCGCCGCGCCCAAGGGCCGCACACTTTGCAGCCGCGCATCGAGCCGCGCCTGCATCAGTTGCACCATCCCATCCTCGCGGATCGCCGCCTCCGCCTGGTCCTGGATCCGCGCGCGATCCTCGTCCTGGCGTTGGGCTGGTGTCGGCTGTGCAGTCTGCTCGATTTCCTCGATCCGCAGCACCAGTTCCGGTTGCCGCAGATACTCGCGCAGGGCACGCAGCAAACTCTGCTCCGCTGCCGGCCGCCGCAAGGAATGCTGCTGCCGGGGCAGTTCCAGCACCATGCGGCCATCGTCGCGGGATTTCAAGGCACAATGCCGCGCGAGCTCAAATGGCCCGCCGCGCAGCCCGAGACGGGAGACCAGATCGTCCCAGTCATCCCGCACCTCTGACCCTCCGGCAGGGCGTTCGGGCACGGCCGCGAGGGGCGCCGCAACCAAAGGCTTGGACGCGGAGAACCCGTCCGCTGTGGGCGTGGCCGTCACGGCCTGGATGATCGCCTCCTCCTCATGCGCTGGCCGGGACACTGGAGGCTCCGCCTGTGGAGGTGTCGTGGACAAGGTGGCTGCGCGAACGGCCCGTGGCTTGCCGGTTTCGGGTGCTGGTCCGGCGGACACTCTATCGGGGGCGGCCAGAGATTCCGTACCCCTTGGTGATTGTGGACGAAACGCGTGCAACCGCAACACCACCATCTCAAAGCCACTCGCCGGGTCCGGCGCCAGGTACAGGTCACGCTTGCCCAACAGACAAATCTGGTAGTACACCTGCAAAGCGGCGGGGGAAAGCGCGTCCAGCAAGCTCGTCTCGATCTGCTCCTCGTCCTCGGTCAGATGGCCAAAGGTCTGCTGGAAGGCGATGGCCTGCAGACGCAGGGCCAGGGCATCGAGCAAGCCGCTGTAATCCGGACTGCGTTGCCGCCAGGCCGTGAGCACCTGCCAGACGGCGTCGGCATCTCCGGCCGCCAGCGCCGCCAGCAAATCATCCACCTGCAGGCGGTTGACGGTGCCCAGCATGGCATCCACATCCCCCGTGGTGAGTCGACCGCCGGCATAGGCAATGGCCTGATCGAGCAGGCTCAGTGCGTCGCGCACGCTGCCATCGGCGGCCCGCGCCAGGGCGCGGAGCGCGGGTGGGTCAGACGCGATACCCTCGGATTCCAGAATGTGCGCCAGGTGGGCGGCAATGCGATCGGCGCCCAGGCGATGCAGGTTGAACTGCAGGCAGCGCGACAACACCGTCACCGGCAGCTTCTGCGGGTCGGTGGTGGCCAGCAGGAATTTCACATGCTCGGGCGGCTCTTCCAGCGTCTTGAGCAAGGCGTTGAAAGAATGAGTTGAAAGCATGTGCACTTCGTCGATCAGGTAGATCTTGAAGCGTCCCTTGCCGGGGGCGTACTGGGCGTTGTCCAGCAGGCTGCGAGTGTCGTCCACCTTGGTGCGCGAGGCCGCGTCCACCTCGATCAGGTCCATGAACCGGCCCTGATCGATTTCTTGGCAGGCGTCGCAGCGGCCGCAGGGTGCCGCCGTGATTCCCTCATTGCAATTCAGGCACTTGGCCAGGATGCGGGCGAGCGTGGTCTTGCCCACGCCGCGCGTGCCGGTAAACAGATAGGCGTGGTGCAGGCGCTGCTGGGTGAGGGCATTGGACAGCGCCCGCACCACGTGCTCCTGCCCGACCAGTTCCTGGAAGCCATGGGGACGCCATTTGCGGGCCAGTACGGTGTAGCTCATCGACCTTCCCATGCCGGCGGATTCAAAAAGGCAAGCCCCAAACGGGTGGCGGCCCCGGCCAGCCACACTCCGGCGCTCGAGTCCACTGCTGCCGCTGCTCCCTTCCGGGTCTCACGGGGTTCACAATGTATCGTCGCGAAGGGACCAACCGGGGCCACCATAAACGGTCGAAAACGGGCATGAGGCGCCCGTCTCGAGAGGCCCGGATTATAGCAGCGAACGCCCAGCCGGCAAGCCACCCTCAATAGCGCTCGAAAACCTGCTCGCCGTGTGCATCGAACAGCTTCACTTCGTAGGGTTGCGGGTTTGGCCCCTCCATGCCCGGCGAACCCATCGGCATGCCCGCAACGGCGATGCCAATCGCCTTGGGCTGTTCACGCAGCAGGCGTTCGATGGCAGCGGCCGGAACATGACCTTCTACCACATAAGGCCCCACCTGCGCGGTATGGCAGGAATTCAACTGCGCAGGAACACCCATCGCCCGCTTGCGATCGGGCATATCGGACACATCATGCGTGGTGACAGTAAAGCCGGCCTGGGTCAAGTATCGCGCCCACGCCGCGCAGCAGCCACAACGCGGGTCCTTGTAGACCGTTATGGAAGGCGGGCTGGCGAGGCTGGAGGCCGCGAAGGCAAGGCCCAAGAGCAGGGCCAGTCCACGCGCAGTATCGATGGGTTTCATCTTGGTTCCCTCCTGGTGGGAATCTCGAGGTAAACAGCTTCACTTTCTGGCCTGAATGGCTGGCCTGAATGGCTCCGGAATTACAAGGTCATCGTGGCGCGGACAAGGTTGTTCTCCGAGCCGGAGGCGATCTCAAACCCCAGCTTGCGGCACACGGCCAGCATGGCGCCATTTTCCCGCAGGATGTCCCCGTAGATTTCCCGATAACCGCGCTGCCTGGCGTAGTCGATGATGCGCTCCATCAGTCGCATGCCCAAACCCTTGCCGCCCTGGTCGTGGCGCACACCGATGGCGAATTCGCAGCGCTCATCATTGGGATCCCCGGCAATGCGCACCCCGGCGAGGATACGCGCCTGGCCCGGCAAACCCGGTTCGGTCAGCACCAGTGCCATCTCCCGATCATAGTCGATCTGGCTCAGCCGAGCCGCCAGCTGGTGGGGCACATGGCTCATGGGCGAGAAAAAGCGCATGTAGCGCTCCTCCTCGGTCATGGCATCGAACAGCTCGATCAGGGCTGGTTCATCCTCGGGCTGGATGGGACGCAGCAGCAAGGAATGGCCGTCGGCCAACGCGAAGGACTGCTCCAGTTCCTTAGGGTAAGGCCGGATGGCGAAATGCTCATCGCCAGCCGGAGCGGACAGGTCCACCCGCACCCGGGCATCCAGCGCGAGTACGCCCTCCTCCCCAGCCAGCAGCGGATTGATCTCGATCTCCACCACCTCCGGCAAGTCGGCCGCCAGCTGGGACAGCTTCACCAAGCTCAGCGCCACATCATCGATGCGCGTCGCTGGAATACCCCCGACGCCCTGCAGCACCCGGTAGATCCGGGTGCGTTCGATCAGATCGCAGGCCAGGTGCAGATTCAGAGGAGGCAGCGTAAACGCCGTGTCGTTCAGGGCCTCGACGGCATTTCCACCCTGACCGAACAACAGCACCGGCCCGAACACCGCATCCGTCGTCATACCCAGGATCAGCTCGTTGTTTTCCCCCTTGGGCATCATGGGTTGAAGCGTGAATCCTTCGATCCGGGCATGGGGCTGATGTTCCCGCAGATGGGCCAGAATGCCCCGCGCCGCCTCGGCCACCGCCTCGGGGGTCTGCAGATTGAGTGCCACGCCGCCCATGGCCCGCTTGTGGAGAATGTCCGGTGAGGACACCTTGAGCACCACCGGAACGGCCCAAGCCGCCGTCTGGGTAGCGGCATCCTCCGGCGTGGCAACGGCCGCGGTTTGTACCACCGGAATGCGATAGGCCGCCAGCAAGGCCATCCCCTCGGCGAGGGAAAGCCAACCGCCGCCCCGCGCCCGCGCCCGCTCGATGACCGCCCGCGCCGCCTCGGTATCGGGGAGGAAGGCCTGCGGCATGGAAGGCGGCGTTTCCAGCAAAAGACGCTGATTGCGCCGGTAGCGGATGAGGTGCATGTAGGCGCGGATCACCTGATCGGGGGTTTCGTAGCTGGGAATGTGGTGCGCCGCGAAGGCCTCACGTGCCAGTTGGGCGGTCTTGGCCCCCAGCCAATTCGTCAGCAAGCCCTTGCGGGGGGTCTGGTGAATTTCGATGACCGCCTCGGCCGCCTCCTGGCTGCTGGCCACCCCCACCGGGCAGTTGAACACCGCCACCGTATCCACCTCCGGGGCCTCGTAGAGAATGCGCAAGCTCTCGCGATAACGACTCGCGTCGGCATCGCCCAGCACATCCACTGGATTTTGCGTGCTGCACAGGGGCGGCAGCACGTCCCGTAGCCGGTGGCGGGTATTTTCGGAAAGAGTGGCCAGGCTACCCCCCAACCGGGTCAGCTCATCGGTAGCCAGCACCCCGATACCGCCGCCATTGGTGATCATGGCCAGGCGTTCCCCGAAGCGGGGATTGGAATGTCCGAGGGTTTCCACCGCATCGAACAGCTCGGCCATGGAGTCCACCTGCACCATGCCGGCGCGCCGGAAGGCCGCCGCATAGACCGCATCCACCCCCGCCAGCGCCCCGGTGTGGGAAGCGACCGCTTGGGCGGACTGGGCATAGCGTCCACCCTTGACCACGATCACGGGCTTCAGGCGCGCTGCCAAGCGCGCCGCCGACATGAACTTGCGCGCATGCCGCACCGACTCCACATAGATCAGGATGGCGCGGGTGTCCCAGTCATTCGCCAGATAATCCAGCAGGTCGCCAAAATCCACATCCGCCGACGCCCCCAGCGAAATCAGCGCCGAAAAGCCGATGCCTCGATCCTCTGCCCAATCCACCACGGCGGTGAGGATGGCGCCGGACTGAGCGATGAAGGCCAGGTTGCCGGGCCGGGCCATGAGATGCGCGAAGCTGGCATTCAACCCCACCTTGGGCATGAGAATGCCCAGGCAATTGGGGCCGATGATGCGCATCAGGTGAGGCTGGGCCGCCTCCAGCGTCGCCCGCTGCAGCGCGGCGCCCGCTTCGCCGTCCATTTCTTCGAAGCCCGCCGAAAGCACCACGGCGGCCCGCGTACCCGCTGCGCCCAATTCGGCGATGGTTTCCGGCACCTGAGGCGCGGGCACCGCCACCACAGCCAGTTCAGGCACCTGCGGCAGATCGGCCAGGCGCGTGTAGACTCCATGAGCCGCATCGGGCTCGCTGCGCCGGTTCACCAGCATCACCGGCCCGGCAAAGCCGCCGGCCTGGAGATTGCGCGCCACTGCGCCGCCCACCCGATGGGGATCGCGACTGGCACCAATCAGGGCCACTGAGCGGGGCTTGAAGAAAAACTCAAGGTTGCGCGTCGTCATGCATTTCCTCCGCCGGTTGGCCAGGACACGCCGGCCTTGCGAGGATATCCCCAGCAAGACGGTGGCGCCCATCCCGACAACGTGACACAGATCAAGTCAGGCCGTGACGTATCAGGGCCAAAGCGCTTGCGCAAGTCACGCTGCGCCTGCCAGATCCTTATCCGAAGCGATCTTCTTCCTGGTTCACGGGCGGGGCAGAAGCGGTTTCATCCTCCGCGCCACCCACTGACATCTCCGCCACCACCCGACGCACGCGCGGCGTCACACGACAAAGCAGTTCATAGCCGATGGTGCCCAGAGGCGCCGCCAGCGCCTCGACTGATGCCCCGCCGGCGCCCCACAGCACGACTTCGGTGCCCACGGTTTCCCGAGCGCCAGGCCCCAGATCCACCGTCAACAGGTCCATGGACACCCGCCCCACCAGCGGTACCGGCCGGCCACCCACCCACACCGGCGTGCCGGCAGGCAAGCTGCGCGGATAACCGTCGCCATAACCCGCGGCGACCACCCCGAGCGTGGTATCGCTGGGCGCCTGCCAGATTGCGCCATAACCCACGGGCGCACCGCGCTGCAGCGGTTTGACCGCAATCAACTCGGAACACAGCGACATCACCGGACGCAGACCGATGTCCGCACCCTGCTCACCCGCGAAAGGCGACACCCCATAGAGCATGATTCCGGGCCGCACCCAATCCGCGTGACTCTCGGGCCAGGCCAGGATGCCAGCGGAATTGGCGATGTTGCGCGGTCCGGGCAAGGCGCCGCAGGCCTGGGCGAATCGATCCAGTTGCAGACGGGTCTCAGGGCAAACACCGCGCCGGGCATGGGCCAGATGGGTCATCAGGCCTACCGGCGCCTCGACAGCCGGACAATCCATCAGGCGCTGCCACAGGGCGTCGACGGCGCCGGGCTGGACGCCGAGCCGCCCCATGCCCGTGTCCACCTTGAGCCAAACCCGCAGCCGCCGGGGCAACATTGCCTGCGACTGTTCCAAAAGCGTGACCTGCAGCGGATCGTGAACCACCAGATCCAGGTTTTTCAGCGCCGCCGCTGCCAAGCCCTGCGCGTCGAACACCCCTTCCAGCACCACCACGGGCGCCATGATGCCACCGGCGCGCAGCCGCAGGGCCTCATCGAGTCGCGCCACGGCCAGCGCCTCGGCGTGCGCCGCCAGGGTGCGCGCGACAGCCAGCAGGCCATGGCCATAGGCATCGGCCTTGACAACGGCCATCACCCGCGCCCGCGGCGCGTGGCGGCGAACACAGGCGAGGTTGTGCGCCAGCGCGGCCAGATCGATACGGACCCAAGGCGCCCCCGCCATGACGCCGCTCATGCGTAGCCCCCGCCGTAATCCTCCGAGGCAAAGTTTTCGAAGCGGGTGTATTGGCCGAGAAAGGTCAACCGGACCGTGCCGGTCGGACCGTTGCGCTGCTTGGCGATGATGATTTCGGCGGTGCCCTTGTCGGGGCTCTCCGGATTGTAGACCTCGTCCCGATAGATGAAGACGATCAGGTCGGCATCCTGCTCGATACCCCCCGATTCGCGCAGATCCGACATCACCGGCCGCTTGTTGGGGCGCTGCTCCAGGTTGCGATTGAGCTGGGACAAGGCAATGACCGGCACGGACAGCTCCTTGGCCAGCGCCTTCAGGCTGCGGGAGATTTCGGATATCTCCGTGGTGCGGTTTTCCTTGTTGCCCGGGACCTGCATCAACTGCAGATAGTCCACCACGATCAACCCCAGGCCGTGCTCGCGCTTGAGCCGCCGGGCGCGGGCACGAATTTCGGTGGGCGACAGGGCCGGCGAGTCATCGATGAACATCGGCGCTTCGGCAATCAGGGTCGCCGCCGAGGTGATGCGCGGCCAGTCGGTGTCGGACAGCCGGCCGGTGCGGACCTTGCTCTGGTCGATGCGGCCCAGGGATGAAATCATGCGCATGGCCAGTTGCTGGCCGGGCATCTCCATGCTGAAAATCGCCGTGGGCACCTTGTCCCGGATCGCCGCGTGTTCCGCCAGATTCATGGCAAAGCTGGTCTTGCCCATGGAGGGCCGCCCGGCAATCACCACCAGGTCACCCGGCTGCAATCCGGCGGTCTTTTCATCGAAATCGATCAATCCCGTGCCCAGGCCGGTGATGGGATTATCGGACTGGAAGAGAATGTCGATCTTGTCGAGCGCTTCGGTGAGCAGGCGCCGAATCGGCACGAAACCCTGCTTGTTGCGCAGACCCGCATCGGCGATCTGGAATACCTGCCGCTCGGCCGCGTCGATGAGTTCGGGGACTTCGCGACCCTGGGGGTCGTAACCGCTCTGCGCGATATCGGTGCCGATGCGGATCAGTTGGCGCAGGACGCTGCGAGCGCGGACGATCGCCGCATAGGCGGCGACATTGGCCGCGCTGGGGGTGTCGCGGGCCAGGGTGCCGACATAGGCCAGGCCGCCAGCCGTTTCCAGGCTGCCTTCGCGCTGCAGCCATTCGGAGGCCGTGACCACATCACGTGGCTGACCCGCCTCGGCGAGACTCGCCAGCGCCCTGAAGATCAGACGGTGGGCGACGAAATAGAAGTCTTCCTCGGTGACCTGATCGGCCACTGCCTCCCAGCTCGCCTCGTCCAGCATGAGGCCGCCCAGCAGGGACTGCTCGGCTTCACGCGAATGGGGGGGGACTCGCATGGCGTCGGGCTCGGCAGAAACGCTCGAACCCCCTTTGCGGCGTTCGCTCATGGCTGCCGATCCCCGCTGGCTGGCAACGCCGGGTCGCTCATCACGACCCGGGCTGAATCACTCCTCTCCCACTACTACGATATGGATCATCGCATCCACATCGGAATGCAGATGCACGGCCACATCGTATTCGCCCACGATACGGATCGGACCGTCGGGGAGGCGCACTTCGCGGCGCTCCACCGGATGGCCGGAGCCGGTCAAGGCTTCGGCCACATCGGCGGTACCGATGGAACCATACAGCTTGCCTTCGCTGGACGCCTTGGCGCGCAGCGTCACGGTCACGCTTTCCAGCTCGGTCTTGCGGCCCTGGGCATGGGCGAAGTTCTCCGCCGCCTGGCGCTCCAGTTCAGCGCGGCGGGATTCAAACTCGGCAATCCGATCACCGGTGGCGGGAACCGCCTTGCCGAAGGGAATCAGGAAATTGCGGGCATAACCGGGTCGCACGGAGGCGCGATCGCCCAAGCCACCCAGGTTTTCGACTTTCTGCAGCAGAATCACATCCATCTCAACATCACCCAATCAGTTCGAATCAATGATCACGTAGTCGGGGTGCGACCCCGAAAATCCACCCAGCTATCCACCAAGGCAACCGCCGCCAGCACCATCACCAGATGGGGCAACAGCACCAGCGCCCCATACAACATGCCCAACCAGAGCCGTGCCGCAGCGCGGTGCTGCAACAGGGCATGCAGCAGCCCCAAGGCGGGCAGGCACAGCACCACAGCCAGCGGCACCAGCAGATTCACCGCGAGCTCGGGCCGCCACAGCGCCACCAGCACACAAGCGCCGGTCACGCCAGTCCAAGCGGTGACGAGCCGCCAGCTCCTGAACTCTGCGCCGAACGCCCCCGGTCGATACAGGCGCGACTGCAGCCAGCGCCCCAGCAACATGCTGGCCGCCAGGCCCATCACCCAGACGCCGGCAAAGGCACCGGGAAGATAGTTGGCCACACCTTCAACCAGCGTTGCCAGTTCCTGATTGCTTGTTGCCAGGCCATCCGGCAAGGACGATCGTGCATCGATCGCCTCACGCACACGCGCCTGCCACCACAGGCCCGGATCGGCATGCAGCAGGTAGAACCCCAGCACAGCCATCAATCCCAGCAACGCCGCAGCCGTCAGGGCAGGGGGCAAACTTCCCCGCTGCCAGACCAAACTGCCCAAGGCCACCAAGGGGACCCACATCAAGGCCGCCAAACTCACCGCTGCTGCAGGGGACGCCAACAGCACGGCGCCCGTCACAGCCTGCACCAACAATCCACCGAACAACACCTGGCTCGCCTTGCCTGGACCCAGCTGCATGGCCAGCAAGGCCATCAAGGCGCCGGACAGGTACATCAGCGGAAACAGCACCCAGGCGCCGACACCCAACAGGTTGACCACCAGCATCGCCTGCCACGGGCCGGACAGCGTGTAGCGCGCGATCGCCTGCATGCGGATGCCTGCTGCGCCCGTGGGCTGGCTTTAGTGCTGGTCCGTGTAGGGCAGCAGGGCCAGGAAACGCGCCCGTTTCACGGCCTTGGCCAGTTGACGCTGATAGCGCGCGCTCGTGCCCGTGATGCGGCTGGGCACAATCTTGCCCGTCTCGGCGACGTAGGCCTTGAGGGTGGCCAGATCCTTGTAGTCGATCTCGACCACATTCTCGGCGGTGAACTTGCAATACTTGCGACGGCGAAAATTACGTGACATGAATAGCTCCTTTAGCTGCCAACAGTCCCCGCGCGCAAGCGCGCCGGGGACGATCCACTGACCTTACTCGTCCCCGTCGTCGTCGTCATCCTCGTCGTCATCCCCATCGGCGAGGACTGACTCACGCTGGGCGGCGCGTGAACGGCTCTCCTCGCTGCGCTCTTCGTCCCGGGACTTGAGCAAGGGAGAGGGCGCCGTGTCGGCGCTGGGACGGCTGATAATCAGATTGCGCAGCACCGCATCGTTGAAGCGGAAGGCGCTCTTGATCTCGTTGAGCACTGTCTGGCTACATTCGACATTCATCAGCACGTAATGCGCTTTGTAGATCTTTTCGATCGGGTAGGCCAGTTGGCGGCGACCCCAGTCTTCGAGGCGATGGATATGACCGCCGTCCGCCTCGATCAGCGAACGGTAACGCTCGCACATGGCAGGCACCTGGTCGCTCTGGTCCGGATGAACCAGAAACACGATTTCATAATGACGCATGAACACTCCTTACGGATTAGAGCCTCCCGATTCTTGACGGTGAGGCAAGGAGAGCCGCCCGACGGGCGACAAAAGAGGCAGAATGCTACCCCAACAGCGGCCTGCGATCAATGCATGCCCTCATGCACCGCCCGCGAATGTCACCTGGGAACCCCCAAACAGTCATGCGACAAGGCGCGGCATGAGGTAACAAGGGCAAAAGCCCTTCACATTCACGATGCGGCAAGCCCCGTGCGATGCGCACCGATCCCGTCCTGGCAACAATTCCTTGACCCGTTCCCATGGGCCATCACGCAGAATCTTCCGAGCCATTGACCCGGCTCACTGATGGGCCGGGTTAATGGCTTGAATTCGCTGCGGGCAAGGCCTGGAACAGCCAGTGGTTTTTGGAAGGTGAAGCTGCCGTTCCGTCCCTTGTTCAGCCGCCCGCAGCAGCCTGCCCATCAAGGGAAATGGTCTGGACCGTGCCGGGCTGGCTGTGCGCATAGAGCAGATCGAACGGCTGGCGGTGGCGGTGATAAATGCCAAAACCATGGACGCCCACGAAGCGCCGGGACAGCGGTCCGACAAACCGGTATTTGGGCTCCAGGGGATCGAAATCAAAGTCACTGAAGGTGGCGAGCACCGCGCCGGCGCCAGGATAGGCGCCCTTGGACAGCACGCCGGCCCGCTTCGGCACCGGATCGCGCAGGTTCACGTAATGCACATAGCGCGGTCCATCGGGCCAGCGGGCCTCTGCGCCCCCCGCCGTTTCCACTCGAATGTGATTCAGGCTTTGCGCCAACGCGGCGGGCGCCAAGCGGCTCGATAAGGTCGCGCGCACCTGATCCAGGGCATGGCGCAGATGGATTGCGCCCTGGCTGTTGGCTTTAAGATGAATTTCGCCGCCGGATCCCAGACGCTGCAGGATGGCGGTTGCCAGTGTCGCCACCGGCGGGCTCGCCGCACCCTGACGCGCGTCATGGATGGCATCCGGAACGCGCCCGCCCTCCGTGGCGTTGTAAACACTGATCACCGGGCCGCCGGTCTGCTGTGCCAGCAGATGCAGCTCGGGCAGCGTCCAATCCACGCGATGGTTGGCGCCGTTCACATAGATCAGCTCAGCCGTACCGGGGACGAAGCTGCGCGGATCACGCACCGCCGGAACCTCATCCAAACCCCGTTGGGCGGGGTCGTAAAGACAGCCCTGCGCGCCCAGCCAGGCGCCATCATAGTCACTGTTCCAGCGCCCCCCCGGCAGGGCAGTCGGATCGGTGCACAACAAGGCGCCGTAGCGGGCCGGCCGGTATTCGGTGGAAACCAGGTAAACCACACCATAGCCGAGCGCGAATAAAACCAGCGAACACAGCATCCGGATCGTAACGCCTCCCCGGATCATCAGGCCAGCGCCAAGCCGAACGCTTCGCGGAACCGGGCTTCAAATTCGGCGCGTTCGAAACGATGGTTCTGGGTGCCCGGATGGGCCACCTTGATTGCCCCCATCAGGGAAGCAACCCGCCCCGTCAGCGCCCAATCCAGTCCCCGCTGCAAGCCGTAGATCAGACCCGCGCGGTAGGCGTCGCCGCAACCGGTGGGATCGCGCACCGCATCGGGACGAGCCGCCGGGATCTCCAGCACAGCGCCATTCGTATGAATCAATGATCCCTGCGCGCCGCGGGTGACGATCAGGGCCGCCACGCGCCCTGCCAGCCGCTCCAGGGAATGGGCCGTGCGCTCTTCCAATAACGCCGCCTCGTATTCGTTGACCGCCACCCAGGTGGCCTGGTCGATGAAGGCCATCAGATCGCCGCCGTTGAACATCGGCAAGCCCTGGCCGGGATCGAACAAGAAGGGAATGCCGGCCTCGGCAAACTGCCGGGCATGATCAAGCATGCCCTGGCGGCCGTTGGGGGCCACCACGCCCAGGCCGATATCCGCGGCGTGACGAACCGGATTGTCATGGGCGTGATTCATGGCGCCGGGATGGAAGGCCGTGATCTGGTTGTCGTCCAGATCGGTGGTGATATAGGCCTGGGCCGTATACGTGCCGGGAACGGTCAACAGATCCTGCTGGTCGATCCCGCATTGGTTTAGCCAGCGGCGATAGGGCTCGAAATCCTCGCCCACCGTTCCCAAAGGCCGGCCCTGCCCGCCGAGCAGGCGCAGGTTATACGCGATATTCCCGGCGCAGCCGCCGAACTCGCGGCGCAACTCCGGCACCAGGAAGGACACATTCAGCATGTGGACCTTCTCCGGCAGGATGTGATCCCGGAAGCGTTCGGGGAACACCATGATGGTGTCATAGGCAAGGGAACCGCTGATCAAGGCGTTCATGGGCATCCTGGGGTCATTGTTTCAGGCCAGATTATCGGTTGGCGTGGCATGGGGACTTTGCCAGCGCAAATCCGGTTCGCGCGCCGCCCGCACCTCATCCAGCCGCCGCACCGGCAGGTGATGAGGCGCTTCCCGCAACCGTTCCGGCGCCTGGACCGCTTCGTCCCGGATCGACGCCATGGCCGCGACGAAGCGGTCCAGATCCTGCTTGCTCTCGGTCTCGGTCGGCTCAATCAGCAGGCATTCGGGCACCAGTTGCGGGAAATAGACCGTCGGGGCGTGGAAGTCGTGATCCAGCAGCCGCTTGGCCACATCCAGGGCAGTGATTCCCGTGCGTGTCGTCAATTCCTTGAGACTCAAGGTGAATTCATGGCTGGCGCGCCGCCCCGGATAGGCCGGCTCGTAGCCCAGCGCCGTCAGGCGCGCGAGCAGGTAGTTGGCGCTCAAGGTGGCATAAGCCCCCACCCGCGCCATGCCCTCCGCTCCCAGCAGCCGGGCATACACATAGGCCCGCAACAACACCCCGGCATTGCCCATGAAGGCCGACAGCCGGCCGATGGTTTCGGGGCAGTCGGCGCGCTCGGCCCAGCGATAGGTTTCCCCCTCGCGCAGGACATAGGGAATGGGGAGAAACGGTTGCAGGCGTTCGCCCACCCCCACTGCACCGGAGCCGGGACCCCCGCCGCCGTGGGGAGTGGCGAAGGTCTTGTGCAGATTCATGTGCACCACATCAAAACCCATGTCGCCAGGACGCACCTGACCCAGGATGGCATTCAGGTTGGCACCATCGTAATAGAGCAGGCCGCCGGCCTCGTGCACCAGCCCGGCAATCTCTGTGATGCGCCGTTCGAACACACCCAGGGTGGAGGGATTGGTGAGCATGATGGCGGCTGTCTGGGGTCCCAACGCCGCCTTGAGGGCCGCCAGATCGACATCGCCCGACCGGTCGGTGGGAATCTCCCGCACGGTATAGCCGCACATCACCGCCGTCGCGGGATTGGTGCCGTGAGCGGCGTCGGGGACCAGCACCTCGGTGCGGGCATGATCACCGCGGGCGCGATGATAGGCGCGGATCATGGCCATCCCGGCCAGCTCGCCCTGGGCACCCGCCATGGGCGTCAGGGAGACGGCCTGCATGCCGGTCACCGCCTGCAGGATTTCCTGCAGCTCATGCAGACAGGCCAGGAAACCCTGCCCCCCGGCGGCAGGGGCCAGTGGGTGACGATTGAGGAAACCCGGCAGCATCGCCAGCGTGTTGCAGGCCCGCGGGTTGTATTTCATGGTGCACGAACCCAGCGGGTAGAACTGGGTATCGATGGAGAAATTGCGCTGCGACAGCCGGGTGTAATGCCGCACGACCTGTAGCTCGGAAACCTCGGGCAGGCAGGGCGGCTCCGCACGACGCAAGTGCAGGGGCAGGTCGTCCCATTGCGCCGTGGCGGCCGGGGCCTGGGCATAGGCGCGCCGCCCGGGCGCACCCTGTTCGAAGATCAGTGGCGGGCTTGGGGTATTCCGTGATGGTTCCATGCTCGGGTCCAATGCTCCTTAAGCGATCAGGATCTGTTCCAGCGCCGCGGTATAGCGCGCCAGATCAGCCGGGGTACGGGTTTCAGTGGCGCACACCAGCAGCGCATGCCCCAGTTCCGGATAGGTCCCGGACAGATCAAAGCCCCCCAGGATGCCCGCGCCAGCCAGGGCATCAAGCACAGGCGCCACGGGTCGAGGCAGGACCAGGACAAACTCATGGAAAAACGGTCCGCCGAACCGCAGCATGACCCCCGGCAAGGCGGCCAGCTGGGTCGCCAGCGCATGGGCACGCGCATGGGCGGTGAGGGCGACGCGGGCCAGCCCCTCGGCGCCCAGCAGCGCCATGTGGATGGTGGAGGCCGTCACCATCAGCCCCTGGTTGGTGCAGATGTTGGAGGTGGCCTTGGCGCGCCGGATATGCTGTTCGCGCGGCTGCAGCGTGAGGGTGAATCCCGCACGGCCGTCGCGATCGACGGTCCGCCCCACGATCCGCCCGGGCATCTGCCGGACATGCTCGCGGCGGCAGCACAAAAAACCGTAGTAGGGGCCACCGCCCGCCAGGGGAATACCAAGGGGCTGGCCCTCGCCGCAGGCAATATCCGCTCCGCCGCCGGCCGCATCACCCCATTGTCCGGGTGGCTTGAGTATCGCCATGGCGAGGGGATTGACCAGGGCAATGACCAAGGCCCCTCGCGCCCGGGCGGCGTCGGTCAGGGCATCAATATCTTCCAGACGCCCAAAGAAATTGGGTTGGGGCACCACCAGGGCCGCCGCGTCGGGCAATGCGTCCAGCGACGCCGCCAGGGTCACCCCCGTCGCCGGATCATAAGGCACTTCGACCAGCTCGATGCCCTGACCCTCGACGATGGTGCGCACCGTCTCGCGGTAGTGGGGATGCACCGCGGCCGGCATCCATACCCGCTGCGCATCGTTGTGGCGATTGGCCCGCAGCGCCATCAGCACCGCCTCGGCCAGCGCCGAGGCGCCGTCGTAGAGGGAGGCATTGGAGATATCCATGGCCATCAGCGCAGTCATCATGGACTGGTATTCGTAGATCAGTTGCAGCGTGCCCTGACTGGCCTCGGCCTGGTAGGGCGTATAGGCGCTGTAGAACTCCCCGCGGGTGGCGATCTCCCAGACCGCAGCCGGGATGTGGTGTTCATAGGCTCCCGCGCCCAGGAAACACAGATCGGCCGCATCCTTGGCGGCGCGCTCGCGCATGAGGCGGTTGATCGCCATCTCCGGCAAACCTGGCGGCACCCCCTCCACACGGGTCCAGCGCAAGGAGGCGGGAATCTCGTCGAACAGGCTGGCGATCTCAGGCACTCCGATCGCTGCCAGCATGGCCTGCACGTCATCGGCCGTATGGGGAATGAATGGCATCGCGACAGTATCTCCTCAGCCGCCCTGATCCAACAGGTCGCGATAGGCCTGCGCATCCAGCAACGCCGTCAGGTCCGCCGAGGATGCCGGCACCAACCGAAACAGCCAGCCGCTCCCGTAGCAGTCCTGGTTCACCTGTTCGGGCTGGTCGATGAGTACCGGATTGACCGCCACGATCCGACCTGTCACCGGGGCGTAGATGTCGGAGGCGGCCTTCACCGACTCCACGACGGCGCAGGCCTCGCCCGCCGTCACCTCACGCCCCACCTCGGGCAGCTCCACGAACACCAGATCGCCCAGGGCGTCCTGAGCGTGGTCGGTAATCCCCACCTCCAGGCTGCCATCGGCCGCAGAGCGCAGCCATTCATGGGTGGACACATACTTGAGATCGGCCGGAATCTGGCTCATTACGGAAACTCCATGGAAAACTAGGAAGACTTACAGGCCGTCCAGGTCGACACAGGCCAGCCCATGCCGCACGAAAGGCGGCTTGACCACGCGGGCCGGTAGCACCTGACCTCGCAGCAGGACCTCGCAAAGACTTGCAGGCCCCAGCGGCACCCGCGCCAGGGCAATGGCGCGCTGCAAGGTCGGGGAGAAACCGCCACTGGTGATCCGGCCCTCCGCCCCACCCGGCAAGCGCACCGTCAGACCATTGCGCAGGACGCCGCGGCCCTGGAGCACCAGACCCACCTGGCGGCAACGGGGGGTGCGCGCCGCCAGAGCGGCACGGCCGATGAAATCCCGTTCCGCCGGCGCCAAGGCCACGGTCCAGCCCAGACCGCATTCCTGGGGTGTGTGGTCCGCATCCAGATCGGTGCCGTACAGGCTCAGGCCCGCTTCCAGGCGCAGCGTGTCCCGGGCGCCCAGGCCGCAGGGCGGCACGCCTGCCGTCAACAGCGCGCGCCACAGAGCCGGCGCTGCTTGCGCCGGCAGCAGGATTTCAAAGCCGTCCTCGCCCGTATAGCCGGTGCGGGCGATGAAGCCTTCCGGCCGCTCAACGAACTGGAACGCAGACAGCGCATGCGCGGCGGACATCGTCTCGGCAGAAAACACCTTTGCCAGGGCGAGTTCGGCCATGGGGCCTTGTACCGCCAGCATCGCCAGATCGGGACGATGGGTCAGTTGCGCCGCATCCGGCATTTCCGCCAGCCGCGCCCGCATCCAGGACAGATCGCTGTCGCGCGTGGCGGCATTGACCACCAGACGGAAGCGCTCCTCGCCGCGGAGATAGACGATGAGGTCGTCGAGAATCCCGCCTTCATGGTTCAGCATGCAGCCATAGAGGGCGCTGCCAGGCGCGCTGAGCCGGGCCACATCGTTCGCCAGCAGGCGCCGCAGGAAGGCCCGTGAGCCGGGACCGACCAGGTCGATGACTGTCATGTGGGAGACGTCGAACATCCCCACTTCGGCCCGCACGCGGTGGTGTTCTTGCAACTGGGAGCCATAATGCAAGGGCATGTCCCAACCGGAAAAGGGCACCATCCGCCCACCTGCCGCCACATGGCTGTCATAAAGGACGGTACGCTGGTTCACGCAGCCTCCTGGCTAAAAATGGACCGGCCGACCTGACTGGCCAGCGGTGCATACTACCGCAACAAAAAGGCGTCGGGTTCAGCCTTCTTTGCCGACCTCTGGCACATCCGGATTCAGTCCCATGGCTTGGCGCATGATAGCGCGCTTGACCAGCCCCAGCCGATCCACGCCGGCGAGCCCGAAGTTGCGCAAGCCCGAAAGAACCGGGTTGACGTTTCCGAACAGGTATTTGAAGCCATCCATCGAAGCCGCCGTAAGCAGATTGTGCGCGCGGCGCAGGCGTTGATAGCGACCCAGGACCCAGGATTCCCCCGCATCACGTCCCTGCGCGCGTCCCTGACGAATAGCCGTCACCAGGGCCATGGCATCCTGATACCCCAGGTTCACCCCCTGCCCCGCCAGGGGATGGACCAGATGCGCCGCATCCCCCACCAGAACCACGCGCTCCCCCACATAACGCACGGCATGAACCAGCCGCAGCGGGAAACTGACCCGCGGCCCACAGGCGAGGACCGTTCCAAGCTGACCCTCGCTGCCATCGGTCAACGCCCGCAGGAATGCCTCATCGGGCAGGTCCATGTAAGCGCGGGCGATGGCCGTGGTGCAGGACCAGACAATGGCGCAGCGGCCATCCGCCAACGGCAGGAAGGCCAGAGGACCATCCGGCAGGAAGCGCTGCCATGCGGTGTGGTCGTGCGGCCGCTCGGTCCGCACTTGGGTCATGATGGCCCATTGGTCGTAGTCGTGGCCGAAGCTGGGAATGCCCGCCAGGGCGCGGATCCCCGAATCGGCTCCATCCGCGCCAACCACCAGGGCCGCCTCCAGCACCGTCCCATCCGCCAGCGTCAACCGCGCCCGCTCGCCGCTCCAACCCAGGGCCTTGGCCCGCAGCGGGACGTAACAACGAATCCTGGGATGCCCGCCCAGCGCCTCCAGGGCCGCCTGCTGGATCAGGCGATTCTCCACGATGGTGCCCAGCCGCCCGACCGGCACCGTCGCGGCATCCAAATCGATCGCCCCACCCCGGTCCCAGACGTGCATGCGCCGATAAGCGCACAGGCGCGTCTCCGGCATGCGTTGCCAGACGCCCAAGGCGCGCAGCCAGGCCTCACTGGCCGGTGCAATGGCGGAAACCCGGATATCCAGGGGAGCCTCCGGCGCCAGGGGTGGTGGCAGGGCGGCCTCCACCAGTGCCACGGACAATCCCAGCTCGGCCAGGGCACAAGCCAGCGGGGTGCCCACCAGGCCCCCACCGACGATGGCGACATCACAGCGTTCGGTGGCATGCGTCATGGGCCAGTTTCCATCCGTGCGCCGGGGCCCGCTTGCCGGGCCAGGGCCGGCATGGCGCCATCCAGACCCATGGCGTGCAGGACAAATCCGGTCTTGGCGCCCGGCAACAGATCAAGCCCAAGCAGGCCCAGGCTGCGGGCATGGCTGAAGCCGGGAAAGCGCTGCCCGAACAGCCGTGGCAGCCGGTCGGAGAAGGCAATGAGCCGATCCTGATAGGGCTGCAGCCGTTGTTCGAAACGCTCCAGCACGTCCCGATCACCCGGATCGTGGCCTTGGGCCAGCACCTCCGCCAGGATCGCTGCCTCCCGCAGCGCCAGATTGAACCCCAGCCCCGCCACCGGATGGATGGCATGCGCGGCATTGCCCAACAGCACGGCGCGGCCCTCCACCATGCGCCGGGCGCGCACCAGGCTCAGGGGATAGGCCTGGCGACGCCCTGCCCGCTGGAAACGTCCCAGACGACGACCGAAACGGGCCTCCAGTTGATCCAGGAAGCGCCCTTCCGGGAGCTCCAGCGCCCATTCCTGGGCGTGCGACGGCACGGTCCAGACCAAGGCGCAGCGCTCGTCCAGCGGCAGCAGGGCGACGGGACCCTCGGGGGTGAAGCGCTCGAAAGCCCGCCCCCCATGGGGCAATCCCGGGGTCACATTGGCGATGATGGCGCTTTGCCCATAATCCCGCCGCGTCACGCCGATACCCAGCAGGGCCCGCACGGGCGATTCGGCCCCATCGGCCGCCACCAGCAAGCGACTGCTCAGATCCATCAGCCCATCGGGACCGTCCAGGCGCACCCGCATGCGCGCCCCATCCTGGCTCACCGCCGTCACCCGGGCAGGAACGTGCAGGGTCAGGCCGGGCTGCTGCGGCAAGTGCTCCAGCAGTGCCGCGATCAGCCGGTGATTGGGAAGCACCTGCCCCAGCGCATCCACGCCCGCATCGCGGGCATCGAAGCGGCTGATTCCGAATCCACCCTGCTGAGACACATGAATGTGGCGGATGGGAGTGGCATGATCCGCCAGCATCCCCCACAGCCCCAGGGATTCGAGAATGCGCACGGAGGCATAGGACAGCGCCGTGCTGCGCTCGTCGTAACCGGGCTGCTCCATGCGCTCCAGCGGCTGGGCCTCCACCAGGGCAATGCGCAGCGACAGGGGCGCCAAGGCCAGGGCCAAGGCCGCCCCCACCAGGCCCGCGCCCACCAGAATCACGTCGTGATCCACCTCGGCCGTGCCGTGTAGCGGGCGCACGCTCATGAGCGCATGACCGCCTCCACCTCGGCGATTTCCTTGGGCGCCTGCGCTGTCAACACCTCACAGCCCGCGCGCGTGACCACCACGTCGTCCTCGATGCGCACGCCGATGTTCGCGTAGCACGGGGCGAGATCCTCGGCCGGCCGCAGGTACAAACCCGGCTCCACAGTCAGCACCATGCCCGGCTCCAGT
>PKDC01000037.1 GCA_002862435.1 Pseudomonadota bacterium | reverse complement strand
CAGGGTTTCCCCCATTGTCCAATATTCCCCACTGCTGCCTCCCGTAGGAGTCTGGGCCGTGTCTCAGTCCCAGTGTGGCTGGTCGTCCTCTCAGACCAGCTACCGATCGTCGCCTTGGTAGGCTTTTACCCCACCAACAAGCTAATCGGACGCGGGCTCATCCAATAGCGCGAGGCCTTGCGGTCCCCCGCTTTCCCCCGTAGGGAGTATGCGGTATTAGCCCGGGTTTCCCCGGGTTATCCCCCACTATTGGGCAGATTCCCACGCGTTACGCACCCGTCCGCCACTCGTCAGCATCCCGAAGGACCTGCTACCGTTCGACTTGCATGTGTTAGGCATGCCGCCAGCGTTCAATCTGAGCCAGGATCAAACTCTTGAGTTTAAACCTTAAGACGGATAAATTACCCGTCAATTCGGCTAGACATCTTGATTGCTCAAGCTGCCATTTTTGATACAAAACGCATCAACAATTGACGCAAGCGCCCACATAAGCTGCTTGATTCCAAACTTTTAAAGAGCTTCCCTTGCGGGCCGGGAGAGCTTTACTCTCCCCTTGAAGTGGCTTTCTATCACCGCTTCAAGGTCGACTATCTTAGCATTTCTGTTTTACTTGTCAACCTTTTTCTCATCGTCCTCTGCCGTTTCGGTGGGACTCTGCTTCAGGTGACTCGCAATCAGCCGTGCTGAGAGGGCGAATTATAGGGCGACGAAAACTCCCGTCAAGCCTTTTTTGAATATTCCGTGAACATCAATGCAAGCCATTGTTTCAATCGCCTTTGAGGCCCTGCTCGGCAGCGGCATTTAACGTAAGGCGCGCATACCGACGCTTTCCCACCTGGATCACAAGCGTTCCGGGATCCTTCAAACGCAGATCGGGATCAGCAACTTTGGCGCCATCCAGCCGAACGCCGCCCTCACGAATGAGGCGCATTGCCTCTGAAGTACTGCCCGCCAGCGATGCCGCCTTCATGGCGGTGGGTAACCACAGCCCCCCTGATTCAATGACAAAGCTGAATTCCGGCATGTTCTCCGGAAGCAAGCCCTGCTGAAACCGCCTGACAAAGGACTCCAAGGCGCTTTGCGCCGCCATGGGGCCATGGAATCGACCGACGAGCTCAAGCGCCAGCTCGATTTTCACATCCCGTGGATTGGCGCCTCCCGCCACCGCTGCGCGGCGCGACTGAATCCACCCGGTCGTGCAGGCGCTGAGCAAATCGTAATAACGCCACATCAATTCATCGGAAATCGACATCAACTTGCCGAACATCTCCTCTGGCGCGTCTTGAATGCCAATGGTATTGCCCAGGGATTTGGACATCTTCTGCACGCCATCCAGCCCCTCCAGCAGC
Organism: Pseudomonadota bacterium; assembly: GCA_002862435.1. Classification (GTDB taxonomy): domain Bacteria; phylum Pseudomonadota; class Gammaproteobacteria; order UBA5335; family UBA5335; genus Macondimonas. The sequence goes on along the minus strand of PKDC01000037.1, from coordinate 33,191 downwards.
GGCAAGGTCAAGACCACCTGTGGCTTTTGACCATAGGCCTGCTGCAACTGTCGCCCCATCAGCAGATTAAAGGTCTGGTCTGTCCCCCCCAGTTCCACATCCGCACGCAAGGCCACCGAGTCATAGCCCTGGATCAGGGGATAGAGGAATTCGTGGATGGCAATGGGCTGACCCGCCGCATAGCGCTTGCCGAAGTCATCCCTTTCCAGCATGCGCGCCACTGTTTGATGCGCAGCGATCTGAATCAGATCAGCTGCCCCCATGGCGCCCATCCATTGCGAGTTGAACACGACTTCGGTGCGATCCGGGTCCAGGATCCGGAACACCTGTTCGGCATAAGTCTGGGCATTTCGTTGAATGTCTTCCGCACTTAGTGGCTTGCGCGTGATGTTCTTGCCGGTGGGATCCCCGATTCGACCCGTGAAGTCGCCGATCAGAAAGATAACGTGATGACCCAGCTCCTGGAATTGACGCATCTTGTTGAGAAGTACCGTGTGCCCCAGATGCAGGTCCGGCGCGGTCGGATCGAATCCGGCCTTGATCCGCAGTGGTTTCCCCAGCGCCAGGCGCTCGCGCAACCCTTCGGCCGGAAGAATTTCCTCGACACCTCGGGTCAATAGATTCCAGCCGGGCGGATCGGCAACCATGAACGACTCCTTAATATATTAAATCGACAATCTCAGACCTGCTCGTTGATAGGTATCAGCGAGTGAGGCGCTTTTCAGCAAATGCTGTCTCAAGATGACTTGCCATGCCCTACCGGGTCGGGTTAACTTCCACCGATCAAAAAGGGCGCATTCCGGCGCTCAGGGTTGGGGCCGATGGAACGAAAAGCATGATGGATCGCACCACGCGCGTGAAGCAGGATTATAAAGCCCTATCCGCCCCGCAGCGCCCCAAAAGCAGTCCCATGCATTGGTTCGTCTTCGGCGCCGCGCTTCCGATCCTCTCTTTGAGCTTCGCGCTGCACATGGGCGATGCCGCGGCGATGCGGCAGATGATCGAGCCTGGCGTCTTTGAATCGACGACATCCCTTGACCCAGAAGAATCCAGCGGGATCCTGCATCTGACTGAACAGACGCTGGCCACCATCCTTGGCGAGGATTGGCGCAATCACTCAGTCGAACTCTTCGCTGACGAAAGCACCTTGGCGCTCGAATTGCCCCCAAGCCCATTTGGCGACCCAGACTGGATTTCATTGACGGTCACGCGCGGCGATTCCCTGTCACAGATCTTTGAGCGCTTTGAGCTGCCGCGCCAGGATCTCCAGGCCATCACCGAAATTGCGTCCTACAAGCGCTATCTTCGCAACCTGCAGCCCGGGGATGAGTTCCGGATCAAGGTCGGCGATGGTGGCCGCATCGCTGAACTGGTGCACGATGTCGATCCCCTCAGCACCTTGCACCTGGTGCGGGAAGGTGAGCGGTTCCAGTCCGAGCTCATCACCCACCCCGTTGAACGGCGCCAAGTCACCACACAAGGCGTCATACGCAGCTCGTTGTTCCAGGCCGGGAAAGATGCCGGCTTGAGCCAGCAGGCGATCTTGCAACTGGCTGACATCTTCGCCTATGAAATCGACTTCGCCCTGGATTTGCGCGAAGGCGATGAATTGAAGGTGGTCTACGAAGCCAGTTACCGTGACGGCGAAGAGGTCCTCGCTGGCCCGATTCTGGCCGCTGAATTCAGCAATCAGGGCAAAACCTACCAGGCTGTCCGATATGCTGGAAAGGAAGGCAAGGCGCGTTATTACTCGCCGACCGGGAAAAGCCTGCGCAAGGCCTTTCTGCGCACCCCCGTGGACTTTAGCCGGATCAGCTCGGGCTTCAGCCTTGGGCGCCGCCATCCCATCCTCAACACCATCCGCGCCCACAAGGGCGTGGACTATGCCGCGCCACGCGGCACTGCCATCAAGGCGGCCGGCGATGGGAAGATCGTCTTCAAGGGCACCAAAAGCGGCTATGGCAATGTCATCGAAATTGCGCATAACCAACACCACACCACCCTCTATGCGCATATGAATGGCTTCGCAAAAGGACTGGCGACTGGCGCTAGAGTCGCGGCAGGACAGGTCATCGGCTATGTCGGCTCCACCGGACTTGCAACCGGTCCGCATCTCCATTACGAGCTGCGGGTTGATGGGGTGCATCGTGATCCCTTGAAGGTAAACACACCCCTCGCGGACAATCTGGACGGTCGTGAACTTCAGGCATTCAAAGCCCAGGCGGCCCCGCTGTTGACCGCATTGCAAACCACAGACACCTCTACCCGGCTGGCTCAAAACAAGCCAGTCTCATCCGCCAATTGATCAACAGCGTCCTGTTGTGCGCTATCTCGGCCTGATGTCCGGGACCAGTTCGGATGGAATTGACGCCGCCCTGATCCGCATTGATTCAGCAGGCGTAGCCTTGGAGGCCACCCTGTCACACCCGCTGCCGGGACGCCTGGCGCGCCAGATCCGCGCCATTGCCCGCCATCCGGCAGGCGGCACCCTCGATGCCGCCCTGACGCTGGATCTGCAATTGGGACGCTGTTTCGCCCGCGCCGCGCTGACTCTGATCCGCCAAGCCGCCCCCCCCCCCGCAACAGATTCGCGCCATTGGCCTGCATGGCCAGACCCTGCGTCATCGCCCCGAACACCGCCATCCCTATTCGCTGCAGATGGGCAACGCCCAGTGCGTGGCGCTGGAAACGGGCATCACGACCCTGGCTGACTGGCGCATGCGCGACATCCTGCTTGGCGGCCAAGGGGCGCCCCTGGTGCCGCTGTTCCACGCCGAGCTGTTTGGCTCTCCCGATGAACCAAGAGCCATCCTGAACTTGGGGGGAATCGCGAACCTCACACTCGTGGATAGTGCAGGATCGGTGGTAGGGGGATTCGACTGCGGACCCGCCAATTGCCTGATGGACGCTTGGACGCACACCCACTTGGGAACCACTTATGACGCGGATGGGCAATGGGCGCGGGGCGGGCAAGTGATCCCGCAGCTGCTGACGCAGTTTCTGGACGATCCGTTCTTTCTCAAGCCGTCGCCCAAAAGTACTGGTCTCGACCACTTCAACCCGCAGTGGCTACGTGAGCGCCTCGCCGGGACCAGCCCACAGCCGGCGCCGCAGGATGTCCAGCGCACCCTGTGTGAACTCACCGTCGAAACAATCGCCCAATCCCTGGCGCAAAACCATTTCAAGGCCCAGCGCCTGCTGGTCTGTGGCGGCGGTGCGCGCAACGGATTTCTGCTGCAGCGCCTCAAAGAACGCATGGCGCCAATCCCAGTGGATTCGACTGCCGACCACGGCATGGATCCGCAATGGGTCGAGGCGGCGGCGTTCGCTTGGCTGGCCCACCGCAGCCTGGAAGGCAAAGTGGGCAACGCGCCCACAGCAACCGGCGCGCGGCGCGCCACGGTGCTGGGGGGGATTTTTCCTGCGGGCTGAACTTGCGCTCGCGGGTTGATGGGATCTTGAAGGTGGGGAATCTCCGCCAGCGCTGCGCTCAGACGGAGAACGAGGACCCACAGCCGCAGGTGGTCGTCGCGTTGGGATTGCGGATCACAAAGCGCTCGCCTTCCAGCCCTTCGGCGTAGTCGATTTCGGCGCCCTGCAAGTAATGGATACTGGTGGCATCAACCAGCAGCACAACCCCTTCCTTACTCACGCGGACATCGCCTTCCTGCTCCGCCTCATCGAAGGTGAATCCGTATTGGAAGCCAGAGCAGCCGCCCCCGGAAACGAACACCCGCAGTTTAAGATCGGGATTTTTTTCTTCGTCCAGCAACTGGCGCACCTTGCCGGCCGCCGCATCGGTGAAAACCACTTGCGCTGAATGATTGTCCATCATTCTGCCCTCTCCGTTGGAATCCATGGAACCTGTCAATGCGTCCAGCCTATCAGACGTTGAAGCGGAAATGGACCACATCGCCTTCCCGCAAGACGTAGTCCTTGCCTTCCAGACGCCATTTGCCGGCTTCCTTGGCCCCGGCCTCGCCCTTGCAGGCGATGAAATCCTCATATGCCATCACTTCAGCCCGAATGAAACCGCGCTCGAAGTCCGTGTGGATCACGCCCGCGCCCTGGGGCGCCGTGGCACCGGCAGGCACGGTCCATGCCCGCACTTCTTTGACACCTGCGGTGAAAAAAGTTTGCAGACGCAGCAATTGATAGGCTGCGCGGATCACCCGGTCGAGACCCGCCTCCGCCATGCCGAGGTCCGCCAGGAACACCGCACGGTCCGCCTCATCCAGTTGCGCGATCTCGGCCTCCAGCGCCGCACAGACCGGCACCACCTGAGCCCCTTCGGCTGCCGCCATCCGCCGCAAGGCCTCCAGATGGGCGCCGCCACCGGATTCGTCCACATTGGCCACGTACATCAAGGGCTTGGCCGTAATCAGATGGAGTTCGCGCACCAGCAATTGACGCGAGACTTCATCGATCACCCGCGTCCGCGCCGCCTCGCCCCGGTCCAAGACCCGGCTCACCTCCTCCAGCAGCACCAAATCGGCCTTGGCTGCCTTGTCGCCACTCTTGGCCTTGCGCTCCAGGCGCTGGGTCGCTTTCTCCACTGTGGCCAAGTCCGCGAGGGCCAGTTCGGTCTGAATCACCTCCACGTCCGACAGGGGATCGACCCGCCCGGCCACATGGATGACATTGGCGTCATCAAAACACCGCACCACATGCGCCACGGCATCGGTCTCGCGGATATGAGCCAGAAACTGGTTGCCCAGCCCTTCGCCCTTGGAAGCGCCCGCCACCAGCCCGGCGATGTCCACGAATTCCATATGGGTGGGAAGGATCCGCTCGGGGCGCACGATGGCGGCCAGGGCATCGAGGCGCGGATCCGGCACTGGCACCACCCCGACATTGGGATCGATGGTGCAGAACGGGTAGTTTTCGGCGGCAATCGCCGCCCGCGTCAGCGCATTGAAAAGCGTCGACTTACCCACATTGGGCAAGCCCACGATGCCGCACTGGATTCCCATGATCTCGTTTCCTTTAACCGCCGCCGGCGGATGGTTCGCCCGGCGCGGGTGTATTCAAGCGCTGCATGGCCCACGCCATACGCCCTGCAACCAGTTCGGGGAAAATGGCTTGCGCCTGCGTCATGGCCTGATCGATCTGTTGGCGTTCCGTCTGGGACGGACGATGCAGCACATAGCCGACCACCTGATCGCGATGACCCGGATGACCGATGCCGATCCGCAACCGCAGGAAATCCGCGCCCAGGCGGGCGGTGATGTCGCGCAGGCCGTTATGCCCGCCATGGCCGCCACCCTGCTTCAGGCGCACGGTACCGGGAGCCAGGTCCAATTCGTCGTGAACGACGAGCAGTGCCGCGGGATCAAGCCGATAGTAGGCTGCGAAGGCAGCCACTGCCTGACCGCTGTGGTTCATGTAGGTGCTGGGCTTGAACAGCCAGATCGACGTGTCAGCGACCGTCAACCGGCCCACGTCCCCTTTCAAACGCGCATCGGGCCGGAGCGTGACTCCAGCCCGATGGGCAAGGGCATCGACCCACCAGAAGCCGGCGTTATGGCGGGTTTCGGCATATTCCGAACCGGGGTTTCCCAGCCCGATCACGGCCTGCAGGGGCGGGGGGGGAGCGATCCCGGAACCCTGCCCCATTGCTCAGCCCGCTTCAGGGGTTTCGGTCTGATCAACCTTCGGCGGCACCACGGTGACCACGGACAGATTGCCGGATTCGCCATGGCTCAGCGCGAGCAGACTGACGCCAGCCGGAAGACTCAGATCGGACAGATGCAGTCCTTCGCCGATGTCCAGCGCGCTCACATCCACCTCGATGAACTCGGGCAGATCCTTCGGCAAGCAACTCACTTCCACTTCGTTCAGCAGATGGGAAATCACCCCCCCGCGCTTGGCACCCGGGGAACGCTCATCGCCAACGAAGTGCAGCGGCACATGGACATGCAGGGCTTGGCCCGCCACCACGCGTTGAAAATCGACATGCAGAATGATGCCAGGGCGATAGACATGGCGCTGCAGCGCCTTGAGAATCACGCTCTGGGCAACCCCGTCAACCTTCAATTCCAGCACATGGGAATAGAAAGCTTCATGGGCCAGATGCTTGACCATTTCGTTATTGCTGAGATTGATGGACTGGGGCGACTGATCCCCGCCATACACGATGCCCGGCACCTGACCCTGGTGACGCAGGCGGCGGCTCGCACCTTTCCCCGCATCGGACCGGCTGGTTGCCGTGATTTCAAAGGTTTCCACACTCATTGCACTTACTCCAAGCGGCCCACGCGGGCCTTTATGCCTGCCACGCGACCAAGGCAGGCGCCAATGGGCGGCTCGATCCGCCCCTGTTCATCATTCAATCGATATACAGCGAGCTGACCGATTCATCGCTGGCCACACGGCGGATGGTTTCCGCCAGGACCTGGGCCACGCTCACTTGCCGGATCTTGGCGCACGCGGCCGCCGGCGCCGCCAGGGGAATGGTGTCGGTGACCACCAGCTCATCCAATACGGAAGACTCGATGCGTTCGATGGCTGGCCCGGACAGAACCGCGTGAGTCGCATAGGCCACGACCTGGGTCGCCCCCCGTTGCTTCAACGCGGCGGCAGCCTGGCACAGGGTGCCCGCTGTGTCGACGATGTCGTCCACCAGTACGCAGAACTTGTCCTGCACATCGCCAATGATGTGCATCACCTGGGATTCGTTGGCACGGGCGCGGCGCTTGTCGATGATCGCCAGATCCGTGTCGTCGAGCCGTTTGGCGATGGCGCGGGCGCGCACCACACCGCCCACGTCGGGGGAGACCACGATCAATTTCCGGTCCTTGCGCCGCTGCCAGATATCCCCCAGCAGGATCGGCGAGGCGTAGACATTGTCCACCGGAATATCAAAGAATCCCTGGATCTGATCGGCGTGCAGATCCACCGTCAGCAAATGGCCAACACCCGCCGTCACCATCATGTTGGCGACCAGCTTGGCAGTGATCGGCACGCGCGCCGAGCGCACGCGCCGGTCCTGGCGGGCATAACCGAAGTAGGGCACCACCGCGATCACTTTGCGCGCCGAGGCGCGGCGCAGCGCATCGGTCATGATGAGCATTTCCATCACGTGATCATTGGTGGGCGCGCTGGTGGTCTGGATCAGGAAGATATCGCGGCCGCGGACGTTGTCCTCGATTTCGACCGTGACTTCCCCGTCACTGAAGCGGCCGACCATGGCCTTGCCCAGCGGGACCATCAGGTGGTTGGCGATGGCTTGGGCAAGCGCGCGGTTGGCGGTGCCCGAAAAGACCATGAATTTGGCCCCATCCAAACCAGGGGACTGTGCTTCAAACGTCATCGTCATTCCCGTGATTTGGGCCGCTTGCACCCCGACCCGCCAGGGTGGGCGCCATGGTGAATGGCTGGGGCGCCAGGATTCGAACCTAGGAATGCGGGGATCAAAACCCCGTGCCTTACCGCTTGGCTACGCCCCAAGACAACCGAAAACCGATCCTGGGTTCCCGGCGATGGCCGCCGCAAGAACCCGATGCAGGGGAGACTGGTTACACCCGCGGGCCACCACCCCGGCACAACCCGCAGGCAACTGCCCCAAAACGGCATCAGCGGCCTCGGCGTGGTCAAAGGCCGCAAATGCGGCGCCACCGGTGCCGGTGAGGCGGGCCGGCGCATGAGTCTCCAGCCAGTCCAACATCCGGGCCACCTCGGGGTAACGCCGGCGCACCACGGGCGCACAGTCGTTCCGACCCTTCCCTGCAAGGAAGTCGGCCATTTTCATTCGAGGCGAGTTTCTTGTCAATTCAGGGTCTTCGAAAACCCGCGCAGTGGACACCGCGCATTCCGGCCAGACAATCAGGTAACAGGGCTCGGGGATCTCCACGGATACCAATCGCTCCCCCACCCCCTCGGCCCAGGCGGCATGACCGCGCACGAAGACCGGCACATCCGCCCCTAAGGTCAAGCCCAGTTCGGCCAACGCCTCCGGCGTGAGTCCGGTCCCCCACAAATAATTGAGTGCCACCAAAACCGTGGCGGCATCGGAACTTCCACCGCCCAGGCCAGCGCCTTGGGGAATACGCTTGTTGACGCCGAGACGGGCCCCGGCCCGCACCCCCGTCTGCGCCTGCAGGCAACGCGCGGCCCGTTCGATCAAATCCGCGCCCGCGGGCACGCCCGCCGCCCCTTTGGTCAACTGGATCTCACCATCCTCGGTCGGCTCGATGAAAACCTCATCGCCGAACGCGACAAATTGAAACAAGGTCTGCAGGTCGTGATAACCATCGGGCCTGCGGCCGAGCACATGAAGAAACAGATTGAGCTTGGCCGGCGCGGGCCAGCGGGTCATGTGCGCGGCGTTCACGGCAAGGGCGCCGGGCACAGGCGGGCGGGGTCCACATCCCAATGCTCCACCAGCAAACGCAGGCTCAGATCGCCCCGATCCAGGGTGAGCCGCGTCGGCAGGGGCACTTCAGCCACCCGCGCCTCACGGGCCTCATAACGCACGGTCCAGCCGGCCTGCTGCAAGCTCGGCACTGCTGCGCCCGGAGCAACACCCCAGACTGCACGGCCGCCCTGCGGGTCAGACAGACCCAATACCCAGTAGCGTAGCGCGCGCACCGGCAGCTCATAACCCAACGCCGCCGCTAGCACGGCCTCCGGCGCTGACGAATAAACCCGGCGTTCGCCACGGGATTCGACCTGAACCTGCGCATCATCACCCTCGATGCGCATTCCGCCCACGCCCAGTGGGCCGTCCACCGACAAGCGGTAGCGTTCCTCGCGCTGCTGCCAGGATAGCCGGGCGCTGCCCGATTGCTCGGGCGATCGAAATGCCATCCGACCCTGCAACGCCCACTGATCCACGCAACGCAGTGCCGAGCCTGATTCCTCGGACATCTGCGGTGCGGCGGGCGGCGCGGGGCGAAAGGGAGCGCAAGCCGTGAGGAAAAGCACCGCTGTGCCGATCCATGGCCCAAGCCCTGGCCTCAACCCGCTCATTCCTGGCCGTAGCGGCGCAGGGTCTGGCGCAATACCGGATGATCCGGGAAAGCACTGTGAGCCTTGCCCCAGATCTCGCGCGCTTCGCCGCGCCGCCCCTGGCGCCAGCGCAACTCACCCAGATGAGCCGCCACCTCCGGATCGCTCAGCTGCTCATAGGCCTGCACGAGATAGCGATCCGCCGCTTCCAGATCGCCTTGACGGAAATACACCCAACCCAGGCTATCCAGGATCGCCGGATTATCCGGATTCATGGCCAGGGCGCGCCGGATCAAGTCCTGGGCTTCCTGCAAACGATCGGTATGCACTGCAAGGAAATATCCCAACGCATTGAGGACCAGACCATCTTCGGGACGGGTTTTGAGGAGAGTGCGCAAATCGGCCTCGGCCAAGGCCAGATTGCCCGCCTGCTCTGCGGCCAGCGAACGCCAGTAGCGAAAATCCCGGTTATCCGGGTAGCGCGCCAGTGCCTCGCCAAAGATCGCAACGGACTGATCCGCCACACCCGCCCGGTACAGCCATTCCCCCTCGCCCTGATACAGCGCAGGCGCCAGGGAAGGATTGCGGGCACGCAACTGGCTCAGATGGGCGCGCCCGGCTTCCATCCGTCCCAGATCGCCCAGGGTCTCGGCAATCAGCAGCTGGGCCTGGATCACATGCTCGCCGCTGTTCACCTGGGACAGCCACTGCAGGGCGTTCTGCGGCCGGCCGCGCCGACGCTCCAGCATCCCGAGATAGTAATAGGCATCCAGTTGGTGTGCGCCACTGGTGGCCAGGCGGGTCAGATAGTCAAAGGCGGCTTCGTCGTCACCTGCCTCCAACTTGAGCAGTCCCAGCGCATAGAGCGCCTCGGGCTGATCGGGGGCCACCTGCAGCAATTGCTCAAAAGCACGGGTGGCCTCATCCAGTCGCCCCAGCTGCAACAACAACCGCGCCTCATCGAGCCGCAGACCCTGATCATCGCCATGTTTGCGCACCAGTGCCCGCAACTGGGCGAGCCCGCCCTCGGCATTCCCCTGCTGGATCTGAATCTGGGCCGCCAAGGCCTGCACCCGATACCAATCAGGGGCCAATTTGCGCGCCCGCTCCACGGCGGCCCGGGCCTGGGGAATATCCCCAGCCAACAGCGCCAGTCGCGCGCGGGCATAGTGGAATTCCGCCCAGCCGGCGTAGCGTTCAGCCAAGGGATCCAGCAGAGCCAAACGCTCGGGGTGACCCTTGATCTCCCCCGCAAGTACGGCCGGGAGATCGGCCAAGGCCTCGGCCTCCCCATCCGGATGCATGGCCACCAACTCGGCCAGGATTGCGCCGGCCCGGGGCAGGTCGCCCGCGTTCAACGCCAGTCCGAACTGGATCTGACGCGGCTCCAGCGCCGCCGGGTCCAGGATGCCCCAACGCGCCGCAAGCTGCGCGGCCAATGCGGCATCGCCTGCCGCCAGCGCGGCCTCGGCCCCGCGGCGCACCAGATCCACATCATCCGTAAGCTGCGCCGCGCGCGCATACGCCTGGGCAGCACGCACCGGGTCGCGGGCGCGCAGGGCCTGCTCTCCCATCAGCGCCCAGTAAGTGGGGCTCTGCTCAGCCAGATCAGACACCGGCACGGGTGCAGCCACGGGCGCGGAAGGGCGATGCGCCTTGAAGGCGCAAGCGGAAAGCAGGGGTAACAGGGCAATCCCCAGATAGCGGGGCCAGCGTGAAGATCTCACAAAAATGCCGCCTCATGCCCATGGGTTGAAAAAAAGCGATCCAATATAGCGCGGGGCACTGGCGCTTGGCCACTTGCCCTGTCCTTGTCTTCTGCTTCCCGTTTGACGCAGAATCGCAGCTCTCGTTCGCCTAGCTCCCCGGCAATGCCCCTCTTCAGCGCTGGACTCAACCACACCACGGCCCCTGTGCCGGTGCGTGAACGTATCGCCTACGCAGCCGATGACCTGCCACGGGCGCTGGCTGATCTGCGTCGGCACACCCGCGTTGAAGAAGCTGTCCTGCTGTCCACCTGCAACCGCACCGAATTCTACTTCCAGGCCCCGGACGATACGGGTGTACTCGACTGGCTGAGCCGGGATCGGCGCATGCCGCGCCACGAGCTGGCACCCTGCCTGTACCAATTTCGCGAGGAAGGCGCCGTGCGCCATCTGCTGCGCGTGGCGGCGGGATTGGACTCGATGGTCGTGGGCGAGGCCCAGATCCTCGGCCAACTCAAGCAGGCCTACGCGACCGCCCGGGAAAACGGCCACGTCGGGCACGGCTTGAATCAACTGTTCGCCTGCGGTTTCGCCACCGCCAAGCGGGTGCGTACCGATACCCGCATCGGTGCCCAGCCGGTTTCCGTGGCCTCCATCGCGGTCGACCTCTCGCGGCGCATTTTCAGCAATTTTGCCGAACACACGGCGCTGTTGGTGGGCGCCGGCCAGATGATCGCGCTCTGCGCCCGCCATCTGCATACGCAAGGCATGGGCCGCATCATCATCGCCAACCGTAGCCCCACGCGCGCCCTCTCCATCGCCCAGGGCGTGCAAGGCTTCGGCATCGGCCTGACCGATCTGGACGCTCATCTCAGCGAAGCGGACATCCTGATCGCCTGCACCGCCAGCCCGGAACCCCTGATTCACCTGCCGGCAGTCCGCGCTGCCCTGCGCCGGCGCAAGCACCGTCCCATGCTGATGGTCGATCTGGGCCTGCCGCGCGACATCGACCCCAACATCAGCCAGCTCGATGATGTCTTTTTATATACGCTGGATGACCTGACTGCGGAGAGCCAGACCAACCGCCAGGCGCGCTTGACACAGGCCGCGCTGGCGGAGGAAATCGTCGAGGAGGAAGCGGCGCGGTTCACACGCTGGTTGCGCGATCATGACCGCCGCCGTCTGTTGCAGCAATTGCGCGAGCGCGGCGAACAGACCCGCCTCATCGCGCTGGCGCAGGCCCATGAACGCATTGAGCGCGGCGAGGACCCCGAGCGGGTGCTGGAGGATTTTTCCCGCGCGCTCACCAATCGCCTGCTGCACACACCGACCCACCGGCTGCGGGAAGCCATCCATCAGTCCCAGCAGGACCTGATCGACGACGCCCGGCGCCTGTTCGATCTGGATGAACCGGAACCATGAACATCACCCCCGGCCTTGCCGCCGAGCTGGAACGACTGCGCGACCGTCACCGGGAAGTCGCCGCGCTGCTGGCCGAACCCGCGGTGCTGGCCAACGCCGCCCAGTTCCGCGCCCTGAGCCGGGAATATGCCCGGCTGGAGGATCTGGTGGCGACCTTTCATGCCTGCGAGGCCGCCGAACAGCGCCTTGCCGAAGCCGATGAGCTGCGCCAGGACCCGGAGCCCGCCCTGCGTGCCCTGGCCATGGAAGAAGCGCAGGCCGCCCAGGCCGAACTCATCGAACTCAAGCAGCAACTCCAGCGCCTGCTGCTGCCGCCAGACCCTTTTGATGCCAGCAACGTGTTCCTGGAAATCCGCGCCGGCACCGGCGGTGACGAAGCCGCCCTGTTCGCCGGCGATCTGTTCCGCATGTACAGCCGCTACGCCGAGCGCCGCGGCTGGCAGGTGGAAATCATCAGTCAGAGCGAGGGGGAGCACGGCGGCTTCAAGGAAATCATCTCCCGTCTCATCGGCGAAGGCGTCTACTCGTGCCTGAAGTTCGAATCGGGCGCCCACCGCGTGCAACGCATCCCGGCCACTGAATCCCAGGGCCGGATCCACACCTCGGCCTGCACCGTGGCCGTCTTGCCCGAGGTGGAAGCCGTCGCGGACCTGGACATCAATCCCGCCGATTTGCGCATCGATACCTTCCGCGCCTCCGGGGCAGGAGGCCAGCATGTGAACAAGACCGACTCGGCGGTGCGCTTCACCCACCTGCCCAGCGGCATCGTGGTGGAATGCCAGGACGAGCGCTCCCAGCACAAGAACCGCGCCAAGGCCCTGTCCCTGCTCAAGGCGCGTCTGCTCGCCCAGGCGCGTGAAACGCAACATCAACAGACCGCCGAGCAGCGCCGCGCGCTGGTCGGCAGCGGGGACCGCTCCGAACGTATCCGGACCTATAATTATCCCCAGGGTCGGCTCACCGACCACCGCATCAACCTCACCCTCTACCGGCTCGAAGCCATTCTGGACGGCGACCTGGACGAAGTGCTCAATGCCCTGCAAGACGCCCACCAGTCCGAACAACTCGCCGCCCTGGGCGCCTGACCCTCCCCGCGTGGGGCAAGCGCTGCGGGCCCTGCGCGCCCGGCTGAGGGAAAATCCCGACAGCGCGGACCCCGCCGCGCAGGAGGCCGAGTGGCTGCTGGCCCATGTGCTGGGCTGGCCGCGCAGCCGGCTGTGGTCCCATGCCGAGACGCCCTTGTCCGTGGCGCAATGGGATCAACTGGCCGCGCTGGCTAGCCGCCGCCTCACCGGCGAGCCTTTGGCCTACCTCACGGGACAAACAGGCTTCCATGCCCTCACGCTGGCGGTGGGTCCGGCCTCCCTGATTCCCCGCCCGGAAACCGAGCTGCTGGTGGAGACGGCGCTTGCCTTGGCGGTTCCGGCTGCGGCTCGGGTGGCGGACCTGGGGACCGGCAGCGGCGCCATCGCGCTGGCGCTTGCGGCCGAGCGCCCCCATTGGCAGGTCGTGGCCGTGGATCGCAGCGCAGCGGCCCTGGCCGTCGCACGCGCCAATGCCGAACACTTGGGTCTCGCCGGGCGGGTGCATTGCGTACAGGCTGACTGGTGCGCGCCGCTCGCCCCTGCAGGCTGCGATCTGATCGTGGCCAACCCGCCCTATCTCGCAGCGGACGACCCGCACCTGCCGACCTTGCGCCATGAACCGCGCAGCGCGCTGGTGGCGGGCCCCACCGGCCTCGAAGATCTGGCCCGGATCATTCACGAAGCTGCCGCCAGTCTGGCGCCGGAGGGTTGGCTGCTGCTGGAACACGGCTGGGACCAAGGCCAGGCGGTACAGGATCTGTTGACTGCGGCCGGCTATCGCACGGTAACGGGGCGCCAGGATTTCGCCGGCCACGATCGCATCGGCCTGGGCCAACGCCCCCACCCCTGAAGGAGCACCCCATGCCCTTGTCCCGCGACGCCCTGATCCGCTACAGCCGCCAGCTGCGCCTGCCCGAGCTGGGCCTGGCCGGACAGGAACGCCTCGCCGCCAGCCGGGTGCTGGTGGTGGGCGCCGGCGGGCTGGGTTCGGCCTGCGCGCCCTATCTGGCCGCCAGCGGCGTGGGGGAACTGATCATCGCCGACGCCGATGCCGTGGAGCTGAGCAACCTGCATCGCCAGTTGCTGCATACCACGGCCGACATCGGGCGGCGCAAGGTGGATTCAGCCCGTGAACACCTGGGCCGGCTCAACCCCGAAGTACGCATCACCGCCCTGCCCGCCCGCATGGACGCGGACACATTGGCTGCCGCCCTGGACGGCTGCGACGCCGTGGTGGATGGTTCGGACAATTTTGCCACCCGCTTCGCCGTCAATGCGGCCAGCCGCGCCCGGGGCATCCCGCTGGTGAGCGCGGCGGCGATCCGTTTCGATGGGCAGTTGTCGGTGTTCGACCCGCGCGACGCAGCCAGCCCCTGTTACCGCTGTCTGTACCGGGACAGCGCGGAGGCAGCCGAAACCTGCGCCATGAACGGTGTGCTGCCGCCGGTGGTGGGCATCCTCGGCAGCCTGCAGGCACTGGAAACCCTGAAGGTCCTGACCGGCATCGGCCAGCCGCTGGTGGGACGGCTGTTGGTATTCGATGGTCTGGCACTGGAATGGCGCACGCTGCGGCTGCGGCGCGATCCGGCCTGCCCGGTGTGCGGCGTTGCGCAGTGAGTGATCTGACTTCCCCCCTGTCGTGCTTCGGGCGCGCCCTGCGCCAGGCCCTGTGCGCCGAGGCGGCCGCCCAGACGGAGCGCGAGATTTGCGGCCTGATCGGCGCCCGCGCAGGCCGTGCGGTGAGCCATTACCCCATCCGCAACGGCGCCGCTGACCCCCGGCAGCGCTATGCCATGGACCCGGCCGCCCAGATCGCGGCGTTCAAACTGATGCGAGCACGGGAAGAAACGCTGGCGGCGATCTACCACTCCCATCCGGACGGGGCGCCGATTCCTTCACCACGGGACGCGCGGGAATGGACCTATCCCGAGGCGCTGTGCCTGATCGTGGGCCTGGCCGGCGGTACGCCTGAACTGCGCGCCTGGCGCTGGACCGGGCAAGGTTTCGCGGCCGTCGTACTGCCCGACGACTGACAGCTCAGTCGCCGAGGCAAATCCCCAGCGTCCGGGCCGTGCGAACGGTGCCCGACTCCAAGGGCACGCGGCGCAAGCGGGCCACAGCATCGCGGATCGGCACCGGCACCATGTCGGGTGGCTGGTAACCCACCATGTGGCCGAACAGGCCCTGCGCCACCAGATGCACCGCCGCCGCGCCAAAACGCAGCGCCAGCACGCGGTCGAAGGCGCTGGGCGTGCCGCCGCGCTGGATATGGCCCAGCACCGTGGTGCGGGTTTCCTTGCCGGTCAGCGCCTGAATCTGTTCGGCGACTTGCGCGCCCATGCCTCCGAGCTGGACATCGCGACCCGCCTCGTGCGCGCGAATCGCCCGATCGCCGTCGTGGGGCATGGCGCCTTCGGCCACCACCACGATGGAAAAGCCGCGCCCCTGGGCCTCGCGGGCCTGGATCTTGCCGGCCACCGTGCCAATGTCGAAGGGAATCTCGGGGATCAAGATCACATCCGCCCCACCGGCGATGCCCGCATGCAACGCAATCCAGCCGGCATCGCGACCCATGACCTCGACCACCATCACCCGGCGGTGCGATTCGGCCGTGGTGTGCAGCCGCCCGATGGCCTCGGTCGCAACCGACACGGCGGTATCGAAGCCGAAGGTGAACAAGGTCCCGTCCAGGTCGTTGTCGATGGTCTTGGGCACGCCCACCACCGGCAGGCCCAGATCGCAAAACCGCTGGGCGATGCGCAAGGAACCGTCTCCGCCGACGGCGATCAGGGCATCGCCACCCACCGCCCGAAAGCGGGCCAGCACTTCCTCGGAGACATCGGTCAGCACCACCTCCTCGCCCCGGCGCACCGGATACTCGAAGGGATTGCCCTTGTTGATGGCCCCCAGGATGGTGCCGCCCAAGTGGGCGATGCCGCGCACCCGATCACGATCCAGGGGGATCAGCCCATCGGGATCGCCACTGCGCAAGCCTTCATAACCATAACGGATGCCCGTCACCCGCCAGCCCCGATTCAGCGCGCCCAGAGTCACGGCGCGGATTACGGCGTTGAGTCCCGGCGCATCGCCGCCGCCGGTGTTGATGAGCAGATGCATGCTGTCCTCCGGGGTGTACGGACCTCTCAATCCAGACCCTTGAATTTCTGAAACAAGCCTCGCTGCGCGGCCACTACGACAAATAGGAATCGCCTGCAGAACCGCTGTCTCAAAATGGCAACAATCAGGCCGTTTTTAACGAATTTTTCAATGACTTATGCCGCAATTAGGCCGACCACGAACCATTGATCGCTCACCGCTTGCAATTCTTCATCTGCCCGCACCATATTATCCGCGCCTTCGGCATGATCGTACTGCAAGGCATCTTCACCCCTCTTTATCGTTAACCCATAATCCACAGGGTATCCGCAATGAAACTGAAATCCCTCTCCGTGCTGGGCCTGTTGGCCGCCGCCCCCATGGCTTCCCAGGCCGCCATGGTCGAAATGAACGAAACCGAGATGTCCGATGTGAGCGGCCAGATTTCGTTTACGGGCAACTTCGACTTCGGCTTCGGCGCGAGCTACTCGGTATATGGCTATGAGGTCGACAAAACCGTTTACGGTAGTGGCGACAGCACCAGCAATTGGGCTTTCGGAAAGACCAAAGAAGTCTACAGCCCCTATTCGAGCCGCACCTACTACAAGTCCAAGGAAATCGGCAACGATTACGGTGAAAAATACATTTCCACCTACAAGTCCTGGGGCCGCTACAACGACTGATTAGGTTTCAAGAAGCGAAATCTTCAAGATCAAGCTCGATCAGGCCGGCGCCCGAAGGCGCCGGTCTTTTTTTGCCGAAAGCAGGCGCGCTGAACGCGTCATCCACGCCCGCGCCGCGTTCTGCTGCTGGGCCCCGCCTGCAGCAGGATCGTGCGCAGGCTGGCCACGCTTTTAGTCGAAGACATCGAAGATCACATCCGCCACGATCGCGCCAGCAATGGCGACCAGCACCAGATCCGTTCCGCACACCAGCCATTCATGGCCTTCGTGGTGGGGCAGGCCGCGCAGCACAGGGCCCGGCACCGCCTGCCGCGCGATCCCCGGCGGCAACGGCTTGCCGCGCACCAGATTGCGGCGAATGCCGGGCGGCAGCGGCGATCTGCCTGTCAATTGATGCGCCAAAACCAGGCGCCGCACCGCATCGCGATCGATAGCGGCCCGCATCAGGTTGTCGGCTGCATGCTCCGCCACCGACTCATGGCCGTGGCCCATCCCCGCCCAGTGGGGATCTGACCGCTGAGCACCGGATTTCCCCGCGCCGTCATGCGCGTGCGGTTCACCGGATTTCAGCTGCGACGGCGCGCCCTTGTCCGCCGTTCGCCCCTTGCCTTCGGGTGGCTCCGCATCGGCTGCCGGGACACCGAAGGTCAAGGCGATCAGCACCAGAACAAAACCCACGTTTGCGTCACGTTGCATCAAGCATTCCTCAGGAAACAGTCGCCAGGGGTTCCGCCAATACCGGGGGAACGGGAAAGATTTCAGCGTAGGCTGTCCAGATGGCGCAGGTCACGACCGGGCCCAGGACAAGAAAGCCGAGCCCCATGGGAATCATGGCCAACACCCCCAGAATCGTCATGATGAGGCCGAACAGGAGCAGCGCCGCCCAATTGATCCAACAGGCCTTGAGGCTGCTCTGCATGGCGTCAAGCGGCGCCTGACGTCCCTCCATGACCAGTGGAACGGCGAAGAACAGCGCGGCGGAAAGCAGGGCATGCAGCGTCATCATCAGCGGAATGCTGAGCATGGCGCCCAAGCCCATGCCAACAAAGGCGCCGCCATCGCCGTGCATCATGCCCATGCCCAGCATGGATCCGCCAATGAACACCGCACCGATGCCCATGATCAGTACGTTCACGGCAAGCGAAACCGCCCCCAGCACCAGCAGGTTGTTCAGGACGGCATTGCGGGAGAATGGCTCGAACAGGATGCCGACGGCGAAATCCTCACCCTGGGCGGCCCGCTTGGCGGCCTCCAGGGCGCCGGCGCCGAGTACCGGACCAATGAGCGCCACGATGAGCGAGCCGACCCACGGGAGCATGCTCAGCACCACAATGATGGCCAGGAAAGCCAGCATCAGCAGGATCCAGAGACCCGGCAGACGCATGAAACGCGTCCATCCGGTCTGGATCCAGACAATCCCCTGGCCCGTTTCAACCCGCTGTATGTCCATCGCTCGGTACTCCCCGCCCATGGGCCCGCGCCCGGAAATAAGACCCCGGGTCCATTATCCACGGGATGCGATGGCGCACCAGCATTTCCAGATGACGAAGGGATGATGGACGGCTTGAGCTGATGGGGGAGCATCCTGGGACGCCACGCGGCGGCAATGCCACGCAGCGCCCCAAGGATAGACGGAAGATCAGGGGGTGAACTGGGCCGTGCGGGGCGCGGCCGCAGTGTCCTGCTGAGCGGGGAGGGTTGGGGCGATCTGGCCCGTGTAATCGTGGGCATAGCCGCTGGGCTTTTCATCCTTGCCCGTGTCCACCGTCACCTCGGCGCTGGTTTCCACCCGCAGCGGGACATTCTCGCGCGGGTCGGTGATGCGGATGCGGACGGGAACGCGCTGAGTCACCTTCACCCAGTTACCGGTCGCGTTCTGCGGTGGCAGCATGGAAAACGCCGTGCCGCTGCCGGGTCCGATGTTCTGAACCACGCCATGGAACACTTCGCCGGGATACATGTCCACGCGGATTTCTGCCGTCTGGCCCGGCCGGATGCGCACCAGCTCGGTTTCCTTGAAATTGGCATAGACCCAGTATTCATCGCTGCAGACGATACTGAACAGCGGCCGGCCGGGCTGGACCAGTTCGCCGGGACGCAGGCTGAGGTTGGCGATGCGTCCATTGCAAGGCGCTTCCAGGTGGGTATGCGTCAGATCAAGCTGGGCCTTTTCCAGGAAGAGCTTGGCTTCCTTCAAGCGTTCGTTGTCCTCGCCCGGTGAGCCCCGCATGATCGTGGCCTGACGCAAATGCGCCTCCGCCGCGGCCAGGCCAGCCCGGGCGCTGGATAGCCCTTCCTGCGCAGAGTCGGCTGCTGATTTGGGCACCGAGTTCTGGGCGCTCAGATTGAACACCCGCTTTGACTGCAGTTCGGCCATGTGCAACTGGGCGCGGCGCAACGCAATCTCGGCCTGGGCGGCGGCAATCCCAGCCTCCCCGGCATCGATGGACTGGCGCGCCTGAATGATCTTGTTCTCGGCCTGTGCCAACTGGATGCGGAACGGCTGGTCGTCGAGCTGCGCCAGCAACTGACCGGCCTTCACCAGCGCATGGTCGTCCACCGCCACCTTGACCGCTTCACCCGGGACCTGCGCTGCAACGCTGATCACGTTGGCCCGCACATAGGCGTCGTTCGTTTTGGGGAAATGATCGCGATAATCACCGTACCAATGCATACCAAAGGCCGTGCCGGCCAGAATCCCAATCCCCAGGATCGCCCAAAGGATGCGCATGATATCTTCAACCTCCTGAAAAGGGCGCCCACCAATTGGAGCACCCGGATTTATCGTGATTGGACTGATCGCCCATCAATGCATGGCAGAAAGATCAAGTCCCTTGCCACTGTCGCGCATCAGCAACACCAGCGGACACAAGGCAAGCATCGCCACGGTGATGAACCAGAAATCATTGACGAAAGCGACCATGGTCGACTGCTTGCCCAACTCCGCCGCCAGGGCATAGGGCGCCAGGGGATGGTCGATGTTCATGCCCTTGCTGGCCAGGAATTCGTGCACCGCAGGGTTGTAGGGATTGAGATGTCCACCCAACTGGTTCCATTGAACCTGGGTGTTGCGCGAGAGCAACGTTGTCACCAGCGAAATGCCGATGGAACTGCCGATGGTGCGCGCCAGATTGAACAGCGTGGAGCCCTGGTCGGATGTGCCCTCGGGAATGGTGTCGAAGGCGATGGTGGCCAGCGGGACGAATACCATGCCCAGTCCAACGCCCTGAATCATGCCCGGCACCACGGCCCACCAGGGACTGATGAACAGGTTGTAATGGCTCATCATCAAGGAGCCGCCCGCCATGATGAAGATGCCCAGTGCAACCAGGGTGCGTGCCCCGATGCGCTTGATATTGGGCGCCACGATGGCCATGGTGACTGCATTGCACAGGGCGCGGGGCGCCATGATCAGGCCCGTGGTGGACGAGGGATAACCCAGCAGCTCCTGCAACAGGATGGGCTGCAGCACAATGGTGCCAAACAAACCCAGGCCGAAGCACATCATCAGGAAGGAGGCCGTGGCGAGATTGCGATCCCGCAACAGGCTGAGCTGCAACACCGAATCGGATCGGGTCCAGGCGCGTACACAAAAAACCGTCAGCGTGACAATCGCCAGCACCGTTCCATAGATGATGATGTCCGACTCGAACCAGTTTTCATGATTGCCCTGGTCAAGCACGTATTGCAGCGCGCCGATGCCGAGCACCATGCAGAAGGCGCCGAACAGATCGATGCGATCGCGGCGATGCTCCGTGTCGGGCAGCACGGCGTAGCACAACAGGATGTTGACAATGCCCACCGGCAGGTTGATGTAGAACACCCAGCGCCAGTCCCAGTGCTCGGTGATGTAGCCACCGAGGGTCGGCCCCAGCGCGGGCGCCATCAGCACGCCGATGCCGAAAATGGCCATGGCCTTGCCGCGTTCCTTGGCGGGAAAGGTATCCAGCAGCGTGGATTGGGACAGCGGGATGACCGGCGCGCCGAAAACGCCCTGCATGATGCGGAAAATCACCATTTCGGTCAGATTTTGCGCCTGTCCGCACAGCCCCGAACTGATCACGAAGCCGATGATGCTGAACAGGATCACGTTGCGCCGGCCAAAGCGATTGGCCAGATAGCCGCTGAGCGGGATCATCACCGCTTCGGCGACGATATAGGAGGTGAGCACCCAGGTGATCTGTTCGGAGGTCGCGCCCAGCGAGCCCATCATGTGCGGCAGGCTGACGTTCACGATGGTCATGTCGAGGATGACCATCAGGGTGCCCAGCATCACGGCGACCGTGACAGGCCAAGGCGAAGCGCTGCCCCGAGGGGGAGCGGCGGTCAATGCATCCATGCAACAAACTCGCAGCAATACAGTGGGCGGCCTTGAATCCCAAGGATCAAGCCGTGAAGTTGGGGGCATTGTAGGCGCGTGAGGGGCTTACGCCAAGTGGTGGGATATTCGTGCGTCTCAATCCGCAATGCGCAGCGAGTAATCAACCGCCTGCACATGTTTGGTCAAACTGCCGATCGAGATTCGGTCAACGCCCGTGGCCGCAATTCCGGCGACATTTTCCAATGTGATGCCGCCCGAGGCTTCCAGTTCAGCCTGGCTTCCCAGCGCATCGCGCAAAGCCACCGCCCGGCTCAAGTCGGCCAAGTCAAAATTGTCCAGCAGGATGGCCTTAACTCCAAGCGCCAAGGCCTCGTCCAACTGTGCCAGCGTTTCCACCTCCACCTGCAAGGGGAGTTCGGGATGCCGCACGCGTGCCGCCTGAACCGCCGCTGCGATTCCCCCGGCTGCCGCAAGGTGGTTTTCCTTCACCAGCATCGCGTCGAACAAACCCAGCCGCTGGTTGTGCCCCCCACCGCAGCGCACCGCGTATTTCTGCGCCAGCCGCAATCCCGGCAAGGTCTTGCGGGTATCGAAGATGCGCGCCCGCGTGCCGGCGATTGCGTCCACGTAGCGCCGCGTCAGGGTGGCGGTCCCGGAAAGGGTTTGCAGGAAGTTGAGGGCCGTGCGCTCCCCTGTCAAAAGCTGCGGCGCGGGCCCGACAAGCTCACAGACCATCTGGTTCGGTGCCAGCCGCTGCCCTTCATCAGCCGCCCAGCGCACCTGGATCGTTGGATCCAGCGCGTCGAATACCGCATCAAACCAGGGGCGACCGCACAGCACGGCGCTCTCCCTGCAGATCAACCGGGCTTTCACGGCCTGATTCGGCAGCAAGGCAGCCGTCGCATCCCCCGGCCCCACATCCTCCGCCAGCGCCATGCGCACAGCGGCCAGTACCACGGAATGATCGGGAAGCGTGATCTGCATGGCTTGAACCCTGCGCGGCCAGCGGAAAAACCGCCAGTCTAGCGGGCGAGCCCCCCGGGTGCGAATCTTGTGTGAGGCCGAACGCAAGCCTGACGCGGGGATGCGGCGAGGAAAAAAACACTGCGGGAAACGGCTGATACACTGGCAACGCAGGCGCCCACGATCCGGCAACAGCGAGGCCCATCCCCATGACCCAACAGGCTCATCCCGAGGCTCACTTGCTCGGCGACATCGGCGGTACCCACACCCGCCTCACGCTCTACCGAGACGGCCGGTTCGGTTCCATCGGCCGCTATCGCAACAACGAGTTCCCCGATCTGAGCGATGTGGTGCGCCACCATCTCGCGATCCATGGCCTCACGCCACCGCACAGCGCCGCCCTGGCCGTAGCCGGGCCGTTGGAGCGGGACGGTTCGGTCACCCTGACCAACCGCGGCTGGCATCTCGCGCCCGCAGCGCTCACCGCAGCACTGGGCGTGGAGACGGTGCGCCTGTTCAACGATTTCACGGCGCAAGCCTTGGGCATCCCTCATCTCGCCGCCGAGGAATGCGTGCAGTTGACCGGCAGCGATCCCTGGCCGCATGCGCCCCAAGCCGTGATCGGGCCGGGCACCGGCCTGGGCGTTTCCGGATTGCTGCCCTGCGGGGAACGCTGGCTCGCCTTGGCGGGCGAAGGCGGTCACGCCACCCTGGCGCCGGCCGATGAACGCGAAAGTGCCCTGCTCGACAGCTTGCGGCGGGCCTGGGGGCATGTATCGGCCGAGCGACTGGTGAGCGGGCCGGGCTTGCTCGCGCTCTACAACCACCTTGCCGCGGAAGCGGGGGCGCTGCCCCTGAACACCCCCCCGGAGGTAACCACACGGGCGGGCCAGGATCCCCTTGCGGATACGGCGCTCGCGTTTTTCTTTGCTTTCCTGGGCACTGTGGCCGGCAATCTCGCCCTGACCCTGGGCGCGCGCGGCGGCGTCTTCCTGTGCGGCGGCATCCTGCCGGGACTCGAGGCGCCCTTGCGGGCCTCGGCATTCCGGGAACGCTTCATCGCCAAGGGCCGGTACCGGGATTATCTCGACGCCATTCCTGTCTATCTGGTGACCGCCCCGGACACTGCGTTCCGGGGCTTGGCCAGCGTTCTTTGAATCAGGGGAGCGCGCCGGCTCTCCCCATCCACCCCGCCGGGATGGTGGGGAGAAAAGTGCGCCCCTTGACCCCGATCGTCGTTATCCACAGATCCGACCCTCTGCCGGATCAGGCGGTGACCTGTTCCAGCGCAGCGGTCAGATAGGGCGGCAGCACGAAGGCGGCCTGGTGCATCTCCGCCGAGTAATAACGGGTGGCAAAGGCGGGCCGCCGGGCCGCTTCCAGGCGCATGGGGCGGATCAGCCCATCCTTGCAGGCCATGGTGGCGCTCCACCAGCCGGAGGGATAGACCGGCTGCGGATAGTGCAGGGTCTTGACTTCCGTGAACCCGGACCGGCGCAGCGCGCCGTGTACGCTGCACAACAAATCGACGTGATAGAGCGGTGACTCGCTCTGCTGGACGATCAGGCCACCCGGCGCCAGCACGCGATGCACATCGCGATAGAACGGCTCGGAGAACAGGCCCTCGGCCGGCCCCACCGGGTCGGTGCTGTCCACGATCACCACATCCACGGAGGCTTCCGGCGCGTTGGCGAACCAAGCAATCCCGTCCTCGAACAGCAACTGCGCCCGCGGGTCGCCGTTGGCCTCGCACAGCTCCGGAAAATACTGTTCGGAGAGCCGGGTCACGCGCTCGTCAATTTCCACCTGCAACGCCTGCTGAACCCCCTCGTGGCGCAGCACCTCACGCAAGGTCCCGCAATCCCCGCCGCCGATGACCACCACCCGGCGCGGCGCGGCATGGTTGAAGAGCGCCGGATGGGCCATCATTTCGTGGTACAGGAAATTGTCGCGCTGGGTCAGCATCACGCAGCCATCGATAACCATCAGATGGCCGAAGGTCTCGGTGTCGTAGATCTCGATGTGCTGGTAGGCGGACTGCTCATCGTGCAGTTTGGCCTTGATTTTCAGGCCAAAGGCGCTGCCGCCCGGCTCGTAGAATTCGGTGAACCAGTTGGTATCCACGCTCATGGGTCCCTGGGGTGGTGTATCGGACGGCCGATTATAGCCCTGCCCTGTGACCATCCATATTGCAGCGTCATGGAAGATCGCTTTACCCGGCCCGCGCGAATCTTTTAGGCTTGCCTTCATCTCACCCTCAGCCCCGTTGGTTTTCCATGACCCCAGACACCGCGCCCGACCACGCTCGCCAGCTCTACAACGTACCGGAATGGAGCGAGGGCTATTTCGATGTGGATGAGCGGGGCCAAGTCGTCGCCCTGCCGCTGCGGAATCCGGCGCGCGGGCAAGTACCCCTGCCGGAACTGGCTCAGCGGATGACCCAGTCGGGCCTGAACCTGCCCATCCTGGTGCGCTTCTCCGACATCCTGCACGATCGCGTCGATACCCTGTGCGGCGCCTTCGACCGGGCCATCGCCCAACATGGCTACGGCGGACGCTATACCGCCGTGTATCCCATCAAGGTCAACCAGCAACGCACCGTGGTGGAGGAAATCATTCGCCACGGCGGCGAGCGCGTGGGCCTGGAGGCCGGCAGCAAACCCGAACTCATGGCCGTGCTGGCCCTGGCCCGGCCCGGCAGCCTGATCATCTGCAATGGCTACAAGGATCGCGACTACATCCGCCGCGCCCTGATCGCACGCCGCTTGGGACTGCGCGCGGTGATCGTGATCGAGAAACCTTCGGAACTGGCCACCGTCATCCGGGAATCGGCGCAACTGGGCGTGCGGCCGCTGCTCGGGGTGCGGGTGCGACTGGCGAATCTCGGCAGCGGCAACTGGCAGAACACCGGCGGGGAGAAATCCAAGTTTGGCCTCTCGGCCACGCAGGTCCTGGCCTGTGTCGAGCAACTGGAGGCGGCTGGCCTGCGCGATTGCCTGCAACTGCTGCACTTCCACATGGGCTCCCAGATGGCCAACGTGCGCGACATCCGCCGCGGCCTGACCGAAGCCGCGCGCTACTTCACCGACCTGCATCAGCTCGGCGCGCCGCTGCGCTATGTGGATGTGGGCGGTGGGCTGGGCGTGGATTACGAGGGCACCCGCTCGCGCAGTGCCTGCTCGATGAACTATTCGGTGACGGAATACGCCAATGCGGTCGTTCATGTCCTGAAGGAAACCTGCAAGGCCCATGGCCTGCCCGAACCGGACCTCATCACCGAGGCGGGGCGCGCCATGACCGCCCATCACGCCCTGCTCATCACCCAGGTCATCGACATGGAAACGCCCCATGTCGACCCCGAGGCCCTGGTGCCCCCGCCCGCCGACGCCCCGCCCCTGCTCCATGACCTGTGGCAGGGTTACGCCCAGCTCGACGCGGCGGCGCCGGTGGAACTCTTCCATGATGCGGTGCACTGGGTGTCCGAGGCCCAGGCCATGTACACCCATGGCGTGCTGGACCTGCCGCAGCGGGCCTATGCCGAGCATGTCTACACCGCCCTGTGCCAGCGCCTGCAAGCCCGCCTCGATCCCAAGCGCAGCAGCCATCGGGAAATTCTGGACCAGTTGGAAGAAAAACTGGCCGTCAAGTATTTCTGTAACTTCTCGCTGTTCCAGTCGCTGCCCGATGTGTGGGCCATCCAGCAGATCTTCCCCGTGATGCCGCTGCAGCGCCTGGGCGAGACGCCCACGGTGCGCGGGGTGATCCAGGATCTGACCTGCGATTCCGACGGCTGCATCCGCCAATATGTCGATCGGGAAGGCCTCTCGCCCACCCTGGCGCTGCATGCAGTGGCCGAGCGGGAAACCTATCTGGTGGGTTTTTTCATGATTGGCGCCTATCAGGAGATTCTCGGCGACATGCACAACCTGTTCGGGGATACCGACGCCGTCAACGTGGAACTGGATGGCCAGGGCGGTTATCGGCTGGTGGCACCCGAACGGGGGGACAGCGCCGACCAGTTGCTGGCCTATGTGCACTTCGCCCCCGATCAGCTCGCCTTGGCCTATCGCGAGAAAATCACCCGCGCCGAACTGGAACCCACCCAGGCGGAAGCCTTTCTCGCTGAACTGACCGCCGGGCTCTACGGCTCCACCTACCTGCAGCGCTGGCCATGAAATGAGCGCGACGACCGGCTT
The DNA here is from genome assembly GCA_002862435.1 of Pseudomonadota bacterium. Lineage (GTDB taxonomy): Bacteria > Pseudomonadota > Gammaproteobacteria > UBA5335 > UBA5335 > Macondimonas. The sequence goes on along the minus strand of PKDC01000037.1, from coordinate 6,770 downwards.
CATCGGCCTGGGCGCCATGGGGATGTCCATGGCGCGCAACCTGCACCGTGCCGGCCACCTGCAGGCAGTGTGGAACCGTACGGCAAGCAAGGCGCAGGCCTTGGCTGCCGAAACCGGCTGTATCAGCGCCGCCGATCCGGTCGACTTGGTGCGGCGCTGTGCAGTGCTGGTGCTCTGCGTGTCGGCCGATGATGATGTGCTGGACCTGATCGCGACGCTGACCCCCGCGCTGCGACCGGGACAGATCATCCTGGACTGCTCCACCGTGGCGCCGGGCACCGCCCGCAAGGCAGCGGAACAAGTACGCTCTTGCGGCGCGGATTTCCTGGATTGCCCCGTCTCCGGCGGTGTGGAAGGGGCGCGGCAGGGCAGCCTGGTGACCATGGTGGGCGGCGAACCCGTCACGCTGGAACGTGCCCGGCCCCTGCTCGCGGCCATGACCCGACAAGTCACCTGGATGGGGCCGGTGGGCGCGGGGCAGGCCACCAAGGCGGTGAACCAGATCATGGCGGCGGGTATCGCCGCGGCGGTGACCGAAGCCCTGGCGTTGGGGGCGGCAGCCGATTTGCCGCTGGAGCGCGTCATCGAGGTGGTGAGCGGCGGGGCCGCAGGCAACTGGTTCCTCAACCAGCGCGGCCCCACGATGATCCAGGACCGTTTCGAGACCGGCTTCAAGGTCGCCCTGCATGACAAGGATCTGGCCATTTGCCAGCAACTGGCGGCGGATTGCGGCGGTGATCTGCCGCTGGTGGATGCCGTGCGTGATGACTATGCCGCACTGATGGCGGCGGGCTTTGGCGATGAGGATATCTCCGCTCTCTACCGACGCAAGCGCGCGCTGTTCGGCAATGCAACCCCGCTCGTAGTAAAGTCGTCTCATGCCGAATGACCGCCCGACGCTGACCCTCGAGAAAATCGACCAGACACAGCGCATCGCCGTCGCCGGGCCCTGGCGATTGCGTCATCTCTCGGGCTCCTTGAGCGCCATCCGCAAGCAATTGGCGAAATTCGGGAAAAATCCCGATGTCCAGTGGAATCTGGAAGGCGTGGAGGGGCTGGACAGCACCGGCGCGCTGCTGCTGTGGAAACAATGGGGTCAACGCCGGCCGGCGAATCTGACCCTGCGCCCCGAACATGAGCCCCTGTTTCAACGGCTGGAACAGCTTCCCCCACCCTTGAAGCGCCCGCAACGCAATCCCCTGGGGCCCGTCATCCGCCTGGGCGACACCATCCTGAACGGGCTCAAGCACCTCAGCGAAATCGTGATCCTGATGGGACGGCTGACGCTGGAAACGCTGAGCCTGCCGGCCCAGCCGGCCCGGATCCCGCTACGTGAAATATCCGCCAATATCCACAAGGCGGGCGGACGGGCGCTGCTGATTACGGGCCTGGTGGGACTCTTGATCGGCATCGTGATGAGCTATCTCTCCGCGCTGCAACTGCGCTTGCTGGGGGGGGAGCGCTTCATTGTCAACCTCATGGGCCTTGCGGTGACGCGCGAACTTGGCCCACTGCTGGCTGCCATCCTCATTGCCGGCCGTTCCGGTTCGGCCATGACGGCGGAACTTGGCGTGATGCGGCTCACCCAGGAAATCGATGCGCTGACGACCATGGGCATCTCGCCCTTCAAACGCGTCTTGCTGCCCAAGGTGATCGCACTGGGACTCGCCATGCCTCTGCTGGCCTTCTGGACCATGGCGGCCGGCATCTTCGGCGGCATGCTGGTGGCCAAAAGCGAGCTGAACATCACCTTCGGACAGTTTCTCAGCGATCTTCCCAGCGCCATTCCCATCGTCACCTACTGGATCGCCCTCCTCAAATCGATCGCCTTCGGCCTCGTGATCGGGCTGGTGTCGTGCCACTTCGGCCTGCGCATCAAGCCGAATACCGAAAGCCTGGGCCAGGAAACCACCAATGCCGTGGTCACCGCCATCACGCTGGTGATCCTCACCGATGCCATTTTTGCCATCACCCTGCGTGATGTGGGATGGTTCGAATGAGCACGGAGATGCCCCCGGTCATCGAGATGCGCGGTATCGTCACCCATTTCGGCGGCCACACGGTGCACGAAGGCATTGATCTCGAGCTGCGCCGGGGCGAGGTGCTGGGGCTGGTCGGCGGGTCGGGTTCCGGCAAGACGACCTTGTTGCGGGAAATGATCGGCCTGCAACGTCCGAGCAGCGGGGAGGTACGGGCTTTCGGGGAATCCCTGCGTGATGCCCGCGGGCAGCGCCATGCAGCGCTGCGTGAGCGTTGGGGGGTGTTGTTCCAGCACGGCGCCCTGTTCACCGCGCTCACCGTGGCCGACAATATCGCCCTGCCGATGCGGGAATTGCGCGTCTTGGATGAACCCCTCATCCGCGAACTGATCCGGCTCAAGCTGGCCATGGTGGGTCTCAAACCCGAGGATGCCAACCGTTACCCGGCCGAGCTCTCCGGCGGCATGGTCAAGCGCGTGGGCCTGGCCCGTGCGCTGGCACTGGACCCGGAGCTGCTGCTGTTGGATGAGCCGACTTCCGGCCTCGATCCGGTGGCGAGCGAGTTGTTTGTCGACCTGATCGCCGAATTGCGCAGCGCCCTGGGGCTGACGGTGGCCCTGGTGACTCACGACTTGGACACCTTGGTCGATCTGTGCGATCGCATCGCCGTTCTGGCTGATCGCAGACTCGTCGCCATCGGGACACTGGATGAAGTGGTCGCCTGCGATCATCCCTTCATTCAGGCCTATTTCCATGGCCACCGCGGTGGTCGCATCGTCAACAAAAGGCAGTAAAGCGTCATGGAGAATCGAGCCTACGCCCTGCTGACCGGGCTATTCGTCATCGGCCTGGGATTGGCGGCCGCACTGGCCTCCTTTTGGCTGAACGACAGCCGGCAGGCCCGCACGCCCTACCTGATTGTGACCCAGGGCGCGATTTCCGGCCTGGTACCCTTTTCCACCGTACGCTATCGGGGTGTGGAAATCGGCCAGGTGACCACCGTGGACTTTGCCCACGATGGCAGCCGGGACATCCACATCCAGATCGAAATCAAGCCGGACATTCCCATCACTGTGAACACCTATGCCACGCTGCGCTACATGGGCATTACGGGCCTGGCCCAGGTGGAACTGGCCGACGATGGCCCACCGGATGCCGCGCGGCTGCAAACCAGTGCCGAGGCACTGGCCCGCATCCCCATGCGGCCTTCGTTGTTCGAGTCGCTCGGCGATGCGGGCCAAGGCCTGCTGGAACAGTTCCAGGGATTAATGGGGCAGTTGAAAGAAACGCTGGGCCCTGAGAACCAGGCCAACTTCCGCCAGATCATGGCCAACGTGGAAATCACCAGTCGCAAGGTGGCCGAGTTCACCCAGCGACTGGAGCCCTTGATCGAGTCGCTGCCCAAGATGAGCGAGGATGGCGGCAAGACCATGGCGCGCGTCGAACAGATCGCCAAGGAACTGGAGCAGACCGTGACCCAGGTGCGCCAGGTGACCATGCAGCTCAATACCCTCGGCACGCTGGCCGAGAGCGCCGGGCAAACCTTCCTGGTGGAAACCCTGCCCTCCACCCAATCCACGCTGCGCGAAATCGAATCGGCCGCGCGCAATCTGGAACGGCTCAGCGATGAGTTGCGGCGTGATCCGTCCAGCATTCTCTACGGCCGCAATCGGGATACCGAACAAGCCAAGCCTGCCGCCCAGGGGAATCGCTAACATGAAGCTGCACCGAATCCATTTTGCAGGCGTATTGCTCCTTGTGTTCCTGCTCGCCGGCTGTGCCGATTGGCTGCCCAATCGCCGTCCCCCGCCCGCCGTGCCCCACGACTTGGGCTGGCTGCCGGCACCGGCCGCGGTGACCCTGGTGGAAATCCCGGTGGTTGCGGTTGAATCCCCGCCCTGGCTGAGTGAACCCGCCCTGCGCTTTCGGCGTGCGGGCAGCGATCCAACGGCCCTGCTGCGCTACCCTGATGACTACTGGGTTGCGCCGCCGCGGGAACTGCTGCTCGATCGGCTGCAGCAATACCTGCTGGCCAGCCGCCATCTGGCAGTCCGCCCGAACAGTCCTCGCTACCGGCTGGAAGTGCGCTTATTGCGCTTTGAACAGGAGCAGAATGGCCTGCGTTCCGAGGCCATCGTGAGCTTGCAGGCCCTGCTGCTGGATCCGCGCAACCGCCGCCAGTTTGCCTCGCCTGCAATCGAGGCGCGGGTTGCCGATCCCACACCAGGGGCAGCCGGCGCGGTGCGCGGGCTGGGGCAGGCGACGGACCAGGCCATCGTCGAACTCATGCGCTGGATGGCCAGCGTGCAGGCCCAGAATCCAGCGCCGGAAGCGGCGATTGAAACCGCTCCGCCGGCTTCAGTGGGCGAAGGTCTGCGCTCCCTTTTCCCGGGACCCAGGCCGCAACGATAGGGAGATCCGTCATGGGACAGATGGTCACGTTCACGCGCCCCGACGGCCAAACCGCCCGCGGCTACCTGGCGGAAGCCCGGTATCCGGATGCGCCGGGCATCGTGGTGATCCAGGAATGGTGGGGACTGCAAGAGCAAATCAAGGGGCTTTGCGATCGCCTGGCCCAGTCTGGCTACCATGCCCTGGCGCCCGATCTCTTCCACGGCATCGTCGTGCCCTACCACGACGCCGGCCGCGCCGCGCAGGAAATGAACTCGCTTGACTTTCTCGCAGCCACCGACCAAGACGTGCGTGGCGCGGCGCAGTATTTCTCAACTCAGGGCAAGAAGGTCGGCCTCACCGGCTTTTGCATGGGCGGGGCCATTACCCTGCTGGGCGCAGTGCGCATTCCGGAATTGGCCGCAGCGGTGATTTTCTATGGCTTGCCGCCCACCAGCGTGGCCAATCCGGCCGATGTCCGCGTGCCGATCCAGGGCCACTTCGCCAATCAGGATGACTGGTGCACACCCGCCACAGTGGACGCTTTCGAAGCGGCACTCACGGCAGCGCACAACGCGGCTGAGATCTATCGTTACGACGCCGACCACGCCTTCGTAAATGACCAGCGCAGCGAAGTCTATGACGCGGCGGCAGCCCATCTGGCCTGGCAGCGCAGCCTGGACTTCTGGAAACGCCACCTCGGCTGAAGCCGGCTAGCCGGCGTCTCCCGTTTCGGACACATCCGGCCAGCCCACTCATTGGGATCTCACATGCTGCACATGGCCCCGCGCGCACAGCCGTCCAATCATCCATAGAGAAAACGCGCCTGTCGGGCCACGAGCGTGGCGGCGATGGGATGGCCCGCTGTCTCCAGGTTCTGCGCCAGGATGTCGAGTTTGACCACCACGGGCGGCTGATCATAGATCAACTGGCCCACGTCCGTCTGCCCGGACACCATGCGCAATTCGACGTCTGCCATCGGCCTCAGGGCCGCCTGCGCCGGCAATTGCGTCAGCGCACCCACCGCGTCACCCCAGCAATTTCAATCGCACTCCCATCCGAAGCTCCTCCGTGTCCAGCTACCCCCACGAGCTTGCCGTCCTGGCATGACGAGTCCCTGACCGCGCTGTGCCGGACAGCTACTGCATGACGGTGACCGTGATCTGGTCCGGATCGAGCAGGGTGATGGGCACCGATGGGATTTTCCAGATCTCCCGCTGATATTCCCGGATGGAGCGGTCGGAGGAAAAGAAACCGGCGTGGGCGGTGTTGAGGATCGCCATGCGATTCCAGGCGTCCCGATCCCGATAGGCGGCATCGACCCGGTCCTGGCAAGACAGGTAGGCCGCGAAATCCGCCAGCACGAAGAACGGATCGTGGTGGAGCAGATCGTCGATCAGCGGCTGGAACAAGCGCTTGTCGCCGCGCGAGAAATAGCCGGAGGCGATCAGGTCGATGACTGCCTTCAGCTCCTCGTTGCCATGATAAAAATCCATGGGCCGATAGCCGGCCTGACGCAGCCCCGTGATCTGGTCTTCGGTATGGCCAAACAGGAAGAAATTCTCCTCGCCGACCCGTTCGCGAATCTCCACGTTGGCGCCATCCAGCGTGCCGATGGTGAGGGCGCCGTTGAGGGTGAACTTCATGTTGCCGGTGCCGGAGGCTTCCTTGCCGGCGGTGGAGATCTGTTCCGACAGGTCCGCCGCCGGATAGATGCGCTGGCCATTGCTGACGTGGAAATTGGGCACGAAGAAGATTTTCAGTCGCCCGGCCACATCGGGATCGTTGTTCACGATGCTGCCCACGCTGTTGATCAGTTTGATGATCAGCTTGGCCATGTGATAACCCGGCGCCGCCTTGCCGCCAAACAGGTAGGTGCGGGGCACGAAATCGCGGCCGGGATTGTTCTTCAACCGCAAATAGGTGGCAACGATGTGCAGGGCATTCAGGTGTTGGCGCTTGTATTCGTGAATGCGCTTGACCTGGACATCGAACAGGGTTTCGGGATCGAGCTGTTCCCCGAAGCGATGCGCGACAAACCGAGCCAGATCCGCCTTGTTGGCCTGTTTGACCGCTTGCCAGCGCTGCCGAAAGGCACTGTCCTCGGCCAGGGGTGCCAGTTCGGAAAGATGCGTCAGGTCAGTGGTCCAGGTCGGGCCGATGGCCTCAGTGATCAACCGTGTCAGCCGGGGATTGGAGAGGAACATCCAGCGCCGCGGGGTGACGCCGTTGGTCTTGTTGGAAAATTTATCCGGCCAGAGTTCGTAGAAATCCTTGAGCACGGTTTGTTTGAGCAGCTCGCTGTGCAACGCCGCCACGCCATTGATGGCATGACTGCCCACGCAGGCCAGATGCGCCATCCGCACCGCGCGATGACCGGACTCGTTGATGAGGGACAAG
>PKDC01000040.1 GCA_002862435.1 Pseudomonadota bacterium | reverse complement strand
AGCTGCGCTTGGCTTCCACTACAGCCAGTGGCTTGCCGTCGGCGCCATAGAGCACGTAGTCGGCGAAACCTTCGCCCGGCGTGTTTGGCATGCCGACTAAGGGCACTTCGATGGCGGCGTTCCGGCCGATCTCCCAGCCGGCTTCGCGCAGCAATACGTCGATGAAGTGCTTGCGGGTATCGGCCTCGTTGTAGTCGTGGCCGTCCGGCACGGCGATGTTGGCCGCCTTGGCTTCGGCCAGCTCCGCGCGGCGCGCGGCCAGTTCCGCGTCCAGTTGCGCCAGGAGTGCCTCGCGTTCGGCCAGCGTGGCCGCCTGCTCCGCGACGCGGGTCTCCCGTTCTTCCAGCGATGCATGCAGTTCGCCGATCTGCTGCTGGAACTTCGCCTCCTGCTTCTTCAGCTCGTCGCGAGTGAAGGCCACCGCCTCGTCGGCCCGCACCAACGTCGGCACCTGCTTTTCATCCCACTCGGCAACGATGCTCTTGGGGTCGCTGGCGCGGGTATAGGTGCGTGCCAACCAGAACAGCACGTGGAACAGCTCGCGCACCAGGCGCATGGCATCGCCGCTGCCGATGCGCTGGTTGCCGTGCACGGCCTGGTTGCCGACCTTCTGGATCAGCCGCATCTTGTCGTGCACGTAGGGTGGTACCAGCTTCGCGAAGGGCACCTGCGTCAGCAGCACGTTCAGCCCGTTCTCGTAGGGCATGCGTAGGTCGCGATCGTTCTGGTACAGCCAGTGCACCGCCTGTTCCAGCGCATGGCGGGTGCGCATGCAGCAGGCGCGGGGATCGGAATGCACCAGTTGCTCCGCGCCACGCGCCGGCTCGAACAGCGGCTTGAACTCGGCTTGCAGGAACTGGAAATTGCTCATGATCGTCCTGAGCTCAGGGCTGGGTGGCGCGATAAGCCTGCATGGCGTGCGTGGGTGCGGTCGGGAACGCGAAGCGTAGGCGGCCCGCCTGCACCAGTGGCCTCAGGTAATGCTTTCTGAGTGCATCGGGATCGCGATCGACCAATGTCGCGATGCAGGTGCCGGTGATGTAGTGGCCTGCGCACAGGGCGACGATCACGTCTTCCATCGCTGCCTTCGGGATCTTCTTGCGGCTCCGGGGCGACGCGGCCATGCCCTCCAGTGCGGTGCGGAATGCCGGAGCGAGCTGCTCCAAGGCGTCCAGGACAGGGGCATCCAACTGCCTGCTGATCAATCGTCCGGCTTCATCTCTTTGATTTTCAATAGCTTGGCCGGGCTCCGCCGGCTGCAAATGTCCGGAGCCGGCGGGCAAATGTCCGGAGCGGCCCGGCAAATGTCCGGAGCCGGAGCCCAAATGTGCGGAGCGGTTGGGCACAACGGCGGAACCTTCGCCGAACACTTCCTCCGGCCGGGGAAGGGCCGCCCCGGGCAGGCAGTAGACGGCTCCGCGGCCCGGATTGTGGCTTTCCAGAAAGCCTTCCTTGACCAGGGACTGGAGCAGGCGGGTCGCGTCCACCGGGTGCAGCCCCGTCATCTCGATCACCCGGGCATGGGTCACGGTCTTCTCCGAGGCCGCAGCCGCCAGCGTCAGGCGCTCGTTGCGCTGAAGCGCGTCGAAACCGGCGCCAAAGGTCTTCCGCAACCCGGCCAGCAGGTCTTCCGGCAGCAGATCGACCATGCGCAGTTCCAGCAGCGTCTGGTTGTACGGCTCCATGCGCTCGTACAGCGCCGGCGCCCGCCAGTGCTGGCCCGCCCAGCCGTCGTAGATCTTGGGGATGCCGGAACCCGCCTGCTCGCCCACGCCAACCAGCCGGAACATCTTGTGCAAGGTCCGGTTGCGGCAGTCGTGTTCGCCGCCATGGATGGCGATATCGCGCGGAATCCGCATCAGCCCGGGATTGCGGAAACCGAACATGTCCGGCCGCTTCACCACCAGCACCGACGCCCGCTCGGAATAATCCGCATGCACCAGCACGTTGGCCAGTGCCTCGCGCAGCGCCACGTGCACGGGCGTCTCGTCCTGGCGCTCGCCCTTCTCCAGCGAGAACGGGACTTTCAGGTCCGCGGTGAGCTTCAGGTAGACCTTGCGATAGAAATCGTAGAGGTTGCCCGACCATTTGCCGTCCAGCGTGATCCGGTCCACCCAGCGGCGCTCGATCCGGGCTTCCGGCCGCTCCTGATAATCGAGCATGTAGTTCGGCAGGGTTTCCTGGAGGGTGGACATCCAGCCGAACATCAGCACGCCAGCCAGCGTCAGGCCGCTCTCGCCGATTTCCCGGTCCTGTCGCCAGCCACCGATCTGACGCAGGAAGTCCAGATCGTCCAGCGCATTCCACGGATGTGCCGGTTCGCGGTTGGCGAACACCTGGCGATAGGCACGAAACGTCTCCATGCACAGGTCGGACAGGCCATAGCCACGGAGGATGCGGCTGTCGCGGCTGTCCTCGACCTGCTCGGCCAGCATGCGCTTGACGTCTTCGTTGGCCACCGTGCGGTCGCCCTCGTTGAGCCGCAGGTAGGTATGGCCCATCGGGTTGCCGCGCAGGAACACTGGCCGCTGCTTACGATTGGCACGCGGAATGCAGATGACCAGCAGCGTGCCTTCCGGCAATGCCAGCTCGGTGACATCGGCATCCGACAGCAGGTTGATGCTGACCTTCTGCCGGTTGTTCAGCCCGTCGAACAGTTCCTTGCGCACCTTCGCCACATTGGCGATGCCTTCCACCTCGAAGCCGTCGTTGCGCTCGCGCAGACCCAGCACCACCACGCCGCCGCCGGTATTGGCGAAGGCGCTATAGGTGGGCCAGAAGTCGTCCGGCAGCGCACCTTGCCCATCGCGGCCACGCGCCAGCTTGCATTCCAGGTCCACCGACTCGCGCAGCAGTTGAATGTCGGCCAGCGATTGGATGTCGAAGGGGCTCATAGGCTGGAGCGGTGTCCGGATTGGTCAGAGCGTGCCGGCGAAGGCGCGGTGTTGCAGGCTGGCGAAGAGGGTGTCGAGTTGGGTGGCGTGGCGTTGCAAGGCATGCCTATGTTGTTCGATATGCTCGACAAGCCTGCTGAATTTTTCTTGCAAAGAGAATGGCGGAAGTTCAATCAACGCATTGTTGAGTTTCGCTTTGGAAATGTTGGGCATCGAACCCGCAGACCCACCAGCGAGGCTTTGTACTTCACTTCTCTTCCTCGGATAAGTCAGCAAGGACTGAAGATATCTTGGGTGAGCGAGTGCTGGCTCTTTGAGCCGGAGACGGAAAATCAGATCAGGCAAAAGCAGGCGTTCGGGAGTTCTATGCACGTATGCGCATGCTGCGACAAGCTCATACGTATTCTTTCGTGTGAATAGTAAGTCGCCTACTTTAACCTCCAGCCTTTCATCGAACGATGTTTCATTCGGCAATGCCTTGTTTGCTGAAGGGTCAAATCTACAGCGTGTGACCGCCCCGAGTTTGAGAACACCCCACTCATTCTCGTTCTTGGCTCGATCCAAGCAAACAGGGCTGTTGCCGCTTTCGATGCGTTCAAGGATTTCACTGAACGGAACCCGTGGCCAACTTTTCGGATTCGAGACAGGGTCGCCGAACATGTCGAGGAATATGGATTGCAGCAGTTGGTCGAGCTTGGCGATGGCGGCGCGGCGCTTGCCGCGCAGCACGTCGGTCTTGTCCAGAATCGCCGCGATGCGGCGTTGTTCTGCAATCGCCGGGAGTTGAACTGGGATCTTCTCCAGCTCAGATGTCTTGATGGATGGGTAGGCGTCGTTCTCTATCAGTCGAGACGGAGGGTTGTACTCAAACCAGCGAAGCAGGTACGCAGGATCGACATCCGCGGATGGCAGGACGGCCGCAAGATGGCTGACTACGTGGCATTCGCGGCGCAATCGATAGACCCGACCAAGCTTCGCGGACATACCGCTTTTTGCGAAAACGATGGTGTCCTTTGGGAATTTCTTCAGACGAAACTTGACGGCCTGATCCGAAGGCACAAGTTCCAATGATTCTTCACTGCCACCCGCACAAAGTCGCTCCAGACTTCCAGCACGAACGAATGGGGTGCCAGACGATCCAAAAGCGGTACTTTCCTGGGGTGCGGACTGCCCCGTTGTGACATGGCAAACGTCACCGAGTGGGACTGTTCTCACGACAACATCCCTTCCAGTTCGGCTACACCGGCAGCAATCTCCGCCTCCAGCGCCTTCAACTCCGCAATGATCTTCTTCGGCGGGTCGTGTTCCACCGCCTCATGCACCACCTGCTTGTAGCGGTTGATGGACAGATCGTAGCCGTTACCGACGATCTCGGCCTTGGGCACGAGGAAACTCTGCTCGGTTCGCTCGCGCTTGGCTTCGGCCTTGCGATGGTGCCAGCGATTGAGGATGTCGGGCAGGTTGTTGCTATCGTGCTTGTCGGGAGCCAGCGGGTTGCGCTTGTCGTCCAGACTGTAGCCGTCGGCCTGCATGTCGTAGAACCAGACGTTGTCGGTGCCGCCGCTGTCGGTCTTGGTGAACAACAAAATGGCAGTGGACACCCCGGCATAGGGGCGGAACACGCCGGACGGCATGGAGACGATCCCGTCCAGCCGCTGGTCTTCCACCAGCATGCGGCGCAGTTCCTTGTGGGCCTTCGATGAGCCGAACAGCACGCCATCGGGCACGATGACCGCAGCCCGGCCGCCGGGTTTCAGCAAGCGCAGGAACAGGGCGAGGAACAGCAGCTCGGTCTTCTTGGTCTTGACGATCTGCAATAGGTCCTTGGCGGTGCTTTCGTAGTCCAGGCTGCCGGCAAACGGCGGATTGGCGAGGATCAGACTGTACTGCCCGGCCACGCCGGCATGGCCCTCGCTGAGCGAGTCGCGGTTCTCGATGCTGGGCTGCTCGATGCCGTGCAGCAGCATGTTCATCGCACCCACGCGCAGCATGGTGCTGTCGAAGTCGAAGCCGTGGAAGGTGTCTGCGTTGAAGCGTTTGGCGGACTTCCTGTCCTTGTAGATGGCCACGCCGTGGTGATCACGCAGGTACTCGGCGGCAGCCACAAGAAAGCCCGCAGTGCCGCAGGCCGGATCGCAAATGGTGTCTTCAGGTGTGGGCGCCATCATGTCCACCATCAGCTTGATGATGTGGCGCGGTGTGCGGAACTGCCCGTTTTGCCCTGCACTGGCGATTTTGCCGAGCATGTATTCGTACAGATCGCCCTTGGTGTCGCGATCGTCCATGGGTACGTCGTCGATCATGTCCACCACCTTGGCCAGCAATGCCGGCGTGGGGATGGTGAACCGTGCATCCTTCATGTGCCGCGCATAGGCGGATTCACCGCCATGGCCGCCAAGGGTCTTGATGAAGGGAAACACGTCCTCGGAGACGACCCGATAGAGCTCGGCCGGATCACCCAGTTCCTTGAACTTCGACCAGCGCAGCTTCTGCTGGCGCTTGTTGAAAATCGGATCCTCAACCTCGCTCTTGGTACGGGCTGCCTTTTTCTCGCGGCGGGTCTGCTCCTCATCCAGTCGTTTGATGAACAGCAGGTAGGTCATCTGTTCGATGACCTCCATCGGGTTGGAAATGCCGCCGCTCCAGAACGCATCCCAGATGCGGTCGATCTGGGACTTGAGGGTACCTGTCATCATGTCGTGCGGCGTTCCTGTTCGATGAGGAGAAAGACGGTTTCAATACGGTGCAATGTTGCGGACTTCTGCGCGTGATCGCGTTGTACTTGCGATGCAAATCGCATCGAGCTTCTGGCCATGCTCAGCGATGATTTGCTGGGGGCGTGATGTATAAAGCGACCATCCGTAGTAAAGAAAGCAGTAGACGAAGGCGACCGCCAAGATGACCGTGATCTTCAGCCACGTCGGGCCCGGCGCCGTGACAGCCAACAGGCACATCAGAAACATGTGCACACCGACGATGGTCGCGAGAACGGTGTTCAGAACAGTCACGATGAAGGGGCGGCGCAGATGAACCTGTCCATCCCGAATTCTCAGATCGGTGTTGAGAACAAGAAGGCGGATGGCATGCATGGGAACACCCGCATCCAGGGCCTGTTCCGCAATCCGCATCACAGGCCCCGGTGCCGAGCGCCAGTAACGAACCGCAAAGTCGGCTCTGCGATATCGCTCGGTCGCCTGCCGTACCTGCATGGACCGGTCACCATGTTGATCCAGCGCATGCTGCAGTTGCCGTTCTGCAATCCAGCGCGTCATTGACCAGTACCAACGTCCGGCGAAGAACGGATCCAGCGCTTGCCCGATCCGTTGAATTGCTTGCAGTGCCGCGCGTGGCATGAGTCTGTTCATGGACGCATAAACCTCACCAGCCGTTCCTTCAGCTCAGTGCTCGACTCCGGCTTTCCGGTTTGCGAGAGAGTCGCGCAGAGGAAAGAGAAAAATCGCTCGCGCTCGGCGTAGGGAAGAGGGTTGCCGGCGTCGTCCCTGGCGAACTCGTCAACGGTACGGAACGCTGCTACGTAGAGATCTGTGGAGTTTGGCGTTGCCGATGCACGGCTGACGCTATTGCCTAGGACGAGGTGGCCCACATCGACACCGTGTTCCTTGAGGCGTAGGAGGTAATTGAGGTCGGGTACCCGGGCGTCCTGCTCGTAGAGGTGCTGGGACACGCGCTTGACCCCGCCCAGTTCCGCGAACTGTTCCTGGGTGAGGCGTAGTCGATCCCTAGCTTCCCTGAGACGCCTGCCAAAGCTCAAGTTCCAGTCTCCCCGGCTTGCCAAAGCCTGATGAATACACTAAAAGGAACTCAATGTTTACAAATGTGAACTTTTGAGTGCCGCCATGAATGCAAGCATACCCGGGGCCAAGGCCGATGCGATACGGCAGGAGTTCGCCCGCCGGGGTGTATCGATCAGCGCATGGGCGCGCGCCCATGGCTACTCGAAGCAACTCGTCTACCAGGTGCTTGCCGGGCGGAAGCGGTGCGTCCGCGGGCAGTGCCATGAGATCGCTGTGCGTCTGGGATTGAAAGACGGGGTGATCGGCAGCGTAGCCGACATCGACGCGCTGGGCGTCGGCGCCGGTTCGCCACGGCCCTGCACTGACAAGGAGGGAGGTGCTCAATGAGCTAGTGCCTGTCAGGCAATAGAAAAACTCGGGGCATAAGAAAACCGCCGACCAGGGCGGTTTTCTTGGGCAAAGCATGTGAATCAAGCGTGGCGCTTGGTCAGGAGTCTGCTTGACTCCGAAAAACGTGTCAAGTCTCCCGGGATCACATCTCGATTCCAGTTAGATGGAGGCAGTCATGGGCGCAGCCCAAGGAGCCATCCGTCACCTCGTGAGGTGACGGATGGCGAAGCGCAGATACGACTTCGACGAAGCCAAGATCACCCGCTATCAGAAGGAAGGGCGTGGCACCGGGAACGGCAAGGAATACAAGCCGTGGTTGACCATTCACGACGTCCCATCGCTGGGGCTTGCCTCGAGAACTTTCGGATTCAAGACAGGGCGGGAACACCATTGCCTGTCGAATCTGGAGTCGGGGTTCCTTCGTATGTTGGAGTGGTCGGATTCGGTGTTCGATATTCGCGAACAGTTTCCGCTGGACCGGGAAGTCACGCGCATGCTGGCCGGGAAGATGGGCATTGAGCATCCGCGCGATCCACGTACACGAGTTGACGTAGTTATGACGACGGATTTCTTGGTGGATATCCGAGTCGATGGCCGGGCCAGATCCGTCGCCTACGCGATAAAGCCCGCCCAGGAGATTGAGGACGACAAGACGGGTCCGAGGACGATCGACAAGCTCGAACTGGAACGTCGCTATTGGAGCCGCGACCGGATTCCCTGGTATCTGGTGACGGACCGGGAGCTTCCGAAGCAACGGATCCGCAACCTGGCATGGCTGCACGAAATGCGCTCGCTCCAACACGAATTTGCGCCGCATCCGGACTATTGGACGGACCGGTGCGAACAGTTCCTCGTACAGTGCCAGCGAGTCCGTGGCGGTTCGATCAGGGACTTCTTCATGCACTTGGAGGGCACGTGCCGGTTCGCGGCCGGCGAGCCTCTGAAGGTGCTGCGCCATCTGGCGGCCAACAAGCGAGTGGTCATCGACTTGGACAGGGAGTTTTCGGATCGAGACCGGTTTGATGTGCTGCGTGTCTCCGCTCAGGAGCAGCCCCGGCTGCAGGTGGTGGGCGCATGATGCTGAAGGTGGGAGATGTTCTCGATCTAGAGCCTGGTTCAAACAAGTGGGTCAGAATCGTGTGGATGGCGGCCGAGGGAACAACGCTGGCCATTTACCCGCTGGATGCGGATCGGGCCTTTCCGGACCTGGTTCCGGCCGAGCCGCTGGTAGCTGGACTCCGTGCGAGAGAGGTGGCGCTTGTGGAGGACCCTTTCATGGTCGTTGCCATGGAAGACAAGTTGAAACAAACGCATAGGAGCCGGCGCGACCGTGCCTGGAAAATAATACAGCCGCTGGTGGCTGAGGTGCCGTACATCTTCAGTGCAGACCGGCGCGGCGCCTTGATCTCGGACGCTGTTGAGAAGGCCAGGAAGGGCGATGACCCCGACATCAAACGAATCACCACGGCACAGGTCTATGTGTACCTCCGACGCTACTGGCAACGTGGGATGACGGCCAACGCCCTGCTTCCGGATTACGAAAGATCCGGTGGCCGGGGTAAGACTCGAAAGGCAGGAGAGAAGAAACGAGGTCGACCACGGAAATTCGGCAAGCAAGTGGGCACCAACGTGACCCCCGATATCCGAAGGGTGTTCTCTATAGCCTATGACCGCTACTACGCCAGTCAGGTCCATGGGAAATACACGCTACGTGGCGCCTACAAAAAGATGATCTCCGAGTTCTTTTCGGTGAAAGGCACCGATCCGGAGACTGGCAGGATCGTGCATATCCGGCAGGAGCAAATCGAGGCGCAGGGAGGAATTCCGTCTTTCGATCAATTTCAGTACTGGTCCAACAAGGATCACCTTCGCCTGGAGATCAAGCGCAAGCGGATGGGAGCGAAGCGCTATGACAAGGATATGCGTGGTCTGCTGGGAACCTCGAACGCGCAGGTGATCGGGCCCGGGAGCCGCTACCAGATCGACGCCACGATCTCGGATGTCTACCTGGTCTCGCGGCTGGATCCGAGCCTGATCATCGGTCGTCCGGTCGTTTACGTTGTGATCGATGTCTTCAGCCGCCTGATCACCGGGATCTACATCGGCTTGGAGGGGCCTTCCTGGGTGTCGGCGATGATGGCCTTGGCCAACACCGCGACGGACAAGGTGGCTTACTGCGCCCAGTTCGGCATCGCCATCCAGCCTGAAGATTGGCCGGCGCACCACCTGCCGGGCATCCTGCTGGGCGACCGCGGCGAGATCGAAAGTGAGAAAATCGACACCCTGATCAACAGCTTCAACGTCACAGTCGAGAATACGAGTTCCTACCGCGCCGATTGGAAAGGCGTCGTGGAAAGTCGCTTTCGCTTGCTTCCGGCGAAGTTCAAGGCGTACACGCCGGGCTACATCGACGTCGACTACCGGCAGCGGGGCGGAACCGACTACCGCCTCGACGCGGTGTTGAACCTGGATGATTTCACCGAGATCATCATCAACTGCGTCCTCCACTACAACAACTCGCACGAGATCAAGTGCTACGACTATGACCGGGACGTCAGGGCCGACGGTGTTCCATCCATTCCCTGCGATCTGTGGGAGTGGGGCATTCGCCACCGTTCTGGCGCACTGAGGACCTTTCCACAGGAACTGGTGAAGTTCAGCCTGATGCCGAAGGGTCAGGCGTCCGTTACCGAAACCGGAATCGCATTCAGGGGCCGCTATTACACCTGCAAGCGCGCGATGGAGGATCGCTGGTTCGACAAGGCCCGCCAGGATGGTCGTTGGAAGGTGGTCGTGTCATACGACCCGCGCGACATGGACACGATCTACCTGCACCCGGCGGGGGTCAAGATGGCATTCGAGGAATGCACGTTGACCGACCGTAGCCGCGCCGATCGGCATCTATCCGCATGGGAAATCGACCAGGTCGATCAGCGCGATAAGCATCGCCGGGCGGATGGACGCACAGATGCGGTATTGGCGTCGATGGACACCGACGCCGCTAACGAGCAGGTCATCAAGAAGGCCTTGGCGCGACGTGGGCCGCCGAGCCAGGCCAGCGCGGCCAGCCGGACCGCAAACATCCGCGATAACCGCGCAGAGGAAAAGGATGCCAATCGTGCCAGGGAGACTTTCAGGCTCGGCGAGGACGTGTCCGGGCCGACTGGGCCGAGCGCCAACGTGGTGCCGATTCGAGGCAGGCCAGCACCGACGGACGATACCGACTACAGCCTGCCGACTATCGACGAAATCCTGAGGGACGACGATGACCAGTGACTGCGTGGCGTTTTCACTGCCTGAGTATGACGACAACCCTTTTATTGCCCAGTTGCCTCCGATCATGGGCCAGAAAGATCTGTACAAATCGTTGGTAAGTGCGCCTATCTTCCGGGAATCGGAGCCGGGATTTCCGGCGCACCTGCGCAAGCACTGTATCGCCAGACTCTCCAAGTGTTTCCTGCCGCTGGCCCGTCAGGTCGAGTTGGCGGATCGGTTCGGCATGCTTTTGCGACAGGGTTACCTCGGTCGCAACCCACTGACTCACGACTACCTGCATCACCTGCACAACGGGATCGAGCGGATCGAAGCCGGATCGCTGGAGGTCCCGGTATCCCAGCCGGTGCAGAACACAGCCAACAGCTTCGCGCTGCTGGGATGTCCCGGCGTAGGCAAGACAGTGGCGATGAACCAGGTGCTGGCGCAGTACCCGCAGGTGATCCAACACGATGCTCCCTTCAGCCTTACACAGGTCGTCTGGTTGCGACTGGAAGCGCCGGCGCTGGGATCTCTTCGCAATTTGTGTATCGATTTCTTCCATACGGTCGATCGGCTGATCCACACCGATTACGTCAAACGATACGCGACCAAGACGACCGTCGAGCAGATGGTTGCGTACATGGCACAGGTGGCCAACCTGCATGCGCTGGGCGTGTTAGTCATCGACGAGATCCAACATCTGCGGGGTGCCAAGGTTGGTGCTGCGGCGCTGATGAAGTTCCTGGTCCGGCTGGTCAACACCATTGGCGTACCGGTGATTCCGATCGGCACGTTGAGTGCCCTGCCGATTCTGCAGGGAAGCTTCAGCCAGGCACGCCGCAACACGGGTTTGGGCTCCATGCTGTGGGACCGGATGGATCCGGGCGCTACTTGGAACAGCTTTCTCGAACAACTCTGGGGGTATCAATGGACCAACCCGCGCACAACGCTGACGGATGAGCTGAACGCTGCTATCTATGACGAAAGCCAAGGGGTGGCGGATCTGGCGGTCAAGCTGGTCATGCTCGCGCAGATGCGACTGGTCGGGATCAGTGAAATGCGCAAGGGCCAGTCCGAAAAGATCACGACGGAGTTGATTCGGGTCGTGGCCAAGGAGGAACTCGCGATGGTCGCGCCGATGATCACGGCGTTGCGCGAGAACGACACGGTCAAGGCCGCCAAGTTCGATGACCTGCGCTCACTGAATGAGCACGTTGGACTGGTACTCAGCAGGGCGATCGGTGGTGGCCGTGCGCAGGACAGCGTTGAAGCGCCACCGCCTGCTGCGACGGCTGCAGCACCGGCGTCGGCATCCATGGAGGCGGTGCTCCTCACCTCGTTGAAAGGGATGGGTGTGGCCGAAGACGTTGCCAAGGCACTGGTGGCGGAGGCAGTTGCCAACAATCCGTCCGGCGACCCGCTGACGCTGATGCAGACGATCACGGCGACGTTGAAGGCAAGTCCGCCTGTCGTAAAACCACCGAAGCCGAAGAAGGTTCCTGTTGACGAGCTCCCCGACGAAGATTTGCGTCGGATCGTCGCCAACGGCAAGCAGGCGGGTGCGGCGGCCTACGACGCGCTGTTGGCTGCTGGCGTAGTGCGTCCACCGATGCTGGATTTCGCGGCTTGACGATGTTGGGCTACTTCCCGCAGGTGTATCCGCAGGAGCTGCTGTACAGCGTACTCGCGCGATATCACCGGCACATGGGTGCGCCGTCGTTCATCCAGTCCATGGAATCGCTGTTTGGGCGCAGGCTCGTCATCGCGAACCCGGATCTGCCCGAACACATCGACGCCCTCGCGGCGCGCATTCCACCCGGTCGCCACCTGGCCGCGGATCGGATCATCGACACGATGACACTGTATCCGTACTACACGGCATACCAGAGTCAGGATGTCAGGCAGCAGGTTCGCCACGCCATGCGGGTTGGCGAAGATGGCAGCGTGCTGCTGCGGCTCGGAATCGCGGCGTTTCGCGCGGGGAGGGTCACGCAGCTGCGGTTCTGCGGAAGCTGCCTCGCGCAAATGCGCGAGCGCTACGGCGAACTGTATTGGCGCCGGGACCATCAGTTGCCCAGCGCGCTGGTCTGTCCGGAACACGCCAAGCTGCTACAGGTTGGTACGGTACGGCTGACTGGATGTAGCCGTCACCGCTTCGTGCCAGCGGATCGGCAGACCTGCCCTTGGCGCGCACCGGCAGTGATTCAGGACGTCGCGACACCGATTGTCGAGACGCTCCATCGGTTGGCGGTGGCTAGTGCGGCGTTGCTCGATGATCCCGGTCCTCCTGTGACGCCGCAGGCGCTGACGGCGTTCTACAGCAGTGCGGTGCAACGGACCGGTCTGGCATCGCTGAACGGCCGAGTCGACCAACGCCAGTTCGATCAAGCGTTTCGGCACCACTATCGCGGTGGCCTGCCCATGCTGCCCGGCGTGATGACGGGCAGTCGGTTCACCGGGGACTGGCTGGCGGCATTTGTTCGCAAACACCGTAAGGCGCGCCACCCGCTCCAACACCTGATGGTGCGTGACTTCCTGGCGTCGAGAGACTCTGCGGGACGGCCGTTTGGTGAAGGCCCATGGCCCTGCTGCAATCCGCTGGCGAGCCACCGGGGTGAGGCGGTGGTGTCCGACTGTCGATTTCACCGCAATCGGGCGCATTGGGTCGGCGTGTTCACCTGCTCATGTGGGTATGCCTATACGCGCAGCTTCCATCCGGACACGGGCAAGGTTGGAGCGCCGCGGTTTCAGGCGTTCGGCCCATCGCTCGGATCCGTGCTGGGCGAAATGGTCGCTGCCGGCTGCTCCTTGCGGGAGATCGCCCGCAGGCTGGAGATCGATCCCAAGACGGTCCTCAAGCTGGCGGCCGAGTTTGGCATCAGAACCCGCTGGAAAGCAGTGTCGGACAGATCACCCGGATCGCCCAGGAAAACTCCTACAGCCGTCGCGAGATCGCCAGAGCCCAGCAGGAGGCGATCAGCCCGCTGTCCCCGGAGGAACTGGGTCGAGATCGACACGCAAGTGGCCACCAAGGTTCGGGAGGCCGCGGAACTGATCCGGGCCGAGACCCCGTTGGTGCGCGTCACGACAACGGCCGTCGAGCGTCGGTTCTGGAATCGTGGCTGGATCTGCAAACGGGCTACCAAGTTGCCGGTATCGATGCAGGCGTTGGGTGACGTGGCTGAGTCGCTGGAATCGTTTCAGCGCCGACGAGCGTGGTGGACGATCCTGAACATGGATCGTGCCGATGAGCCGCTTCAGGTGTGGCGGATCCTCCGTAAGGCAGGTCTCACCGACCGGCACACCTCAATGGTAGAGGGTCTGCTGGCCACCCACTTCAATCGGGGGCAGGCCGCCGCATGAGGCGCATGGTCTTCCGCTCGATCGCCAAGCTGGGAAGCGCGCCGATGGAACTATTCTGGTTGGCGGGCCTGGTACGGAACGAGCGCAACGAGTGGAATGTCCTGGCGGTCTATAGGAACACTGAGACAGGCGAGCTAAGCCGCCTCGAGCAACCCATCGGCATGTTGCCGATCATGAGCGTGGGCATTCGGTTCGAGCACGGCGTGCTGAAGGTCGACGAGTTGCCCGGCGAAGTCATGGAGATCGTGATCCCGGATATGGGGCGCCCGGACATCATCACTTCGGCCGAGGTCCCGTTCGAGCTCTATCCTTTGCCGCAGGGAAAGTCCGGAACCCAGCGGCTGTTTCGTTATCGAACGCAAGGCGTCGAGGTTCTGATCCCGGTCATTGAGCTGGTCCGGGCATTGTTCCTGCACAACCGGACACTGGCCCTGGCCCTGATGCGGCCGAGCGGACTGGAGCAGTTGTTCGTGCCGCAGCATCCGGGGCAGCGGGAGATCGCTATGGTGCAATTCACGCGGGAGATGCCCAAGAGCGTGATCGGAAAGGCATTGGCACTGGAGTTCGCCTGGATCGTTCTGGACCGAGATGCTCGGCGCTCCTGGGACAGCGTCCAGCGGCTGACGGCAGGACAGCGCCACGTCCTGTTCGACCCACCCTCGATCCGGAGCTCGAACTGGGTATTTCGCGGGGTGCGTCACGGCAACCAGTGGCTGGTGCAGGAACTCAAGTTCGTCGGCGGCAGACGCCTGCCGTTCGCCAAACTGGAATACAGCCACCCGGCCTTCACGAAGGTTACGGCTCTGTTGTCTGGAGGGGGCGGGGATCCTGCGCCGGGTCCATCGGCACCGGAAGGCGATGAAGAAGCTTCAACCGTGAAGGACTTCGACGTCGATGATGGCGAAGAAGGCAGCACCAGCTACCGGGGCCCGCAGATCGTGGACGCCCCGGCCCGAAGATCTGCCTTCGAGAACTCTGTGATAGTGGCCAAGGCGGCCGCGGAGGTGAAACATCATGGCAAGAAGCCCGGCAATAAGGCCGCAAAACGCCCGAAGAACAAGCGAACCCGCATCGTCGAGGTCAGCTCGGGCGAGCGCGCGGGCACCGCCAAGCTACCTCCGCTGGAGTTCCGTTTGCTACATGCGGCACCAGACGTGGAAATGGGTGATCTCGATGCGCTCGATGAAACCGTACGCCACATGCGCGACCAACTACCCGACGTACACTTCGCGATGACACTTGTGCAACTCAAACAAGGTCATGCGTCCTCGACCATTGGTGCTAGGCCCCGTCCTGCCATGGTGGTGACGATAGACCCACACAACCAAGAGATCATTGTTCTCATCGACATCGAGCGCACCGGTGTTATAGCCCTGTCGTTGATGTCCATGAGATTCCCGCGTGGGTCGTCACCCCACGTGATCGAGGATGCAGTTGGCAAGATGCTCGACGGTTGGGTCGAGCTCGGCGGTCACTGGTCTACGGAGTTAGAGAAGACGCTTGAAGATATCTGTGCCTGTGAGCGCGTTCCCAGGGTGCTGATCCCAAGGGAGAAATTTCGACACAGCGCAAAGATGTGGGCCAATCGGTTAATGGATCGATTAGGCTTAACCAGCAGTTGAGCGGCTGCTTCCGACCCAAAGCGGACTCCGGAGGCAAAGCACCGTGCCGGCGCGTTATGAGCACGGCCTAGCGATAGCCATTGGTGATCGGGTATCGCCGCTCTCGACCGAATGCGCGTCGTGACACCTTCGGTCCCGGCGCAGCCTGATGGCGCTTCCATTCACTGAGACGTACGAGTTTCAGCACGAGGTCTACGGTCTCGGGCGCGAAACCCGCCGTGACGATCTCGTCCCGCGACTGTTCCTGGTCTATGTAGCGAAAGAGGATGGCATCGAGGACATCGTACGCCGGTAATGTGTCCTGATCCGTCTGGTCGGCCCGCAACTCTGCCGAGGGCGGACGATTGATCACGCCCCACGGGATGACAGGTGCGCCAGCCACAGCGTTACGCCAGCGGGCGAGCGCATAGACTTCGGTCTTGTAGAGGTCCTTGATCGGCGCATAGCCGCCGCACATGTCGCCGTAGATCGTGGTGTAGCCAACTGCGTATTCGCTCTTGTTGCCGGTGGTCAGCAGCAACCCGCCTAATTTGTTGGCCAATGCCATCAGCAGGGTGCCGCGGGTGCGCGACTGCAGATTCTCCTCGGTCGCATCGGCCGGCATTTGCATGAACATCGGCGCCAGGGCATCCAAGTAACCTCGGAACGGCGCCTCGATCGGCAGCGTAAGCAGGTGCACGCCCAACGCCCGGCATTGCTCCTCGGCCAAGTCATTCGACAAGATGGCGGTGTAGCGCGACGGTAGGCGCACCGCAGTGACGTGATCTGCACCGAACGCATCTACTGCCATGGCGAGCACCACCGCCGAGTCGAGGCCGCCGGACAGACCGACCCATACGCGATCAAAGCCGTTCTTGCGGCAGTAATCGCGTGTACCCAGCACAACGGCCCGCCAGGCGAGCCCATCCCGGCTTTCGTCGGACTCGACCGGCCATGACACCGACTGCAGGCGACGATTGGACGCATCGAAGTCTGCGATCAGCCAATGTGGCTCGAAGGCGATGGCCGCCGTGTGCACGTGGCCGTCGCCGTCGGCCAGTAGCGAGGCACCGTCGAACACGATTCCATCCTGCCCTCCGACCACGTTTACGTAGGCGATGGCGACGCCGCTGTCGCGCGTGCGCTCTGCCAGCAAGGCGTCACGTTCGGCGTGTTTGTCGCGCTCGAACGGGGATGCATTGGGCACAAGCACCAGCCGTGCGCCAGCCGCAGCGGTTTCGACGAGCGGCTCCAGCCCCCAGAGGTCCTGGCAGATCAACAATCCGACCGGCACGCCTTTCACGTCGAACACGCACGCGCCACCGTCCGGATCGATGGCGAAGTAGCGGCGTTCGTCGAAGACGGCGTAATTGGGCAGGTCGCGCTTGCGGTAGGTAGATGCGACGGTACTGTCGCGCAAGACGCTGGTCGCGTTGTAGACCACGGCGCCGGCCGCTTCCGGCCAGCCCACGACGGCGACGATGCCGCGGGTGGTCGCGGCGATACGTCTGATGGCGGCTTCGCACTCAGCCAGGAAACTCGGTCGCAGCAGCAGATCCTCCGGGGGATAGCCGCTGACTGCCAATTCGGGGAACAGCACCAGATCGGCGCCATGCATGTCGCGAGCTTCGGAGATGAACGCAATAATGCGCTCTGTATTCCCGACCACGTCTCCAACGGGGAAATCGAACTGCGCCAAGGCCAGCCGAAGCGGCGGGGTCATGGCGCGCTCGTGGCGGGTTGCCGCAACGTTTCCAGAATCGTGCACGTCCCGCGCTCGCCGCCGTGGCACGCGCCAATGGTGCGCTCCAGTTCGCTGGCCATGCGTTGCAGGTCCGCGATCCGGGTCCGGATGTCGCCCAGATGCTGGCGTGCGAGTTGATCGACCTCACCACAGGACAGGTCCGGGTCTTGCGCCAGGCGAAGCAGGCTGCGGATCTCTTCGAGGCTGAAGCCCAGGTCGCGACCGCGGGTGATGAAGCGCAGTCGCTCCACGTCGGCGTCGGTGTATTGGCGATACCGATTGCGCGTCCGCTCGGGCTCTGGCAGCAGGCCAACGCGCTCGTAGTAGCGGATGGTTTCGAGGTGGCAGCCACTGGCGGCCGCGGCGTCACTGATTTTCATTCGCAATTACTTGACTCCGTAGTGGGTACGGACTTTAAACTCAGGGCTCTTAAATTTCCATGCCCTGGCCGCCCGGCGTCCATGGCCTCCTCCGGTCGCGTGCAATGCCCCTTTTTTCGATGAATACCCTGCGTCGCTCCATTCTCGCCTTCTTGCTCGTAGGCCTCGGTGCCGGCGCGGCCTGGGCGGCGGACCCGCAGACCGAAGCCCGCCAAGCCTGGCAACTGCTGGAGTACATCGCGGTCGACTACGCCGGCGCCGTGCACGACGGGCAGGTGACCGAACCGGGCGAGTACGCCGAGATGCAGGAGTTCGCCCGCACCGTGCATAGCAAGCTGGAGGCGCTGCCCGCGCAGCCGCAACAATCGGCCCTGGTCGCTGGCGTCGATCGGTTGGACGCACAGATCGCACGCCGTGAAGCCCCCGAGGCGGTCGCCAAGAGCGCGCATGCCCTGGCCAACGCGCTGATTGCCGCTTATCCGATTGAGACTACGCCCAAGACGTCGCCCAACGTGGCGGCTGCGGCGCCGCTCTATGCCCAACAATGCGCGGCATGCCACGGCCCCACAGGGCATGGCGATGGACCGGCTGCTGCCAGCCTCAATCCGAAACCGATCGCGTTCACCGATGCGCAGCGTGCCGCCCAACGCAGTCCGCTTGCCCTGTACCAGGTGATCTCGCAAGGACTTCCGGGGACGGGCATGACCAGCTTTGCCCACCTGCCCGAAGCCGATCGTTGGGCGCTGGCCTTCTATGTCGGTGGGATTGCTTATGGACCGGAGCAACAGGCGAAGGGCGAAGCCTTATGGCACGATGACCCGAAGGTCCATGCCGCCGTTCCATCGCTCGAAGCATTGTCTCGCTCAAGCGAAGCCGATCTGGCGCAGGCGATGCAGGCTACCCAGGCGAACGCCATCACAGCCTATCTGCGGGCACAGCCTGAAGCCGTGTTATCCAAAGGCAAGGTTACTGCAAGCCCGTTCGTGATCGCGCGCCAGCACCTGAACGAGGCGCTGCAGGCTTCCCGCATCGGCGACAGTGCGCAGGCCAAGGCACTGGCCCTGTCGGCGTACCTCGACGGCGTCGAGCCGGTCGAACCCACGTTGGCCGCCCGCAATCGGCCGCTGATGCGCGAGATCGAAGCGGCGATGGGCCAGTTTCGCGCTCAGCTGGGCCGCAACGCATCTGATACGGAGCTGGCCACGCAGGCGGCACAGATCACGACCCTGTTCGATCGCGCCGAGTTGGTGCTGCAGGACAGCCAGACCGATACCACGACCGCCTTCCTGGGCAGTTTCACCATTCTGCTACGCGAAGGTCTGGAGG
The DNA here is from genome assembly GCA_002862435.1 of Pseudomonadota bacterium. GTDB lineage: Bacteria > Pseudomonadota > Gammaproteobacteria > UBA5335 > UBA5335 > Macondimonas. The sequence continues at coordinate 15,982 of PKDC01000040.1, read as the reverse complement.
CCCTACTGATCGTGATCGGCATGATCGCCTTCCTGCGCAAGGCCGAACGTCCCGAGGTGTTGCGGTATGTGCACGCCGGCTGGATCGGCGCCTTGCTGGCTGGCGGCGTCACTTGGGCGATCGCGACCTACCTGGTTGGCGTTAGTGGCGCCAATCGTGAAGTGACCGAGGGCCTGTCGGCGTTGTTTGCGGCGGTGGTGCTACTTAGTGTCGGCATCTGGATGCACCAGAAGAGCCTGGCCGGCCGCTGGCAGCAGTACCTGCACGCGAAGATGTCGGCCGCACTGACGCGACGCTCGGCGATCTTCCTGTTTTCGCTCTCCTTCATCGCGGTCTACCGCGAAGTGTTCGAGACGATCCTGTTCTTCATCGCCATGTGGAGCGAACACAACGGTACGGCGATCGTTGCCGGGCTCATCGCCGGCAGCGCAGCACTGGCGGCGGTGGCGTACTGGATGCTGCGTCTCAGCAAGCGCCTGCCAATCGGCCAGTTTTTCTCCATCAGCTCGATCCTGATCGCCGTGCTGGCGGTGGTGCTAGTGGGTAAAGGCGTCGCCGCGCTGCAGGAAGCGGGCTGGGTCGCCCAGGGGCTGGTTGCCGTGCCACGGATTGATTGGCTGGGCATCTATCCCTCCTGGCAATCGTTGCTGGCCCAGTTGGCTGTGGCTGTCATCGCAGTGATTGGCTTCCTCTTCAACATGCGTTCTCCCGCCCCGGTGCGAACGACAAAGGGCTAAGGCGATCCCGATGAGCCAAGCAGACACGAAAACGTGCGGTTGTTCGACGGCTGCAGTGGCCCCCGACGCGAACCTTCGCACGCCTGCCTCGACGGGCGCGATGGTCTACCGCATCGAGAACATGGACTGTCCGACCGAAGAGGCCTTGATCCGCAGCAAGCTGGCCGACGTCCCGGGCGTCGAGCGCCTGGAGTTCAACCTGATGCAACGGCTGCTGACGGTGCACCACGCCCTGGTATCGCTGACGCCCGTGGAACAGGCGTTGTCCACCATCGGCATGCGTGCGGTGCCGGTGCAGGACGCGTCGGCGGATCGGTCCACGACGCTGGCCATCGCCAAGATGGATTGCCCGACCGAGGAAGCCCTGATCCGGGCAAAGCTCGCCACTTTGGCCGGCGTATCGAACCTCGACTTCAACCTGGTGCAACGCACGCTGCAGGTCCGTCATGCGCCCGAAGCATTGTCCCAGGTTCTGGCGACACTGAAGGCGCTCGATCTTGAAGGGCATGTCGTGGAGGAAGCTGGCACCTCCGCAGCGCCAACGCCGACCCGCACGAGTTGGTGGCCGCTGGCGATTTCCGCGCTGGCGGCCATTGCCGCCGAAACGATCTACTGGCTCAACAACGGCAATCATTGGTCCGTCATGGCCTTGGCCCTGGTGGCGATCCTGACGGGTGGCTTGCCGACGTACAAGAAGGGCTGGATCGCACTCAAGAATCGCAACCTCAACATGAATGCGTTGATGTCGATTGCGGTCACCGGCGCCATGATCATCGGGCACTGGCCCGAAGCGGCGATGGTGATGGTGTTGTTCGCGCTGGCCGAAGTGATCGAAGCGAAGTCGCTGGACCGCGCCCGCAATGCTATCCGTGGATTGATGGACCTGGCGCCGGAGCGCGCCACGGTTCAGCAGCCCGACGGCAACTGGATCGACGTCGACGCCAAGGGCGTTGCCGTCGGCAGCCGGGTCCGCGTCAAGCCGGGCGAACGCCTTGCGCTCGATGGCGAAGTGCTGGACGGCCGCTCCACAGTGAACCAGGCGCCGATCACCGGTGAGAGCCTGCCCGTCGAAAAGGCACCGGGCGACCCGGTCTTCGCCGGCACTATCAACGAATCCGGCTCATTCGAGTTCCGCGTCACTGCGGCCGCCAGCAACTCCACCTTGGCCCGCATCATTCACGCGGTGGAAGCCGCGCAAGGCAGTCGCGCACCGACGCAGCGTTTCGTTGATCAGTTTGCCCGCTGGTATACCCCGGCGGTGTTCGCGGTGGCGCTTGCCGTCGCCATCGTGCCGCCGCTGGTTCTTGGGGGCGCGTGGCTGGACTGGGTCTACAAGGCCCTGGTCCTGCTCGTGATCGCCTGTCCCTGCGCGCTAGTCATATCGACGCCCGTGAGCATTGTCAGTGGTTTGGCTGCCGCTGCCCGCCGCGGCATTCTTATCAAGGGCGGGGTCTACCTGGAGGAAGGGCGCAAGCTGCAGTGGCTGGCCCTCGACAAGACCGGCACGATTACCCACGGCAAACCGGCGCAGACAGATTTCGTAACTTGGAACGATACCGCTCCGGCGGAGGCCCGCGCCCTCGCCGCCAGCTTGGCGGCGCGCTCCGATCATCCGGTCTCGAAGGCGGTGGCGCTGGCGGCCGAAGCCGATGGCGTGGCGGTGCGGGAAGTGAACGACTTCGCCGCGCTGCCGGGTCGGGGCGTGCGCGGTCGCGTCGGCGGCGCGAGCTACCACCTGGGCAACTACCGGTTGGTGGAAGAACTGGGCGTCACTTCGCCGGACCTGGAACGTCGGCTCTCAACGCTCGAAGCCGAAGGCAAGACCGTGGTGATGTTGGTCGCAGAGGGTGGCGTGCAAGCGCTCTTCGCCGTGGCGGACACGGTCAAGGACAGCAGCCGACACGCCATTGCCGAACTCCATGCCTTGGGCGTCAAGACCCTGATGCTGACCGGCGACAACCCGCATACCGCGCAAGCCATTGCCGCCCAAGTCGGTATCGATCGCGCCCAAGGTAACCTGTTGCCGGAAGACAAACTGCGCGAGATCGAGCTACTGGCACGATCCGGCAAAGTCGGCATGGTGGGTGACGGCATCAACGATGCCCCGGCGCTCGCGCGTGCCGACATCGGCTTCGCGATGGGCGCTGCCGGGACCGATACCGCCATCGAGACGGCCGACGTGGCCCTGATGGACGATGACCTGCGCAAGATTCCGGCCTTCGTACGCCTCTCCCGTGCAACGGCGAGCGTGTTGATGCAGAACATCGTGCTCGCACTGGGCATCAAGGCGGTTTTCCTGGTGCTCACCTTTACCGGGCAGGCCACCATGTGGATGGCGGTGTTCGCCGACATGGGCGCGAGTTTGCTGGTGGTGTTCAACGGACTGCGGTTGCTGCGGCAATGACTGGGACATTCTTCCCATCCGTAGTGACAAGGGTATCCGCATGCGCTCCGCTTCGCGGATTCACCACAGAGCCTATCCCGTGATCTGTTGGCGACAATGGACTCGGCGCACCGCCGGACATCCTGGGCGCGGGGCTCACGCTGCTAAGCGTCCAGCTCGCGTGCCAGCGTCGCATGTTGTTCGATTGCAACCAATAGAGGCGAGGTAGTCATGACACGCGCAAAAGAAGTCGCCAAGTTCTTTTCCGGCTTTGAAGCCTTTCATGCCATCGTGCATGGATACCTGTGGCTATCGGGCATGACGATCACGCTGGTTGGCATTACGGCACGACCGGCATGGAGTTTCGGCGCCCTGCTGTTCAATGCCGCTGTCGCCCTTGTCTTGGGATTCTGGGCTTGGCGCCGGCCGACCGTGCGCTGAATGCAAGTTCATAACGCCATCAACCCCCTGTATCGTTAGCCCATGGACTCTCGCCCAGCCCGCACTCTGCTCGCTCGCCTGCGCGTCTCCACGCGCCTAGCGGTGTTGGTGCTGCTGGTCTTTGCGCTGAAGCTCGGTGCGGCCGCCGCATGTGCGCAGCACGACTACGCCGACCTGGGGCTCGGCAAAGGTGATCCCCATGCTGCCGTGGTGAAGGCAGTCGATTCACAGGCTGGCAATGACCTGTCCAAGGCCAAACCCGGATATGCCGGCGCTTGCAGCCATTGCAGCTGTCACCACGCGTCGGCCCTGCCCACCGGAACTGTGCTTGCGTTTGTCTGGATCTCGCGCGAGGTCGTGATCCATCGTTCCGGCGCACCCCCCAGTGCCGCGGGGCGCCTGGAATTGAGGCCACCGATCGCCTGATTGACGTGATTCCCGCCTTCGGCACTGACGCCGAGGGATGACGTCGACTCAGAGGATCTCCCCATGCACTATGTTTGTTCGCCGCGACGACGTTTCGTCGTGCGGCTGACCACGGCGATCGCGCTCGTCATCGCCTACGCGATGCCCGCGGTCGCGGCCGATTCACCCGCGCAGTTGGCGCCGCCCGCCGTTCGAGAAGCGTTGCGGTCGGCTTGGCAACACCATCCGTCCTACCGGGCTACCGAGGCGCAGCTGGCCGCCGCCCGCGCTCGTCTCGATGCTGCCGGTCAGCCGCTCTACAACCCCGAAGTCGAACTTGCGTCCGACGATGAAGGCCCAGACCGGACCACGACGGCGGGGCTCAGTCTCACCCTCGATCTCAGCGGCAAACGCCGCGTGCGCCGGGATGCAGCATCCGCCCGCGTCGATCAGGCGACAGCCGAAGCCCGGCTGCATCGACGCGACTTCGCCAAGCAGTGGTTCACCGGTTGGGCCGAATTGCAGACAGCCAACGCACGCGTGCGCACCGGCGAACGGCGTCTGACACTGATGACGCGTTTCGTTGATCTGGCGCAAAAGCAGTTTTCCGCCGACGACATTTCCGGGCTGGAACGCGACCTCGCCTTGCTGGCGCGGGATGAGGCGCAAGCCGAGCAATCGCAGTTGATCGCAGAGCTGGCCGAAGCGCAGGCACGATTTCGCGCTGTGGGCGGGTCCCCGGAGTTGGTTGCCAACCTCGCGCTGCCGACTGGCACACTGTCGCCCGTCACAGTGGCCGACAGCGGTATCGAGCAAATGCCGGACTGGTTGGTCGCCGAGGCCGCTGCAATGGCGGCCGAGCGCGAAGTCACGGTCGCCCGGCGCAACAGGATCGCCGACCCCACGCTCGGTGCCTACGGTGGACGGAAACGCGTCGATATGGGTGGTCCCAGCGACAACGTGATCGGGGTGTCGATCCGCGTGCCGTTGTTCGTGCGCAACTCCTATCGCGCCGAAGTGGTTGCGGCGCAGGCCGACGCCGATGTGGCGGTCGCCGATCGCGACCGCGTACGCATCGAACTCGAAGCGGACCGGCAGCGGGCAATCGACACCTATGCGGCCACGCAATCGTCGTGGACTCGCTGGCAAGCCAGCCGCGGTACCGATGTCGAGCGCCGGACAACGTTACTGGAACGGTTGTGGCGCGAAGGCGAGCTGTCGACCTCCGACTATCTTCAGCAACTCAAGCAAACCTTGGATACGCAGCTGGCGGGTGCCGAACTCGAAGCCCGGCTGTGGCGCTCCTATGCCGATTACCTCGCCGCCACCGGACAGCTTGAACGCTGGGCCGGCCTGGAGCGCACCCCATGAGAGAGAATTCGATGGCTCCGATCCGACTGATGTCCCTGCTGACCGCTGCCCTACTACTGGCCCTGGCGGGCTGTTCCAAATCGCCTAACGGCGAATCTGCCCAAACCTCTGCCGCCGAATCGGCCGAGACCCCGCACGCCGATGCCGAAGGTGGGGCTGAGGTCGGTGAGGCAGGCGAAGAAGGTCAAGTCGGGGCACCCGTGAAGATGGACGCCGCGGCGCTCAAGGCCGCGGGCATCCAGTTGCAGGCCGTGCAGGCGACCGCACTCAGCGAAGACCTGCGGGCGCCAGGCGAAGTTGTCGACGACGCCTACGGCACCACGCTGATCACGCCACGTGTCGAAGCGCTGGTGGTGCGCCGACATGCCCGGCTCGGTGACGAAGTCCGTGCTGGCGCGCCGCTGGTGACGCTGGCCAGTGTCGAGGTCTCCGACGCCCAAGCCGAACTGCGGATCGCTGAGCAGGAGTGGCGCCGGGTTTCTGCACTCGGTCGCGAAGCCGTTGCCGGACGTCGCATCAACGAGGCCAAGATCGCAGTCGATCGGGCGCGGGCCAAGGCGCAGGCCTATGGGCTGCCCGGCACTTCGAGCGGAAGCGTCAACGGTCGGTTCACGCTGTCCGCACCCCATGCCGGTCGCATCACCGAAGACGAATTTGTCGTCGGCGAACGCATCGAACCGGGCAAGCCGCTTTTCCGCCTGGTCGATGAATCGATTGTGTGGGTGGATGCCAAGATGCCGTCCGGCACGATGTCCCGTGTGGTGCCGGGTTCGCAGGCGACCATCGTGTTCGCGGGTGAGCGCCTGACCGGCATTGTGCAACGTTCCGCACACCGGACCTCCGACACCACCCGCAATGCGGCCGTGCGCATCGAGGTGCGGAACCTGGGCGATCGCCTGCACGGCGGGGATTTCGTCGACGTGTTCTTCGAATCGGCGTCCGGTCGCGCCAGCACCACCTCGCTGTCGGTGCCCAATGAGGCCCTGGTGCAGTTCCTGGGCGACAACGTGGTTTTCCGCCGTAATGCCGAGGGTGCACTCGAGCCGGTGCCAGTGCGTACCGGCGAAGTGATCGGCGACCGTACGGTCATACGCGAGGGCCTCAAGCCTGGCGATGTGGTGGCTGTGCAAGGCGCGTTCGCGATCAAGTCGCAGATGCTTAAGTCGCAGCTGGGAGAAGAGGAATGAGCAGCGTCCCTCATGCGATGCGGAGTGACCTGCCATGCTGAATCGCCTGGTCGAACTCTCGTTGCGCTACAAGTTCCTGGTGCTGATCGTGTTCGCGGTGGTGGCCTTCCTCGGCATCAGCGCGGTGCGCAACGTGCCGATCGATGCCTTCCCCGATGTCACGCCGGTGCAGGTCAACGTCTATACGGAGTCTGCGGGCCTGGCAGCCGAAGACGTCGAGCAGTTGCTGACGACGCCGGTCGAATCCGCGCTGGCCGGCCTGCCCAAGGTGCAGGAGATCCGCTCGGTCAGCTTGTTCGGTCTGTCCTACGTGTCCGTGTACTTCAAGGACGACATGGACATCTATTTCGCCCGACAGCTGGTCAACGAGCGACTGCAGGAGATTGGCGACCGTCTGCCCGAAGGCTACGGCAAGCCGAGCATGGGCCCGAACACCTCGGGGCTCGGACAGGTGTACTGGTACACGGTCGAGCGCGCACCCGGTGTCGGCAAGGACCAGATCAGCGACATGGACCTGCGCACCTGGCAGGAGTGGACGGTGCGCCTGATCCTGCGGACCGCGCCCGGCGTCGACGACGTCAGTTCCTGGGGCGGCGGCGAGCGCCAGTTCCAGGTGCAGATCGACCCGCAACGACTGTATGCGCGTGGGCTGGGATTTGGCGACGTGATCGCTGCGCTACCGGCCAACAACGGGCAGGTCGGCGGCAACGTCCTGGACGTAGGCCGCGAGCAGTTCCTCGTACGCGGTTTGGGGCTGCTCAAGACGACGGCAGACATCGGCGCGGTTGTGCTCAGGTCCGACGACGGCGTGCCGGTTTACCTGCGCGACGTGGCGACCGTGGTCGAGGCTCCAGCCCCGCGCTTTGGTGCGGTCACCCGCGACGGTCAGGAAGTGGTGATGGGCCAGGCCTTGGCCCGCATCGGCGAGAACGCCAAGGACGTGGTCGAGGCCGTGAAGGCAAAGATCGACACCGCCCGCGCCGCATTGCCCAAGGGGATCGTGCTCAGGCCGATGTATGAGCGCACCGATCTGGTCAACAAGGCGGTCGGTACCGCCGTGCGGGCGCTGATCGAAGGCTCGATCCTGGTGGCGATCATCCTGTTCCTGTTTCTCGGCGATCTGCGCTCGGCGATAGTTGTCGTTATCACCCTGCCGCTGGCAATGCTGATCGCCTTCATCGGTATGGGTCAGGTGGGGTTGTCGGCCAACCTGATGTCATTGGCGGGCTTGGCCATCGGCATCGGCATGATGGTCGACGGTGCCGTGGTGATGGTCGAGAACGCCTTCCGGATCATGGCCGAGCGCCTGGAGCACGGCGAGAAGGTGGACCGCACGTCGGCGGTGCTGGCAGCCGCCAAGGAAGTAGCCACTCCCGTAGCGTTCGCCATCACCATCATCATCGTGGTGTTCCTGCCGCTGTTCGCGTTGGAGGGCCTGGAAGGGAAGATGTTCAAGCCGATGGCCTTCAACATCGCGTTCGCGATGGCCGGCTCGATGATCTTGAGCCTGACCCTGATCCCGGTGCTGGCTTCGATGATCCTCAAGCCCAAGCCGGAGCGGGATACGTGGCTGGTGGCGCGGATCAAGCGCGGCTACGAGCCGCTGCTGGCCAAGGCGCTGGGGCGCAAGAAAGTGGTGGTGGTCAGCGCGCTGGTTGCATTGGTCGGCAGCCTGGCGCTGTTCCCGTTCCTCGGCAAGGAGTTCATGCCGCAGCTGCAGGAAGGCTCGATCATGTGGCGCGTGACCGGCATCCCGTCGACCTCGCTCGACGAGTCGATCCGTACCAGTAACGCCATCGCCGCCGCGTTCAAGAAGTTCCCGGAAGTCGAGACCACCTTGGCGATGATCGGCCGCGCCGAGAAGGGCGAGACCGCCGACGTCAACTACATGGAGGTCTATACCGCCCTCAAGCCAGAGGACGATTGGACATCAGGCCGCGACATCAAGCAGCTCGAAGCGGACATGCAGGAAACGCTGGAACAAGTGGTGCCCAATGTCGTGCCGAGTTACACCCAGCCGATCCAGATGCGCGTGGAGGAGCTGATCTCTGGCGTACGCGCCACACTGGCTCTGAAGCTTTACGGCGAAGACTTGGGCCAACTCGACAAGCTCAGCGGTCGCCTCAAAGAGGTACTTGGACGAGTGCCAGGTGTCGCAGATCTGTCGCTGGAAGCCAATATCGGCAAGCCGCAAATCCGTATATCGGTCAATCGGGACGAGTTGGCGCTGTACGGAATGAATGCCGAAGAGGTGTTGACCATCGTCCGCAACGGCCTGGGCGGCGAACCGGTCAGCGTGCTGCTGGATGGGGTCAAGCGCTTCGACATCGCGGTACGTCTGGACGAGACCGCCCGCACGTCCGTGGAGACGATCCGACAGATTCCGCTGCGAACTTCTTCTGGCGCCCTCGTGCCGCTGGCACGGGTGGCAGACGTCACCGTAGCCGAGGGCTACTCCTTCGTCCGTCGCGAACAACTGCAGCGTTATGCAGTGATCCAGATGGACGTGCGCGGCCGCGACATTGACGGCTTCGTTCAGGACGCACAGGCGGCGATCAAGCAGCAGGTCAAGCTGCCGGCGGGCTACTGGATCGAGTGGGGCGGTGCGTTCGAGAACCAGCAACGCGCCTTGGCCAAATTGGCGCTGATCGTGCCGGTCACGATCTTCTTCATCTTCGTGCTGCTCTACACGGCGTTCAACTCGGTCAAATATGCGACCTTGATCATTGCCAACGTGCCGTTCGCCACCATCGGCGGGCTGATCGCGTTGGCGATCACCGGGCAGTACCTGTCCGTACCGTCGGCGATCGGCTTCATCGCGGTATTCGGCGTGGCGATGCTCAATGGCATCGTGCTGGTGAGCTTCCTCAACGAGTTGCGCGACAAAGGCCTCTCGGTGCGCGAAGCGGTGGTGCAAGGCACTGCGCTGCGCCTGCGACCGGTGTTGATGACCGCCAGCGTCGCCATCCTGGGATTGGTGCCCATGCTGCTTTCCAGTGGTGTCGGCGCCGAAACGCAGCGTCCGCTGGCAACGGTGGTGGTCGGTGGCTTGATCAGCTCGACCTTGCTCACGCTGATTTTGCTGCCGGTACTGTACGAATGGCTTGAAAACCGCTCCGACCGCAAGGACGCCGAGCGCAACTTGAAGGAGAACGCCTCATGAAACAGATCAAGGCATTCGTACATCGCAATCGCGTTTCTGACCTGATCCATGCGTTGGAAGCTGGCGGCTTCAGGCGGTTGAGCCTGTTCGATGTAAAGGGATTGCTGCGGGCGCTCAGCACCCGCGAACAGCAGTACTCCGTTGAATTTGGCGACCAGGTAATCAGCGAAGTGCAGATGGAACTGTTCTGCGAGGAGACTGATGTGGCGCGCGCAGTGGAGATTTTCCAGCGCATCGGACGCACCGGACGCGTCGATGCAGGCTGGGTGTACGTCAGCAACGTCGAGCAGGCCCTCGCCATCGGCGATGCCAGCCAGGAGGCATGAGATGGCCGAGGGACACGATCACGTCAGCGAGATCAAGCATGAGAAGCCGCTCTGGTGGGCCTTCGGGCTCACCAGCGTATTCCTCATCGCCGAAGTCATTGGCGGTTTGATCACGAATAGCCTGGCCTTGTTGTCGGATGCCGCCCACATGGGAACCGACGTCATCGCACTGGCCATCTCGCTGTTCGCGGTACGCATGAGTCGCAAGCCACCGGATGCCAAGCGCACGTATGGCTTTGCGCGTATGGAAGCCATCGGTGCGCTGGTCAACGGGGGCATGCTATTCCTCGTGGCGGGTTACATCCTCTGGGAGGCTGTCGGACGATTCCGGCAGCCTCCGGAGGTCTCATCGACGGGCATGCTGGTGATCGCGGCGCTCGGATTGGTGGTTAACCTGATCTCGATGCGTCTGCTAAAGGCAGGTAGCGGCGATAGCCTGAACGTCAAGGGAGCTTACCTTGAGGTCTGGGCCGATATGCTGGGCTCGATCGGCGTGATCGGTGGCGCGGTCATCATCATGTTGACAGGCTGGACCTTGGCCGACCCGATCATTGCAGTCCTCATCGGCCTCTGGGTGCTGCCCCGCACCTGGACGCTGTTGCGGGCAGCGGGTGATGTGCTTATGCAGAGCGTTCCGGCGGGAATGGATCTCGACAAGGTGCGCGACATGATGCTAGCGCACCCCGGGATCGCCAAGGTGCACGACCTGCATGTCTGGGCGCTCGGATCCAAGCAACCCGTATTGACTGCACACATCATCCTGGACGACGAGACGAAACCACCCGATGCGGTGCGGCAGTCTTTGATTGCCGCGCTAACAGCGGAATTCGACATCGAACACGCTACGTTGCAGGTCGATGCCTCGACGCTGGTCGAAGGTTCCGTGCATGCGTAGGAAAACGTTTTTCATTTGCCGCGCGGGCCAACCCCCAAATCGCGCTTTCCAAAACGGATCGCTGACAAACCTTGAAGTCGCATGGCGCTTCAGTGATTCAATGTTGAGCAGAATAGATGTGTTAACCAAAAGAAGTTGACGTGTCAGACATCACTGGTGCGCACACCAGTCATTGTGATGGATGGCACGCGCTCATCCTCTACCTGAGTCCATGCAGCAACGGTAATTCACCTCAGTGCTCATCCGAAAGGATCTGTAAGATGACTCGACAACACAATGCCGTCCGCGAACTCGTCATTCCCGTCGCCGTGGCGGTGATGGCGGGGGTGCCGGCGATCTTCCTACGCCTGTCTGATCGCAGCGCCGGTGTCTTGGGAGATGCGGCGCTGTTCGGCCTGGCGATCCTGGCGGCGGGTTTCCTGTTGTCGTGGGGCGCGGAGGCGGCGGAGAAATACATCGCCACCGGCTTCGTGCTGGCTGTAGTCGCCCTGATCACGGTGCTGCCCGAGTACGCGGTGGACTTTTATTACGCCTATCGCGCCGGGCAGGACCCGGCCTCGGGCTACGTCGCCTATGCCGCGGCGAACATGACCGGCGCCAATCGCCTGCTGATCGGCTTGGCTTGGCCGCTGATGGTCGGCTTGTACTGGTGGCGTTCGCGCCAGCGCGGCATCACGCTGCAGGCGGAGAATGCGGTCGAAATCGCCTTTCTGGCGTTGGCGAGCGCGTACGCGTTCGTGATCGTACTCAAGGACAGCATTGGCATCTTCGACTTCCTCGTACTAGCAACGATTTTCGGCGCCTATCTGTGGCGCGTGTCCCGGTCCGAGAACAAGGAAGAGGAAGAGGAAGAGGACGAGGAACCGGGCCCCGGCGCGGTCATCGCCACCTTCTCGCCAATGCGCCGCTGGACGGTGATGGGCGCCATGAGCGTGTTCGCGGCCGGGGTGATCCTGCTGGCCGCAGAGCCGTTCGCCGAGTCGCTGGTGGCCAGCGGTCGGATCCTGGGCATCGACGAGTTCCTGCTGATCCAATGGCTGGCGCCGCTGGCCAGCGAGGCGCCGGCGGTGACGATTGCCGTCCTGTTCGTGCTCGACGGCCGCGCCCGCGCGGGTCTGACCACCATGATCAGCGATAAGATCAACCAGTGGACCTTACTGGTCGGCATGTTGCCGATCGCGATGAGCATTGGCGCCGGCCAACTGACCACGCTGCCGCTGGATGCTCGCCAGCATGAGGAATTCTTCCTCACCGCCGCGCAGTCGCTGTTCGCCCTGGCGCTGCTGCTGCAGCTGCGACTGAGCCTCTGGGGCGCCGTGGCACTCGTCGTGCTGTTTCTGACCCAGCTGGGACTGGCGTTCTTCTATCAAGCCACGCCTGCCAAGGAAATCGCCGTGCTCACCACGATGGCCTGGATCTACCTGGGACTGGCGGCACTGTTTCTGTTGCGCAACGGCCGCCAAGTGCCGGCGCTGATGCGTGCGGCATGGAGCACGCGTGGCGCCGCCGAAGGGACCTCGCATGAACGCTAACGGCATGCGAACTGCGCAGCCACCCAACGCGCTCATCTGGCTGACGATCTCGGCGCTGGTGATTGCGCTGGATCAGGCCAGCAAATACTGGGTGCTAACCGCGCTGCCTGAGCACACTGCGGTGCCGGTGATTGAGGGCGTGTGGAACTGGTACCGCAGCTACAACACTGGGGCGGCATTCAGCTTCCTAAGCGGCGCTGGCGGTTGGCAACAAGGCTTCTTTGGAATCCTGGCGTTGGCCGTCTGCGGGCTGCTGGGGTATTGGCTGTATCGGACACCGCGCTCCGCCTACAAGATCGCATTGCCGTATGCGCTGGTGATCGGCGGCGCGCTGAGCAACGTCGTCGATCGCTTGCTGCGTGGCCACGTCGTGGATTTCATCCAGTGGCACTGGCGCGATTACTACTGGCCGGCATTCAACCTCAGCGACTCCGCCATCGTGGTGGGGGCGATCGCCATGGCGCTGCACGGCGTGTTTGGATCGGGACACCTAGTCAACACCACCCGAAAACGGAGCGGAGCATGAGCGATCACTACGATGTCATCATCATCGGCGGCGGCCCGGGCGGCTATCCCGCCGCGATCCGCGCCGCCCAGTTAGGGCTGCGCGTCGCCTGCATCGAGAGCCGCAAGCGCCTGGGCGGCACCTGCCTCAACGTCGGCTGCATCCCGTCGAAGGCGTTGCTCGAATCCTCCGAGCGTTTCATCGCTGCCCGTACGGAGTTCGCCGAACACGGCGTCGAGTTCGATGGTCTGCGCCTGAACCTGCCGCAGCTGATGGCGCATAAGGACAACGTCGTGTCGGGCCTGGGCAACGGCATCGACTTTCTCATGCGCAAGCACAAGATCACACGCCTGGTTGGCACCGGATCGATCACCGGGCCCGGGCAAGTGACCTTGACCGACAGCAGCGGCGCGCGTCAGGCACTGACCGCCACCTCCATCGTGATCGCCACTGGCTCCGACAGTGCGACCTTGCCGGGCGTGCCGATCGACGAAGCGCGTATCGTCTCTTCGACGGGTGCATTGGCCTTGCCGGAGGTGCCCAAACACCTCGTGGTGATCGGAGCAGGCTATGTGGGTCTGGAGCTGGGGTCGGTCTGGCGGCGTCTGGGGGCCAACGTCACCGTGGTCGAGTATCTGGATCGCATCACGTCGGGCATGGACACCGAACTTTCCCAAGCCCTGCACAAAGTGCTGGAGGATCAGGGGTTCGTGTTCCGGCTTTCGCAGAAGGTGACAGGCGCGCGGAGCCTGGATGACGAAGTCGTCTTGACGGTCGAGCCGGCCCAGGGAGGCGCAAGTGAGGAGATCCGTGCCGACTACGTGCTGGTCTCGATCGGACGCCGGCCGTTTACCGATGGGCTGGGACTGGACGCCATTGGCGTTACGCGGGATCGTAAGGGATATATCCAAGTCGACGAACACTGGCGCACGAACGTGGACGGCATCTACGCCGTCGGCGATGTGATCGGCGGTCCCATGCTGGCGCACAAAGCCACCGAAGAAGGCGTCGCCTTGGCCGAACAGTTGGCGGGGCTGCCCGGCCACGTCAACTACGATGCCATACCGGCGGTCGTCTACACGGCGCCCGAAGTCGCCTCCGTGGGTCAGACCGAAGAGGCGCTCAAGGCGGTCGGTGTGAGCTACAAGGTTGGCCGCTTTCCGTTCAACGCCAACAGTCGTGCCCGTGCCAAGGCACAGACCGACGGCTTCGTAAAGGTGCTCGCCGATGCCACGACCGACCGGGTGTTGGGCGTGCACATCATCGGCCCCGAGGCCGGGTCGCTGATCCATGAAGCGGTGGTTGCCATGGAGTTCCGTGGCTCGGCGGAGGACATCGCCCGCAGCTGCCACGCCCATCCCACCTTGCCCGAAGCGCTCAAGGAGGCGGCGATGGCCGTGGACGGTTGGGCGCTTCACGCCTAGTCATCCACCTAGCCAGCCCCGATAAATCGAGGGGGATGCTAGCGCTCAATATGTCAGAAAAATCGAGGTTGGTGCACCGTGTATGGACCCGCCAGGCGGCCGGTGGCTGAGCTCATGCTGCAGGTCCCACTGCCCCGAAAGCGTTGCGGTGCCGGACACTCATCCCAAGGTGCAAGGACTGCGGCACCTGGCGCAGTGGGCCGAGGGCATGGTGTGGAGTTCGCCGGAGCGCCACGGCGCCATGACCGGCATCATGAAGGCGCAGATCGACTGGATCCCCCTATCGCAAGGCTCCGTGCGGCCGACCCAAGGCAAAACCCTGGCAGTCATGCAGGTCTCCGGGGGGTCGCAGTCTTTCAATGCGGTCAATCAGCTTCGCGTCCTCGGTCGTTGGATGCGGATGATCACGATTCCGAACCAATCCTCGGTTGCGAAAGCCTTCAACGAGTTTGACGAGGAAGGGCGGATGAAGCCCTCTGCTTTCTATGACCGGGTTGTCGATGTCATGGAGGAACTGGTGAAGTTCACGTTGCTGACCCGCAACGTGTCTCCATACCTGGTCGATCGCTACAGTGAGCGCAAAGAGAGCGCAGACGAACTTGCTAAGCGCGTTAGCCTTCGAGCCATCTAGCGCCAAACTAATCGCCAGTCCTTTGTCCGCTTCGAATGCCACTTGTTGCATGTCCGCTTCTGGCCGAAAGCGGACCTTCAAGCTTCGGTCTGCTCCGATATCTCCAGCGCGTCGTCAACCTCAATCCCAAGGTATCGGACAGTGCTCTCTAGCTTGCTGTGTCCGAGCAGGAGCTGGACCGCCCTAAGGTTCTTGGTCCGGCGGTAGATCAGAGCCGCTTTGGTCCGCCGCATGGTGTGCGTCCCATAGCAGGAGCTGTCCAAGCCGATTTCGCGTACCCAGCGGTGAACGATTCGGGCGTATTGGCGGGTCGAAAGGTGTGGCGAGGCTCCCGATCGGCTCGGGAAGACGAAGTCGGAGCTGCGGAGCCCTGCTGACCGGGTCCAAGCTTGGAGAGCCTCTCTGGTCATTTCGGTTATCTCGAACTGCACCGGTCGCCGTGTCTTCCGCTGCATCACGACCGCACGCGAGTTGACGTAATTCTCGTGGGCAATGTCGCCGACTCGAAGACCCAAGAGGTCGCACGCACGGAGCTTTGAATCGATTGCCAGGTTAAATAAAGCGAGGTCCCTGAGATTGCTGCGAAGCTGCAGCCGAACGCGGATCGCCCAGATCTCCCGGAGCTTGAGCGGTGCCTTTTGGCCGACAATCTTGCCCTTGTTCCAGGGCACTTGGCGGCGCCTGCGGTTGGTAGCCATGAGGAACTCCCAGCATGAGGGAGTGCCAGCGTGCTACTTCACCTCAGTGGCCGCTTCCGACCCGAAGCGGACATTCGCATGATTTGAATCGAAAAGGCCCGCATCTCTGCTGGGCCTCCGCATTCTGAGCGATCAGGAAGTGAACCTGACCCCGTTGTTCCTCCCCTACCCGTTGCGCTTCCTGTTCGCCAGCAAGCCGGAGGCCATCAGCCCGGTGCTGGGCATCGTGCATCGTGTGATCGCCGGTTGGCTTGCCGATCAGGCCGGCGTGCCGCGGGATACGG
>PKDC01000018.1 GCA_002862435.1 Pseudomonadota bacterium | reverse complement strand
AACCCTCGGAGCCCATGAAGCGGTTCATGGAGCGGGTGATGGCAATGAGTGCACGGTCGGAGGATTGAGCCCGTTTTCGTGAAGGTCGCAGGCGCCAGCAAGGCAAGCACAGGACGTGCTACAACGGTAGACGGCTAGCGGGAGGTCCATGGTAAAATTCACTAATAATGTGAAGCTGCTGTGGGAAATTTTTTTCCGCATGCACATTCCGGTTTACTGACCCAGGTCTGCCATGGCCCGTACTGCTTCGATCAATGTTGTTCAATGGTGGCGCTTCCAATAGGAAGCGGCACGTCGTTGTGGCCTTGAGCTGCACCTTTGCCGCCGTATCGGTGGGCAAGGTCAGGAAGATGGCTCTCCGGCAGGCGGCTCCAAGATCAGAGGAGATTGCCCGATGCCCCTAGGTCTCCTCAGCGTAAAAGGTGTCGGGTGGCCATGTCTTGGTGGCATTTGGCTTCGTGCCTCTCCCAGCTTGGCGCTGGCGCCCTGACTCCCCGCTGTCTTGTCAGTGACCCCGTACATGCGCATTGCACCAACAGGACGTGGTGTTGCTTCCTGTGTGGACTACCGCTGGGTGGCGGTATTTTCGCTTGTTCCGCTGGAATCTGGTGCCAATGTGTATAACGATGTGAGTAATACATGCCGCATGAACGAGCATATAACTTATTAATCAGTAGGATGCAATTGATATGTTACTCATGATCGACAACTACGATTCCTTCACCTACAACCTGGTGCAGTATCTGGGCGAACTGGGTTGCGAGGTCGCAGTGCACCGCAACGACCAGATCACGCTGGAGCAGATCGCCACGCTCGCGCCGAGCCATATCGTGATCTCCCCGGGCCCGTGCACGCCCAACGAGGCCGGGGTTTCGGTGCCGCTGATCCATCGTTTCGCCGGCCAGATTCCCATCCTGGGCGTCTGTCTCGGCCATCAGAGCATCGGCCAAGCCTTCGGCGCCCACGTCGTCCATGCCAAGCGGCTGATGCACGGCAAGACCTCCGAGGTCCATCACGCCGGCCAGGGCGTGTTCCGTGGCCTGCCCAGCCCCTTCACGGCGACCCGCTACCATTCGCTGGTGGTCGATCCGGACACCCTGCCGGCCTGCCTCGAAACGACCGCCTGGACGCTCGAGGCCGACGGCTCGCGCGAGGAGATCATGGGCCTCAGGCATCGCGCGCTCGCCGTCGAGGGTGTGCAGTTCCATCCCGAATCCATCCTGACGGAGCACGGCCACGCCCTGCTGCGCAATTTCCTCGAATCGCCGGCGCCGGCGCGCGCGGCCTGAGGGGCGGTGATCGTGGATCTGCCCCAAGCCATCGCGCGGCTGATCGAGCATGGTGATCTCGCGGATGCCGAAATGACCGCGGTGATGCATGCGGTGATGTCCGGGCAGGCGACGCCGGCGCAGATCGGCGGCTTCCTCGTCGCCCTGCGCATGAAGGGCGAGACGGCCACCGAAATCGCCGCCGCGGCGCGGGTCATGCGCGAACTGGCCACGCCGGTGCCGGTGACCGATCAGACCTATCTGGTCGACACCTGCGGCACGGGCGGGGACGGCCGGGGCCTGTTCAATGTGTCGACGACGGCGGCCTTCGTGGTGGCGGCCGCCGGCGGTCGGGTGGCCAAGCACGGCAACCGGTCGGTTTCGAGCCGCAGCGGCAGCGCGGATGTGCTGGAAGCCGCCGGAGTACGCCTCGATCTTGCGCCGGAGGCCGTGGCGCGCTGCATCGATGCGCTGGGGGTGGGCTTTCTGTTTGCGCCCGCGCACCACGGCGCCATGCGCCATGCCGTCGGTCCGCGCCGGGAACTGGGTGTGCGCACCCTGTTCAACCTGCTGGGACCGCTGACCAATCCGGCGCGGGCGCCGAATCAGCTCCTGGGCGTGTTCGATGCCGCGTGGGTGGAGCCCATGGCGCAGGTTCTGGGGGCCTTGGGCAGCCGTCATGTCATGGTGGTGCACGCCGAGGACGGGCTCGACGAGATCAGCATCCAGGTCCCGACGCGGGTCGCCGAACTGCGCGCGGGCGAGGTCGTCAACCACGTCCTGACGCCGGAGGACTTCGGCGTGCCGCGCCAGTCGCTGGCCAGTCTCGAAATCGGCTCGCCCGACGACAGCCTGGCGCTGATGCGCGAGGTACTGGGCGGCGCGGTGGGCGCGGCCCGGGACATCGTGCTCGTCAATGCCGCCGCGGCCCTCTATGTCGCCGGTCGGGCGACGGATTTGCCGGCAGGCATGGCATTGGCGGCGGAGGCGATCGACTCCGGCGAGGCCGGCCGGCGCCTGCACGCGCTGGTGCAGCGTTCGCAGGAGCTCGCGGCATGACGCAGCCTGAGGCCCATGCGGACATCCTCGCCCGGATTCTGGCGCGCAAGCGGGAAGAGGTGGCCGACCGCAGCGCCCGCGTGCCGCTCGGCGAGTTGCAGGCGCGCGTGCAGGACTGCGCGCCTGCGCGGGATTTCACGGGCGCGATGCAGGCGCGCATCGGGCGCGGCGAGCCGGCCGTTATCGCTGAGATCAAGCGCGCCTCGCCGAGCAAGGGTTTGCTGCGCGCCGACTTCGATCCGGCCGCAATTGCCCGCAGCTATGAGGCCGGCGGGGCGGCGTGCCTGTCGGTGCTGACCGATCGCGATTTTTTCCAGGGCGCAACGGCCTTTCTGCTCGCGGCGCGGGCGGCCTGCGCCTTGCCGGTCCTGCGCAAGGATTTCATGATCGATCCCTACCAGATCTGGGAATCGCGCCAGATGGGCGCCGACTGCATCCTGCTCATCGTGGCGGCACTGAGCGATGCCGGACTGGTCGAACTGGAAGCGCTGGCGCGCGCACTGGGATTGGCGGTGCTGGTCGAGGTTCACGATGCGCCCGAGCTGGAGCGCGCCCTGCGCCTGCCGGCGTCGGTGCTGATCGGGATCAACAATCGCAACCTGCGCACCTTCGAGACGCGGCTCGACACCACCTGGAACCTGATGGCGCAGATTCCGCCCGGACGGCTCATCGTCACCGAAAGCGGCATCCACACGGCGGCGGACGTGACGGCCATGCGGGCCCGCGGTATCCACGCCTTTCTGGTCGGAGAGGCATTCATGCGCGCGCCGGACCCCGGGAGTCGCCTGCGGGAACTGTTCGATACGACGAACGCTCACAAGGAGCTGCAATGAAAGCGCGGGTCAAATGGGTCGAGGACGTGACCTTTCTCGGCGAATCGGGCAGCGGTCACGCCGTGGTGATGGATGGGCCGCCGGAGGCGGGCGGCCGCAATCTGGGTGTGCGGCCCATGGAGATGCTGCTGGTCGGCATGGGCGGTTGCGCCAGCTTCGATGTGGTGCAGATCCTGCGCAAGAGTCGCCAGCGCATCACCGACTGCGTGGCCGAACTCACGGCCGAGCGGGCCGAGACCGATCCCAAGGTGTTCACCCGGATTCATATTTCCTTCATCGTCACCGGGCATGATCTCGGCGAGGCGCAGGTCAGCCGGGCGGTGGCGTTGTCCGCCGAGAAATATTGTTCGGCGTCGATCATGCTGGGCAAGACCGCCGAGATCACGCACAGCTTCGAGATTCGACCGGCTGTGGCAGCCTGATCCGAGCGTATGAGACAGGGCGGGCATCCCGCCCTATAATGTTCGCCCCCTGAAGCGATCCGAGGCCGGACCCCTTCGGGGTTTTTTCTTCTGGCGCTTCCCGCTGTGAACCTTGCGGGAGGCGCGGGAAATCTCCGGGTGTCCCGTCCCGGATCTGGAGGATCTTGAATTGCTGCAATTGACCAACAAGCTCAAGCTGCACGGCTTCAACAATCTCACCAAGTCGCTGAGCTTCAACATCTATGACGTGTGCTACGCGCGCACCGACGAGCAGACCGAGCGCTACATCCAGTACATCGACGAGGCCTACAACGCCGAGCGTCTCACCACCATCCTCACCGATGTAGCGAACATCATCGGCGCCAATGTGCTCAATATCGCGCGCCAGGATTACGATCCCCAGGGCGCGAGCGTGACCATGCTCATCTCCGAAGGCCCCGTCGATCCGGAGGAGTCCGACAACAGTGAATCCCCCGGCCCGCTGCCGGAGACTGTGCTGGGCCATCTGGACAAGAGCCACATCACGGTCCACACCTATCCCGAAAGTCATCCGCACAAGAACATCAGCACGTTCCGGGCAGACATCGATGTCTCGACCTGTGGGGTGATCTCGCCACTCAAGGCCTTGAATTATTTATTGCACAGCTTTGAGTCGGATATCGTCACCATCGACTACCGCGTGCGCGGCTTCACCCGTGACATCAGTGGCCGCAAGCACTTCATCGATCACTCCATCAATTCAGTCCAGAACTACCTGAGCCGCGATACCCTGTCGCGCTACCAGATGATGGATGTCAACGTCTATCAGGAAAACATCTTCCACACCAAGATGATCCTGCGGGATTTCCGGCTGGATGATTACCTGTTCGGGGAATCCGAGGCTGAGCTGGATCCCAAGGAGCGCCAGGCGATTCGCAAGCAGTTGCGCCATGAAATGCTGGAGATTTTCTACGGCCGCAACATGCGCAAGGTCAACGAATGGGGCGGGGAGCCCGCGTTGCAGAACAAGCGCGGGCGAGCCGGTCAGAAGAAATAGGCGCCCCGGGTCATGATGCGGGAAACCACGTGCATGAGCCGTCGAACGGGGCCGGGCAGATTTCGTGCCCCGGCCCGGCGCGCCGTATCGCCATGGTGGACTTCGTCCCGTTCCATCTGATCCAGGATGGCGCGGCTCTTGGCATCCGCCGCCGGCAACCGATCCAGATGATTCTGGATGTGGTCGATCACCTGGTTTTCCGTTTCGACCACGAAGCCCAGGCTCCAGCGGTCCCCGACCAATCCCGCCAGTGTCCCAATCCCGAAAGACCCCAGATACCACAGCGGCGCCAGGCGGCTTGGTCGGTCCTCGAGTTCCTCCAGCCGACGCTGGCACCAGATCAGATGGGCGTGTTCCTCGCGGGCCGCCTGGCGCAGGGTATCGCGCACGGCAGGGTCCCGGCTGAACAGGCTTTGGCCTTGGTACAGCGCCTGGGCGCTGATTTCGCCGGCATGATTGACCCGCATCAGGCGCGCCGATTCCCGGCGCTCATCGGCACTCAGGAGACTCTCCGCAATCTCGTCATCCGGGTGGGGGCCGATGGCCTCATGCGGGTCGGCGTGCAGCGTGCGCAAGGCCTGCTGCAAATCCATCAAGACGCGGTCGGTCCAGCGGTAATTTCGGTTGCTCATGGAGCCAATCTAGCGGCCCGCCGAAACCGAGGCAAGCGGAATCCCCGTGCAAACTGGATCTGGGTCAGCTCCTGTGCCCGCCACGGGAGAATCGGGGCGCGGTAGAATGACGCCGGATTGCCGATTGAGGGACAGATCCTTGGGTTTTTATCGCCATCATGTGTTCTTCTGCACCAACGTCCGGGCGCCCGATGCACCGCGGCCCAGTTGTGGTGGTTGCGGTTCCGAAAAGCTCCGGGCGTATGCAAAACAGCGCATATCGGAGCTGGGTCTGAATGGTCCGGGCCAGGTGCGTATCAACCAGGCGGGCTGCATGGAGCGCTGCGAACAGGGTCCCGCCGTGGTCGTCTATCCCGAGGGAGTCTGGTATCGCTGCCGGGATACGAGCGACGTGGACGCCATCATCGAACAGCATCTGGTGCAGGGACAGGTGGTCGAGCGGCTGCGGATCTGACATCTGCATTGCCAAAGGCATCGCCTGCTTGTAAAATCCTCCCCTTTTCCAGGGTTCAGCGATGGCGGCGGTTTGCCCATCCACCCTGACAGTGCGAAATAGACTGCCCGGAGCGGCCCAGGATCATGAAAACGTTTTCTGCAAAATCTGAGACGGTCACCCAGGACTGGTATCTGGTCGATGCCGATGGCAAGACCTTGGGTCGCTTGGCCACCGCAATCGCCGATCGCCTGCGTGGCAAGCACAAGCCGGAATTCACGCCTCATGTGGATACCGGTGATTACATTGTGGTCGTCAACGCTGAAAAGATTCGCGTCACCGGCAACAAGTTGAAAGACAAGACCTATCACCACCACACCGGCCACATCGGCAACATGAAGTCCACCACCCTGGAGAAGCTGCTCGCCGAGCACCCCCAGCGTGCCCTGGAGACCGCCGTGCGCGGCATGATGCCGAAGAATCGCCTGGGTCGTGCGATGATCAAGAAGCTGCGGATTTTCGCCGGCGGTGAACACATCCACACGGCCCAGCAACCCAAACCCCTGGATCTTTGATCCGGTGCCCCATCCAGCGAGTGGAACCTAAGATTCATGGCTGAACAACATTACTGCGGTATTGGTCGTCGCAAGAGCGCGAGCGCGCGGGTTTATCTGGTTCGCGGCACGGGCCGGATCGAGGTCAACGGCAAGACGCTTGAAGACTATTTCGGTCGCGATACCTCGCGCATGGTGACTCGTCAGGCGCTTGAGTTGATGGAAGTATCGGACAAGTTTGATGTCCGCGTGCTGGTGGGCGGCGGTGGCATGAGTGGCCAGGCTGGCGCAATCCGCCTCGGCATCAGTCGCGCCTTGGTTGCGTATGACGAGGCGAACAAGCCAGCCCTGCGCCGCGCCGGCTTCATGACCCGCGATGCGCGCGAGGTGGAGCGCAAGAAGGTCGGCCTGCACAAGGCCCGCCGCGCACCGCAATACTCCAAGCGTTAATCGCGGGCTTCCCTTTCCCTGGGGAAGCGGAGAACGCGGCTTTGCTTTTGGGGGATCGTCTAGCGGCAGGACTACGGACTCTGACTCCGTCAACCTAGGTTCGAATCCTAGTCCCCCAGCCAAAAATAAAAGGCTTGACCCGGCGGTCAAGCCTTTTTTTGTGTTTCATTTCTCGTGGATCAATCCGCTGGTTTCTGTAAGACGTGCACGCTGAAGAGTCCGGCGGCATCGGTCCAGGTCTGCAGCGGCGCGAAGCCGGCCTGCGTGGCCAGGTGCCGGAACTCGTCCGCGTGGTACTTGTACGAATTCTCGGTGTGGATGGACTCGCCCGCGGTGAAGGCGAAGGCCCGCCCGGCCACCTGTACGGTCTGCGCACGCAGGCTGTCCAGGTGCATTTCGATGCGCCCGGCGGTGGCGTTGTAGACGGAGCGGTGGGCGAAGGCGTCAAGGTCGAAATCGGCATCCAGCTCGCGGTTGCAGCGCGCCAGCAGGTTCAGGTTGAAGGCGGCGGTGACGCCGGCGGCATCGTTGTAGGCGGCGTTCAGGATGGCCGGGTCTTTCTTCAGGTCCACGCCGATCAGCAGGCCATCGCCCGGGTCCAGCTGCTGGGCGACGTTCTTGAGGAACCGCAGCGCCTCCAGCGGCGCGAAGTTGCCGATGCTGGAGCCGGGGAAGAACGCCAGCCGGCGCTGCCCGCCGCGCGCCACCCGCGGCAGCGTGAACGGCCGCGTGTAGTCCGCGCACACGGCCATCAGGTGCAGGGCCGGATAGTCCTGCGCGAGCGTGTGGCAGGCGTCCAGCATGTGCTGGCGCGAGATGTCGATCGGCATGTAGACGTCCGGCGCCAGGGCGTCGAGCAGCAAGCGGGTTTTAAGACTGCTGCCGCTGCCATATTCCACCAGCACCCCGCCGCGACCGGCCAGGGCGGCGATGTCGGGCGCCGCTTCGGTGAGGATGCCGATCTCGGTGCGCGTCGGGTAGTACTCCGGCAGTTCGCAAATCCGGTCGAACAGGGCGGAGCCGACCGCGTCGTAAAAGAACTTGCACGGCAGGCTCTTGTGCGGCTTGGCCAGGCCTTCCAGCACGGCCGTGCGAAAGTCTTCCTGTTCCGGCGCCAGGTCGTGCAGGCGCAGTTTGGCGAGTGTGTTCATAGGTCGTCTGCCAGGCGCAGGCCGGCGCAGGCCCAGCGCGCGTCGGGGGGGAAGAAATTGCGGTAGGTGGCGCGCAGGTGCTCGGCCGGCGTCAGGCAGCAGCCGCCGCGCAGCACCATCTGGCCGGACATGAACTTGCCGTTGTACTCGCCGACCGCGCCCGCGGCCGGCCGGTAGCGCGGGTAGGGCAGGTAGGCGCTGGCGGACCACTCCCAGACGTCGCCGCGCAGTTGCTTGAAGCCGCTCTGGGCGCCAGCCGGCTGGGGCTCGAGCCGGTCCTGGTCCAGAAAATTTCCATCTGCCGGATATGCATCGGCCGCCGCGGACGCCGCTTCCCATTCGAACTCGGTCGGCAGGCGCCGGCCGGCGAAGCGGGCGTAGGCATCCGCCTCGTAGAAACTGATGTGGCTCACTGGCGTGGCCGGATCGAGCGCACGCAGGCCGCCCAGAGTGAACATCTGCCAGCCGTCATCGCCCTGCTCCCAGTACAGCGGCGCCGTCCAGCCGCGCGCCTGCACGGTGGCCCAGCCGTCCGACAGCCACAGTTCGGGCGTTTGATAACCACCTGTCGTAATGAAGTCGAGATATTCGCCGCAGGTGACCAGGCGATCGGCCAGACGATACGGCTGCAGGAAAACGCGGTGGCGCGGTGTTTCGTTGTCGAACGCGAAACCCGGTCCATCGTGTCCGACCTCGACCATGCCGCCATCGCACGACAGGAAGTCGACCGGGTGGGCCGTCCCCGGCGCGCTCCGCAGATCCTCGCGATAGGCCGGCCGCAGCGGATTGGCGTGGAAGTTGTGCTTCACGTCCATCAGCAGCAGTTCCTGGTGTTGCTGCTCGTGGTTGAGGCCCAGTTCCAGCAGCGGCGTGAGGCGCGCCCAGCCCGCTGCGTCCAGCGTGTCCAGCAGGGCTGTCAGGTGCCGATCCACATGCGCCCGGTAGGCGAGCACTTCGTCGGTGGTGGGGCGAGCCAGCAGACCGCGCCGGGCCCGCGCGTGGAACGGCCCGATCTGGTTGTAATAGGAGTTGAACAGGTAGCCGTAGCGGGGATGGAACGGCCGATAACCCGGCACATTCGGCGCCAGGATGAATGTTTCAAAAAACCAAGTCGTGTGCGCCAGGTGCCACTTGGGCGGGCTCACGTCCGGCATGGACTGGATCACCATGTCCTCGGCGGTGAGCGGCGCGCACAGGAATTCCGACAATCCACGCACTTCGCCATAGCGCTCCCTCAGGCCGGGGGGCATCTCGCTGATTAGCGCTCGCTGCATGGAAAAACTCCTTAGGGCGCACGACACAGCGCCTTCAAGATGACCATGGTGTTCGAGATCAGTTCCCGGCGGCTAGCGGTTTTCTTTACGGATGGGTTGAATGCTTGCCGGCCGCTCGCGCAGGTTTTCTCATTCGTTCTTTGGCTCGGGTGGCTTGAGGCTGTCCACCACACCGGGATCGGCCAGGGTGGAGGTGTCGCCCAGCCCCTCGGTCTCGCCGGCGGCGAGCTTGCGCAGGATGCGGCGCATGATTTTGCCCGAGCGGGTCTTGGGCAGGCCCGGCGCCAACTGGATCACGTCAGGCCGGGCGATGGGACCGATTTCCCGCGCCACCAGGGCTTTCAGTTCGCCTTCCAGCGCAGGGTCGGGATCGATGCCTTCCATCAGAGTGACATAGGCGTGGATGCCCTGGCCCTTGACGGGGTGGGGGAAACCGACCACGGCGGCTTCCGCCACGGCGGGATGCAGCACCAGGGCGCTTTCGATCTCGGCCGTGCCCAGCCGGTGCCCGGAGATGTTCAGCACATCGTCCACCCGGCCGGTGATCCAGTAGTCGCCGTCCGCATCGCGGCGCGCGCCATCGCCGGTGAAGTAGTAGCCGGGGTAGGCGGAAAAATAGGTTTCCACGAATCGGGCGTGGTTGCCGTAGACGGTGCGCGCCATGCCGGGCCAGGGGAATTTCAGCGCCAGCCGCCCCTCGCCGGGGCCGTCGAATTCGCGGCCCGCCTCATCCAGCAATACCGGCTGGACGCCGAACAGAGGCCGGGTGGCCGCGCCGGGCTTGAGCGGGGTGGCGCCGGGCAGGGGAGAGAGCAGGGTCCCGCCCGTTTCGGTCTGCCACCAGGTGTCCACCACGGGGCAGCGGGCGCCACCGACCTTGTGGAAATACCACTCCCAGGCCTCCGGATTGATGGGTTCGCCGACTGTGCCGAGCAAGCGCAGACTGGCGCGGGACGTGCCCGCCAGCGGCGCATCGCCAAAGGCCATCAAGGCGCGGATGGCGGTGGGCGCGGTGTAGAACGTCGTCACCTGGTGCTGGTCGATCACCTGCCAGCAACGCGCGGCGTCCGGATAGGTGGGCACGCCCTCGAACATCACCGTGGTGGCGCCGTTGCACAGCGGCCCGTAGACGACATAGGAATGCCCGGTGATCCAGCCCACATCGGCCGTACACCAGAACACGTCCGACTCGCGGTAATCGAATACATCGGCGAAGGTGCTCGCCGCATAGACCAGATAGCCGCCAGTGGTGTGCAGCACGCCCTTGGGTTTGCCGGTGGAGCCCGAGGTGTAGAGGATGAAGAGGGGATCTTCGGCTTCCATCGGCTCGGGCGCGCAGTCCGGATCGGCGGCGTCCGTCAGTGCCTGATAATCGAGGTCGCGGCTGTCCTGCCAGGCGATGTCCGCGCCGGTATGACGCACCACAATCACATTTCGCACGTTGGGGCACTCGGCCAGTGCTTCGTCCACCTGCGCCTTGAGGGGCACCGTCTTGCCGCCGCGCCGCGCCGCATCGGCCGTGATCACCACCTGGCAGTCCGCATCCTGGATGCGGTCGCGCAGCGCGGTGGCGGAAAATCCTCCGAACACCACCGAATGGACGGCGCCGATGCGGGTGCAGGCCAGCATGGCGATGGCGGCCTGGGGGATCATCGGCAGGTAGAGGCACACGCGGTCACCCTTGCGCACCCCCTGAGCCCGCAGCACATTGGCCAGGCGGCACACCGCTTCATGTAGTTCGCGGTAGCTGATGCGCTGGGACTGGCCCGGCGCGTCGGCTTCCCAGAGAATGGCTGTCTTGACGCCGCGCGCCTCCAGATGGCGGTCCAGGCAGTTCTGGGACACGTTGAGCCGGCCGCCATCGAACCAGCGCGTCCGCACCTCCCGGGCGTCCCAATGCCAGTCCAGCACCCGCTCGAAGGGCTGCATCCAGCTCACGCATTCCCGTGCCCGCGCCGCCCAGAAGGCCTCCGGCTCCGCCACCGATTGCAGGTAAAGTGCCTCATAGCGCGCCGCATCGATCCGCGCGGTGCGGGCGAAGTCCTCGAAAACCGGATACACCTTCGATGCCATGATGCTTTACTCCTTCCTTGGCCGGCTTGTGCCCCCAGTATGGCGCGCCCGCAGTGACAGGCTCAAGCGCGGGCTGGTAAAGATTCATGATGATGCGGTTGCTTCATTCTGGGATTGGAGTAAAAAATTGGAAAAGATTGAATCGAGTCTGACTCCGTTTTTTCCGCTTCAAGAACTCGCGCTAATTTTCTTGAGACGCATAACGCTTGAAGGAAGGGTTAGGCGCCGCGATGGAATAGCGGCTGGGTGTATTTATTGTGAAGCTCGGCGAACATGGAAACGAGCTGGCCAAGTGAGTCGACGCAGCGCTTCGCGAAATCGCGATTGATTCTCCATGCATCGCCTTCGTGCAGAAACTCGTTTCGCAGCTTGGCCGCCTCTTGCATTAGTTCCGAGACAGCCATGTAGTCCTTGGCTCGAGTTGGGCTGAGGTCAGATATGGCGTCCTTCCATTTGGTGCCAATTACGGAGGTGAAAAGTCCACCGAACTTCTGACTCGCCAGTTTGTTGTCATCAAGCATTCTTGAGATCAACGCCTCGTCTATGTTCCGTGTTCTGAGGTTGGTGACTATGAAGGTGTTTAACAGGGCCTCACGCAGGGAGCAATAGAACAACACTGTACCGACGTCTTGGCCTAGCGGCGCACTCGAGTGGCCAGTAGGTGACTGGGAATGGTAGGCCTGTTGAACGAGATCGACCAGGACAGGAATGTTGTTTAAGGAGAAGGCATATCGATGTGATTCGATCGGTGCGTTGCAGTGCTTGCATAGGTTCCCCTTCTGCAGCGTAGCGTCTCGGTAAATCACTCCGCAGTTTCTGCAAATGAAGTGATTGCAAACTAGCGTGCTTAGTTCCTGACCGTCAATCTCGGAGAGAGGTATCATTAAGTACGACGCCTAACTATTTTAAGACACCAAAAATAGTGTCTTAATACACCTTTATAGTGCACATAAATTTTTGACAGATCGAGACTAAATAGAGGTCATCGGTTACGTCAAATGTTGTAAAACGCGCTAAAAATCTGTCAGTCACACCCTTGGCAAAGCAGCCAAACCGGCTCCCTTCCTCAAGCGGGATAGACCGCCTCGGCGGGAAAGACCGGGCCATCCACGCACACCCGCTTCATGGCGATGCCATTGGCGGCGTGAATCGGGACGACGCAGCCGGCGCAGCCGCCGACGGCGCAGGCCATGAATTCCTCCAGCGACACCTGGCAGGGCAGGTCGAACTCGCGTGCCAGCGCAGCGACCGCGCGCAGCATGGGTTCGGGGCCGCAGGCGTACAGCGCCGTCTGGTCCCGCGTCGCGGCGTCGAGCGGCGTCAGATAGGCGCGCGCCAGATCGGTGACATAGCCCGCATGGCAGCCGGGTTGGCCACGGGCACTGCTGAGGCGGCAGGGGATGCCCCAGTCTTCCAGCAGGGCGAGAGTGCCGATGGCGTCGGCCGGCAGGCCGGGGATGAGCAGTCGCGAGGGGCGGATGGGGAAGGGAAAGGGCAGTTCGGAGCCGAGAAAGACACAGGGTTTCGCCTGCGGATCCCGGCGCAACCGGTCGGCCAGGAAAATCATCGGCGGCATGCCCACCCCGCCGCCGAGCAACAGCGCACGCGGGCGCTGGGGATCGGGACGAAACGGTTGGCCAATGGGCCCCATGACGCTCAAAGCGCGCCCGGTTTGCTGCTGGGCCAGTTGCCGGGTGCCGTGGCCCACCACCTTGTAGAGGATTTCGACCCAGCCCTGATCCGGGTTGACGCGCAACAGTGACAGGGGACGGCGCATGGGCAGCGCCGGATCGCATTGCAGGTGAACGAACTGGCCGGGTGCGGCGCGCCGGGCGCATTCCGGTGCTTCCAGCGTGAGCAGCCATTGTTCCGGAGCCGGCGAGTGATGGGCGACGATGCGCGCCGTTTCCAGGAAGATCGTGCCGCGATGAGCGGAAGTCATGGCCAGTCGCTCCCGGAGGCGTCGAGACGATAGACCACCCGCCCTCCCAGCAGGGTGTGGGTGACCCGGCCGCGCAAGGGCCGGTCCAGAAAGGGCGTGTTCAGGCCGCGGCTGACCTGGGTCTGTGCCGTCGGGGTCCAGATCGCCTCTGGATCCACCACGCACAGGTCGGCCGGGGCACCAGGGGCCAGCCTGCCCACGGGCAATCCCAGCGCCTGGGCGGGCGCGCAGGTGAGGCTGGCAATGGCGCGTGACAGGGGCAGGTGCTCGGCCCACACCAGTTCCAGCGCCAGCGCCAACAGGGTTTCCAGGCCCGCAATGCCGGGGGTGGCCTGGGGAAAGGGCAGGCGCTTGGCGTCGGGGCCCAGGGGGTGATGATCGCTGCACACTGCGGTGAGCAGTCCATCGGCCCAGGCTTGGCGCAGACCCGTCCGGTCGGCCATGCCGCGCAGCGGCGGATCGACCCGGCACAGGGTGTCGAAGCGGGCCAGATCGGTGTCGCACAGGTGCAGGTGGTGCACCGCGACATCAGCCGTGACTGGCAGCCCGCGTGCGCGCGCCTGGGCCAGCAAAGGCAGCGATTGAGCGCTGGACAGGCGGCAGAAATGGGCACGCACGCCGGTCAATTCCACCAGCGCCAGATCCCGCGCCAGGCCGATGGCCTCGGCCACGCCGGGAATGGCGGGCAAGCCCAGGCGGGTACTGGTGGCGCCTTCGTGGGCGCAGCCGTGGCGATACAGCCAGGGGTCGCGGGGGCTGAGCATCACCAGCAAATCGTGACTGGCCGCATAGGCCAGGGCCTGGCGCAGGGTCTGGCTGTCCGTCAGGCCCCCAGGCCCCTGGCTGACCGCGACGCAGCCGGCTTCGCGCAGGGCGGCCAGTTCCGCCAGTTGCTCGCCGGCCAGCGCGCAGGTGAGGGCGCCCACCAGGTGCAATCGCGCGCGGGCATCCTGTTGACCCTGGTGCTGCAGGCGCTCGGCCACTGCCGGGGTGTCGATGCAGGGGGTGACTTCTGGGGGTACGCACAGGCTGGTGATCCCGCCCGCCGCTGCGGCCCGGGTTTCCTGCGCGAGATCCGGCAGGGGGCGGGCACACAGGTCAACCAATCCCGGCAGCACCCATCGACCCTGCACGTCGATGCGCTCATCGGGACAAAAGCCTGCGGGCGCCGCGCCCACCGCCAGCACGCGGCCCTCGCTGAGATGCACATCCAGCGTCGCGTCCAGATCCCGCGCCGGATCGATGACCCGTCCGCCGCTCAGGGTGAGCCGATTCATGCCGCGCTCTCCCGCCCCGGCGCCCGTCCGAGCACCTGGGCCATGACCGCCATGCGCACCGCAATGCCGTTGGTTACCTGTTCCAGGATCACCGACTGGGGGCCGTCGGCAACCGCGGAGGCGATTTCCACGTTGCGATTGATGGGGCCGGGATGCATGACGAGGGCGTCGGGGCGGGCCAGGGCCAGGCGCGCCGCGTCCAGGCCGTAGTGACGGAAATACTCGCCCTCGCTGGGCAGGAAGGTTCCCTGCATGCGCTCGCGCTGCAGGCGCAGGGTGATGACCACATCGCAATCCCGCAGCGCGGTTTCCAGATGCGGAAAGACCCGCACCCCCAGGGTTTCAATGTCGACCGGCAGCAGCGTGCGCGGCGCCACCACGCGGATATCCGGCACGCCCAGAATGCGCAAGGCATGGATCTGGGAACGGGCCACGCGGGAGTGGGCCACGTCGCCGACAATCACCACGGTGAGTGCGGTGAAGTCCGCCTTGTGGCGACGGATGGTGAACATGTCCAGCAGCGCCTGGGTCGGGTGGGCATGGCGGCCGTCGCCGGCGTTGAGGACGCTGACATGGGGCGCTGCATGGCGGGCAAAGAAGTCGGCCGCGCCGCTTTCCGCATGACGCACCACCAGCATGTCCATTTGCATGGCTTCCAGGTTGCGCAACGTATCCAGCAGGGTTTCACCCTTGCGGGTGGAGGAATGGGCCACATCCAGGTTGAGCACGTCGGCCGACAGGCGCTTGGCGGCCAGCTCGAAGGTCATGCGGGTGCGCGTGCTGGGCTCGAAAAACAGGTTGACGACGGTTTTGCCGCGCAGCAGCGGGACTTTCTTGACCGCGCGCGCGCCCACCGGGAGGAAGGATTCCGCCAGATCCAGAATGGAAAGGATTTGCAGCCGGCTCAGACCATCGGTGGTCAGGAGGTGGCGCAGCGGCAGGACATCAGGGGGCGTCGGTCGCATCATGGGCAGACGGCGAACTCCGGAGCAGGTGCAATTGCAGCGGATCGGGCCCGGCGAGTTTAATGCGTTCCCCCGGTTCTAGCGAGAGCATCTCTGCGGGGAAGTCCGGCGCGACAGGTAACTGCCGGCCATTGCGCGTGACCAGCACGGCGAGGCGGATGGCGGCGGGACGGCCGTAATCGAACAATTCGTTCATGGCGGCACGGACCGTGCGGCCCGTGTAAAGGACGTCGTCGATCAGCACGATTTCACGGCCATCGACCGAAGTGGACACCTGGGAGGGGCGGGCCTGGGGTGGCACACCGCTGCGCGCGAGGTCGTCGCGGTAGAAGCTCACATCCACCGTGCCGGCAGGCTCATCAAGCGCCAGGGTGTCTTCCAGGCGTCGGTGCAAGGCCTGGGCCAGCCAGGCGCCGCCGGTATGGATGCCTATCAGCAGTGGAGGTTGTAGCGCTGCGGCATAGCGCGCCCCGATGGCGTTGGCCAGGGCATCGATATGGGCTGCTACCCGCGGGGTATCCCAAAGGATCATGGCGATCGTCCTTCCAAATAGGTCATCAAAATCAGGCTGGCCGCCACTGCGTCCCGGCGGGATTCCGGGACATCCCGCGCGACGCGGTCGGCTTCCCAGGAGGTAAGGCGTTCGTCGACGCGCGCTACGCTGAGCCCGTAGCGAGTCGTCAGTTCATCGGCAAAGGCTTCAGCCCCACGGGCGATGGCGCCGGCGCTGCCATCCGCCTGCAAGGGGAGGCCGACGACCAGGCCGTCTGGCCGCCATTCGCTCATCAAACGGTCCAGTTGTTGCCAGAATTCCGGGGACTTTGGGGCCTTGAGGACGGCCAGGGGCGAGGCGCTGCCGGTCACGGTCTGGCCCACGGCCACGCCCACGCGCCGGGTACCATAATCGAACCCCAGCAGGGTACGGCGGTCAGGCGCGGCGAAAGCGGTCACGCATGACCTGCTTCGCTGCTGAGCTGGCGCCAGTCGACACCGAGAAGACCAATGGCCGCGGTCAGCCGTTCCGGAGCGGGCAGATCGAACAGGATATGACTGTTGGCGGGCACGGCCAGCCAGGCGTTGTCGCGCATCTCCTGTTCCAGTTGCCCCGCCGTCCAGCCGGCATAGCCCAAGGCCAGCAAATAGCGGGATGGCCCTTCACCCTTGGCAATGGCCATCAGGATATCGCGCGAGGTGGTCACATGCATGGCCTTGGACACAAATAGGCTGGCGTCCCAGGGGCCGGCTTCCTCGTGCAACACAAAGCCGCGTTCCTCGCTGACCGGGCCACCGTGGTAGACCGGGCCGTCAAACTCGGGCCGTTCCGGCGGGGGGAGTTCCATTTGCGCCATCAACTGGGACAGGCGCAGATCGCTCGGCCGGTTGATGATGATGCCCAGCGCCCCATCGGCATTGTGTTCGCACAGATAGGTGACGGTTTGCGAGAAATTGCGATCGACCATGCCGGGCATGGCGATCAGCAGATGATGTTGGAGGTAGCTGCCTTCGATCATGGGGTCATGGTAGGCAGTCGCCCGGATGCTTACAAGCCGCGCAGGCAAGCGCGCGTGAAGATGGCTTCATTGGCCGACATAAACCCCGCCTTCTCCTTCGGGCACGCCTGCCTCACCCGGCAGGAAACGCCATTTCCAGATGAAGCGGATGCGCTCGGTCTGTTGCTTCATCGGTTCGCTGAAGGGTTCGAAGGGTGCGGCAAGTTGCAGGATGCGCAGGGCGGCCTGGTCCAAGCGTCGATGTGGCGAGGGCGCCACCACCCGCGCTTGCTCAAGGCGCCCGTCGCTGCGAATGGCGACCTCCAGGGTGACGTCGCCGAACAGTCCCTGACGGGTGATTTCATCGGGCAGGTTGAGATTCCCGACTTCCTCGATGCGCAGACGCCATTGGTACAGATAAGGCGCGTAGAGGTGGGAGCGGGTGTTGACGGCGATCTGCATTTCGCGCAGAGGCGCACCGGGCGTCTGGGCGTGTGCTTCCGGGTCAGGCAGCAGGGCGGGACTGGTTTCCGTGGCCTCCAGCACCAGCCGCGAGACCCGCAGGCGCTGGCCGTCGGGGGTCGTCGCCGTTTGCGGGGCACTGGCCATGGGATCGGCTGCGGGCGCGGTGGTGGTCAGGACTTGGCGCGTTGCGCGCTGGGTCGGGGCGTTCTGGGTGGTATTGGGATCCGATGTGCCCTGGCCACCCAGCTCGTTGACGGCATCGCCACCCTGGGGGATGCCCTCGTAGTTCATCTGGGCGCTGGAATCGGGCAGATCGCCTCGGGGGCGCTGCATGGGACCCTCCTCGCCGGCGCCCTGCTGGTCGATCTGAGCCCAGAATTGGGGTCGTTCCGGCGGCGCGGTGGGCGTACCACGCACCAGCGTCACTTCCAGCTTGTGGCTTGGATCGGGCGCACTGGTGAGGTTGCTGAAGCCGATCCCCAGGATGAGGATCCCGTGCAGCAGGGCGGCGAAAAACAGCGTACCGACCAGTCGGTCGCGACTGCTGATCTCGGGCGGCGGGGCAGCCTCGGTCATGGACGATTCCGACGGTTTGGACGACATGGGGGCTTATCGGCGGAATGCGGTCACGGCGCAGCCGCATGTGGCGTCGAGCCCAACTGTCGCTCGATGGCGTCCATCAACAAGCCGGCAATGTTGAGTCCGAACTGCCGGTCCAGTTCCCGCACGCAGGTTGGGCTGGTGACGTTGATCTCGGTCAGCGAATCCCCGATCACATCCAATCCGACGAACAGGAGCCCTTTCTTGCGCAGCACCGGACCCACCTGGTCGCAAATCCAGTAGTCCCGGTCGGTGAGGGGGCGGCCTTCGCCGCGACCGCCGGCCGCCAGGTTGCCGCGCGCCTCGCCGGGAGCCGGTATCCGCGCGAGGGCATAGGGCACAGGCATCCCATCCACCAGCAGGATGCGCTTATCGCCCTCGGTGATGGCGGCCAGGTAGCGCTGGGCCATGGCGAAACGGTGGCCGTGGTCGGTCAGGGTTTCCAGGATGACGCTGAGGTTGGGGTCGTCACCGCGGGTGCGAAAGATGGAGGCTCCCCCCATGCCGTCCAGTGGCTTGATGACGGCCTCTCCCTGGTCGGTGATGAAACGGCGCAGCCGCGCCATGTCGCGGGCGATCATCGTCGGTGGACAGCATTCGGGGAACCATGCCGTGTAGGCCTTTTCGCTCACGTCGCGCAGGCTTTCCGGCCGATTGACCACCAGCGTGCCGGCCAGTTGGGCCCGTTCCAGCACGTAGGTGGCATAGATGTACTCCATGTTGAAGGGCGGATCCTTGCGCATCAGGATCACATCCAGTTCGGTCAGCGGGACATCGGTGCCCGGCGTGAGATCGAACCAGTGGTGCAGGTCGTCCTGGACCTTGAGGGGTCGTTGGCGCGCCCAGGGCTGGCCGTCGATCAGGTAGAGATCGCCCAGCTCCATGTAGAAAAGTGTCCAGCCTCGACGCTGGGCCTCCAGCAGCAGGGCCAGGGTGGTGTCCTTGGCGGGCTTGATGGTGGCGATGGGGTCCATCACCACGCCGATGCGCAGGCTCATGGGCGACACTCCGGAAGAGGGCGGATTCAGGGGGCCAGCTCGGCCATTTCCCGTGCGGCGGCCAACAAGGCCAGGCGGGCAACGACGCCATAGGTATAGAAGCGGTTGGGGCCGGCATCCGGCTCCCGGTTGCGGTCGGGACAAATACAGGGTTCACAGAACGGCAGGGGATGGAATTCCATGCCGGGGGCGTTGAGGTTTTCGGTGGGACCACGCTGGGCATGCACCCGGTAGAAGCCGCCGACCACGGTGGCGTCGATCATGTAGACCACGGGTTCCGCCACGGCGGCGTCGCTGCCCCAGGTTTCCGCGGTGGGGATCCCTTCCTGGATCAACACCCGGCTGACCGGCAATCCTTCCTTGGCCGAGCTCATCTTGTTGCGGGTCTTGCGGTTGATCTGGGTGATTTCGTCGATCGAGCTGACGCTCATGACGCCCATGCCATAGGTGCCGGCATCGGCCTTGACGATCAGGAAGGGGGGATGATCGATGTCGCGTTCGGCATAGCGTTCCGCGATTTCGGCGAGCAGCGCCGCTCCATTGGCTTCCAGACATTCCAGTCCTTCCCGCTTCTGGAAGTCCACCTGGCCGCAATAGCGCGAGGCCGGCGTGAGCAGCCAGGGATCCAGTCCCAATTGATCGGCGAATTCCCCGGCCACCTCGGCATACAGGTCGAAATGATGGCTCTTGGAGCGATGGGTCCAGCCCAGTCCTGGCGGGGGCAGGAGGGTCTGTTCCAGGCCCTCGAGAATAGCCGGCAACCCCCCGGACAGGTCGTTATTGAGCAGCACCAAACAGGGATCAAAATCCGCCACGCCCACTCGCGCGCCCTGTCGCGTCACGGGTTCGAGCAGCAGATGGGGTGCTGAGGGCGCGTCCAGGGGCATGGGCGCCTTCAAGTCGGCGCGCAGGGAGCCGATACGGACTTCAAAGCCGGCCTGAGCGACCAGGCTGGCCAATGTCCCCAAACTTTCCAGGTAGTGCGGATTGCGCGTGTGGCTCTCGGGAATGATCAACACCCGGCTGGCGGTTGGGCAATTGCGTTCGATGGCCTGGCGCATGGCCTGAACACAGAGCGCATGGCAGTCGGGGGCGAGGTTGTTGAAGCCCGCCGGGAACAAATTGGTATCCACCGGGGCGAGCTTGAATCCGGCATTGCGCAGATCAACGGAGGCATAGAGGGGCGGGCGGGTGCGTTGCCACTGGCGGCGGAACCAGTACTCGATCGTGCTCTGCTGAGCCAGCAGGGCAGCCTCCAGATGCCGAATGCGTTCCTGTTGCATAAGCGCCAGACGGGGGAGCCCGACGGGATCGACGATGGCCATGGCGAGATTCCTGGTAGGGCAAATCAGGCGCCCATGATACTGAATCGTTCATACAAGATGGATGTCACTCAATAAAGGGAAGCGCCATGAACATCATGGGGGATCGAGAGGGAGGCGAGATGGACAGGCAATCTGCGGGTGAGGTGAATCACCCTGTGCTGCGGGTCATGGTGATCGACGACAGCAAGACCATCCGGCGAACCGCTGAAACCCTGCTGATGCGGGAGGGGTTCGAGGTCATCACGGCCCAAGATGGCTACGAGGCCTTGGGTTTGATTGTTCGGCATCGGCCGGACCTGGTGTTCGTCGATATCATGATGCCCCGTCTCGATGGCTACCAGACCTGCGCCCTGATCAAGCGCCACCCGGATTTCCGCCATATTCCCGTCATCCTGCTGTCCAGCAAGGATGGCTTGTTTGACCGCGCCCGCGGTCGTCTGGTGGGTTCCGAGCGCTACCTGACCAAGCCGTTCACCCGCGAGGAGTTGCTGGAAGCGGTCTCCGAATTCGCCGGCGTGACGCCCGGGCCAGTAGCCGGTGGGATCCAGTGAGGGGATGGTGACATGGCGCGGGTACTGATTGTCGATGATTCCCCCACTGAGCTGCATGTGCTGCGCCGCTTGCTGGAAAAACATGGCCACCAAACGCTGGTGGCCCATGATGCGACACAGGGCATCGATCTGGCCCGACGGGAACAACCCGATCTCATCCTGATGGACGTGGTCATGCCCGGAATGAGTGGTTTCCAGGCAACCCGCAAGCTGTCCCGGGATCAACAGACCGCCTCCATCCCCGTCTTCATGGTGACCTCGAAGAATCAGGAAAGCGATCGGATCTGGGGGCTGCGGCAGGGCGCAGTCGATTACGTGCTCAAGCCGGTTCAGGAACACGACATCATTCCCAAAATGAATGCAGTGCTTGGATTCTGACCATGAGTGCGATGGTCTCGTCGAATGATGTTGACGATCCCTTTGCTGCCCTGTGTGCGTTGGAGCGATCCTGCAATCCTTTGGCTTTGGCCGCGCCACCTCGCGAATCGCTAACGGACCTCTCCTGGAATTCCCCGGAACAGGCGCTGATTTTCGACGTGGGAGGGATGCTGTGGGCGTTGCCCCGGCCTTGGATCAGGGAGGTGATCCGCCAGCCTCGACTGACGCGCATCCCCAACGCGGCAGCGGAGCTGCAAGGTTTGATCAATTTGAGGGGCATCCTGGTCCCTGTGCTGGACTTGGCCGTGTTATTGGGTCTACCGGGATCCACAACGGCGCCTGCGGTGGTGATCTGCCTTCAACAGGGTCGCCAGGTGGTGGGGCTAGGTGCGCGCAAGGTGCTGGGGTTGCGGAACATGACGGCTGGATTGCAGCGTGATGTCCCGGCGCCTGGAGTGGCCTGCCCACACGCCTGGTGCGGCGCCTTGGCTTTGCAGCCTGGACTGTGGGCCGGTGTGCTGGACTGGCCCGGTCTTTTGGCGTTTTCCGGTGTTCAGGATGAAGCATTGCCTGAATGAGCGGCCTGGACCTTGCGGCGGCCGCCATCCCTGATTCGCCTGTCCTATAAAGACCCGGCCGGGCCTGCCGATTCCCAAGCCTGAGCGCAACAGGAATTCCAGTGCGTCGATTGGCCTGATTCAGAGGGGGAGACCGCTTACACCATGTCCAAGTCATCCGTTGAATCCATCCGGGATAGCCAGGCGGACAGGCGTTTGTTCTCCGGTCTCTTGATCGGCCTTGCCGGCGCGGTATTTCTCACCCTGAGCGGGTGGGCCTATCTGTCGGGTCTGGAGTGGCGGGATCAGCAATACCTAAGCTTGACGGCCGAGCAACAGACGCTGGTGGAACGCATCGCCGCCCGCAGTTTCGAGGTGACCAATGCCTTGGCGGATGAGTTGTCTAATCGACAGACCTTCAATGAATTGTCCCGCAGCATCGAGAGCTTTTCCAAGACCCTCAAAACCCTGAAAGAAGGCGATTCCGAGTTGGGCCTGGATGCGGTGCCGGAAAACATCCAGGCCCGCGTTGATGTCGTGGCAGAGGCCTGGATCAAGGCGCAACCCCAGCTTCAGTCACTGCTGTCCGTGCGTTCGGTGATGCCTGGAGCGCGGGCGTATCAAGCCGAATTCCAGGCGACGCTGCCCGCCTGGATGGCGGATCTGGACACTTTGCTCGACCAGATGCGGGTGGCGCGCATGCCCCCTGAACAGATCAACCACACCCTGCGTCTCGCCCTGGACCTGCAGCGTATGCGCGAGGGCATCAATGCACTTTTTTCTGGTGCCGGTGCGCCCGAAACCCTCTCGAAACAATTGACGACGACTTTGGCGGCACTGGGCAATGGCCTGCAAGACCTGTCGGAGGGGAACCGAGCCCAGAACATAGGCGCTTTGCCGGCGGAAGGACCCATGCGGGACACACTGGCGCGATTGACGAAACGCTATAGCGCCTTGAGTCAGCAGGTTGATTTCATCGCCGCCAATGGCCTCGCGCTGCACCGCGCCAACCGCGCCTCGCGTGGCCTGGCCCTGGATCTGGCGGTAGTGCAACAAGGGCTGACCCAACAGGAGCTCGCGCTGCAGCAGGCAATCAACAGTCGTTTCATGCAGCCCCTGATTCTGGTGGTCTTGAGTGGCATCAGCGTGGTGTTGGTGATCCTGGTCGTCTATCGATTGGTGATGCGGGTGCGAGAGTTATTGGCGCAGGCCCGTCGGATGAACCAGAAAAACCAGGATGCCATCCTGAATCTGCTGGATGAAATGGGGGATTTGGCGGAAGGGGATCTGAGTGTCCAGGCCACGGTTACCGGAGATATCACCGGTGCCATCGCCGATGCGGTGAACTACGCCATCGAACAGCTGCGCGAACTGGTGCGCACCATCAACCAGACCGCCGAACGGGTGGCCGCCTCCGTGACCGAAACCCAGGACGTGGCGACCCGTTTGCTGGTGGCCAGCGAGCGGCAGAGCGGGCAGATCGAAACGACCACCTCCGCCATCCAGAGCATGGCCCAGTCCATCGAGCAGGTGTCGGATAACGCCCAGCGTTCCTCGAAGGTGGCTCAGCACGCGGTGGACGTTGCAGGCAAGGGCAGCGCGGCGGTGCAGCGGACCATCGAGGGCATGCAAGTAATCCGCGAGCAGATCCAGGAAACCTCCAAGCGCATCAAGCGGCTGGGAGAAAGTTCCCAGGAGATTGGCAACATCGTCGGGCTGATCAATGACATTGCCGAACAGACCAATATCCTCGCGCTGAACGCCGCCATTCAGGCCTCTTCGGCAGGTGAAGCGGGTCGGGGCTTCGGCGTGGTGGCTGATGAAGTGCAGCGACTGGCGGAACGTTCAGCGGTGGCCACACGGCAGATCGAGGCCCTGGTGCGCACGATTCAGGCCGATACCCAGGAGGCCGTGGCGTCGATGGAGCGGAGTACGACAGGTGTGGTGTCGGGTTCCCAGCGTGCGGAGGATGCCGGCAATGCCCTGGATGAAATCGAGCGGGTGTCCAATCAGATCGCGGTCCTGGTGACCAGCATTTCCGAAGCAGCTCAGCAACAGACGACCAAGGCTGGCGAGATGTCGACCAGCATGCGAGCCATTCGGGAGGT
Organism: Pseudomonadota bacterium; assembly: GCA_002862435.1. Lineage (GTDB taxonomy): Bacteria > Pseudomonadota > Gammaproteobacteria > UBA5335 > UBA5335 > Macondimonas. The sequence goes on along the minus strand of PKDC01000018.1, from coordinate 12,069 downwards.
CACCGTGCAGGCGGCCAAGGGGACCCGAGCCACCGGCCAGGCGATCGGTCGGCTGGCTCAGTTGGCCACCGAGCTGCGCCGGTCGGTGACCGGGTTCAAGCTTCCGAATTGAGGAGCACGCGATGCAGCCTTCCCCCCTGTCGATGAATCTCCAGCCCACGTCGCGCGGGCATTCGGGAGATGCGCAGACGTTGCAGGCGTTGCTGCCTGGCATTCAGGACAGCATTGATCGGTTGCGCCAGCGTGCGGAAGACATGGGGTGGGGGGAGTTGACGCCCGAAACACTGGAGATGGTGTGCCAAGAGTGGCGGAATCTTCGTGAAACCCTTGAATTTTCAGGTCTTTCCGGGGCGTCCTATGCCGTGAGCCAGGCCATTGTGGCCTTGGATGCTTGCCATCATCCAGCGGCTTATACCGAAACCTTGGGCGATGCCTTGGCCAGCCTGCTCATTGCCCTGCCCGCCTATGTGGAACTCATGGCGCGCGGCGAATCCGATTGCCCGACCTTGCTGCTGTTTCCCATCAATGCCTTGCGCCTGGCGGCAAGCCGGGGCGCCATCGGGGCTGCGGAAATCTTTGCCGCGACGGGAGGGGATGCGCTGATCGAGATGGCTGGACCCGACCCGGTGGTCCAGGATCCCGCGATTCTCAGGGCACTGGCCCAACGCTATCGGCCCGGCGTCATGCACGCGATCTTGCTGGTGTTGCGGGAAACGGGTGATGCGCGTGTGCTGGCAAGCTTGTCACGGGTGGCTGAAAAGCTCGAGCGCGCCGCGACCACCGCCGCTGTGGCCAGGAGTTGGTGGGTCTTGCGGGGCTTGCTGATCGCCCTTGCGGATCACGCCGTTTCCCAGGCTGAAGTGCGCCCGGTCCTGTTGCGTTTGGAGCGCCTTCTGGGTGGGCTGGTCGGGGTGGGGGAAACCCCGGAGCAATGCCAGTTGCATCGCCACACGGCGGCCCAGGCCCTGTATGCCTTGGGTCGGGCACCGCATCTGGCGGGATTGCCCGGCGAACTCGCCCAGGCCTACGACTTGGCCCATCGTGTGATCTCTCCCGAACAGCAGGAGCGGCTGCAGCACGCCTTGGGCGATGCCGGCAGTCAAGCCTTGGCCGGCGTCGCTGCATCGATCCGCGACGAGTTGCAGGTGGTCAAGGAATCGCTCGATGTCATTTCCCGCACGCCCCAGCCTGCGGCTGACGAGCTCAAGGTATTGGTCGGCGTGACCCAAGGCATCTGCGCCACCCTGGCCATCCTGGATCGCCCCGATCTCATGGCGCAGATGGATCGGGCCGCAACCCGGTTAGCCGCTTGGGCCAGTGCGGGCCAGGTGGTCGAGACGGAATGGATTGAGGTGGCGCAGTCGGTACTGGCTGTGGAAGCGGCCCTGGCATCGCTTTCAGGGCGTCCGGACACGACAGACCTGGGATCGATCGCGCCGGAGCTTCAGCTCCCGGTGGTGCGTGAGGTGCTGGTTGATCTACGCCAGTGCATCGAGGCGTTGGAGCGCGCCGATTCAAGCTCCGGCAAGGCCGAGGCGGCCGGGCGTCTGGACCAGATGGCTGCGGCGCTTGAGGTGGCTGGGTTGGCGGAGGCGGGACGCTGTTTCAATCAATTGGCGCAGGCCTTGCCCCAGATAACGGAAGAGCGGCCGATTGCGGAAGCTATGGCCAATGCGCTGGAAAGCCTGGCGCTGTATCTGGAGCGCTGGGGTGAACAGCCTTTCGCCGATAGCGCGTCACTGGCGGCTGCCGTGGAACAAACCGAACAGGTGATGCGTCTGTTGCCGGCTGCTGCGGGCCCTATCGTGGCGGATCAAGACCCGGTATCCGCGCCGCTGAATGCCGCCCTTGACCTGGACCTGAGCGCCATATTTTCGGAGGAAGCCGAAGAAATCATGGCGCAAGTCGGGCCTGCTCAATCGCGCTGGCAGATCGATGCGCAGGATCGTGAGGCGTTGGTGACCTTGCGGCGCGGGTTCCACACCCTCAAAGGATCGGGACGGATGGCCGGAGCGGTTGCCATCGGCGAGTTGGCCTGGGGTGTGGAGCGCTTGCTCAACGCGGTTCTGGAAGGCACCAGACGGGCAGATCAGGACACGGTTGCCTGGGTGGCTCAGGCCATTGATCAGATTGCCGCGCATTTGCAAGACCTCCAACAGCCCCTGTCCGCAGCCGGCCAGCAATGCATCGATCAATTGGCTGCATTGGCCAACGGGGAAGCGGTAGGGATGCCCGCCGCGCCAGCGGCAAGGGGGTCCACACCCCAGAACGAGGGGGTTGCAGCGGAGCTTGATGTCTCGCCTCTCACGCCCCTGCCGGCTGATTTCCTGGCAGCGGATTCACGCCTGATTCCGGTCGTGGAACCCGAGGAGGCGGAATCTGCCGATGTGGAGGCTGACGCAACACCCTGGGCCTCGACCGTTGTGCAACTGGATTTTGCAGAATCGGTGCCCCTGGATCCCGATCCCGAACTGGCTGAAGGCGCGCTGCTGGACGACTTGTTCGAGCAGGAGGCGTCCGGCTATCTGGATCAAGTGCAGACCTATCTGCGACAGGTTGGAGCGGGCGCCTCGCTGGCGCTGGACTCGAACGTGCTGCGGGTGTTTCACACCCTGAAGGGGACTGCCCGCACGGTGAACAGGGAATCCTTGGCAGATCGGGCGAGCGAACTGGATCGATGGGTCAAAGCCGTGCTCAGTGTGGGCAAACCGCTCTCCGCATTCCAGATCGACCTGCTCGCCCAGGGAGTGACAGCCTGCCGCCTGGCTTTGCCGGCCCATGTCGCGTGTGACGCGGACACGTCCTGGTTGCAGCGCCTGACGGCGGATCGCGAGCAGTTGGAACATCATGCCCGTACTGAATCCGGCAACGGCATTGGCCCTGAAATCCGCGCGATCTTTCTGGAGGAAGCGGTTGATCTGCTGGCGCATATCGACACGCTGTTCAGTGAGAATGCCCCAGGCGAGGAAATGCTGCCCATTGATGCGTTGATGGGCGACCTGCATACCTTCAAAGGCAGCGCTCGGATGGCGGGTGCCTTGCCGCTGGGCGATCTGGCGCATGCCATCGAAACCTTTCTTGGCCTCATGGCCATGGGCGATGCAGGTGATGAACCCGGGGCCCGCAGCTTGCTGCGCCACGCCTTGGATACCCTGCAAGGTCAACTGGATCAGTGGGCTGAAGGTTTGCCGGCAGCGGTTCCGCCAGGCTTGCTGCAAAGACTGGGCTGCGAACCGGGGGACTCATCGGAATCGGCTGTTGCCACCGTCGGAAGCGCGGACGGCGATCAGCCCTTCAATCCGGCATCCGCCGTTCAGGATGACGCGGTACAGGTTGATCAGACGCTGCATGGGGAATCGGGCCTTGTGCGGGTCGAGCGCAGCGATGAGGCAATGCCTCAACTCGATGCCGATGCTGATCCAGCGCTGGGGTATGTCCCGCCACCGGATTGGTGGGCACAACCGCTACCGGGTGAAGGGGAGGAAACCGTTGCCGGAAATGAACAGATCCGAGTGCCGGCCCCGACCCTGGATCGACTGCTCGGCCTGATCGGTGAGTTGATCGTGGTCAACGGGCGCATCGAACAACCGGTGCGCGAGCTGGCCAGTTATGCCCGGGAAATTGCCCGCACCATTGATCGACTGCGACGCCAGCTACGGGAACTGGAGCTGGAAGCGGAATCACGCATCGTCTTCCAGCATGCCGATCGCGCTGGCGAATCGGCTGCGGGAGATTTCGATCCCCTCGAATTCGATCGGTACTCTCGATTGCAACAGCTTTCCCGCGCGTTGGGCGAAAGCGTGACCGACTTGGTCAGCCTGCAGGAACTGGTGAGCGGACAGCAACAGACCTCCGAGGCCGCGTTGCAGGTCCAGCGGCGGCTGGCTGGGGAACTCCAGGGTGATCTGCTGCGGACGCGCATGATTCCATTTGAATTTCATGGTGCGCGGCTGCGCCGCATCGTCCGCCAGACTGCCGAGGCGCTCGACAAGCAGGCCACGCTGGAGATCACAGGCGGGGAGACCGAACTCGACCGCCAGGTGCTGGATCGCATGGTGGCGCCTTTGGAGCATTTGCTGCGCAATGCGCTGGCTCACGGCATCGAACCCAGTGTGGAGCGCTTGCGGCTGGGTAAGCCAGCACAGGGGCAGGTGAATTTGCGGGTGAGCCGCGAGGGGTCCCAGGTGCTGCTGGAAATCGCCGATGACGGCCGCGGCCTGGATGCCGCGGCAATCCTGGCGCGCGCGCGCGCGCGCGGTCTGGTGGGACCGGATGAACAATTGGGCGAAACCCAGATTTTCCATCTCATTCTTGCGCCTGGATTGAGCACGGCCGAGCAGGTTAGCCAGATTGCCGGGCGCGGGGTGGGGATGGATGTGGTGCATAACCAGATCAAGGCCTGTGGCGGCCGCCTGGAAATTGCCTCCCATTGGGGCCAGGGCAGTACCTTCCGGGTCTGGCTGCCCTACACCCTGGCGGTGAGTGATTGCCTGTTACTGAAAGTGGGGCCGGAGCGTTACGCCGTTCCCATGTCGGGGATCCAGGGTGTGATGCGGCTGTATGCCGACCAGTTGGCGGAATGGCAGGAGGGGAGCCTGACTCATCTCAATCATCTGGGTGTGGATTACCGTCTGGTGGGGCTGGCATCCCTGTTGGGCGTGCCGGAGAGCGGTGAAGCGAAACTGGAAGGCGAACATCCGGTGTTGCTGGTGAGTGTGGCGGGTCTGCATTGGGCGCTGGTCGCCGACAGCTTGCTGGGAACCCAGGAGGTGGTGGTACGCCCGGTGGGTTCCCGAGTCGCGGCGGTGCCGGGGATCAGCGGCGCCACGCTGCTCAGCGATGGCGGGGTGGTGCTGATTCTGGATTTGCAGTCCCTGGTGGATACCCGTGGGAGATTGGGATCTGAAGGCCGCTCGCAGGGTGATCCAGCGGCGACAGTGGCTGGTGCGCGGGCGCTGCGCGTCATGGTGGTGGATGATTCCATTACCGTGCGGCGGGTGACTGCGCGCCTGCTCGAACAGCATGGCATGACGGCGATGACCGCCCGCGATGGCGTCGAGGCATTGCAGAAAATCCAGGAGCAGATGCCGGACCTGATCCTGTTGGATGTCGAAATGCCGCGTATGGATGGCTTCGAACTGCTCGCCAATCTCAAATCCAACGCAGCGCTGCAGGCCATTCCCGTGGTCATGATCACCTCACGAACCGGCGATAAACACCGCAATCGCGCCCTGGATCTGGGCGCTGCCGCCTATCTGGGCAAGCCTTATCAAGAGGTGGAGTTGCTTGAAACCATCGGCCATCTGACGCAGCCGCAGCGTGTTGACCCGGCTGGCGGGTCGTTTTAATGGACGTGTCGCCCAGCTTGCTTTATTGCCAGGTGCTGCCATTGGTCAACCAGCGCTTGCTGGTGCCTTATGGGGCGGTGGTAGAAATCATTCCGCTCCCCACAGGAATGGACGCGCTTTCTCCGCCGCCCGCCATGGCCTGGCGCGAGGGGACCTTGCCTGTGCTGTGTTTTGAGTCCCTGTATGGCGACGATTCACCCCGACCCGGTCCGCGAACGCGGGTGGCGGTGTTGCGTCTACCGCATGCGGGTCAAGTTGCACATGTGGGGATCCTGATCCAGGGCTATCCGCAAATGGTTCCAGTCACTCCGGATCAGGCGCGGCCCTTGCCCTTGACTGAAAAGGATCGACAGGCGCCGGTGCTGTTCCGGGTGAATTTCGCCCGCAGCGAGATGTTGATTCCGGATCTGGAATGGCTGGCCCGGCTGCTGGATCAATCGGCCGCTACGGTGGCGACCTCAGGTCAGGTCGCCCCAGCGGGATTGCAGGACGGTGATGGCGGCGAGGGCGGCGGTCTCGGTGCGCAGGACGCGGGGACCGAGCCGGAGTGCCTGGAAGCCGTGTTCGCGGGCGAGGACTTGCTCGCGGAGATCGAGCCCGCCTTCTGGGCCGATGAGGAGCGCGACTGAGGGCACGGGGGTCAATTCACCAATCCCCTGTTCCGCGTTGGGTTCCAGCATCAGACGGAGATCGGCCTCGACAAGCGTTACAGCCTGCGCCAGCGTCAGGACGGCCGACAAGGTCGGCAATCGGGCGCGGCCACATTGGGCTGCGGCATGGGCCGCGATGCCCTGCCAATGCGCCTGGCGCCGGGCTGCCCGCTCGCCGGACAGATGCACCCCGGTGCGGGCACAGATCACCGGCACAATGCGCGCAACGCCCAGTTCAACCGCCTTTTGCAGCGCAAAATCCATGCGTTCCCCACGCGAGATGCCCTGCAGCAGGGTGATGTCGAGGGGCGATTCCCGGAGCGGCGTCACCGGGTCGCCCGTCAATCGGACCTGTCCGTCCTGGCGCCCCAGGCTCGCGATCTGTCCCGGGCATTCCTGGCCCTCGCCGTCGAACAGGACCACCTCGGCGCCCACTGTCAGTCGCAGCACGCTGCGCAGGTAATGAACCGTTTCGCTGGGAAGCGCGATGAGCGCGCCGGCATCAAGGGCTGTCGGTACCCACAGGCGAGGAATCCGCATGGCTAATCGGCCGTGGCGCGATCAATGCCTTCCCGCGCCACCGCCACGATCAAATCGATCTCATCGGTGGTGATGACATAAGGCGGCATGAAATAGACCACGTTCCCCAGAGGACGCAGCAGTACACCCCGTTCCAGGGCATGGCGATAGACCCGCAGGCCGCGCCGCTCCTGCCAGGGGTAGGCGCTGTGGCGATCGCCGTTCGGGGTCATCTCCACTGCGGCCACCAGGCCTGTTTGGCGCACCTCCCCCACATGGGGGTGATCGCGCAGCGGCGCCAGTGCTTGCGCCAGGTGCTCGGCCAAGCGCCCATTGGATGCCAGGACAGGGGAGGCATCGAACAGGTCCAGTGTGGCCAGCGCGGCCGCGCAGCCCAGGGCATTGCCGGTGTAGCTGTGGGAGTGCAGGAAGGCTTTCAGGGTCGCGTACTCGTCATAGAAACACTGGTAGATCGCCTCCCGCGTCAGCACGGCGGCAAGGGGCAGGTAGCCGCCGGTGAGGCCCTTGCCGACGCACAGGAAATCGGGCGTGATCCCGGCCTGTTCGCAGGCGAAGAAAGTGCCGGTGCGACCAAAGCCCACGGCGATTTCATCGGCGATGAGGTGCACGCCATAGCGGTCGCACAAGTCGCGCAGCCCACGCAGATAGACTGGATGGTACATGCGCATGCCGGCGGCGCACTGGATCAGGGGCTCGACGATGACGGCGCAGATCTCATCGCTGCGCGCAGCCAGCATAGCGGCCATGGGGGCGAGCAGCTCGCGGCTGTGGGTTTCCCAATCCACCCCCTCGGGCCGCAGGTAACAATCGGGGGTGGGCGCTTCCAGGCAAGGCATCAGCAAGGGACCGTAGGTCTCCCGATACAAGGCGACGCCGCCCACTGCCAGGGCGCCCAGGGTTTCGCCGTGGTAGGCGTTGGTGAGCGAAACGAATTGCTGCTTGCGCGTGCAGCCCTGGTTGCGCCAGGCGTGGAAGCTCATCTTGAGGGCGATTTCCACAGCCGAGGAACCATTTTCCGCATAGAACACGCGCGCGAGGCCTGGCGGCGCCCGTTGTACCAGCCGCTCGGCCAGTGTCACGGCGGGCTCGTGTGTGAAACCGGCGGTGATGACATGGGCGAGGCGCCCCAACTGCTCCCGGATGCGGCCGTCGATATGGGGATGGCCGTGGCCGAAGAGATTCACCCACCAGGAGCTGATGGCGTCCAGGTAGCGCTTGCCGTCGTAATCCTCCAGCCAGACGCCGCGCGCCTGCCGGATGGGAATCAGGGGCAGGCATTCGTGGTCCTTCATCTGGGTGCAGGGATGCCAGAACACCTGCAGGTCGCGGTCGCGCAAGGCGGCATTGGTGTCGGTCATGGGTTTGTCCGGCAGCTAGGCAGTGGGGCTGCGGGCCGCGGGCGCCGCTTCGAGGGTTTTGATGAAGACCTTGGAATTGCGCTTGTAGTTGTACAGGCCCTGGCGCGCCACCGGCAGATCCTGGATGCGGCCGGGACGATAGCCCTGCTCGATGAACCAATGGGCGGTCTGGGTGGTGAGCACGAAGAGCCGGCGCAGGCCCCGTGCCCAGGCACGCTGCTCCAGATGCGCCAGCAGGTCATGACCCAGGCCCAGCTCGCGATAATCCGGATGCACGGCAATGCAGGCGATCTCGCCCACATCCTCCTCGATGAAACCATAGAGCGCCGCGCAGGCCAGGATTGCCTGATCCCGCTCCATGACGACAAAGTTGCCGATTTCCAGCTCCAGTTGCTCGCGCGAACGGTGCACCAGAATCCCCTGGGCCTCCAGGGGCGCGATCAGGGCCAGCAGGCCGCCGATGTCGTCGATGGTGGCCTCGCGCAGCACGTCATATTGACCTGCCGTGATCAGGGTGCCGATGCCGTCGCGCGTGAACAGTTCCAGTAGCAGGGCACCTTCCTGCTGACGGGGAATGAGATGGGCGCGCGGGACCCCGCTGCGGCAGGCCTGGACGCAGCCTGCCCAGGCGGGCCGGCGCTCGGCCGCAAAATCGGTCGCGGCGAGTTGGGCTTCGGCCTGGGCGGGATCCATCTGGCCGGGACGGCGCGGCGCCATCGCCTTGGTCCCTTCTTCGAGGAAGATCAGCTTGTCCGCCCCGAGCTGGATCGCGGCCTGGGTGGCCACCGCCTCGCTTTGCAGGAAAAAGGCTTCGCCTGTGGTCGAGTAGCCCATGGGGGAGAGCAGCACGACGGCGCCCTGTTGCAGCGCCTGGCGCATTGCGGGGGTTTCCAGGCGACGGATTTCACCACTGTGCTGGTGGTCCACCCCGCTGCGCACGCCGACGGGCCGGGCGATGAGGAAATTACCCGAGAGGAGGCGCAGGGCGGCGCCGTCCATCGGGGTCTGGGGCAGGCCGCAGGAAAAACCCGCTTCGATGTCCAGCCTCGCGGTACCCACGGCGTCCTTGACGCATTGCAGGGCTGCGGTGGTCAGGACCGGAATCTCCCCATGGTAGGCCAGATCCAGGCTGGCCTTGCCCAGTCGTTCGGCGAGTTGGGGGGTCACTCCATGGACCAGCACCAGCCGCACGCCGAGGCTGGCCAACAGGGTAAGGTCCTGCACCAGATGGGGGAAATCCGCGGACATCACCGCTTCGCCGCCGAAACAGACCACGAAGGTCTTGCCGCGGTGGGCGTTGATGTAGGGCGTGCTGTTGCGAAACCACTTGACGAAACGATCCATGGAACTCAGGCCGTCGCAGGCGTCAGGCAGAAGCGGATGATCAGCGCCTCCAGGATCTTCATCATCGGCGCGACGCGATCCAGTGCCAGATATTCATTGGGTTGGTGGGCCTGTTCGATGTTGCCTGGCCCGAGAATGACCGTGTCCATGCCCATGCGCCGATAGTAGGGCCCTTCCGTGCCGAAGGCCACCGCGCCCGGCTCCTGGCCGGTGAGGGATGCGGCAACTGTGACCAGGGGACTCGTTGCGGGGGTTTCCATGGGCGGCAGCCCATCAAACAGGGGGAGAAATTCCAGGGTCAGATCCGTATCAGCCAGCGCCGCCTCCGCCCGGGCGTGCAACTGGGCCCGGATGTCTTCCGGATCCATGCCGGGCAGCAGGCGCACATCGAAATGCAGCTCGCATTCGCCACAGATGCGGTTGGGATTGTCCCCGCCATGGATGTGGCCCAGGTTGAGGGTGGGATGGGGGATGGCAAAACCCGGATGGCGGTAGCGCTGAAGCCAGCTCTGGCGTTCCGCCATCAGGGCGCCGATGACCCGATGCATGCCGTCCAGGGCGTTGCGTCCCAGCGACGGATCGCTGGAATGGCCCGAGCGGCCCAACAGGCGGATGCGTTCCATCATCACGCCTTTGTGAAGATGCGCTGGACGCATCGCCGTGGGTTCGCCCAGGACCGCGTAGCGCCCCTGGAAGGCCTGGCCGTCGGCCAGGGCGCGGGCGCCCGCCATGCTGGTTTCTTCATCCGCAGTTGCCACAAGAACAAGGGGCTGGTGAAGATCGCGGCGACCCAGCGCGGCGACGGTGGCGAGCGCGATGGCAAAAAATCCCTTCATGTCGCTGGTACCCAATCCGTACAGCCGGTCTTCACGAACATCGGCTTTGAGCGGGTCACTTTTCCAGCCCTGCCGGTCGAAGGGGACCGTGTCGGTATGGCCGGCCAGCACCAGCGCGCCGGGGCCCTTCCCCAAGGTGGCCACCAGGTTGGCTTTGTGCGGCGCGCCGGGCAGCGGCAGGATCTCCACGGTGAATCCAAGCTCTTGGCACCATTGGGAAATCAGGTCGATGGTGGCGCGGTTTCCCATGTCCCATTCGGCCTGGGCGCTGCTCACCGAGGGGGTGGCGACGAGTTGGGAAATGAGGTCCAGAACCGGCGGAAAAGAGGTGTTCATGACGTTCATTGTGGTGCCAACAGGGTCGTCGAGACAAGGGCAAAACTTGAACTTGCAAGGCAATATTGCTTACTGTTGCGCCCAGTTGCCAATTGGGCAAGCGAATTTGGTAAAGCATTGACAATATTAAAAACGGCGCGCGCAAACCGGAAAAGGCCTGGGGGCCGTTCCGGAAAACGCCACCGCACAATGCGGCACTGGATCTGGGCCACCACGCTGGGAATGGCGTTGGGTGTGGCCGGATGCGAGCGCAACGCCCCATCGAATTCTCGGGATCTCGACGCGATTCAGCAACGGGGTGAGCTCATCGTGGTGACCCGGGCCGCGCCCACGACCTTCTACCAGGATGGCTACGGCCCGCAGGGGCCGGAGTTCGACATGGCGGAGGATTTCGCACGGCATCTCGGGGTGCGCACCCGTTACCTGGTCGCCAGCAGCGTGTCCGAGGCCCTGCACTGGCTGGAACAGGGCCAGGCCGATCTGGCGGCGGCGGGCGTCAGCCGCACCCCGACGCGTGAATCCCGTTTTCGCTTCGGACCTGTCTATCGCCACATCGAGCAGCAGGTCGTCTGTCATCGGGATGGCCCTCAGCCGCGGGACACCCAGCAGCTGGCGGGGCTGCGGTTGCGGGTGGGAGCGGGTACCAGTCACGAAGAGCGGCTCCAGCAAGTGGTTGCCGATGTCCCGGGCTTGCGCTGGGAAACAGCCGAGGCAGCGAGTGCGGAGCAATTGCTGGAACAGGTCTGGCGCCGCGAAATCGACTGCACGGTCGTGGATTCTCCCGAAGTCGCCGTCCATCGGCGTTTCATGCCGGAACTGGAAGTGGCCTTCGATCTGTCCAGCCGCGAGGAACTCGCCTGGGTATTGCCCCAGTCGGCCAGCCGGCTTGAAGCGGCGTTGGAACTCTGGATGCAGGACTATCGCGACCAAGGCTTACTCGCGGTCCAGGAAGATCGCTATTTTGGTCACCTGGATGCATTCGACTACCTCGACATGACCACCTATCGCGGACGCATCTTCAGCCGGCTGCCGCGCTACCGCAATCATTTCCGCCGCGCCGAGGCGCGTTTTGACCTGCCCTGGACCCTGCTGGCCGCCGTGGCCTATCACGAATCCAGTTGGGACCCATCGGCCGTGAGTCCCACCGGTGTGCGCGGACTGATGATGCTGACCTCGTCCACCGCCCGTTCGATGGGCGTGAACCGGCTGGATCCGGGGCAAAGCATCGAGGGTGCGGCACGTTACCTCTCCGAGCTGCGTGACGCCTTGCCAGCCGAGATTCCTGAACCCGATCGTACCTGGATGGCCCTGGCGGCCTACAACGTGGGCCCCGGTCATCTCGAGGATGCCCGTAAACTGGCGCTGCGCCTCCATCTCGATCCAAACCGCTGGAGCGGTGTGAAGGAGGCTTTTCCGAAACTGTCGCAGCGGGCCTACGCGCGTTTCAGCAGCCATGGCTATGTCCAGGGCAGTCAGCCGGTACGCTATGTTGAGCGTGTGCGGGACCTCCACGCCATTCTGGATCTGGCCTCCGCCGAGCAGAGCGGCCATGTCCAAAGCGATTATTTCCTCGCTGACGGCGAACGGCGCGTCGCCTATCCGTGAAGATCGACCCGCGCAGGGGCCGTTTGGTCGGGGCCGCCTATCGGCCCAGTCC
>PKDC01000021.1 GCA_002862435.1 Pseudomonadota bacterium | reverse complement strand
CAATATCTATATTGCGTTCGGCGAGGGTCTTGATCGAAAAGGGCAGTTCAACCGAACCCAGAGTGATGAAGTAGGCTTGACCCGTGACCTCCGCCATTTGTCCATAGTCCATCCGGGCGAGTTCAGCGTGCGCGGGGGCAGCGACACATGCCAACACCAAGGGAAAAATCAGAGTGTGGATCTTCATGGCAAGACTCCTAGACGATGGCCCGCACGAGGTAGTTGGTTCGTTATTCGAAGCGGCGATGCTTCATGTCGTGTTTATCGGCTTCCAGATGCCCTGCTTGAGCACGCAAGCGACCAACGACTGAACATCCAACAAAAAAAAGGCGCCATCAGGCGCCTTTCTCAGCAAGATCAATCGGCCAAGCGCCGAGCAGGTCTTCAATAGTGCAGGTAATTGTGGATCCCGCCGTCATTGGATTTGTGAGGCGAGCTCTGTCCTGCGCCCTTTTGCAGCGTGCCTTCCTTGGCCATGGCCTGCGCCTGCTCCGGGGTGCCGAATCCCATGGCGCGCGCGCGTTCCTGCATGCGTTTGCGATGATTATCCAGGAAGGCCCGGCGCTCATCGTTGGATTTCGCGGCTTCATATTGCTCGCGATACTGCTTGCGTTCGTCCCTGGTCATGAGGTCGAACCCATAGATCTGGTCACGATCAGGCAGCGCGCCGCCTTCTTCTACGGCCATGGGCTCCACGGTTTCCTGGGCGCTGGCCCATCCGGAAAAGCCGCCCAGCATGATCAACGCAATCCCCACTCCCAGCTTTTTCATCTTTAACTCTCCTTGAAATCAATCCATGGGCAATGCCCGCAACCGCAAGGGATGACGGGCGGCGGTGGCAAGCTTAGCGTTATGGCGATGCAGCGGCAAACGCCATGCTGCCGGATCTGATCTGGGTCAGTCGCGGGCAGCGGCTTTACGGTTGATGGGGGCTCGCGCTTGTGCCGGCCGCTGCGTTAAGGTGAGGCGGCAATTTCCTGGAAGGAGGACGGCATGGCCGAGCGAGAAACGGTATCCGGCACCTCGGTGGCGGTATGGGATTTGCCGGTGCGCCTGTTCCACTGGTCTTTGGTGGTAATGCTTGTGATCGCTTGGTCCACGGCGCAGGCGGGACTTTCGTGGATGCCCTATCACCTGTGGACGGGCTACGCCATTTTGACCTTGATTTTGTTTCGCCTGCTGTGGGGGATATTCGGTTCGCGGCATGCGCGCTTCAGCGATTTTATCGGCCCGCCCGGCGCGGCTTGGCGCTATGCCCGGCAGCTGGCCGCAGGGCGACATCCATTTTACCTGGGGCACAATCCCCTGGGCGGCTACATGGTGGCTTTGCTGTTGACGCTGGTGCTGATTCAGGTGGGTACGGGTCTTTTTGCCACGGATGACATCCTGGTATCCGGACCGCTGGCAGATCGAGTCCCCGGGCGGATCAACCGTCTCTTCACAGGTCTGCACAAGCTGAATGTCAACATTCTGATCGTCGCGGTGACGGCGCATGTGGCGGCCATCGGCTATTACCGTTGGCGTTTCGGCGAACACTTGGTGCGCGCCATGGTGACGGGGCAAAAGATCCTGCCTCCGGAGAGGGTCCCGCCCCAAGGGGAACGATCCGCTTTGGGGCGGGCGGCGGGCCTGCTGGCCTTGAGTGCCTTGGCGGTCTACGCCGTGGTCAATGGCTTTTGAGTCCGTTCAGTCCTTGCGGTAGTCATCGTGGCAGGCCTTGCAGGTCTCCGCCGTCTTCATGAACTGCGCCTTGATCTGTCCCGTATCGCCGCCTTGGGCGATTTGTGCCAATTGGGCTGATTGCTCTTGGAAGGCTTTCATCTTGTCCGCAAAGTCCCCAGGATTTTTCCAGATTTCCGGTTTGGCGTCGGTCTTGCCCTTGTGCGGGCCGTTGGCAAAACCCTCAGGCAGCAGGCGGGAGATATTCGCCACGGCTTCGGCATGGGTTGCGAAGGCCTTGGCATCCATCGGCTTTTCGCCTTTGATCATGGCAGCCATGGGCCCGAAGTGCCACCCAATCAGGTAAAAGCCGGACTGGCGATAGCGCACGGGATCGGCATGGTCTCCACCGTGGGCCAGTACAAGACTGGGGAGCGTGAGACTGACGGCAAGAACAAGAGATTGCGGGAAACGCTTCACGGGTATCCTCCTGCATAATGATCAAGGGGTGCCAGGGCCTCGTCGGGTGGCTGTGCCAGTGTATCCGAGATCAATGCGCCGGGAAGAACATGGGCTGTGACAGGCAAAAAAAACCCCCTGAAGGTCAGGGGGTCAAGTGCGTGAAAGGACGAGGGGGTCCTTTCAGGAGGAGACTCAGTGTCAAGAACAGCGGTCTTGAAAAAGGGGGAGCATCCGTTGAGATGCTCGATGGGGCGTATCTTAGTTTTCCCTGCCTGGTTTTGTCAATCCCTTGGCGAAATATATTTTTTTTTGTTAATGATCGATATCAACCTTTCAGCAGTGGGCGGTTTCTGGCCGAGAGTTTCTCCAACAAGACATCGCCCAGGCGGCTGCCCAATCCCATGAGGCGGCGGGACAGCGGGCGCGGGACGCGATAGCGCAGGCGGTAGAGTTGGGCCTGGTCCAGCAGCCGCAAGAGGTAATCGTCGCTGGTGCTGATTTCATCGACCAGCCGGAGCTCCAGGGCTTGGGTGCCATACCAGTGTTCGCCGGTGGCCACCCGGTCGATGTCGAGCCGGTTGCGGTGCTGACGCACGAACTGCTTGAACAGGGCGTGGGTGTCATCCAGTTCCTGGCGGAATTTTTCCCGTCCCTCGGGGGTGTTTTCCCCCAGCAGGGTCAAGGTACGCTTGAAGGCGCCGGCGGTATGCAGTTCGATGTCCACGTCGCGGCGCTGCAGCAGGCGATGCAGATTGGGCAGTTGGGCCACCACGCCGATGGAACCGATGATGGCGAAGGGCGCCGCGACGATGCGTTGGCCGACACAGGCCATCATGTAGCCACCGCTGGCGGCGACCTTGTCCACGCAGACCGTGAGTGTGAGCCCCCGGTCGCGCAGCCGTTGCAACTGGGAGGCCGCCAAACCGTAGGCGTGCACCATGCCCCCGCTGCTTTCCAGCCGCAGCACCACCTCATCACGATTATCCGCAATCTGCAGCAGGGCGGAGATTTCCTCGCGCAGGGCAGCGGTGGCCGAAGCCTGCAGGTCGCCATGAAAATCCAGGACAAAGATGCGCCGACCGGGCTCTTTGGCTGCAGGCTCAGGCTTGCGGCGCCAAGGCCTATGCCCGGCAAGGCGCCGCCATCCGCTGCGCTGGGCGGGCTGTAGTTTGTGGCGTAGCGCGTTGGCTAACCGCTCGTAATGCCGGTTCAGATGCTCGATTTGCAGTTGGCCTTGTTGGGCGGGTGGGCGCCGGCGCCCCAGGGTGCTGAAAATGATCAGCACCACCACGAGGCCGAAGACGAAGGTGATCAGCTTGGCAGCGAACAGGCCATATTGGCCCAGATAGTCGATCCACACGGGTCATTGTCCTTGGCGGCTGGGAGGTAAGTGGTCTGGCTGCCAGTTTGCATCCAATGCGCCCCGAAACGGTAATATCGGGATTCCGTTACGACAAGGATGCTGGATTTTAAGAGTAGTAGCTCGTGATGAACGGCAAAAAGAGATGGCTGGCTTTGACAGCCCTGGCATGGACGCCACCACTCATTGCGGCGCCCGCTTGGCAGCTGGGGGCTGAGTGGGGGATCACCAAGCATGGATCCGTACTGACGAGACTGACTGTTGCGGGGCCGCGGTCTTATGCTTTGGGGCCAACAGGTGCGTGGTCGTGGCATGTGATCCCCGAGACGAGCATGGGGCGCTGGTTTGATGATACGGGCGACCACGATCTGTGGGAGGCGGGCTTGACGCCGGTGCTTGAAGCGAGACGTCCGGTCCCGGCCGGAACGATCGGGGTCAATTTGGGCGTCGGCGCTCACCTGTTCTCCGCAACCCGCTTCGATGGCAACGATCTGGGCTCGGCGTTCCAGTTCGGCGATCATATGGGTCTCAACTGGGAGTCGGCGGATGAGCGTTGGACCTTGGAATATCGTTTCCAGCACCTTTCCAATGCCGGGATAGCGCCGCCCAACCAGGGCGTGGATTTCCATATTCTTCATCTAAGCTGGCGCTACTGACCAATTTTGAGTTATTGAGTTAAGGAAAATCGCCTGTATGGATACAGCATCACACCCCATTTCGGACCGGCTGGTCGCGCATTATGCCCAGGATGGCTGGGCACGCTTTCTGGGGGTTGAAGTAAATCCTGACAACGCCAGCGCGCGGCTGCGCCTGGCTTACGATCCGCGGCTGCTGAACGCCGATGGTGGGGTGGTCCATGGCGGCATCCTGGCATCCCTGCTGCACGATGCGGCCCGGCTTGAAGTGGCGGCTGCCTTGGCGCCGGAGCACGCACTGGATGCGTTGCGCCCCTTGGATGGCCAGATCGTCTACCTGCGCCCGGCGCGCGAAACCGATGTCATCGCCTCGGCCCGGTTGCTGCGCCTGGGTCGCACCCTGGCCTTTGCAACCGCCGAGGTGCGCGATGCCCAGGGGAACCTGGTGGCTCAGGGGCAGTGGGTGTTTGCCCTGCAGGCGACAGCAGGGACTGTGGAGCCCTTGCCGGAGCCAAAAACCCTGTCCGAGGACTGGGATGGGCAGGCCGACACGGGCCGCATGGGGGCGCTGCTTGAGGCCAATATGCAAAAACGCCTGCCCGGATTGGCGCTGCGCCAGATGGGAGCGGGCCAGTGCGTGATCGAAGTCGCCCACACGCCGCACTTCCTGGATGCGACCGGCGCCGTGGCCGCCGGCCCCCAATTACTGGCCTGCGACAATGTGGGGGTGTTCGCCGGGTTCGGCCTCAGTGCCCGCATTACCCGCATGTCCACCGCCGCCCTCAAACTTTCCTTCATCACCCCGCCCCGGGACGAGCCGCTGGTCGTGGTGGGGTGCAGCCTGGGCAAGTCGGGCCCGCTGATTGCCAACCAGGGCCGGATTTACGGTCGCGATTCAGGGCGGCTGTATGCCTTTGGCTCGATCACCCTGGCGACCTGATGAGGTGTTATGACCGATCATCCCATTGATTCGGTGGATACGCGGGCCATCTCGGGTCCCGTCGGAAGCTTGGAGATCCAAGTGGATCGGCCCGCACGGCCCGCGCCGGAAGGGGAGCGGGTCGTGGTCATCTGCCATCCTCACCCTCAGTTCGGCGGCACGATGGACAACAAGGTGGTGACCACTTTGGCGCGCGCAGCCACCGATTTGGGCTGGAGCGCGGTGCGCTTTAATTTCCGCGGAGTCGGTGCCAGCGCGGGCGTATTCGACCACGGCGAGGGGGAGCGTGAGGATGCCCGCGCCGTACTGGCGTGGGCGGCACGACAGTGGCCCGGCGATCCGCCGGCGCTGGCGGGATTCTCCTTCGGCGCCTGGGTGGCGCTGCGACTGGCATTGGAAGTGCCCGTTTCGCGCTTGTTGACGGTCGCGCCGCCGGTGGATCGATGGGCTGATTTTCCGGATCACGCGCCGCGCTGCCCGTGGTGGGTCATCCAGGGCATGGCAGATGAGGTGGTGGATGCGGGCCAGGTGGTGGCTTGGGTGGAACAGATGGTTCCCCCGCCGCGACTGGTTACCCTGCCGGGCGTGAGTCATTTTTTCCATGGCCAGTTGGCCGTTCTGCGCGATCTGGCGCGTCGTTTCTACCAGGGCGAAGGGGAGATCTAAACATGCCGGCCCAAGCCGAATTCCGCGCGCTGCGCTGCGCTGTCCTGACCTTGTCGGACACCCGTACCCTGGAGACCGACACTTCAGGGGATCTGTTGGTGGAGCACTTGCGGGCGGCAGGCCACCATCTTCAGGATCGGGCGCTGTTGCGGGATGATCTCTATCGTATCCGAGCTCAGGTCAGTGCCTGGATCGCGGATCCGGCCGTGGAGGTGATTCTATCCACGGGCGGCACCGGGCTGACTGGACGGGATCGGACGCCGGAGGCCATTACTCCCTTGCTGGATCGGCGCATTGACGGGTTCGGAGAGTTGTTCCGGCAACTTTCCTATGAGGAAATCGGGGTGTCCACGCTGGAGTCCCGCGCCTTTGCCGGCGTCGCCAATGCCACGCTGATCTTCTGTCTGCCGGGCTCCCGCAATGCCTGCCAGACCGGCTGGGAACGCATCATCCAGTTCCAACTCGATGCCCGCCACAAGCCATGCAACCTGGTTGCCCTGCTGCCCCGCCTCAACGAAGCCTGAAGGCCGCTCAAGACGTGGTTTGAGCGGCCGCTAGATTGAACAAAGTGCTTCCGCTGCAGTCGCAAGAGAGGCAGCAGGGAATCAAGCATCCCCGCTGTCCTCTATCCACCAAGAACAACACCAAAGGAGTCCGCGATGGCTACCGTATGTCAAGCAAAATTCGCCCCCGGTCATGTGGTCGAGCACCGGGAATTGCATTATCGGGCTGTGGTACTGGATGTGGATCCCTGGTTCCTCGGTCGGGAAGATTGGTATCCCCAGGATGCCCTGCCCGCGCCAGACCGGGAACAGCCTTGGTATCGTCTTCTGGTGGACGGCAACCAACATCAGACTTACGTCCCCGAGACCGACCTGTTAAGGGACGCCCTGGAAGCACCTGTGGATCATTTGTCGTTGCGGACTTTTTTCAAGGGTTATGCCAGCGGCCGCTATCAGCCCCGTTGGCGCTCCAACTGACCTCCACCGCGGCCTCGTCCACATCAGAACATGGTGTCGGCGAGGCCTTCTGCCGTGGGTAATGCTCAACCCGAATTTGGTCGTGGCGTCCAGGACAAGACGTTCCCTGGATCATCACGGTGCGCCAGAAAGTGGTTTTGGCGACTGGCTGAGGGCGCGCTTGGCGCTGTTGATTCGTTCAGGGCGCGGTAAAGAATTGCTTTTCGAACTGGACCTTGAATGGTTTTTTCGCGCCTTCGGGGAGTACATTGACCTGAAAGCGCAGCGTTTCTTCGTTATTGATGGCGAAATCGCTGATGTAATAGATCGCGTCTTGCTCTCTCACCTCGCGCAGAGACAGCTCGCGGTATTGGTTGTTCAGGTTGACTGCACTAACCGTGATCTGCGCCGGAACAGCAACGGTGCTTCCATCAGGCCGCTTCTCGCGCAGCGCCAGATTGATCAAGCCCCGGTTGCGACTGCGGGGAATGCCGGCTTTTTGGGTTGATTCAGCGGGCAGCTCATCGGTGCGCAGGGCGTTGTAATGGAAGATGTAGTTTTCATACTCGAAGCTGTTGGCCCATGCCGCAGAAACCGACAGCATGAGGAACAGAAGACCCGCCATCCAATAAGCGGTGGTTGTTTTTTTTGCGTGCATGGCAGTCTCCCTGAACATGGCGCGAAGCGCCCCTGATGTTTTTTCCGAGTATAGCCTACTTCATCGAGGCGGCGTGCCCTTCATGCCGGTCAGGCTGTAGAGGGCGATTTCGCCCAGCAGATTGGGCGCGAAATGCATGAACCAACTGCCATGATGCCGCGAATCCACCACTTGCCGGCTGTGTGTTCGGTAGCCTTGATCCCGACACAGTGTCTCGAAATCCCGTACGGTGCACAGATGGATGTTGGGGGTGTTGTACCAGGCTTCCGGCAGGGTTTCGGAAACGGGCATGCGCCCTTTCCAGGCCACTTGCAGCCGACAACGCCAGTGGCCGAAGTTGGGAAAGGTCACGATGCCTTCCCGCCCTACCCGCAGCATTTCCTGCAGCAACTGCTCCGGGTAGCGTACCACCTGCAGGGCCTGGGTCAGGATCACATAGTCGAAGGATTGATCGGCGAATGGGGTGAGTCCCTGATCCACGTCCATCTGAATGACTTGGATGCCGGCCTGCAGGGAACGCACCACGTTGTCCGCATCAATTTCCAAACCATAGCCGGTCACCTGCCGGGTGTCCTGCAGGTGACGCAACAGCGTGCCATCCCCACAACCCAGGTCCAGCACCCGTGTAGCGGGGCGGATCCAGTGCGAAATGATTTCCAGATCGGGACGCAGCACACTCATGCGCCAATCTCCACGGCAACCCGTTGCATATAGGCCTGCAGCACGTGGAGATAGTCCGGATTGGGCATCAGGAAATCATCATGGCCCTGGGTGGAGCGGATGTCCGCATAGCAGACCGGCTTCCTGACCTCCATCAGCGCGTTGACGATTTCCCGCGAGCGTGCCGAGGAAAACCGCCAGTCGCTGGTGAAGGAGACGACCAGGAATTGGGATTGGCTGGTTGCGAAGGCCTGCGCCAGATTCCCGCCAAATTCCTGCGCCGGATCGAAGTAATCCAGTGCCTTGGTCATCAGCAGATAGGTGTTGGCGTCAAAGCGATCCACGAACGAGGTGCCCTGATGGCGCAGATAGCTTTCGACCTGGAATTCCACGTCGAAGCCGAACTGGATCCGCCCTTCCCGAAGTTCCCGGCCAAAGCGCTCCCGCATCGCATCCTCGGACAGATAGGTGATGTGCCCCAACATGCGGGCCAGCATCAGGCCGCGCCGCGGCACAACACCATATTCGTCATAGCGCCCGTCATGGAAGTCCGGGTCGGACAGGATCGCCTGGCGAGCCACCTCGTTGAACGCGATATTCTGGGCCGACAGCTTGGGCGTGGCGGCGATGACCAGGGCATGACGCACGCATTCACTGTGGTGGATGCTCCACTGCATGACCTGCATGCCTCCCAGGCTGCCACCGGCCACCGCCGCCCATTGCCGGATGCCCAGTCGTTCCCCCAGGCGCCGCTGGCTGTTCACCCAGTCCCCCACGGTCACGATGGGAAAATCCGGCCCATAGGCTTTGCCAGTGGCGGGATTGGTGCTGGTGGGGCCCGTGCTGCCCTTGCAGCCGCCTAGATTGTTCAGGGAAACCACGAAAAACTTGCGCGTATCAAAGGGCTTCCCCGGGCCGATGCAGACGTCCCACCAGCCCGGTTTGCGATCCTCTGGGCGATGGTAACCGGCGGCATGATGGTCACCGGAAAGGGCATGGCACACCAGGATGGCATTGCTGCGGTCGGCGTTGAGGGTGCCGTAGGTCTCATAGACCAGATCATATGCATCCAGGCGCTTGCCTCCCTCCAGTTCCAGCGGGATATCGAAGGCCATGCGCTGAGGCGCAACCAGTCCGACAGAATCGCTGGGAAACGGGCTGGTCTGGGTCAAGGGCTCAGGGGGGTCGAGGGGTGGCATGGCTCGGGGCGCGCGCAGTGAAGGGAAGGGCGGTGTGACCGGCCGAGTTTAGTGACGGCGTGGGAAGGGCGCAAGGGCGATGATGTGTTCAGCGGGGCTGGCTCCAGCTCTGCAGGCGCTGTTCCAGGGTGGCGGGGGCCGCGCGGATGCGAATCCGTTTGGCGCGTGACCCGGCTCCCTGAAACAGATCCAGTCGACTGACAGGGAGATCCATCTGTGTCGCGAGCCACCCCAGCAATCGGCGGTTGGCCTGGCCATCACGCGCGGGCGCGGCGATCCGGATCTTCAAACGCTCGCCGTGCAGCCCTGCCATGCCTTCCTGGCTCGCACCGGGCTGGACGTGGATCGCAAGAATCAAATCCTGGCCCTGCCAGTGCCAGAAGGGAGTCGGCAAGAGGGTCACAGGCCCGTTCCCAAGGGGGCAATCAGGCGCTTGAGCACCTGCAACAACAGCAGGACCAGCAGGGGCGAGAAATCCATCATGCCGGTGTCGGGAAGCAGACGCCGCGCCCGATCCAGCAGGGGGCCAGTGAGGCGAAACAGCAGCATTGCCGCGGGCGGATATTGTCCCGGAGAAATCCAGCTCAGCAACACCTGGATCAGGATGCTGAAGGTATAGATATTGAGCAGCAGCACCGTGAGATCGGCTGCTGCCATCCGCGGCAACAGGGGCAAAGGCAGGCTGAGTCCCGTAATCCCGGCGAGGGCGAAATAAAACCCGACCTGCAACAGCAGAAGCACCAAGAGGGCGCCAATCTCGTGACCCCGATAGGTGGGGATGACGTGCCGCAACGGCGCCAGCACCGGTTCGGTCAGACGCACGATCGATCGCAACAGCGGATCGAAGCGATCCCGGGAGGTCAGGACGATGAGCGCGCGGATCCAGAACAGCACCGCGGCGATTTTGAATACGCTGGAGAGCAGGAAAACCACGGGATCCTGCCAGTAGCCGAGCATCATGGCGCTTCTCCCAATTCCTGTGCCAGCGTGATTGCGCGCGTTTGTGCTGCCGCCAGGGCTTCACGGGCGATGCGGCGCAAGCCTTCGCGTTCCAAGACGCGCAGGCCCTGTTCCGTGGTGCCGCCGGGTGAAGTGACCCGGACGCGCAATGCATCCAGCCCCAGCCCGCTGTCCCGGGCCATGTGGGCGGCGCCCAAGGCGGTCTGGAGTGTCAGGTCTCGGGCCAAGTCCGAGTCTAGCCCCAGTTCCTGAGCGCCTTCGGTCAGCGCCTCCATGAACAGGAAGAAATAGGCCGGCCCGCTGCCGGACAGCGCGGTGACCAGATCGAGCTGGGCCTCATCCGCCAGCCAACGCACCATCCCCACCCCGTTGAAGAGCCGTTCGGCCTGTTGTCGCTGGGCCTTGGAAACGCCGGCGTTAGCGAACAGACCGGTGGCGCCATGGCCCATTAGAGCGGGCGTGTTGGGCATGGCACGCACAATCGGCAGGGATGGGCCAAGCCAGCGCGCCAAGGCATCGGTCCCGATGCCGGCGGCGATGGAAATCACCAGGGGCGCGCGGCCCGCCAGTGGTTCGCGCAATGCCAGGCTAACGGCTTGCAACGCTTGAGGCTTCACCGCAAGGACCAATACATCGGCCCGCTGCGCGATGAGGGCATTGTCCGGTGTGGCGAGCAGGCTGGAGATTGTGGCGAGCTGTCGGCGCTTTTCGGCATCCGGTTCAGCCACGCCCAAGGATGCACCGGGGGTGCCTTGCCGGATCAAGCCGGCAATCAGGCTGGAGGCCATGTTGCCGCCGCCAATAAAACCGATAAAGGGATCCATGCCGTCGTGTCCGCTTCCGGGAAGGTGAATTGCGGGCCCTATGATCGGCATCCCGTGCGTGGCGTGCAACCGGCTCGCTTCAAGTCCGCGCCGCAGGGCGGGGACCGAATAATGCCGTGCCGACTCGCACCAGCGTGCTGCCTTCCAGAATGGCGGCTTCCAGGTCTTCCGACATGCCCATGGACAGTGTGTCCAAACCATGGCCGGCGCTACGCAGATGATTGAATAGTGCGCGCAATCGGGCATAGACGGCGCGTTGCTCGGATTGTTCGCGGGATGCTTGGGGAATGGTCATCAGGCCGCGCAAGCGCAGGCGGGGGAGACCCGCCACGGTTTCGGCCAGCAGCGCAAGATCCTCGGGTTGCACGCCGGATTTCTGGGGTTCCGCGCTGAGCTTCACTTGCAGGCAGACCTGGAGGGGAGGCAGATGCTGCGGTCGAAGCCGGTTGAGCCGTTCAGCCAACTGTGGCCGGTCCAGGCTGTGCACCCAGTCGAAGCGGGCGGCGATATCACGGCATTTGTTGGCCTGCAGCGGCCCAATGAAATGCCAGTTCAGATTATGGCCAGCGAGTGTGTCGAGCTTGGGCAGGGCTTCCTGGAGATGGCTTTCGCCGAAGTCGCGTTGCCCCAGACGCTGCAGGGTGTCGAGGGCCTGAACGGGATGCCCCTTGCTCACCGCTAGCAGACAGATCTCGGTGGGGTCGCGTCCGGCGCCCATGACTGCTTGGCGGATGCGTTCCCGCACGGCCCGATAGCGACGTTCCTGCTCATCGGGAGACTTGATATTAAGGTCCGTGGTCATCCTGTCGTTAATCTTAGGGTCAGTCACGGGGAATGTCGGGATCGCCATGGATATCGCGCAACTGCTGTCGTTTTCCGTCAAAAATGGGGCTTCCGACCTGCATCTTTCGGCGGGCCTGCCACCCATGATCCGGGTCGATGGCGATATCCGGCGGATCAATTTGCCGGCCATGGATCCCAAGGAGACCCATGATCTCATTTACGACATCATGAATGACCGGCAGCGCAAGGAATATGAAGAGCAGTTTGAAACCGATTTTTCCTTCGCCATCGCCGGGGTCGCACGTTTTCGCGTCAATGCCTTCAACCAGAGCCGAGGCCCGGCGGCGGTGTTCCGCACCATCCCGGAAAAAATTCTCACTCTGGAGCAACTGGCCTGTCCGGCCATCTTCAAAGATCTGGCCATGAAACCCCGCGGGATCGTGCTGGTGACCGGTCCTACCGGCTCCGGCAAGTCCACCACCTTGGCGGCCATGGTCGACTATGTCAATGAAAACGAAGCTGCCCATATCCTCACCATTGAAGACCCCATCGAATTTGTCCATCCCAGCAAGCGGTGCCTGGTGAACCAACGTGAACTGAAGCGCGATACCCATACCTTTGCGCAGGCCCTGCGCTCGGCCCTGCGCGAGGATCCGGATGTGATCCTGGTGGGTGAAATGCGCGACCTGGAAACCATCCGGCTGGCCCTGACAGCGGCGGAGACTGGGCACATGGTGTTTGGGACCCTGCATACCAGCTCGGCCGCCAAGACCATCGATCGCATTGTGGACGTGTTTCCTGCCGCCGAAAAGGACATGGTGCGCGCCATGTTGTCGGAATCGCTGCAGGCAGTCATTTCCCAAACCCTGCTCAAGAAAAAGGCCGGCGGTCGGATCGCAGCCCACGAGATCATGATCGGCACCCCCGCAATCCGCAATCTGATTCGGGAAAACAAGATCGCCCAGATGTATTCCTCGATCCAGACGGGTCAGCAATTCGGCATGCAGACACTGGATCAGTGTTTGCTCGATCTGGTGCGCAAGAACGTGATCACCAAGGAGCTCGCCCGGGTGAAAGCGGCCCACAAGGAAAATTTCTAAGGGGGATCGGCAATGGATCGGGATCAGGCCGTACGTATCATGCATGATTTGCTGCGGGTGTTGGTCCGTCGGGGGGGGTCGGATCTGTTCATCACGGCGGGGTTTCCGCCTGCCATCAAGGTGGATGGGGCGCTCAATCCCGTGGCCGAGAAACCCTTTTTGCCCGAGCATACCGCCACGATTGCGCGAGCCATCATGAATGACCGCCAGGCCCGTGAATTCGAAGGGAAGAATGAGTGCAACTTCGCCGTGGCCCCGCGCGGCATCGGTCGTTTCCGGGTCAATGCCTTTGTCCAGCAGGGACGGGTTGGACTGGTCTTGCGCACCATCAAAACCGAGATTCCTGCTTTCGATACCTTGGGTTTGCCCGATGTATTGCGTGATGTGGTGATGTCCAAGCGAGGGCTGGCGATTGTGGTGGGCGCCACCGGTTCGGGCAAATCCACCACCCTGGCTGCCATGTTGGGCTATCGCAATGCCCATGCCCAAGGCCACATCATCACCATCGAGGACCCAGTGGAATACGTTCACCCCCACATGAACAGCATCGTGACCCAGCGCGAGGTCGGAGTGGATACGGAGAACTGGGGGATTGCCCTCAAGAACACCCTGCGGCAAGCGCCGGACGTGATTCTGATCGGTGAGGTGCGTGACCGCGAAACCATGGAATACGCCCTGCAGTTCGCCGAAACCGGCCATCTGTGCCTCTGCACACTGCACGCGAATAGCGCCAATCAGGCGCTGGACCGAGTCGTGAACCTGTTTCCGCAGGAAAAACGCGAGCAGGTCCTGATGGATCTGTCGCTCAATTTGCGCGCGATCGTGTCCCAGCGACTCATTCCCCATGCCAGCGGATCGGGTCGAGTAGGGGCATTCGAGATTCTGTTGGGCACGCCTTTGATTGCAGATCTGATCTTCAAAGGCGCGGTCCATCAGATCAAGGAGGTGATGGCCAAGTCAACGGCCCAAGGCATGTGTACCTTTGATCAATATCTGTTTGATCTCTACGAAAACGATCAGATCAGTTATGAGGAGGTGTTACGCAATGCCGATTCCAAGAATGAATTGCGTCTGCGCATCAAGCTGGAGAGTCGTAAGACCTCGCGCCGCTATGATGACGAACGCATGGTGTTGGTCGATGCGCCGCCATGAACAGTTCGCGCTTTTATCAAGGGGCTGAGCGATGATCCTGAAATCCTACCTGCAGATGATGGTAGAACAGCGCGCCTCGGATTTTTACCTGAGTCCGGGTGTTTTGCCGCAGTTGCGTCTGGAGGGGCGCAACCGGTCGGTGGGGAAGATGCCGCTAACGGCCGAGCAGGTGGCGCAGGCGATCGATGAGACGCTCAATACGCGCGAGCGGGAAATTTTGGAGCAACGCTGGCAGCTTGAATATTCCTATATCTTGCCCGAGGTGGGGCGATTCCGCTTTACCGTTTTTCGTCAGCGTGGGCAACTGGCGCTGGTGGTGCGTTTTGTGCAGCCCGCGCTGCCGCGCATCCGGGATCTGGGTTTGCCCCTGGTCCTGCAGGATCTGGTGATGCAACGCCAAGGGCTGGTGTTGGTCGTGGGTTCGACCGGATGCGGCAAATCAACGACTTTGGCCGCCATGTTGCAGCATCGGAATGAACATATTTCTGGTCATATCATCACCATCGAGGATCCGATTGAATTCTATCTCGAGAGTCGCAAATCAGTGGTCAATCAGCGCGAATTGGGTCTTGATGCCCAGTCCTATCCTGCAGCGCTGAAAAGCGCATTACGATCGGCGCCCGACGTGATCATGGTGGGGGAAATTCGCGATCGGGAGACGCTGGCTGCGACCTTGGAGCTTGCCGGGACGGGGCATCTGGTGATGGCGACCTTGCACGCCAATAGTGCACCGCAGACACTGGATCGGATTGCCAATTTTTTCGCGGCCGAACAGCATAATCAGCTGTTTCTGGATCTGTCGCTCTATTTGCGCGCCGTTGTTTCCCAGCGTCTGGTGTTGGGAAAGACAGGTCATCGCCTGCCGGCGGTGGAAGTGATGATCAATACACCCTATATCGCGGAACTGGTGTCCAAGGGTCAGTTTGACAAGATCAAGCCGGCCATGGAAGACAGCAAGGTGCGCGGGATGCAGGATATGGATTCCGTCCTCTACAGGCTGTATCGGGACGATCTGATCGACAAGGATGAGGCCCTTGCCCATGCGGATTCGCAGCCCAACCTGGAAGCCAAGATCCATTTTTCCTCATGAAAAAGCGCCCGCCAAAAGGCGGGCGCTACGATGTCAATCCAAGCAACCCAAAGGGGCGAGATCAAATCAGCTCGGAAAGCTTTTCCACCGTGAAGGGCAGGCTGACGCCGAGGAAAATATCCGGGGATGCATCCGTATTGCCAAACCCGATGGATACGTTCAACACGCGGTCGGGACTCATGCGAAAGCCAGTGGTGAGATTAAAGACACCGATGGTCTGGTCCAGGCTCGAGAAGGACTGGCCGTTGTTGAACTTGAGGTCCGTTTCCTGAGCGTATCCCAGCTGGTACTGGAAAGTCATGGAAACATCATACGAAAGGGCGAAGGCGACCCCCAGGCCAAGTTGTGCTTGTAGGCCTGGCTCCACTTCAGTCAGGATCAACGGCGCCCCGGCGACCGTTTGCCGAACCTGATCAAGACCGTCTTCCTTGAACCCCTGGATCAGGTTGAAGGAGGCGAAAGCCACGACAGGATCGATCACCTTGGAAACATTCACGCCCAAGCTGGCGGAATAGAAACCATCGCCAGTGGCGAGTTCATTGCCAAGCTCGGTTTCAAAGGGGCTTGAACCCGTGGGTGCGGTGACCTCTCCCAGCACAGTCCAGCGTGCCTGCCCAGGTAGGGCGGAAAAGGGCTGCCAGCGCAGGCGCAAGGAGACATCGCCAATATTGAATTCGGTGACATCATCGACGTTGTCATATTTGCCCACCACAGGGAGGGCAAAACCCAGGCTCAGGTTGTCAAGCAAGCCGTAGTCGACGGTTAGCCGCGGCGTCAGGGTATGCTGGGCATCCTGTACGACGTCGATGGGCCGGAAGTCCAGGACTTGCAGCGTCGGCGCCTGGTTGCGACCAGAACGGGTTTGCTCGAGGACCAGCGCATCCTGAGAACGGGCGTTGCCATAGTAGGTGTAATCGACATTCAGGAAAATATCCCACCAGCCCTGTTTTACCAGGGAATAATCCAGTTGGGTCTGGTTGAGGATCTGCTCGAGATTTTCCTCTTTACTGGGGTCGGATTCCTTTTGGCGCAGCACTTCGCGGGCGCGTTGCTGTTCCTCGGGCGAGGCCTCTGGTGAGGTTTGTGCCCAAGTCGCCTGAGGAACGATGGCGATCAGGAAACTCACGGCGGTCATGGAAGCCAGGATAACCCGGCTCCATGGCAGGTCCCGTGTCCGGAGCAGAGATGCCGAAAATGTCGTCATGGGTGTCTTCCGTGGATTGGGTGAAATAAAAGCATGCGTGGAAAATGGCTTGATTCGGTATTGCGCCGGATCCGAAATCAGCGGATGCCCACCGATCGGAAATTGGCGCTTTGTAAAGCGGACCAAAACCCGGGGATTTCGAGTAAGGCAGTGCGCCGGATGCGATCCTCGCCAATAAAGCTCAGATCATTGTCGGATAGGGCAAGGCCCGTATTTTTCTCTTCACCCGTTTTGGGATAGACGACGAAAACCACCTGTGGCGACCAGAATTTCTGGAACTGCGATGTGGTCATGGTGAGATTGCCCAAGGCAGGATCGGCAATCATCACGTGTCCGGCATGAATCGACTTGAGCACGACGAAGTGATCGAAACCGGCGTACTTGATGGGCACGATGCCTGGATGTTCAAGCGTGGTCAGATCGGAGAACTCGGCCTTGAAGCCGGCGCTGCGGTATCCGATCTGGGCGGTATAGCGCTTCATGTCCAAGAGCGAGAAGCCGCGCCGTTCGACGATTTTCTGGGTTTCCCCATAGCGCAACATGCCGTTCATGGCGTCGGGTTCGGAAACCTTCAAGCCAATATATTCCTGCAACACCGTGGTCAATGATGCGGAGCCGCAGCTGAAATCATACTGCTGGCGGACGACCCCTTCATCCTTGAGGGCGCTCCAGGAGGTGACGCCGATGTGTTCACGGGCAGGGCCGTTGGGTCCCAGGATGGGGACATCCACTTGCCCTGAACGAGCAAGCAAAGCGGTGGGGAGCAAAAAGAGGCCCATGAGGGCAATGCCGTATATGCGCAGAGCCATGACTGTTCCTTGCGTGGCAAAGGTGATGCGGCTGCTTGCGAAGGGGCCCATGATCCGCGGATCCTGTGCGCCTTGGCGCTATACCAAGGTCGGGGATTTAGCGCCGCCGAGGCGATGCCATTCTAGGGGACGCCTCGGCCATACTCAAGCTTGAGAGTTCAAGCCAGACCGGTTTCACATCGATTGCAGCGGGGGATCCAGGTGATAGTCTTCGATGAGACGCACTTCCTCCCGCGCACCGAGAATCACCGGGATGCGCTGGTGCAGGGTCTGGGGCATCAGATCCAGAATGGATCGCCGTCCAGTGCTGGCGACTCCTCCCGCCTGTTCCGTCAGCAGGGCGATGGGATTGGCCTCATACAGCTGGCGCAACTTGCCGGGTTTGTTGGGGTCGCGCAGGTCCCGGGGATATAGAAAAACCCCGCCACGACTCAGCACACGATGACAATCCGCCACCATGGCCCCCATCCAGCGCATGTTGAAATTCTTGCCGCGCGGGCCCGTTTCCCCGGCATGACATTCTTCAATGTAACGCCTGATCGGCGGTTCCCAGAAGCGCCAGTTGGAGGTGTTGATGGCGTATTCGTGGCCTTGGGGAGCGATGCGCAGGTCGCGCTGGACCAGAAAGAATTCGCCGATCTGGCGATCCAGCGTGAAGCTGTGGACGCCGCGGCCCAAGGTGAGCACGAGCACCGTGGCCTGGCTATAAATGGCGTAACCGGCGCAGACCTGGTTGCGACCGGGCTGAAGAAAATCGATTTCGCGCGGTTCGTTGACTCCCCTGGGGCAGGGCAGGATGGAAAAAATGGTCCCGATGGAGAGATTGATGTCGATGTTGGTCGAGCCATCCAGGGGATCGAACACCAACAGATAGTCGCCGCGTCGCTCGCCAATGGGCAGGAGGTAAATGGAGTCCATTTCCTCGGAGGCCATGGCAGCCACCCGCCCCGAGGATTCGTGACATCGGAGGATGATGTCGTTGGCTTCCACATCCAGCTTTTTCTGGACCTCACCCTGGATATTGACGGCATCGGTACTGCCCAGGACATCGCCCAAGGCGCCCTGGCTGACGTGATGGGCAATCTGCTTGATGGCCCGGGCCATGTCCTCGACCACGCCGGCGAGATCCGGGCTCAGGCCGTGCAGCCGTTGTTCCTCTTGCAAAAAAGCAGCGAGAGTGAGGCCGTTGAACATGCGTGTTTCATCCTGGGCGCTGTGATGGATTGCCGACAAGGGCGGCGGATTTTAACAAGGAATGGCCTCGTGGCGCACCCAGTCCGCTGCCAGTCCGTTCTTTAGCGCAGCAGAATGCTGCCCAGCCCCAGAAAAGCAAAAAAACCCGCGACATCGGTGACGGTGGTCAGCACGACATGGCCTGCCAGCGCGGGGTCGATCGACAGGCGTCGCATCAACAGCGGCACCCCGATTCCGCTGGTGGCGGCCAGCAACAGATTGACCACCATGGCCAGGCCGATGACGGCGGCCAAGTCAGTGCGCCCGAACCACAGATAAGCCAACAGCGCGGTGACGATGGCCCAGGCCAGGCCATTGAGCAGTCCCAGCAGCAGTTCCTTGTTGATGAAACGGCGCGAATTGGTGGCGGTGAGCCGCCCTTGCGCCAGGCCGCGGATGATCAGCGTCTGGGTCTGGCTGCCGGCGATTCCGCCCATGCTGGCCACGATGGGCATCAGCACGGCCAGCGCCACGACCTGTTGCAGCGTGGCTTCGAACAGGCCCACCACCGCCGAGGCAATGAAGGCCGTGATCAGATTGATGCCCAGCCACACGGTACGGCGGCGGAAGCTGACGAGGACGGGCGCAAACATATCCTCCTCCTCGTCCAAACCGACCTGACTCATCAACGAGTGTTCGCTTTCATCCCGGATCACGTCCACCACGTCATCAATGGTGATTCGTCCAATGACTTGACCGTCGGAATTGACCACCGGCGCCGAGAGCAGGTCGCGATCGGCAAAACGCTGGGCCACCTTGCGAGCGGGCAGATCGACGGCGATGGGTTCTGCTTCGGTATCCATCACCTCGGCAACCGTCTGATCAGGGTCGCTGACCAGTAGGGTCTGCAGCGGCAACACCCCGACATAGTGTCCATACCGGTCCACGACCACCAGCTGGTCGGTTTGGTCGGGCAGCTCTGCCTTGAAGCGCAGATAACGAATGACGACATCCAGTGCCACGTCCGGGCGCACGGTCGTGACTTCCGGGTTCATCAACCCGCCGGCACTCTCCGGGGGATAGGACAGCACGGCTTCCAGGCGCAGTCGCTCTTGCTGGTCCATGGCTTGCAGCAAGCGCCGCGTGACGGCCTGGGGCAGGTCATTGATGAGGTCCGCCAAGTCATCCAGGTCGAGATTCTCGGTGGCCGCGACCAGCTCCGCGGGATCCATGTGCCGAATCAAGGCGCTGCGAACGGCGTCGTTCACATGGAGCAGGACTTCGCCATCCTCCTCCGCAGGGACGAGATTCCAGATGAGCTCGCGTTCCGGAGAGGGAGTGGACTCGAGCAGGGCGGCGATTTCCGCCGGATGCAGGGTTTGCAGGAGGCGCCGAGCGTTTTGGGAGGCGCCGCTGTTCAGCGCATCACGCAGGGCCGTGGTGCGAAGCTGCTGGTTTTCGGAACGGTCGGTGTCGGACATCGCCCAGCTCCAGTTTGCGCACGAGGTGTTCTCCGGGCCATCAAGGCGGAGAGAGGAATGACCGTTATTGTAAGGGCAAAAATTGGTGTGGGTCCAGCGTGAATAGCGAAAATGGGCATGCAACTTGCTAGATAGCTATTCCGCTGTGGCGGACCAGAACCTTGGGGTGGGTTTGGGCAAAGTGGGCTTTGAGTCGTTCGGCCATGTAAACCGAGCGGTGCTGGCCGCCGGTGCAGCCGATGGCCACGGTGAGGTAACTGCGGTTTTCAGTCTCGAAACGGGGCAGCCAGCGTTCAAGGAATTGGCGAATGTCGTCGAACAGGTCGTGGGTCAGGGGCGCGGTTTCCAGGTATGCGGCGACTGCTGCATCCAGGCCGGTCAATGGACGCAGTCCCGGTTGCCAGTGCGGATTCGGCAGGCAGCGGATATCGAACACGAAATCGGCGTCGGAGGGGACACCTTGCTTGAAGGCAAACGACTGGAACATGAGTGAAAACAGGCCTTCGCGGCCATGGATGCGGTGCCGAATGAGGTCCCGCAGCTGATGCATGGTGGTCAGGCTGGTGTCGAGGACCAGGTCCGCGCGTTCCGCGATGGGACTGAGCAGTTGACGTTCCTGTTCGATGGCTTCGGCCAATGCGGTTTGGGGGCTGCTCAGGGGGTGGCGGCGCCGGGTTTCGCTGTAGCGTTTGAGCAAAGTCTCTGTTTCGGCCTGGAGGAAGAGCGTCTCCACCTCCACGCCCCGCTGTTCCAAGCGCTCGAGGCACAGGGCAAAGGTGTCCAGTTCGGGCGCCCGGGAACGGGCATCGATTCCCACGGCGACCTTCTGGGCGGAGAAGTCGCCGCTGCGGGAGAAGGCGTCCACCAGGGATTCAAGCAGTGAAAGCGGGAGGTTGTCGACGCAATAAAGGCCCAGATCCTCCAGCATATGGAGGGCCACGCTCTTTCCAGCGCCGGACAGGCCGCTCAGGATCAACAGTTTCACAAGCATCCCACCTCAGGATCATTGCGCCACTGGAAGCATATACAGGCTTCAGTGCAAAGGCCGCGCCAGCCGCGAGATCAGGCTGGCGCGGCCGTGCGGTGTCATTCGCTATGGAGCTCGGATTTGCGGGCTTCCCGCGGGTGATGGTCGGTGTGCTTGTCCTTGTAGCGCAGGGCTTGGCGGTCCAGTTTGTCGGCCAAGGCGTCAATGGCCGCGTACATGTCCTCGCTGGTGGCATCCGCGAACAGGGCGCCGCCGTTGACCGGGATCTTGGCTTCAGCGTGGTGCCGCTCCTTTTCCACCCGTAGCACCATGTGGGCCTCGATGGCGTGATCGAGATGGCGTTGGATACGTTCCAGCTTTTCCGCGGCGTATTGCCGGATAGCCGATGTGATTTCAATGTTCTGGCCCGTAACGTCGATTTTCATGCAGCGGTCTCCTTGGATGCTGAAAGCCTTCAGACGAGCCGCTTGCGTTCGTTCGAAGGCGGAATGGACATGGACTCCCGATATTTCGCGACCGTGCGACGGGCCACGTTGATTCCATCATTGAGCAGCAGTTCGGTGAGTTTGCTGTCGCTCAGGGGCTTGCGCGGATTTTCGCCGGCGATGAGTTTGCGGATCATGGCCTGGATGGCTGTGGCGGAGCATTCACCGCCATCCACGGTGGCCACGTGGCTGGAAAAGAAATATTTGAATTCGAAGATGCCGCGCGGGGTGTGCATATATTTCTGGTTGGTCACCCGGGAGATGGTGCTCTCGTGCATGCCCACGGCTTCGGCGACCTCGCGTAGCACCATGGGTTGCATGGCTTCCTCGCCATGATCGAAGAAGGCCTGTTGGCGCTCGACAATACTACAGGCGACCTTGAACAGGGTTTCGTTGCGGCTTTGCAGGCTCTTCAGAAACCAGCGCGCCTCTTGTAGGTGCTGGCGCATGGTTTCATTGTCGCGGCTGTGATCGGCGCGCTTGATCAGGGAGGCATAGAGCCGGTTGATGCGCAGCCTTGGGGTGGTTTCGGCATTCAGGTCCACGCGCCAGCCTGTGCCGGAACGGCGGACGATCACATCCGGAATCACGTAGCCGGCGGTTTTTTGGGAAATCTGGGCGCCGGGACGGGGATTGAGCCGCTGGATCAATTCCACCGCCGCTTTCAATTCTTCCTCTGTGATTTTCAGGCGTCGCTGCAGGGTGGCGAAATCCCGTGCGGCCAGCAGATCCAGGTGTTGCTCGACGAGGGCGCAGGCCACGCAAAGTCCTGCGCTGGGAGCTTGCGCTTGCAACTGCAACAGCAGGGCTTCGCGTAGGTCGCGGGCGCCCACCCCGAGGGGATCAAAGCGTTGGATGCGTTGCAGGACCGTTTGGATCTCCCCGGTATCCGTGACCAGATCAGGGCCCAGTTCAGCGGCCAAGGCTTCCAGCGATTCGGTCAGGTAGCCATCCTCGCTGATGGCGTCGATGATGGCCAGGGCAATGGCTTGGTCGGTATCGGAAAAGGTGGTCAGGCGCATTTGCCACAGCAAATGGTCACGCAACTCGCCGCCTTCCTGGCTGGGCGTCTGGTTGAAGTCCCAGGCTTCCCCGCTGCCGCCCCCACTGCCTTCGTCGCCCTGGGACCAGGGATCCTCCCAGGCCGCGTCGAAATCGTCACCGCCGCCTTCCTCCAGGGATTCGGCTGGCGTCTCCGGAGCGGCCAGGGAATCGGTGGGTGTTTCGGCGTACTCGCCGTCGGCCTCTTCGCTCCCCTCTGCTTCACCGTTCTCGATCATCAAGTTGCTATCAAGGACGGTTTGGATTTCCTGCTGCAGTTCGATCGAGGAGAGCTGCAGCAGACGGATCGCCTGTTGCAGTTGGGGCGTCATGGTCAGACGTTGGCCCAGCTTGAGTTGCAGAGTCTGCTTCATGAGTTGAGTGAGCAGTTGGCGGAAATCATTGCGTTCAAATTCTACTCCCTTGCGGCGGGACGTGACACGGCTGAAACAACGGGGTTCAGAGCTGGAAAGCCTGGCCCAGGTAAACCTCCCTGACCGTCTTATCGGCCAGGATGTGCTCGGGCTCACCTTGGGCAATCACCCCGCCTTCGTTAAGGATATAGGCGCGCTGGCAAATATGGAGTGTCTCACGGACATTGTGATCGGTGATCAGCACGCCGATCTGGCGATTGCTCAAATGCATGACGATGCGCTGGATATCGACCACCGAGATGGGATCGACGCCGGCAAAAGGCTCATCCAGCAGGATAAATCGTGGTTCGGCGGCCAGCGCCCGGGCGATTTCCAGGCGCCGCCGTTCCCCACCCGAGAGGCTCATGCCGCGCGAATCGTGCAGATGGGCAATGTGGAACTCTTCCAGCAGGGCGTTGCAACGTTGCTGGCGTGCCAGTGCCGAAAGGCCGGGGCGTAGCTCGAGGACCGCGAGTAGATTCTCGGCCACGGTCAGGCGGCGGAATACGGAGGCTTCCTGGGGCAAATAGCCGATGCCGCGGCGGGCCCGGAGATGGATCGGCAACGCCGAGATGTCCTCGCCGTCGAGCAGGATGCGCCCCTCGTCAGCGCTGACCAGTCCCGCCATCATGTAGAACATGGTGGTCTTGCCGGCGCCATTGGGTCCCAGCAGGCCGACGACTTCCCCGGCCTGGACCTGCAGCGAGACCCGATTCACCACGGATCGGCCGCGATAGCGTTTGGTCAACGCTTCGGCCTGGAGGATGCTGCTCATGGCGCGGTGGGGCCTGAACCGGAGCGCGGCTGAATCGTGATGCGCACCCGATCCTCGCCGCCATCCTCGCTGGTCGCCAGGATGCGCTGGTTGCGCCGATCGTAGACCAGTCGGTTGCCGGACACTTCATCGCTGCCC
This sequence comes from Pseudomonadota bacterium, assembly GCA_002862435.1. Lineage (GTDB taxonomy): Bacteria > Pseudomonadota > Gammaproteobacteria > UBA5335 > UBA5335 > Macondimonas. The sequence goes on along the minus strand of PKDC01000021.1, from coordinate 13,534 downwards.
TGGCGTATCCAGGCTTCGCCGCTCAATTCGAGCTGGCCTGACTCCGACTGGTAACGCATGGTTTGGGCCTTCGCCTCCATGGCGGGGTTGCCCGCGTCGGCCGGCTGACTGAAGTGAGCCGGATTGCCGGTGATCTCGATGTGTTGGGGTGCGCCACGGGCCATGTGACTCAGGGTCACCCGTTCGCCAGTGAATACGGCGGCTCCCTGGGTGATCCGGACATTGCCGACGAAAATGCTTTGGCGTTGTCCTTGGTCCAGTTCGGCCCGATCCGCTTCGATCTGGATGGGCAGATCCACCGGCGGCGCCGCCGCCAGTGGCGATGCCATGAGGCCGCTCAGGCCAAGCAGAAACGCCGCCAGGATGGATCGTGCGTTGTCAGCTTTACGGAACATATCGCGCCCTCACCTGGCCCAGCAGGATGACCTGTCCTTGCCTCAGGTCGGCATCGATCCCCTGTGCTGCAAGCCGGTTGTCGCCTTGCGTCAAGGTAACCGGAGCGCTGGAATGGAGCTGCTGGGTTTGGCTTCGGTATTCCAGTTCGCCGGTCTCAAGCCGCCACGGCAGACCCGCGTGATGATCCTGGATCTCGATCCGGACCGGGGCGGCGAGTCGCATGGGCAGGCTTTGATCGTCGGGGATAAAGCCGCTCGGCGCCTGCAAGCGATTGGGGACGGCCTGTTCATTAGGCTGTAACAAGGTCACCTCGGTCAGTGTGGTTCCCGCAAGCGATGGAAGATGGCTTGCCATCTTGGTGAACAAACGCAGGGATAGCTGACCCGCATCATCCAGTCGGTCGATACGGGAGCCATGGAGCTCGTAATCCGCCTGTTGGTTGCCGTTTTCCGCGTCCGTGTCTCTATCCTCCCGCAGGGGATTGAATACCAGGAATGCGGCCAAGGCCCCCAATGGCAGCAGGAAGCCCCATGGGCGGCGGATCACCCGATTCACGGCGCCGGACGCCAGTCGGCCGGCAGGGCATCCTGGGCCGCCAAGATCAGGTCACAGACCTCGCGCGCTGCGCCTTGTCCGCCGCCGGCCTGGGTGACCCAATGCGCGGCGCGGCGCACTGCAGGATGGGCGTCGGCTACGGCGCAGGCGAGGCCCGCAAGTGCCATGGGAGGCAGATCAATCACATCATCCCCCACATAGGCGCAGCTCTCAGATGGAAGCGTCAGTTCGCTCAGCAGCTGGTGCAGGATCGGCAGCTTCTCGTCTTGACCCTGATAGACATGGGTTACGCCCAAGGCATCCATGCGGCGTGCCACCACCGGGGATTCGCGTCCGGATATGACGGCAACGGCGATGCCATGGCGTGCCAGCAGCTTGATTCCCAAGCCGTCGCGGGCATGGAACACCTTCATCTCCGGCCCTTCGGGGGAAAAGTACAGGCGGCCATCGGTGAGGACGCCATCCACGTCGAACACCACCAGCCGGATGCGCCGCGCCCGCGCAAGCAGTTCCGTTGTCTGCGTCATACCACGCCGGCCCGCAGCAGATCGTGCATGTGCAGGGCGCCGATGACGCGATCTGTGTCATCCACCACCACCAGTGCGGTGATCTTGTGCGCTTCCATGACATTCAGCGCCTCCACGGCCAGCGCGTCGGGGGCGAGCGTGGTTCCATGCCGAGTCATGACCGCTTCAATGGGCGTTCGCTGCAGGTCAACGGCATCAGCCAGGGCGCGGCGCAGGTCGCCATCCGTGAAAATGCCCTGCAGGCGCATCTGGGCGTCCACCACCGTGGTCATGCCCAAGCCCTGCCGCGTCATTTCCAGCAAGGCATCCCCCAGGAATGTGCCCAAGGCGACCTGCGGCACGCGGGGCGGCCGATGCATCAGGTCTTCCACCCGCAACAGCAAGCGCTTGCCCAGTGTGCCGCCCGGATGGGAACGCGCGAAATCCGCTTCGGTGAAGCCCCGCGATTCCAGCAGGGAGATGGCCAGCGCATCTCCCATGGCGAGCGCTGCGGTGGTACTTGCAGTTGGCGCCAGGCCCAGCGGGCAGGCTTCCTGATCCACGGCGATATCCAGACACACGCTTGCGACGCGCGCCAGGCTGGAGTGGGGCTGGCCGGTCATGCAAATGAGCGGTATGTCCTGGCGCTTGAGGAGCGGGACGATGGCCAGAATCTCCTGGGTTTCGCCGGAATTCGACAGCGCAATCACCACATCGGCCCGGGTCACCATCCCCAGGTCGCCATGGCTGGCCTCCGCTGGGTGAAGGAAAAACGCGGGCGTGCCGGTGCTGGCCAGCGTGGCGGCGATCTTGCGCGCGATATGGCCGGATTTGCCCATGCCCATGACAACCACCCGGCCCTGGCAGCCGAGCAGCAGTTCACAGGCCTGCAGGAAGTCCTCGCCGATCCGGTCGATGAGGGCTGCAACGGCTGCGGCCTCAATGCGAAGGACCGCTTTGGCCATGAGAAGAATGGCATCGGCACGCATGCGGATCGTATGGAAATCCAGGGGTGGGGGAATACGGTCGAAGAGCCAAGGATAGCCCACCTGTGGAGGAACACGGTAGTTGAGGGTCATCAGCGGGGGCCTGCGGGTTGTCCACATTGCCTGTGGATAATCTTGTGGGCAAGGCGCGGGCAAGGTGTGGAAAGCCGCAAGAAACAAGGGTTTCGGTCCCCTGGTCATAAAATGACCGTTTTCTTAAAATCATTATTTTTCAATAAGTTGTTTTTATTTATTGATTTTGTTGAAAGCTTTGTGAAGCGAAAAAAGTCAACCCCTGGATTTGGTCCATCCTGTGCATAAGCTGGGGAAAAACAGGGGGCGCCGGGCGGTTTTTCGACGCTGCTCAGGCGGATGGCGATGATTCATCACCCAAGAACGGCAACAGCAATTCGTTGACCAAGGCCATCCCGCGGGGGGTTGGCATCAGGCTGCCGCCCTGCAACCGCAGCAAGCCATCGGCCAAGGCCGGCGCCAGCTTGCTCAGCAGCGCGGCCGGATCCAGGCCGGTGTGCCGCGCATAGAGTTCCGGCCTGAATCCGTCGGTCAGCCGCAGGGCATTCATCAGGAACTCCAGCGGTCGCATCATGGGCGCTACAGCGGCGTGCTCGGCCAGTCGCTCCGGACCTTTGGCGGTGGCCAGATAGCGTTGAGGGTGAGCGTGTTTGCGCGTCCGCCAGATCTGCCCTGAGCCGGGATCGGTCAATTTGCCATGGGCCCCTGCCCCAAGCCCCAGATAGTCCCCGAAGGTCCAGTAATTGAGATTGTGTCGACAGGCATGCCCAGGCCGGGCAAAGGCCGACACCTCGTATTGGCGGAAACCGGCTCGCGCCAGCCGGACCCGACAGCGCCGCTCCATGCGCCACAGCGTTTCTCCCACTGGCAGGGTGGGCGGCCGGATGGCGAAGGGCGTGTTGGGTTCCAGCGTGAGCTGATAGTGCGACAGGTGGTTTGGATTCAGCGCCAGCGCCTGATCGACATCCTCCAGTGCCTCGGTTTCGGTTTGCCCGGGCAGTCCGTACATCAGGTCCAGATTGAGACCGGAAAAACCCAGCTCGCGGGCCGCATGGGCCGCACGCAGGGCCTCGCTGCCCCCATGAATGCGGCCCAGGGACTTGAGGTGGCGGTCATTGAAGCTTTGAATCCCCAGCGAGAGTCGATTGACGCCGGCTTCGCGGTAGCCGGCGAAACGGGCCTGCTCGAAGGTGCCGGGATTGGCCTCCAGCGTGATCTCCGCATCGGGCGCAAAAGGCAGGTGGGCGCGTAGGCTGTGGATGATCTGGCCGATGGCCGAGGCTGAAAACAGGCTTGGCGTGCCGCCACCGAAGAAGACGCTCTGCACCGGGCGTGGTGGGCCCAGCAAGGCCAGGTCTTGCCGCAGGTCCGCTTCCAGAGCGGCCAGGTAATCGGTTTCGGGGATGAGCGCCGGATTGCGCGCATGGGAATTGAAATCGCAGTAGGGGCATTTGCGCACACACCACGGCAGGTGCACGTAAACGGCCAGGGGCGGCGGGGTGATCAGTCCTTGGGGGTGCATCGGGCGCTCAGTGGTCGGTGCCGGTCCACTGACTCCGCAGTGCGTTGAGTGCTTGGGCGCGGTGGCTGAGGCGGTTTTTCTCCATGGCGTCCAGCTCGGCCGCGCTGCAACCCCGCTCCGGAACCCAGAAGACGGGATCGTAGCCGAAGCCTGCCGTCCCCCGCGGCGCTTCCACGATGCAACCATCCCATCGCCCTTGACCGATCAGCGGCGCGGGATCCCCGGCATGGCGCAGATAGACGAGGACGCAATGGAAGTGCGCGCGGCGTTCGGCTTCCGGCGTATCGGCCAGCGCCACGAGCAGGCGGGCGATATTGTCGGCATCACTGGCCTCGGCACCGGCATAGCGGGCCGAATGCACGCCGGGCGCGCCATCCAGGGCATCCACCACCAGCCCGGAATCATCGGCGAGTGCCGGCAGGCCAGTCTGGGCGCTGGCGGCCCGGGCCTTGGCCAGGGCGTTCTCCACAAACGTCAGGCCATCCTCCACGGCGGGCACGACCCCGCGCTCGCTCTGGCAGATCAGCGTCCAACCCAGGGGCGCGAGCAAGCCCTGAAATTCCCGCAGCTTGCCCGCATTGCCAGTGGCCAGGATTACTTCGCGCGGCACGCTGGATCCTCCGCCAGGGCCTGACGCTGGGCTTCCAGCAGTTGCGCAATCCCGCCGCGCGCCAGGTCCAGCATGTCGGCCAGTTCTTCAGGACGGAAGGCATGGCCCTCCGCCGTGCCCTGCAGCTCGATGTATCCGCCAGCCTCGTTCATCACCACGTTCATGTCGGTTTCGGCTTCGGCGTCTTCGGCGTAGTCCAGGTCCAGGACCGGTGTGCCGCGGTAGATGCCGACGGAGACTGCGGCGACCTGCCCATGCAGCGGAAAGCGCGCCAGTGCCCGGCGCCGCTCCAACTGGCGCATGGCGTCGTGCAGGGCGACATAGGCGCCGGTGATGGCCGCAGTACGGGTGCCGCCATCGGCCTGGATCACGTCGCAGTCGAGGATGATCGTGCGCTCGCCCAGGGCCTCGGTGTTGACGATCGCCCGCAGGGCGCGGCCGATAAGGCGCTGTATTTCCTGGGTCCGTCCGGTCTGTTTTCCGCGCGCGGCTTCACGATCCGAGCGGCTGGTGGTGGCCCGAGGGAGCATGCCGTATTCGGCGGTGACCCAGCCGCGCCCCTTGCCGCGCAGGAAGCCGGGAACCGATTCCTGCACGCTGGCGGTGCAGATCACCCGCGTATCCCCGAATCCGACCAGCACCGAACCTTCGGCATGGCGGGTGAACTGACGCTGCAGCAGGATGGGTCGCAACTGGTCGGGGTTTCGGCCGCTGGGGCGCATTCGGGTATCCTTGTCGGTTTGAATGGGCGGGGCAGCCGGTGTTGGCCGCCCTCTGCGCGACAGTATACCGCTCCGGCCTTTCCCGCCCTGCCGGGAACGGACCGGCGGCATGGAGAAACAGATGATTGCCAGCATGACGGGTTTTGCCCGCGCGGAACGCGCCTTGCCGGAAGGCCGGCTGACCTGGGAGCTGCGGACCGTCAACCACCGCTATCTGGAAATGACGCCGCGCCTGCCGGAGGAATGGCGTGCGCTGGAGCCGGCGGTGCGCGAGGTACTGGTGGCGGGCATCCGGCGGGGCAAGCTAGAGGCCCAGCTGCGTTTTACACGAGATCCGGGGCAGGGCCAGAACCTGACTCTCAACAGCACATTGATGGATGGCCTGGGGCGACTCTGTGCCCAGTTGTCGACTGAATTTCCCGCGCCTGTGAGTGTGATTGAAATTCTGCGCTGGCCCGGCGTGGTTCAGGAATCCCCGCTGGACCTGGAAGCCTTGGGACAGGAGGCGCTGGCGCTGTTGAAGGAAACCTTGGCGGCGCTGACGCTGGCGCGGCGCCGTGAAGGCGAGCGTCTGGCGGCGGGCTTGCGGGAGCGGGCGGCAAGCATTGCCCACTGGGTGGCCCAGGTGCGGGCGCGACTGCCGGAGGTGCGCGGGGCAGCGCGCGAAAAGTTGCTGGCACGCCTGGCCGAGCTGGGAGTGGAAACCGAGCCGGGACGGCTGGAACAGGAGCTGTTGTTCCTGGCCCAGCGCATGGATGTGGCCGAGGAACTGGATCGGCTCGACAGCCACCTGGTCGAATGGGCGGCGACCCTGGCGCGCGCCGAGCCCATCGGGCGGCGGCTGGATTTCCTGTTGCAGGAGTTCAATCGCGAGGCCAATACCCTGGGCTCCAAGTCCCAGGATACCGAGATTACCCGGGCCGCCATCGAGATCAAGGTCCTGATCGAGCAGATGCGCGAGCAGATCCAGAACGTGGAGTGAAGGTCATGGGCGGCGGCAGTCTTTTCGTCATTGCGGCGCCCTCCGGGGCGGGCAAGACCAGTCTGGTTCAGGCGCTGATGGCCGAGGTGCCGGGGCTGGCGTTTTCCGTCTCCCACACCACCCGCGCGCCGCGAGCGGGGGAAGTGGATGGCCGGGACTATCATTTCGTCGACCCCGCGACATTCCAGCACATGGTCACCGAAGGCGCGTTTCTCGAACATGCGGAAGTGTTCGGGCGCTGCTACGGAACCAGCCGCGGGGCGGTCGCCGAGCGGCTGGCGGCGGGAGAGGATCTCATCCTGGAAATCGATTGGCAGGGCGCGCAGCAAGTGCGCCGGGTCATCCCGGAGTGTGTGAGCATCTTCATCCTGCCCCCTTCGCGCGAGGAATTGGCGCGCCGATTGCGCGGTCGGGCCACGGATGCATCCGAGGTCATCGCGCATCGCCTTGCCCTGGCGGTGGAAGAAATGCGCCATTACGCTGAATTTGATCATCTGGTGGTCAACGACGTCTTCGATCAGGCGGTGGCCGAACTGAAGGCCGTCGTGCGCGCTTCCCGCTGCCGCACCCCCGTGCAGGCGGCGCGTCGTGGCGCCTTGTTGGCCGAGCTGCTGGCCTGATTTTCGCGCTTGGCATACACTGGAATCCAAATCCATCCGGCTTTGATGAAAGGTCGCCCGAAGGGGTGGCGGGGATGGGACGTCTTTATTGTGGTCTGCGATGGCATCCGCCCTGGGGCGGTTGCGGAGGTATGAATCATGGCTCGAGTGACGGTCGAGGACTGTTTGTCCAATGTGGACAATCGATTCCAGTTGGTCTTGGTGGCAGCCAAACGGGCGCGCCAGTTGGTGCGTGGCGTGGAGCCGTTTCTGGACTGGGACAACGACAAGCCGACGGTGCTGGCCCTGCGTGAAATCGCCAATGGCAACGTGACGCGGGAGATCCTGAAAGAGAAGGAGATTCCCCTGGTGCGCCATTTTCCCCAACTGGGCGCCATCGACGATCTGGAGCCGGGCGAACTGATCCCTGAGCCGGTGACTGAAGTCCCGGCGCCGGGTGACGTGTAAAGGGGGCCCGGGACCCCAAGCCCATGTCCCTGGATGTCAGTGAACGCATCGACCGGGATGGATCCGTCGGACTGCTCGACATTCCCGGCTATCCGCAGCTGATCCACGAGCTGCAACGCTATCTGGATGAGAGCCAGATCGCCGAGGTGGTTCGCGCCTGTACGTTTGGCATGGAAGCCCACGCCGGACAGATTCGGCTGAACGGCGAGCCCTATATATCGCATCCCGTTGCCGTGGCACGCATTCTGGCCATGATGCGCCTGGATTACCGCAGCATCATGGCGGCCTTGCTCCATGATGTGATCGAGGATACGCCCACCGCGAAGGAGCACATTGTCCAGCGCTTCGATCCGGAGGTGGCCGAACTGGTGGATGGTGTCAGCAAGCTGACCCAGATCCAGTTCAAGTCCAAGGCCGAGGCCCAGGCCGAAAACTTTCTCAAGATGATGCTGGCGATGTCCCAGGACATCCGCGTCATGCTCATCAAGCTGGCCGACCGGCTCCACAACATGCGTACGCTGGACGTGATGCGACCGGACAAGCGGCGCCGCATCGCCCGCGAGACCTTGACGCTCTATGCGCCCATCGCCAATCGCCTGGGCATGAACGCCCTTCGGTGCGAGCTTGAAGATCTGAGCTTTGCGGCCTTGTATCCCTTCCGTTATCGGGTGTTGGCCGAATTGGTCGAACGCGCACGGGGTAATCGGAAGCGTGTGCTGGATCAGGTGGAGGTGGCGCTGGGGGCCGCGCTGGGCCGGGAGAACGTCGTGGCACAGGTGGTGGGGCGCGACAAGCACCTTTACAGCCTCTATCTGCGCTTGCGCAATCGCGAAACGACGTTCAGCGAACTGGCCGAGATTTATGCCTGCCGCGTCCAGGTGGAGCGTGTGGACGATTGCTACCGCGCCCTGGGTGTTGCGCACAGCGTCTACAAGCCGGTGCCGGGGCGGTTCCGGGATTACATCGCCATCCCCAAGGTCAACGGCTATCAGTCCCTGCATACCGTACTGTTTGGCCCCCATGGGGTGCCCATCGAATTGCAGATCCGCACCCGGGAAATGGACTTGCTGGCCGAGGTGGGTGTGGTCGCGCACTGGCAATACCCCTTCACGGAGCAAACCGCGCCGGGCGGCACCCAGGACCGCGCGCGCGAATGGATGCACAGCATCCTGGAAATGCAAAAGCGGGTGGGCAGCTCCCAGGAATTTCTGGAGAGCGTGAAGGGCGACCTGTTTCCCGACGAACTCTATGTCTTCACCCCCAAGGGTCGCATCATGCGGCTACCGGTGGGCGCCACGCCGGTGGATTTCGCCTACGCGGTGCATACGGACATTGGCAACCGTTGCGCTGCGGCCAAGGTGGACCGCCGTGTGGTGCCGCTGAGCACGCCTTTGCGCAATGGCCAGACGGTGGAAATCCTGACCTCCGAATCCGCTCTGCCCAACCCGGCCTGGCTCAATTTCATCATTACCGCGCGCGCGCGCGCCAACATTCGCCATTACCTCAAGAACCTGAAAACCGAGGAGGCCGTGGCCTTGGGCCATCGCTTGATGGCGCGCGCCCTGACAGCCTATGGGGTGGTGCTGGACCAGATTGACAGCACGGTTTGGGAGCGGGTGCTGGCGGATCTGGGGCTGGGCAGTCTGGATGCGCTGTTGCAGGCCGTGGGGCTGGGCGAGCACATGGCACCGCTGGTGGCCCGCAGACTGGTCCAGCACGCCGGACTGGGTTCGGACCTCGACGCCTCGTCCGCCACAGGGGATCGCGCCGCCCTGGCGATTCAGGGGACCGAAGGCCTGGTGGTCACCTTCGGACGCTGCTGCCATCCCATTCCCGGCGATCGCATTCTGGGCTTCCTCAGCAGTGGGCGGGGCATCGTCATCCATACCCAGAGTTGCCGGAACCTGAGCGAGTACCGCAAGCACCCGGACAAGTGGATCGATGTGCAGTGGGCGGATCATCCGGATCGCGAGTTTTCCGTCGAGATCCGCATGGAAGCGACCAACCAACGCGGCGTACTGGCCCAGATCACCGCCGAAATGGCCCGCATGGATGCCAACATCGAGCATGTGACAGTCGATGAGAAATATGGTCACACCGCCTCCCTGGTGTTCACCCTCACCGTGCGCGACCGGCTGCATCTGGCCCGCATCCTGCGCCACTTGCACGCCATGACGTGCGTGATCCGGGTCACGCGCGGCAAATCCTGAGCGATCATCGGTCATAATGGGGGCCTGTCTCGGGAGTTCCCTATGACCCGTACTGCCATCCAGACGCTTGATGCGCCCCAGGCCATCGGCCCCTACAGCCAGGCCGTCCGCGCGGGAGGCTTGCTGTTCCTGTCCGGCCAGATTCCCCTTGATCCTGCCAGCGGCGAGCTGGTGGCGGGTTCAATCGAGATCCAGACGCGCCGGGTGCTGGACAATCTCGTCGCGGTGGCCCGAGCGGGCGGCAGCGATCTGGATCGCGTCGTGAAAGTGACGGTTTATCTTGTTGACCTGTCCCATTTCGCGGCGGTGAACGCACTGATGGCGGCGTATTTCCAGGCGCCTTATCCGGCCCGCGCCGTACTGGGTGTGGCCGCCTTGCCGCGCGGCGCGGCGATTGAAATCGAGGCAGTGTGTCTCGTCTAGACCCGCATGGCTGAGCGCGATTCCCAGGCCGCCGCGCGCGCGGCGCGCGCCGTGCAGCCTGCCGACGCAGCCTTGAGGCAGCTGGTCGCCCGCCTGGGCCTGCGCCAGCCCCACGAACTGCTATTCCATCTGCCCCTGCGTTATGAGGATCACACCCGGCTAACGGCCTTGGATGCGCTGCGTCCGGGCGCGCCGACACTAATCGAAGGGGAGATCCTGCAGGTGCAGGCCGCCCCCGGTCGGCGGCCGGGGCTGTGGCTGCGTCTGGGCGATGGGCGCGGCGTCATCGATGTGCGGTTTTTCCGGGTGGTGCTGGCCCAGCGCAAGACATGGCAGGTCGGAGCGCGGTTGCGCTGCCATGGCGTGGTGCGGGCCGGGGTGTATGGCTTCGAAATGACGCACCCCAGTTGCCGCCTGGTGCAGTTGGGACAACCGCTTCCCAAGCGCGCCTTGGCGATCTATCCCACCGTGGCAGGCGTTTCCCAGGATCGGTTGCGCAGCGCGGTGGCGGGTCTGCTGGCGCGATTGCCCGCAGTGGGGCTGGGAGAGACCTTGCCCGCTGCGCGCCGCCACGCCTTGGGGCTGATGGCGCTGGAGGAGGCATTGCACGTGTTGCATGCGCCTCTGCCTCAGCAGATTGAATCCGTGCAGGCGGTGGGACATCCGGCGCGCCGGCGCTTGGCCTGGGAGGAGTTGCTGGCGGATCAGTTGGTTTTGCGGCGGCGCCGCTACCGGGCCCGGTCTCAGGTGGCGCCGGCGGTGGTCGATGCGGACGGGATCGGCGATCGGGTGGAAGCGGCGCTTGGTTTTGCCCTGACAGCGGCCCAGCGGCGCGTGCTGGAAGAAGTGCGGGCCGACCTGGCCCGACCGATTCCCATGTTGCGTCTGGTGCAGGGGGATGTGGGATCGGGCAAGACGGCGGTCGCGGCCCTGGCGGCGGCAATGGCCTTGGGTGGGGGCTGGCAGGTGGCCCTGATGGCGCCTACCGAATTGCTGGCCGAGCAGCACGTGAAGAATTTCCACCGCTGGTTCGCGCCTGCCGGGATCGAGCCGCTGGCGTTGTTGGGCCGATTGGGCGCGCCAGCGCGCCGGGCAGTAGCGGCCATGCTCGCAACCGACCAGCCGGCACTGGTGGTGGGTACCCATGCGCTGTTCCAGGACTGGTTGCGCTTTGGCCGCCTGGGACTGGTCATGGTGGACGAGCAGCATCGCTTCGGCGTACAGCAGCGCTTGGCGCTGCAGGAAAAGGGCAGCGGATTCGCGCCCCATCAGCTGGTGCTGACGGCGACGCCCATTCCCCGCACCCTGGCCATGGGCCTGTTTGCGGATCTGGACGTCTCGGTCATCGACGCCATGCCGCCGGGGCGGGCGGGCGTGCGCACGGTGGTGTTGCCGGCCCGTCGGCGCAATGAAGTGGCGGAACGGGTGCGTGCGGCCTGTCGGATGGGTGCCCAGGTCTATTGGGTCTGTCCCTTGATCGAGGATTCGGAGCAAGCGCAGGGAGAGGCGGCGGAGGCGCTGTTTGCGCGCCTGGGCGAGGCGTTTCCTGACCTGCGCCTGGGATTGGTCCATGGCCGACTGGGTAGTGCGCAGCGCGCAGCCGCGATGACGGCCTTCGCTCAGGGCGCGCTGGATGTGCTGGTGGCCACCACGGTGATCGAGGTAGGGGTGGATGTGCCCAAGGCCACGGTGATGGTGGTGGAGAACGCCGAGCGCTTTGGCTTGGCCCAGTTGCACCAGTTGCGCGGCCGGGTCGGGCGGGGGACGGCGCCGGGGAGTTGCGTGCTGTTGTATGAGGGGCCGCTGTCGCTGACGGCGCGCGCGCGCCTGGAGACCTTGCGCGAGGTTCAGGACGGCTTCGAGATTGCCCGCCGGGATCTGGAGCTGCGCGGGGCCGGAGAGTGGCTGGGCACCCGGCAGACCGGGGAGCGGCGCTGGCGCGTGGCCGATCCGGTGGCCGACGCTGATCTGATGGCCCAGGCCCAGATCGAGGCGGATCGCCTGTTGGCGGAGGATCCGGCGTTGGCCGAGCGCTTGATTGACCGCTGGCAACAGGAGGCGGACCGCTATGCCGGGGCCTGATGGGGGCGTTCCCTTGCGTGGACGCATGGACGCCGTGCGCTGGCAGACGCTGGCCGCCGGTCGCCTGCGCCTGCCCCGGATCTGGCATGGCGCGCTGTTGCAGACCGGTTCCTTGACGGTCCGTCTGCGGGGCTGTTGCGGCGAGCGCTTCGCTGTGCGCGTGCTGGCCGAGACACCCGCGCGGCTCGCCTGGCGCGATGCCCGCGCCCTGGGCCTGCCGGTGGGAGCACCGATGCGTTTGCGCGAGGTCTATCTGTGTTGCGGCGAGGAGCCCGTGGTCTACGCCTGCAGCCTGTTGCCGTTGGCGGCGGCGCGAGGTCGCTGGCGGGGTTTGATGCGACTGGGCAGCCGTCCCCTGGGTGAACTGCTGTTCGCCCATCCGGATGTTCGGCGCGGCCCCATGGCGCTGGGCTGTCTTCGACCGGGCTCAATCGCCCACCGGGCCTTGAGTCGGGGCTTGGCCGTGCCCCCCGGAGTCGTGTGGGGACGACGCTCGCAGTTCGCGCTGCCGGGGGCAGCGGTGGTGGTTTGTGAATTCTTTTTGCCTGCGGCTTTGGATGTGTTGCATGACAAACGCGCCCCGTAAACCCGATTCGCTCATGCATCGATTGGACCGCCTGTGGCAGCGCTGGCCGGTCTACGCGCCCACGGTGCGCGCCCGACTGGGGCAATACGCGCTGTTGATGCGCTGGGATCGACCGATCGGCGCCCTGCTGCTGCTGTGGCCCATGCTGTGGGCGCTGTGGCTGGCGGGTAACGGTCGGCCCAATGCGGGTGTGGTGGCGGTGTTCGTGTCCGGGGTCTGGGTGATGCGTTCGGCGGGGTGCGTCATCAACGATTACCTCGATCGGCATGTCGATGCCTTCGTCGAGCGCACCCGTGACCGGCCGCTGGCAGCCGGGCGGGTGCTGCCGCAGGAGGCGCTGGCTCTGTTCGGCCTGTTGATGGGGGTGGCCCTGGTGCTGGCCTTGCTGAGCAATCGCATCACCCTGCTGCTCGCTTTCGGCGGGGCCTTCCTCGCCGCCACCTACCCACTGATGAAGCGCTATACCCATCTGCCCCAGGTCTATCTGGGCGCGGCGTTCGGCTGGGCCGTGCCCATGGCCTGGGCCGGGCAGACCGGCCAGTTTCCGCCACCGCTGGCCTGGCTGGTGTTCCTCACGGCAGTGGTGCCATTCTCTTCTCAATTTGTTGGAAGTTAACTCAGACCATCAGATTTTGTCTAGCCGCAGGACACACGCCGTGCGCTATTTTCTTTCGTTGGCTGTTCTTTCAGAGGGACTTGAGCGGTATTCCTACAACTCAGGTTGTTGTGTTATTGAGCTCTCTGCTTTCTTTATGAGACCCACGCCTCCAAAGGGTTCGTGTGCTGCCGTGACAGAAATCGTGCAAGTGCGCAATGCTGTCATTTTCTCCTGGCGCATTGTCCTCAGGTTGCAG
>PKDC01000015.1 GCA_002862435.1 Pseudomonadota bacterium | reverse complement strand
TCCGGTCAATGGTGGTCGTAGATGCCCACCCCGCGAATGTCGTTCCAAGACGTGGTCTGGTGGCAGAGGTAGCATTGCTCGGGCTGCGCATTCCGGACACCCGCAATCGGCTTGGACATCATCGAGAAGTGCTCCTTGTAGTGGCTGAGCGGCGCGAGATGGCACTGGCCGCACTCGGTGGAACTGGGCAAGGGATGCCTGAACCCGGCGATCGACCACGTGCCGGTGCCGTGGCATGTCGCGCAATCGTTTCCGAACACCTGGACGTGAGGGTCCGTGGTCTTGTGGCAGCTCGCGCAGTCCAGCAGCGTCTCCTTGTAGGTCATGCCGCTGGCGAGCGAGACGTTGCCGGGCAGCGCCTCTGGCCTGTGCGCCTTCACGTGCGCGAGCAGCAGCGCGCCCTCGTGGCGCTCCGGAGCACGATCGAGCCATCGCACGATGATGTCGGTCAGCGCCGCATGGTCCATGCCGCGCAGGCTGCGACCGGCGTCATGTTCCTTGTGGCAGGCCACGCAGTTGTTCGTCTCGGCGATGTCGGCATGGAACGCCGTCGGCTGCCGCTGCAGGAGGGCGGTTTCGTTGGCATGGCAGGCAACGCAGGTCGCATCCTGCACCCCCTTGACCGGCGTGTGGCACGCCGCGCAATCCTCCTGCAGGAACGCATGCGCGCTGGACAGTGGGCCAGGCGAGGCCATGCTCTGCCACGTCGCGACGTGCAGCGTCTGCGGCACCGCCTTCCACAGCGCGAGTGCTGCCACCGACGCCAGCACCGCGAGCAGCGCGACGATGATCGTTCCCTTTCGACTCATCTGAACCAGCGCAGCCCGAAGTAGATGCCGGCCCAAATGTGCAGCGCCAGCAGGAGATAGAAGACGATCGAGAACGCGATGTGCGCCGACAGCCAGCCGGTGAACAGCTTGCGCACCCGCTCCTGGAACTGGATTGAGTACTGCAGGTCGCCGGCGCCGGACGCCAGCGGCAGCAGTTCGGCGCCGGCCTTGGCCGTGCCGGCGCCGCCTGCCGGCGCCTGCGCGTAGGCCCAGTACGCCCCATCCAGGAGGCGCCACAGGCCGTCGAGCTGTGTCTTCTTCTCGCGGATGTTCTCGGCGACGTAGCGCAGGTAATGCTGGCCGATGAACCCGGTGAGCACGCTCAGGAGCATCGACGCCGTCAGCGCGATCCCGAGCACGCTCTGGAACTTGTGCCCGCTATGGATGATGGCCAGCAGCGCGCCGATCAGGCCGAAATACACGTGCGCCTGCAGCAATGCGGCGAAGCTGTGCTCGCGGGTGAATGCGCGGCGTAGCGTGGCGCTGCGCTTGACCACGGTGTAGACGAGCGGCACCAGCAAGAACGCGGCGCCCACGACGCCGAACACGCCACCCCACAGGCTACCGGCGAAGAACGGAGCGCGGTGTACCAGGAAGCCCAGCCACAGCACCGCCAGCATCGACACGATGATCGTCGCGGCGATGCGATCGTGCCTGCCCATCTAGGCATCCACCGAGATGTCGGCCGACGCTTTCGCCTGGCAGGCCAGGATCATCCCCGACGAGCGGTCGAGCGGGGTCAGGCTGTCGTCCACCGCCATGGTGACCTCGCCCGAGAGCAGTTTCACCTTGCAGATGCCGCAGTAGCCCTGCTGGCACGCGTACTCGATCGGGACGCCGACTTCTTCGGCGGCCTCGAGGACGGTCTGGCCGGCGATCAGCGGCGCCCTTTTCCCGGATCGCTCGAAGCGGCATGTCACGGCCGCAGCGGTGTCGCCGGCTTGGCCCGGTTCGGGCGTCGCCGGCTTGGGCGGGCTCAGGAACAGCTCGGAGTGTATCGACGCCGGATCGATGCCCAGCTTGCCCAGCTCGTTGCGCACCGCATCCATCATCACCGGCGGACCGCACAGGTGGATGCGGCGCGAGCGGATCTCGGGGATCTGCCCCAGCAGTTCGGCGGTGATGAACCCGCGTGCGCCGGTCCACTCCTCTGATGACTCCTCACTCAACACGATGGACACATGCAGGTTCGGATGCCGACGGGCAAGCTGGTTCAGCTCGTCATGGAAGATCACGTTCTCCAGGTCCTTGCAGGCGTAGACCAGGTCGATCCGGCCGTTCCAGCACTGGTCGGTCAGGTAGCGGATCGAGCTCATCAACGGCGTGATGCCGACACCGCCCCCCAAGAGCACGACGCTGTCGGACTCGACGCCGCGGAAGGTGAAGCGGCCGTACGGGCCGGACGCATCGAGCAGATCGCCTTCCTGGACGTGTTCGTGGAGGTATCCGGACACGATGCCGCCGCTTTCGTGCTTGACGGTCAAGTCGCACCAGCCATGGCAGCATGGCGATGAGGCGATCGAATAAGAGCGCTTGACCTGTTTCCCTTCCGAGGGCACGGAGAGCGTGAGGAACTGGCCGGGCTCAAACTCGAAAGGCAGGGCATCTGTCCCCTCGACGGGTGCCAGGCGGAACGTCTTGACCCGGGATGTCTCCGGGAAGATGCGCGCGACCCGCAGCTTGCCGACCCAACTGCCCGTGGTGGACGCAGGCGTGCGCGCCTGCGGGGCGCCTTCGGGCGAAGCAACGGCAGGTGCCTGTACCGCGGGGCCTGGCGATGCGCCGGCACGCGGTGCCGGGGAGGACGCCGGAGACGCCGGTGCTCCCGTGCGCAACGTGGCCAGCACCGCGTTCGTACGCCGGTTGCGGGCGACGTACATCCACGCACCCAGCAAGGCAAAAGCCGACAGCAGCGCCATCGTGAAGTAGTGAAAGCCCGACAGGCCGAAGACCCCGTGCGCCGGGACCGTGGTCAGGGGATCGGTCAGATTCATTTCGCGACGGAACCAGTCCAACGCGATGCCGCGCGGCGCCTGTCCTTCGGCCAGCGCGCGGTAGGCCGACAGGCCGCTGTCAAACTCGCCCCAGGCCACGCGCATCCGATCAGACGCCTCCTGCAAGCCGGCGTAGTCGTTGCGTTGAACCGCATGCGACGCCTCCGACGACAGGGTCGCCAACTGCTGGATGCCTTCGTGCATCCGATGGTGGGCGAGCTGCTCGACGCTGGCACGCCGCTCCGGCGGAAGGTCCGGCAGAGCCATCAGTTGGGGATACAGCAGCTTGTTGAGGCGCCGATCGCGACCGCACTCGTCTCCGCGGCAGCCGCGCATCATGTCGTCCATCATGCCGCCCATGGAGCCGCCCATCGACGCACCTGCCGCAGCCGGCATGCCGCCAGCCGCGTCAGGGTGATGCGCGGCATGGTCGTCATCGCCCATGCCTGCGTCAGCCGGGGGTGGGGTGCCCATCGGCATGCCCTGCATCGGGCTGCTGCCTTGCATCGATGCGCCCCCGACAGCCGGTTGCGGCGCCGCCATGTTTGCGGCTTGGTCAGCGTGATCGTCGTCGCCCATCGGCGCGTCAGCCGACGGCGCGGGTTCCATCGGCATGCCGCCCATCGAACTGCTGTCTTGCGCGGCTGTCGTTCCAGCGGCCGCCGTGCTGTTGGTCTTGTTCGGTGGATGAACAGCGTGCGGATCGGCGGTTGTCTGAGCGCCGGCCGCAGCATACGCCAGCGACATCGCCAGCACGGCCAGGGCAACGATTCGCCTCCACCCCATGAAGCTCTCCGTCGACACAGCGGCCGCCTCCTACATATGGCCCATCTTCTTCTTGGCCATGCCGCCGCCCATGCTCGAATCCATCTTCTGCATGGTCGAATCGACTTGCTGCATCTGCCGCTCGCAGTTCTCCATATCCTTCTTCATCTGTTCCATGTGCTGCATCGCGGCGGACATGTCCATGTCATTGTGCGTGGACGTGTCTCCTGCCTTCATCGACATGGCCTGCTGATGCATCTGCGTGCTGCCCTCCTGCATCTGGCGGCCCATCGCTTCCATGGCCTTTCCCCGTTCACGCATCATCGTTGCCATTTCCTCCATATGCGAAGCCATGACGTCGGGCGTGGCAGGCGAATTCGGGGAAGCAGGCGACTGCGGACCCGGAGCATGTGCCGCCGGGGGATGGGGCGCCGCTGGGGCGCTCATGCTGGCGGGCGACTGCCCCATGGCGCCTGACTGACCATGCTTGTGCTTGTCGTCATCGGCCAGCGCTGAGCCGGCGAGCATCCCACCAAGCAAACAAACGATCACCAGTGACGGCCGACGATAATGCCTCATGACAACCTCCGATAAGTTGGCGGCGATTCCCATCGGGAACCGGCGGATGCGGCGCACCCACAAAAGAAACCGGTCCGCGTCTGTGGCCGGCTTGTTCGCTTCCACCCTACGTACGGCAAGCTGTCGACGGGATGACCCCGCCATTACGATGCTGCAATCGTCTCGTCATTCAACCAAGACCTTTGGATCAATGATGCGCGTATTGAATTCGCTCCTCTCGTGGACGCACTCAGCCGCCTCCGAAGTGACCAGCGCATTGCAGAAATGTAATGAATGGGTCATTCAGATGAAAGAAGAGCTTTCCTAGGCTGGCACCGGGCATACCTCCCCAGCCCATCAGGAGATTTCAATGAAGTCTGTCAAAGCGTCTTGGGTCATGATGTTGTGTGCGATGTTCGCCGTAGCCATTCCGGTCTATGCGCAGCAGCCCACCGAAGAACCGGTCATAACGCTCCTGAACGATATCGCGGACAAGCCGGAGAACCATCTGGCCATCGCCGCGTATTACCGCACGCTGGCCCGCGAAGCCCTGGCAGAAGCCGAAACGCACAAGACGATGCGCAACACGTATCGCCATAATCATCAAGCCTTCAAGAGTGGGACGGCCACGGACCAAACTCTGGCCAGACACTGCGATAAGCTGGTCAAGTTGAAGGAAGAAGCCGCTACGGAATACGAGGAGCTTGCAAAGCTCCACGAAGCCGAGGCGGCAGCGAGGTAAATGGCAGACTGCAAGCTTCCTTTACCCCGCTCTCCTCTGAGTTGATTGGAGCGGGGAATTTTCAAAGTGCAAGGCGACTATTCAGGACGAATGGTGTTAGATCCGGAGCCAGGCAGGCCGCGGAGGCCATTCGGATACCGCTATTTGTGCAGCTTGCCTTATGTTGGAACCTTGCTGCGGCTTGATCTTGATCAATGCCAGTCGGCCCCAAGAGGGCTAGTCTGGCCATCATGAGAGCTCGCACGTCCCCTACCCTGATCCGCCCAGTGTCCGCAGGCGCGGCTTCGGGCGTGCGGGAGTTGTCATGGTGAAGCTGCTCAGGCGATGGCGGCGTTCCCGTCCTCGTGCCCGACTGGCATGGCTGGGACTGTGGGCGCTGCTGTTGCAGCAGCTGGCGCTGGTGGCCTACGCCTGTCCGCTGGAATCGGTGGAAGCTGGACAAGCGACCCTGATGGTCGGTTGCGAAGAGATGTCCGCGCCGGATCCCGATGCTCCGGCGTTGTGCGACCAGCATTGCCAGCGCGATCACATCGCCACGGCCGATGCGAAGGCCCCTCAAGTGCCTTACCAGCCGGCACTGGTTGCCTTCGCGCTGGTGCAGGCTCTGTTGCCACCGGTACACGCGCAGTTCTATCGGGATGTTCCGGTGTGCGTGTCCGATCCGCCTCCCCTGCAGCGCTTCTGTAGCCTGCTGATTTAAGCCCCCTCCTGGATTGACCCGTGCTCGTGCTGCATGCGTTGCAGCGCGCTCGTTGTCCTTTGTCCGGAGGTCTTATGGAGATGTCTTTCTTCTTGCGTGCAAGGCGCAGGATGGCGTGTGGATTCGCGCTTGCCCTGGCGCTCAGTGGTCCTGTGGTGGCAGCACCGCCCGCTATCCCGATCAGCTACACAGAAGCCCTACAGCGGGCGCTTGCTAATGCCCCTACCCTGCAGGCGCGCCGATCCCAGATCGATGCCAGTACCGAAGAAGCCGCGCGTGCTGGCGCGCTGCCCGACCCACGTTTGATCGTGGGGCTGGCGAACTGGCCCGTCAGTGGACCCGATGCCTTCAGCCTGCGGGCCGATGAGATGACCACCCAGCAAGTCGGTCTGATGCAGGAGTTTCCTGCGCGTGCGAAACGACGTGCCGAGCACGCGCTGGCGCAAGCGACGCTGGCGCAAGCGCGCTCACTGTCGATGGCCGAACAGCAGATGGTGGCCCAAGCGGCCGCGCTGGCCTGGATCGAGCTGTGGAGTACGCAGCAAGCCGTAGATGCGTTGGAAGGATTGCGCGAGCCGGCACGCATAGCCGAGCGTGCGGCGCGTGCTCGCTTGGCAGGTGGCACGGCCGGGGCCAGTGACGTGCTTGCCGCCCAGGCCGCCCTACTGCAGTTGGACAATCGCCTGGAGCAGGTACATGCGGAGCACGCCGCCGCGCAGGCCGGCCTGGCGCGTTGGTTGGGTATTGCACCAGAGGCGATCTTGGCCAGTGGTGTGGCACCGGATTTTTCGCAGTTGCCATTGGAGCCCACCCAACTGCTGGCCAAACTGGACCAGCACACGCCACTACTGGGCTGGGAGGCACGCCAGAGCTTAGCCCAGGCCCAGGTGGATGCGGCCGTGGCCGAAACCCGCCCGGATTGGAGTGTGGAGCTCACCTACGGACGTCGCGAGCGCGCACCCGACGGCATGGCGCGCAGCGACATGCTCATGGTGGAAGTGGGTGTGGGCCTGCCGCTGTTCCAGAAGAACCGCCAAGCACGAGGCATCGCGGCACGGCGGGCCGAGCTGGAGGCGGTGTCCGCAGAGCGCGATGAGGCCCGGCGCATCCAAGCCGAGTCGGTGCAACGCGCGATAGCGCGATGGCGCGGGTTAACCGGCCAGTTGGAGCGTCAGAACACGCAGAGCCTGCCTTTGGCGCGCGATCGCGCACGCACGGCGTTGGCCGCCTACGGCGCCGGTGCCGACCTGCAGCCGTGGCTGGAAGCGCGGCGCGATGAGATCGAATTGCAACTGGAGAACGCCCGTCTGCTGGGCGAACAGGGCCGTGCCTGGGCGGCACTGGCCTATCTGCTGCCCCATGAGGAGAACACGCCATGAGCCCGACCAAAACGCGTCTCACACAGCTCGCCGTGGCCCTCGGGTTGTTGGCGCTCGGCTTTGCCGGCGGCTACGCCTGGATGACTCGAACCTCTGATACCACCCCGCCCACCGGCACGAGCGGCGCAGATCAAGCACGCAAGGTGCTGTACTGGTACGACCCCATGGCGCCGGAGCAACGATTCGACAAGCCGGGCAAATCTCCGTTCATGGATATGGAGTTGCTGCCCAAATACGCAGATGAGGCCATGGGGGGCGGAACGCAGATCGATCCGCGCCTGCAGCAGAACGTGGGCATACGCACTCAGGAAGTGACGGTAGAGTCACTAGGGACTGCCGTACGCGTGCCGGGCACACTGACGTGGGATCTGACCCAGGAAACCGTGGTCAGTGCGCGCATGGAAGGCTTGATCACCCAGGTGCAGGTAAAGGCGCCGTTTACCGAGGTTCGTCGTGGTCAAGCGCTGGCCACCGTGCAGGCCCCGGCATGGAACGCTGCCATCGCCGAAGCACATGCCCTGAGCCAAGCTCAGTCCGCGGGCGCGCGTGAGCTACAGGGTGCGGCGCAACAACGGTTGCGTTCGTTGGGTGTTCCCTCTGGCGCCTCGGCCAGAAGTGGCGTCGTGCTTGGCGCAGACCACAGTGGTGTCGTGACCGAGATACTGGCACGCGAAGGGCAGACGGTGATGCCCGGTACGCCACTGTTCAAGATCAATGGGCTGGACACGCTGTGGCTGGAGGCCTCGGTGCCCCAGGCAGCGCTGGGCACCTTGCGGCCAGGGACCTCAGTGCAGGCCACGGTCAGTGCCTGGCCGGCAGAGCGCTTTGTCGGACAGATCCAGGCGTTGCTTCCCCAGGTCGACATGGCTAGTCGTACGCAGCGGGCGCGAATTGTGCTGCGCAACCCGCAGCGTCGGCTGGTGCCGGGCATGTTCGCCGAGGTTCTGGTGCAGCCCGATGCCGAGCAGGCCCTGCCAGTCGTTCCCACGGAGGCGCTGATCGCCACCGGGCGGGACAGCCGGGTCATCGTGCAGGATCCGGACGGGAGCTTCCGGCCGGTGCGGGTGAGTGTCGGACGTAGCGTGCAAGGGCGCACGCAGATCGTGGCAGGCTTGGCCGGTGGTGAACGCGTGGTCGTCTCGGGTCAGTTCCTGCTCGACTCTGAAGCCAGTCTCTCCGGTGCGTTGGAGCGCCTGGGCGCTGCACAACCGACAAGCCCTGCCAGCGCATCAGGTGTGCACGAGCGCCATGACGCCGGGCACGACCCTCGCACTGTCGTGCCGTCACCGTCCAGACAGCCTGCGCCTGTCGCGCCAGGGACCTCCACATCTACGCCGCCGCGCTGCCCGGTGCAGTACTGGTATGACCCGATGGTGCCGGAGAAGCATTTCGACAAGCCGGGCAAGTCACCGTTCATGGATATGCAGTTGGTACCCAAGTTCGGCCCCGCCGCAGCCGCTGATTGCCAGGCAAGCGACGTCATGTCCGAAGCGATGGAGAGCACACCATGATCGCGCGCCTGATCCATGCTTGCATCGCCAATCGCGTGCTGGTGCTGGTTGCCGCCGCGCTGCTGGCGGTGGTCGGTATCTGGTCGGTAAAGAACACGCCGCTGGATGCGCTGCCGGACCTGTCGGATACCCAGGTCATCATCCGCACGCAATGGGCGGGGCAAACCCCGCGCATCATCGAAGACCAAGTGACCTACCCGTTGGCCACCACGATGTTGTCCGTCCCGGGCGTGAAGGCGGTACGCGGCTTCTCCTTCTTCGGTGATTCGTTCGTCTACATCCTGTTTGACGATGCCACTGATCTTTACTGGGCGCGCTCTCGAGTGCTCGAGTACTTGAGTCAGGTACGCGATCGACTTCCGCCGAATGTGAATCCGGCGCTGGGTCCTGATGCGACAGGACTGGGCTGGATCTACCAGTACGCCTTGGTGGATCGGACCGGTCAACGTGATGTGGGGCAGCTGCGTGCGTTGCAGGACTGGTTTCTTCGTTATGAGCTAAAAACCGTGCCGGACGTGGCTGAAGTAGCCAGTGTGGGCGGTGCGGTGCGCGCCTGGCAGATCCAGCTCGATCCGCAGGCGTTGGCGGCCCGTGGACTGACGGTGGCCGAGCTCATCGAGGCGGTGGATGCGGCCAACGGCGCTACCGGGGGCTCGGTGATCGAACAAGGCGAAGCCGAACTGATGGTGCGTAGCGAAGGCTACCTGCGCACACAGGAGGCGTTCGAACAGGTGCCGGTAACCGGCAACGACGGCATCCCCGTCCTGCTCGGCGAGGTGGCCACGATCAGTCGCGGGCCGGTCTTCCGTCGTGGTATCGCAGAGTTGGATGGTCAAGGTGAGGTGGCCGGCGGCGTGATCGTCCTGCGGACCGGCAAGGATGCCTTGGGGGCCATTCGGAACGTCAAAGCGCGACTGCAGGCGTTGCAATCCAGCTTGCCCGAGGGCGTGGAAGTGGTGCCGGTGTACGACCGCTCCGAGCTGATCCAGGATGCGGTACGCAACCTCACCCACAAGCTTGGCGAAGAGTTCCTGGTCGTAGCGCTGGTATGCCTGCTGTTCCTGTGGCACCTACGCTCGGCGTTGGTGGCCGTCATCACCCTGCCCTTGGGTATCCTGGCGGCCTTCATCGTGATGCACGCCCAGGGGATCTCCGCCAACTTGCTGTCATTAGGCGGCATCGCCATCGCCATTGGTGCGATGGTCGATGCAGCGGTGGTGATGATCGAAAATGCACACAAGCATCTGGAGCACTGGCGGGAGGCGCACGGCCGGGAACCTCAGGGTGAGGAGCGCTGGCAGTTGATGGCCCGCTCGGCGGCCGAGGTCGGACCGGCCCTGTTCGCCAGCTTGCTGGTCATCACCCTGTCTTTCGTGCCGGTTTTTGCCCTGCAGGCGCAGGAAGGGCGATTGTTCTCGCCTCTGGCCTACACCAAGACCTACGCGATGGCCGCCGCAGCAGGGTTGTCGGTGACCTTGATCCCCGTCTTGATGGGCTACCTGATCCGCGGCCGCATCCGCCCGGAACAGCAGAACCCCATCAATCGCATCCTGATCGCTGGCTATCGGCCCATCCTGCTGTGGGTCCTCAAACATCCCGCTGTCACCTTGCTGCTCAGCGGCCTGCTGCTAGTGCTCACCTTGATCCCCTTTAGCCGGTTGGGCAGTGAGTTCATGCCGCCCTTGGAAGAAGGCAGCCTGTTGTACATGCCCACGGCCCTGCCCGGCCTGTCCGCCGACAAGGCCCGTCAGTTGCTCCAGCTCTCGGGCCGGATGATCAAGACCGTACCGGAGGTTGAGCACGTGTTCGGCAAGGCGGGCCGTGCCGAAAGTGCGACCGATCCGGCCCCGATCGAAATGTTTGAGACCACCGTGACCTTCAAGCCGCGGGATCAATGGCGCCCGGGCATGACCCCTCAGAAGCTGCGCCAGGAGTTGGACGCAGCGGTCAAGATTCCCGGTCTGACCAACCTATGGGTCCCGCCCATTCGCAATCGCATCGATATGTTGGCCACCGGCATCAAGAGCCCGATTGGGATCAAGGTCTCCGGACCGGATGTGGAGCAGATCGAGCGCCTGAGCCAGCAGATCGAGCAGGTGGCCAAGACCGTGCCCGGCGTGAGTTCGGCACTGGCCGAACGCGTCACGGGTGGGCGCTATGTCGATGTACAGGTGCGTCCGGAAATCGCTGCACGTTATGGATTCACTCAAGGCCAACTCCAGCAACTGATTGCCACGGTCGTTGGCGGTGATCCAATCGGGGAAACGATCGAGGGGCGCGAACGTTATCCCATCGTCTTGCGCTACCCCCGTGGCCAGCGTGACTCGTTGCAGGCCTTGCAGGATCTGCCGCTGATCGCGCCAGGCGGTGTGCAACTGACCTTGAGCCAGGTGGCGGAGCTGTCAATCAGCCCAGGCCCGCCGATGCTCAAGAGCGATAACGGCCGGTTGGTGGGCTACATCTACGTGGATGTGGCCGATCGCGACTTAGGATCGGTGGTCCAGGACCTGCAAGCCGCGGTGCAGACCCAGGTGAGTTTGCCTGCCGGCTATGGTCTGGCCTGGTCGGGCCAGTACGAGTATCTGCAACGGGCATTGGCACGCCTGCAATGGGTGGTGCCCGCGGCGTTGGCGATCATCTTCCTGGTCATCTGGATGGTGTTTCGCCGGCTTAGCGATGTATCCATCATCCTGCTCAGCTTGCCTTTGGCGTTGGTGGGCGGTTTCTGGTTGATCTGGGGGCTGGGCCATGCGATTTCGGTGGCCAGCATGATCGGATTCATCGCCCTGGGCGGCGTTGCGGCTGAGTTCGGCGTCATCATGCTGCTGTACCTGCGTCATGCCTGGGAGCAGCGCTTGGCCGGCGGTGCGCCGGAAGATGTGTCTACCCTGCAAGAGGCTATCTACGAAGGTGCCGTGCAGCGGGTGCGCCCGAAGGCGATGACGGTAGCCGTCATCCTGGCCGGGTTGTTTCCCCTTTTCGTCGGTGCCGGTGCCGGCTCGGAGGTCATGCAACGTATCGCCGCGCCGATGCTGGGTGGCATGCTCACCGCACCGGTGCTCTCCATGGTGGTGATTCCCGCAGCGTTCTATCTGGTGCGGCGACGTGGATTGCGCGCGGCGCGGGGCGACCAATGAGAGACAGACTGAGCACTTGAGGTACGTCCCCACAAAAAGACGCCAGTCATGGAAGAAGTCATGACTGGCGTCAAAGGGGAGAGTACCGCCTACGTGCCTACTTATCAGTGCCGGCGTGCGGGGAAATCTCAAAGCTCAGCGACGCCCGATCCGACACAAAATCCAAACCCTTTTGTGTAGAGGGCACCATGTGATTGGTGTGGATGTACCAGGTCTTGGCGGTGGTCACCTGGAAACTGGCTTGGCCTTGGGCATCGGTGCGCAGGAGCGTAGCGCTACCGTGCCCACCCTTGACCGGTGCGTCAGCACGATGACCGACGTACACGCGTAGGTTGGGCACTGGCGTGCCCTGCTGCAGCACCTGGAACGACAGCTGTTCGCCGACCTTCACGCTTCCAGGATTGCGGGCCAAGCGGATCTCCAACGGATAGCCCAGCGAGGCAGCGAAGTCGTCAGTCAGTTTTGTGCCCACCTGTCCAATGGCACGAGCATGCTTGGTATAGCTATAGGTGACCCCTTTGGGAAACTTGCTCGCATCATAGGTGGCCAGGGTATCGGGCAAATCTTCCAACTCCAGGTACTTGCCGAACTCGCTGGCCGTACGGGTGCTGGTGGAAGCCATCGTCGAGACACCCAGCAGATAGGTGCCCTCGCCCGCCGGATGCACGGTGAGCTGGCTTTGCTTGCCGACCTCTTTCCAACTGGCCAAGTCCGGGGCAGCCTTAGCGCCGCCCTGACTCAGCGAAACGTCCTGTAGACGCGCTTGGGTGACTGCACCTGCACTTTCATCGAAGGTGCCATTGTTCACCAACGCGGTGTTCGCCTCGCCCGCTGCGGTGCCGGGCTTGGAGAAAGCGACAAACAGGTCGTGCGCGCCGGCGCTGCCGGCCACCGCGAACAGCAGTAGTGCGGCGGATAGTTGCGTGTTTCTCATGATGTGTGGCTCCTTGGGATCGTGGCTTACCAGTGGTAACCAAAGCGGACATTCCAGCGACGACCCAGCAAGTCGTACGTCATGGTGTCGGTGTTGGCGTTGGGGTTGTTCTGCACGAACGGCGCCTTCTTATCGAGCACGTTTTCAACGCCGGCGGAGATGTCCCATTTCTTCTTGATGCCGTAGCTCAGTTGCAGGTTGTGGTACACCACGCTGGACACATGCGAGCCGATCGTTCCGGGCACGGCGATGATGTCGTCAGCGCTGCCGATGTACTGCGCTGAATAGACGCCGGTCCAACGGTTTTTGCCCATGCGCAGTGAGCCCAAGCCACGCCACTGGGTGTAGCTACCCAAGCCGCTGGTGATCTTGCCGGCGTACTCAATGGTGGTGGCACCGGCGAAGGGAGTGACGTCGTAACGCTCAAGATACGAGGCGTCCAGGCTCGCGCTGGCCTGCCAGCCGGCCACATCGAACTGATACAGCACGCCGATATCCACGCCTTCGGATTCCTCGCTGGCCGCATTGACTTGCTGGGACGAGAGGTAGTTGACCTCACCGGTGACCGGATCACGGGTAAAGTTGGCCGGTGAGCAGAACGGATGGGCCAAGTTCGGTGTGGTGTAGCACGCACGCAGCTTGACCGAGCCTTCAATGCTACGGATCGCGTTCTCGATGCGGATACGGTAGTAATCGGCCGTGAGCGTCAGTCCCGGCGCAAACCCTGGGGTCCACACAAAGCCTGCCGTGAAGGTCCGCGCATCTTCAGGCTTGAGGTCGGGATTGCCGCCGGTCGTGGTGAGGATGGTGTTGCCCAACTGACGAAAGTTGGTCGGCACGCCCGCGGCTTGGCAGTTGGCCCGAATGACCGAGTCGGCCGGTAACGTGCTCCAGTTGCTGCACGGGTCCAGCGTAGTCAGGCTGCCTTGGCCGATGCCACCGAACAACTCCGGAATGCTGGGGATACGAAAAGCGGTTGCGTAGTTGAGACGAATCTTCAGGGGTTCGGCCACCTGCCAATCCAGCCCCACCTTGTAGTTGGTGTCGCTGCCGAACAGGTCGTAGTCCGAATAGCGGCCGGCCAGGTTCAAGGTGGCGTAGTCCACCAGCGGAATGTCCTGCAACAGCGGGACGGCAAACTCGACAAAGGCTTCCTTGGCCGAGTACTCGCCTTCGATCGGATCTTGACGCACGATGTTGGCGCTGCCATTGACCACCAGCGGGTCCGGATACAGCCAACCGCGTTCCTTGCGAAACTCCACGCCTGAGGCGAAGGCGACGCTGCCGGCGGGCAGATCGAACAGGGCGCCGGAAATGGTGCCGCTAAAGCCCTGCTGGCTGTTGCCACCCGAGCCACGCTGGGTAAACAGAATGTAGTCCAGCACTTCAGGCGTCAGATTGCCGTAGCCCAGATAGTTGCCGCAAGGAATGGCCGCGCCCGGGGTGTTGCTGCACAGGCTGGTGTTGAGAGTGTTTTCCACCCGATCCAGGTTGGCAATGTTGGTCGAACTGTCGGTGGCCGAATTGCGCCCCCAGTTCAACGCCACATTCCATGCCCAGTTATCGCCCCACTGCCCTTCCAGCCCTAGCACGGTACGGAACGTGTCTACCTCTTGCTCGGTGATGCGCGCTCCAGCCTCTTCCAGCCGACGGCGCTCCAAGGTCAGGTTTTGGCCAGTGGGGTTGGTCGGATTGGTGGCAGCAATCCGGATCGTGCGATAGACGCCCAGGGTGTTGGGCGAGGCACGCTGGTTGGACTGGCGATTGGTCGCCATCAGTTCGGTGAAAAGGCGCGTGTTCTCAGTCAGGTCGAACTGGCCAAAGCCACTAAGACCAATGCGCTTGATCGGGCTGACGGCATTGAGCAGCAGGTTGTAGTTGTAGTTGTGCTTGGCGGGATCGTAGAGCTCGTAAGAGCGCGGATCTCCATTGGGATCCTGATTGAAGTTGACTACCCGGCCATCGGCCAAGCGTGCACGACCGCCGATGGTGGATGAGTTGCCCACGCACTGCAGCGTGCCCGCCACTACGCCCAGCGGGCACGGCGCGCGCGAGGCCATGGTGATGGTGCCGCTCTCGGCATAGGTCAGCGCACCGGACATCGAGCTGCGCTCGCCCGTGGTGCCGAAGGCCAAGTTGAACGAGCCGATCTCGCCATCACCTTTGAAGGTTTGACCATAGCGGGTGGACAGCTCAACGCCATCCATTTCCTTGCGCGTGATGATGTTCACCACGCCGGCTACGGCATCGGCACCGTAGATGGCCGATGCGCCGTCCTTTAGGATCTCGATGCGATCAACCAGGGCAAGCGGCACCACATTAAGATCCACCGAGTTGTTGGCGCCGGTACCACCGTTGACAACGCGTCGGCCGTTGAGCAGCACCAACGTGCGGTTTACGCCCAAGCCACGCAGGTTGATCTGGGTGGTGCCGTTACCGTTACCGGTCCAGAAGTTGTTGGATTGCGAGCCGGCCGCGCCGGCCGATGCAGGCAAGCGCTGCAACAGTGTTTCCACGGACACGGCGCCGGAGCTTTGGATGGTTTCAGCATCGATGACGGTAGTGGGTCCCACGCCGGACATCTGGGCACGCTTGATATGGCTGCCAGTTACTTGGACCGCATCAAAGGTGGTGGGTGCAGTGGTCGACGTCGTGGAGGCGTCGGCGCCGCCGGAGACGGCGGAGGCGTACGTGTCGGAGCCGGCTTGCCCTAGGCTGGAAGATGGTGTGCTGCGGGTACTGGGCGCCGGTGCATTTGCCGCCTCGCGGACGATGGCCAATGCGCCACTTTGATCCCGCTTGACGGTCAACCCGGTGCCCGCCAGCAGACGGTTCAGCGCCGCGTCCTGGGACATGTCACCGCGCGCCCCGGAAGTGCGCCGATCGCGCACGTCTTCGCTCAGGTAGACCAGACGGACGCCCGACTGCCTGGCATAGGCCTCCAGCGCGACCTTCAGATCCCCTTCTGGAATATCAAAGGTGCTTGTTTGTGCTGCCGCCGAGGCGGCGATGACCAGACCACACATGACAGCCAACGCTGTCCTCGCCACTTTCGTACGTGCCATGCATTTTCCCCAGGTCGGCGCAAATCGGCCTTATGTCTGAGACGAGATGGCGACGCAGTTCCGGTATGAAATATTTCAGATTGATGTCTGTAGGCGATTCAATGCGGTTGCGAGACACGAATCTGATCGCCGTGTGTCTCTACGCGCAGATTGAATCCAGTGGCCAGCAGTCGCGCGAAGGCATCTACCCCGGCGGCATCGAAGCTGCCACCCACGCGCATGTGGGCGGTTTCCGTATCCATCAGCACCAGCTGCTTTTCGTTGTAGCGATTGAACTGGGCCGCCACATCGGCCAAGGTGGATTGATCGAACTCCAATGTGCCATGGCGCCAGCTCAGGGATCGCCGCACCTTGTCCTGCGCATTCACCGCTACGAGCGTGCCGGCCGGTTTGCTGTACAGCAAACCGCCGCCCTGTACGATCACGGGCGGGCGGCCGGGCTTGGCCACCATCGGCTCGACGCGCACCTTGCCTTCCAGCACCGCCACTTCAAGGCGCTCGCGTTCTTGCCTGACGGAGAACTTCGTTCCCAAGACCACCACCTTGTGGTCACCGGCATGGATCACAAACGGATGCGCAGGGTCTGGCTTTACGTCGAAGAAGGCTTCGCCTTTGTCCAGCCATACATGGCGCAGCGAGGGATCCACCTGCGCGCGGAGCTCGGTGTGCGTATTCAGTTCCACCCGCGAACCGTCCGACAAGGCCACGACTTCCCGCCCCCCAACCTCGGTGGTGTAGCGAGTACCCGGCCCCCACCAGGGCATGTTCAGCAGTACGGCCAGCATTGCCACCGCCGCGGCCGCTGACCAACGCACCGGTGAGGCCCAACGCCGCGTGCGGGGTGATTGCACGCCGCGCACGGCCGCCAGTCGATCGGCTCGATCCCAGACCGACTTCAAACGAAGCCAGGCCACACGATGGGCCGTATCCTGCCCCAACCAAGCATCAAGCTGCCTCTGGTCCTGCGCGGTCCACTGCGAAGATTGGGCGCGATTGATCCACTGCGCAGCAACTTGTTCGATGTCGTTGTGCGGGCTCATGGGTGCGAACGTTCCTTGTTGAAGCGCCGGGCCGGGCGCTGAATCTTGCCGGTACCGCCAAGCATGAAGTCCGCCAATGCGCGCATGCCCAACAACGTCTGGCGCTCCACCGTATCTTCGGCAATCCCCAGGCGGCTGGCCACTTCGCGTTGGCTCAAGCCGTAGATCTTGCGAAGCTCGACGATCTGCCGGCATTTGGCGGGCAGTTTCTGCAAGCCTTGCTGGAGGCGCCGCAACTCATCGCGTGCACCCAGATGCCGCTCCGGCGTCACCTCATCGCTCTGCATCACGGCCTGCTCGACATCGGCCATGGCTTCAATGGACACGATGCGTGAGCGGCGGATGCGATCAATGAGCAGGTTGCGTACGGTGGTCATGACAAAAGGTTTGGCCTGCGACGGCAGACCCCGACGCGCGGCTTCGTATATGCGTGTATAAGCCTCCTGCCGAAGATCAGGAATCTCGCTGTCCTCATGCCCATGCCGGCGCAGAAAGGCGTGGATCAAGCCTTCCAGCGGCAAGACATGGGCAATGAACCACTCATCCAGTGCGGTGGTCACCAGGGTACTCGCTGATTCATCGGGCAGGCTCAAGCACGTCCATTCAATGGGACGAGCGCGGTCAGGAAATCCGGTACACCGCAGCGCCCGCCGGCCTGCTTGGCCGGCGGGCGCTGGGATCAGATCTTGAAGTCGTCGTACGCCACCTGGCTGTCGGGTACCCCTAGCCTGCTCAGTAGCTCTCGGGTGGCCTTGAGCATGGCCGGCGGTCCGCACAGGTAAAACTCGCAATCAGCCAGGGCCTGATGGGCTTTGAGCAGACGATCGTGGGCGACTTCGTGGACCAGACCCCGCAAGAGGGCAACGTCGTTCTGTGCCTCATCCGAGAGCACCAGATGCCAGCTGAAGTTCGGGTGTTGCCCGGCCAATTGCTCCATCTCCTCGATGTACGGCGCCTCCTTAAGGCTGCGTGCGCCATACCAGAAGTGGATCCGCTCACCGCTCTGCGCACCAAGCAAGGTGCGAATCATTGCGCGCAGAGGCGCCATGCCAGCGCCACCGCCGATAAACACTTTCTCCCGTCCATGGGGCTTGAGCGCGAAGTCACCGAAGGGGCCACTGAAGCAGACCCGATCCCCGGGCGAGAGCGTGTATAGGTAGGTTGAGCCCCTGCCAGGAGGATGGCGCTTCTTGTCCGATCGTCCGGGACTGAAGCGGGCCAGCAACGTCAGGCGCCCCTGTGCCTGATCGACAGGCAAGGCGAGCGAATACGCCCGACGGACCGGTTCGCGGTTGACCAACTTCTCGGGCAGGTCCACGCCAGCCCACTCCTGATGGTGGTGCTCGGGCCTCACCAGCTTGTGAACCGGTACCTCGTAGTTGGGCACATGCACCTGCAAGTAAGCGCCAGGTTGATACTCCGGCCCGGGGGCCTCATCGGGCTTGAGGACGATCTCGCGCAAGAAAGGCGTCACGGCCGTGACCTGCTCCACGGTGGCTCCATACTCGGTCCACAGGCTAGCCCCGCCGGCCACCTCGACATCGATGTCTTCCGTCACGGCCAGGTTGCAGGCCAGGCGATAGCCCATCTTGACCTTGCTGGCGCCCAAGTGGGCGCGATCGGCCGCGGTGGCTTTGGGCGCCGCGCCGCGGAAACGCACCTCGCACAGGCCACAGCTCTGCCCTCCCCCACAGTTGGACGGCAGTTGCACGCCCTCGCGTGCCAGAGAGATGTAGACGTTGTCGCCTGCCGACGCCCGCACGGTGCGCAGCCGTGTTCCATCCGGACCGAATACCGACAACTCGCGGGCCGGACGCCAGCGGCGTGGCACGAACTCGCTCCAGTGGAAGCTGGCAAACAGCAGCCAGATGCCGGTCAGAGCCAACCACAGCCCGCCGATCGCTGCGGTGACCACGAGTGGGTTGTTGAAGTTCTTGCGCCCGGTGTAATCCATGATGTGCAGCATCCAGAACACATCGAACAGGCGCCAGGTTTTATTGCGGTGGTAGAGCACCTCGCCCGTCTGCGCAGACAGGTACACCGTGGTGTCCTGGCCATCGTCTGTATCTACGCGCCACAGTCGCCCTTCGTGATCGCGCACCTCTTCACTCCACTCCAACAGGCGCGGCGCTTTCAACGTGCCGGGGCCCGTGTAGGAGGCTTGCGCCAGGCGTGTGGCCCAAGCCGCGTCCAAGACGATGGGTTGGCCGGAAACGGCGTTGGCCAAGGTAATGCCCTGGGCATCGGCCAACTGATAGACCGGGGTGTCCAGCAACCAGCCCGAACTGACGCGACTGATCTTCTTGTTCCCAGCCAGGAAGCTGGCCGGCGAGCGGGCATTGGCAGGCCACTCATGGGCCGCATGCGCGTGGGCCTGAAACTCATGGCCCTGCACCTGATCGTGGTCCAGCCAGCTCATCATCACGCCACTGGCCATCCAAAGCAGCAACTGCAGGCCGATGATCAAGCCGACCCATTTGTGCAACGTTCTCATCCAGGGCGTCATTCTGCGGCCCTCCTGCGAAAGCTGTAGAACAACAGCCAGGCGCCACTGAGCACGAACACCAGTCCGACCGCCGAGGCCACGCGCAACAGAGTGTTGTTGACGTCCGAGCGCGCCTCGTAGTCCATGATGTGGAACATCCACAGAAAATCGAACCAACGCCACAGGCTGTGCCGCCGCGCCAGCAACTCGCCGCTATAGGGCGAGAAGTACAACGTCGTTTCACCGGCATCGGCGTAGTGCACGGCCCACATAGGGACCGGGCGCGTGGCGACTTCCTGTGGCGCCTGCGTCACCCATTCAACCCGGGCTACCGGCGCTTGGCCCTGGTACACCGCCTTGGCCAGCGCGATCGCCATCTGCTGATCGCCCGGCGAGAGCACCTGGCCGGTCGTAGCGTCGAGCAGGTAGATCTTGTCGCGGGCGTGGATCTCATAGACATCCCGCTCTAGCAGGCGCTTGAGCTTGACCTGGGTCATCCCCGGGTAGCGGCGCTGCAGCTCCTCACCTGACAAGTGCGTGGGTGCGACCAACGGTTGCTGATGCGCATGGGCCAGGTGATCGCCATGGATGATATCCAAGGAAATGACCGTCATGTACACGCCGCTGATCATCCACAGCAGCGCTTGCACGCCGATGATCAGGCCAATCCATTTGTGGGCCTTACGCGCCCAGAAAGCCGATTTCATAGTGATCTCGTTCGACAGGAAGACGACACCCGCCCCCGTCACAAGGACGGGGGCAGATGAAGCGGGCCTTACCAGTGGTAACCCACGCGTGCATACCAACGACGACCCAGCAGGTCATACGTCATGGTGTCGGTATTGGCGTCGGTGTAGCTCTGGATGAACGGTGCTTTCTTGTCGTACAGGTTGTCGATGCCGAAGGACACATCGAAGGTCTTGTTCGGTGCGTACTTGAGCTGGACATTGTGGTAGGTCACGCTGGGGGCATGATCGCCAATGTCGCCGGGGCTGGCGTTGATGTCATCCGCCTTGCCGATGTACTGCAAGCTGTAAGAGCCGGACCAGGCTTCGCGCTCCATCGTCAGCGAGGTCAAGGCGCGCCAGTGAGTGAAGCTGCCACGGCCACCGGTGATCTTGCCGGCGTACTCGATCACCTCCGCGCCCGGAAACGGCCGCACGTCGTACTGGTCCAGATAGGACACATCCACACTCAAAGTCGAATCGAACCCAGCGACCGCGAACTCGTACAGACCACCCAGGTCGATGCCCCGTACCCGCTCGTTGGCCGCATTGACCGGCTGGGACGACAGGAAGTCCACTTCACCGGTGATCGGATTGCGGGTGAAGTTGTCATTGCCGCAGAACGGATGCGCCAAGCCGGGGGTGTTGTAGCAGATCGATAGCTTGGTTGAGCCATCGATACGCTGGATGGCGTTGTCGATCTTGATGTTGAAGTAGTCCACCGTCAGCGTCAGCCCTGGCAGGAAGCTCGGGGTCCAGACCGCGCCCACGGTCAAGGACTTGGCATCTTCCGGCTCCAGGTCAGGATTGCCGCCGGAGGTGGTCAGGATCGTGTTGCCCGGCTGCACGTAGCCTGTCGGTACGCCGTACGCCTGGCAGTTCTGACGCACTACCGAATCAGCCGGCAAGCTGCTCCAGCCGCTACAGGGATCGGTCGTGGTCAGGTTGCCCTCGGCCACGCCACCAAACAGCTCGGGGATGTTAGGGATGCGGAAAGCCGTGGCGTAGTTGGCGCGCACCTTCAAGGACGGCACGATCTGCCAATCCAGCCCCACTTTGTAGTTCACGTCTTCGCCGAACAGATCGTAGTCGGAGTAACGCACCGCGGCATTGAGCGTCAGGCTCTCGGCGATCACGCTGTCCTGCAACAGCGGCACGGCAAACTCGGCGAAGGCTTCCTTGGCCGTGTACTCACCTGCGATCGGATCCTGTTGGTTCGTGTTGGCAATGCCCAGCACCGTCAGCGGATCGGGATCGCGCCAACCACGCTCCTTGCGAACCTCGATGCCGGAGGCAAAGCCCACCCAACCGGCCGGCATCTCGAATAGCTGGCCGCTGATGTTGGCGGTGAAGCTTTTCTGGTCGTTGCCGCCGTTGTCGCGCGTCCTGAACAGGATGTAGTTGAGCACCTCGGGGGTCAGGTCGCCGTAGCCGAGATAGTCACCGCAGGGGATCGCCGCGCCGGGAGTGTTGCTGCACAGCGCGGTGTTGAGCGTGTCATCCACCCGGTCCAGGTTCGCCACATTAGTCGAGCCATCCACACCAGTGTTGCGGCCCCAATTCAGCGCGGCCGACCAGTCCCAGTTCATGCCCAACTGGCCTTCAATGCCCGCGACCACGCGGAAGGTATTGGTTTCCTGGAAGAACTCGCGCGGGCCGGCCTCTTCCAACCGGCGGCGCTGCAGCAGCAGATCTTGGCCGGTCGGGTTGGTCGGGTGGCTGGCCGCGATGTTGATCGGGCGATAGACACCCAGGCTGCCGGGCGTGGCCAACTGGTCGGACTGGCGGTTGGTGAACATCAACTCGGTGAACACGCGCGTGGTTTCATTCACGGTGCTGTCGCCGAACAGGCTGAAGCTCAAACGCTTGATGGGGTTGACGGCATTGAGATAGGGATTGCCGTTGTAGTTATGTTTGGCCGCCGAATACGGTTCATAGAAATCCCCGTCACCATTGGGATCCTGGTTGAAGTTCACGCGCGAGCCGTCAGCTAGCAATGCGCGCCCACCGATGGTGGCCGAGCTGCCCACACATTCGAGTTGCCCGTCGACCTCACCCAAGCCGCACGGTGCGCGTGAGGCCATGTTGACCGTGCCGGTCTCCGAGTAGTTGATGCCGGCCATCAACGAACCGCGGTCTGACGTAATACCCCA
>PKDC01000038.1 GCA_002862435.1 Pseudomonadota bacterium | reverse complement strand
CCCCAAAACCCCAAAACCCCGTAATAGTGATATCTTAGGCTGGAGAAATTTAATTGGTTAAGTTTTGAATATAGTGAGGAGAGCTCTTCTGGGTAAATTAAAGGTATATTCCTTACTAAAAAATGGAGTAAAAATGTGATGGTATTATCTAGAATGTTCTTCATGGACAGAGATCTGAGAAGACGTGTATCGAAGGTAGAAGTGATTGAAGAGGTGTTGCGGACTTCCTACACGGCCGCCCTTCAGGAGCAGAAGCTGCAGCCGGCAGGTACGCCGCAGATCGAGGCGGAATCCTTGGCGCCGGGCGCGGATCTGTCCTATACCGCTGTTATCGAAGTCTATCCGGAGATTCAACTGGTCTCGGTTGCAGGCCAGCGCATTGAGCGGCCGCAGGTGACTATCAATGATGAAGACATCGACCGGGTGCTGGAGCAGATTCGGGGTCAGCAGGCACATTTCCACGCCGTGGAGCGGGCCGCCCAGGCGGGTGATCGGATCAGGATGGATTTCGAGGGCACGATCGACGGGACGCCTTTTTCCGGCAATCGAGGCGAAGGGGTGGAAATCGAACTGGGCGCGGGGCGCCTGTTGGCTGATTTCGAGAACGCCCTTCTTGGCGCGATGCCAGGGCAGTCTCTGGATGTGCCTCTGACCTTCCCGGAGGATTATCCCTCGGCGGAAGTGGCCGGCCGGACCGCGCAGTTCAACGTCACGGTCCACGAAGTGGCCGAGAAGCATCTGCCGGAACTGGATGATGCCTTGGCGGCGCAGGTAGGCGTCACGGAAGGCGGAATCGAGGCCTTGCGCACCCAGATTCGGGAGCGGCTGGAAACTCAGGCGGAGCAGACGGTGCGGACGCGGGTCAAGGGGAAGGTTATGGATCTTCTGCTGATGCTGCATGACGTACCGGTACCTTCAGCCTTGGTCGAGCAGGAAATCGACCGTTTGGTGGCGGAAATGGCGCAGCGCATGCGGATTCCGACACAGCAATCCAGCGGCCTGCCCCGCGAGATGTTTGTCGAACAGGCGCGCCGACGGGTTGGTTTGGGCCTGGTTGTGGGGGAGTGGATCAAGGTCGAAGAGATTCAACCTGATCCGGCTCGGGTCGATACGGTGATCAAGTCGCTGGTGGCCAACCATGAACAGCCCGATGCCCTGGCCCAGGCCTATCGTGGCAATCGGGAAGTTCTCCAGAGAATCCACGGGTTGGTTTTGGAAGACCAGATTATTGACCATTTATTGGGCATGGCTGATGTGGTGGATGTGCCCATGGCGTTTCAGGATTTGATGGCCAGTGCTTCGGCGACAGATGAGGAAATGTGATGTCTTGGATGCATTCAAGTAATCCGCCTCCCGTGCAGGCGAATCTGGTTCCCATGGTGGTCGAGCAGACCCCGCGTGGCGAGCGCGCTTTTGATATTTTTTCCAGACTGCTGAAAGAGCGCGTCATCTTCGTCGTGGGGCAGGTCGAAGATCACATGGCCAATCTTATCGTGGCCCAGTTGCTGTTTCTGGAGTCGGAGAATCCCGAAAAGGATGTCTATCTCTATGTCAACTCGCCCGGCGGATCGGTAACGGCGGGATTGGCCATATACGACACCATGCAATTCATCAAGCCGGCGGTCAGCACCATATGCGTGGGGCAGGCGGCGAGCATGGGCGCCGTGCTGTTGGCCGCCGGCGCTAAGGGCAAGCGATATTGCCTGCCTCATTCGCGCATGATGATCCATCAGCCGCTGGGAGGATTCCAGGGGCAGGCATCCGATTTTGATATCCATGCCCGCGAAATCCTGCTGGTCCGCGATCGGCTCAATGCCATCCTTGCCCGTCATACCGGTCAGGACATTGCTCAGATCGAACAGGATACGGATCGGGATCGGTTCATGAGTGCGGAGCAGGCGGTGGCTTATGGCTTGGTGGACGCTGTCTTGACCCGGCGTAGCGAAGAGACCCCTGGAAAAGTTTGAGAATTGGATCGAATTGACGGACGGTTTTTTCTGGCATGAGTTTTGCCGCATAATATTGCCATGAGCTTGTTCACGGGTGAGGTTCCGACATGAGCGACGACACGCGCGGAAAAGGCAACGAGAGTGCCAAATTGCTTTATTGCTCCTTTTGCGGAAAAAGTCAGCACGAAGTCCGCAAGTTGATTGCGGGACCTTCCGTGTTTGTTTGTGACGAGTGCGTGGAACTCTGCAACGACATCATCCGCGAGGAGTTGCAGGACAAGGCAGAATCTGACCGAAACCGCTTGCCCAAGCCGAAGGAAATCAAGAAGGTCCTCGATGAATATGTAATTGGCCAGGAGTCGGCCAAGAAGACGCTTGCGGTCGCGGTCTATAACCACTACAAGCGGATTCAGGCCAAGAGCGGTGGCAAGGATCAGGTGGAACTGTCCAAAAGCAACATTCTCATGATTGGCCCCACGGGTTCCGGCAAGACGCTGTTGGCCGAAACCCTGGCCCGTATTCTCAACGTGCCCTTCACCATTGCCGACGCCACAACACTGACCGAGGCCGGTTACGTGGGCGAGGATGTGGAAAACATCATTCAAAAACTGCTCCAGAAGTGTGAGTACGATGTCGAGAAGGCGCAAACCGGTATTGTCTATATCGATGAAATCGACAAGATTTCCCGCAAGTCCGACAATCCCTCCATCACCCGCGATGTGTCGGGCGAAGGGGTCCAGCAGGCCCTGTTGAAGCTGATCGAAGGCACCATGGCTTCGGTGCCCCCACAGGGTGGGCGCAAGCATCCGCAGCAAGAATTCCTTCAGGTCGATACGCGCAACATTCTGTTCATCTGTGGCGGTGCTTTCGCGGGCTTGGACAAGGTCATTGCTCGCCGCACCCAGACCGGCGGCATCGGTTTCTCGGCTGAAATCAAGAACCCTGATTCTGAGCGGGACATGGGTCAGTTGCTCAGCGGGGTGGAACCCGAGGATCTGGTGAAGTACGGATTGATTCCCGAGTTCGTGGGTCGTTTGCCGGTGGTGGCGACTCTTGAGGAGTTGGACGAAGAGGCCTTGATGCGGATTTTGATTGAGCCCAAGAATGCCCTGTCTCGCCAATATCGTCGGCTGTTCGAGATGGAGGGCTGTGAACTCGAGTTTACTGACGAAGCCCTGCGTGCTTCCGCTCGCAAGGCCATGGATCGCCGCACCGGCGCTCGGGGATTGCGCACCATTCTGGAAACGGCTTTGCTGGATGTGATGTATGAACTGCCCTCCATGAGCAACGTCCGCAAAGTGGTTGTTGATGCTGGTTCAATAAAGGGAGAATCAACGCCTTATATCCTTTACCGCAATGACGTTCCTGATCTTCCTTCCCAGGCTGCTGCGGTGGAGTGAGTTCTTGGGGAGGGGCTCTTGAAATAAGCCTGTTCCTCCCCCATTTATGCTTCTCAAGATCCCCGTTGGGGGATTGTCGATGCCTTTTCGTTCGACCCATAGTCGAACATGGCCCCCCGCTCGAGGTGAATACTCATGAAGCCAGAGGATTCCACGCCGCTAGTGGCAGAAGGTCCCCAATTTTCAGCCCCCTTGTTGCCCCTGCGCGATGTGGTGGTTTACCCCCATATGGTGATCCCATTATTTGTGGGTCGCGAGAAATCCATCCGAGCCCTTGAGGCGGCCATGGAAGGCGACCGCAAAGTGCTGCTGGTGGCCCAGACCAGCGCCGAAAAGGATGATCCGGCGCGCGAAGATCTTCATGGCCTGGGCACCGAAGCCACGATTTTGCAGTTGCTGAAACTCCCCGACGGCACCGTGAAGGTGCTGGTCGAAGGCTT
This sequence comes from Pseudomonadota bacterium, assembly GCA_002862435.1. Lineage (GTDB taxonomy): Bacteria > Pseudomonadota > Gammaproteobacteria > UBA5335 > UBA5335 > Macondimonas. The sequence goes on along the minus strand of PKDC01000038.1, from coordinate 43,057 downwards.
GCGCCGGGCCAGTCTGGAGCAGCTTGAAGAGGGGGAAGGGTATCTGATTGGACAATATCGGGCCGTATCCAACATTGGCTATGAAAAAAACCGGGAACTGGAAGTGCTGGTCCGCTCGGTGCTGAATCTGTGCGACCAGTTCGTCAAACTGAACAAGAAGATTCCACCCGAGGTACTGACGACGCTTGCCGCGATTGAGGATTCCGGTCGTCTCGCCGATACGATCGTCGCCCACATGTCGCTCAAGGTCGAGCAGAAACAGGAAGTGCTCGAATTACAGGATGTGACCCGGCGCCTGGAGCGGGTGATGGCGTTGATCGAGACCGAGATTGATCTGCTCCAGATCGAGAAGCGCATCCGTGGCCGCGTCAAGGCGCAAATGGAAAAAAGCCAGCGCGAGTACTACCTCAACGAGCAGATGAAAGCCATTCAGCGCGAAATCGGCGAGCTGGAGGATGCACCTGGCAATGAGATGGACGAGTTGGCGCGCCGCATCGAGCAGGCCGGCATGTCTGCCGATGCGCGTCAAAAAGCAGAAGCCGAACTTACCAAATTGCGCATGATGTCGCCGATGTCGGCTGAAGCCGGCGTGGTGCGCAATTACCTGGATGCCCTGATTTCCGCCCCCTGGAGCCAAAAGACCCGTGTGCGCGCGGACTTGATCAGGGCGCAGCGGGTTCTCGATGAAGATCACTACAGCCTCGACAAGGTGAAGGAGCGAATTCTGGAGTATCTGGCTGTCCAGAAACGGGTTCGCAAACTCAAAGGTCCAATCCTTTGTCTGGTGGGCCCACCGGGGGTGGGGAAGACCTCGCTGGGTCGAAGCATTGCACGTGCCACCAACCGCAAATTCACGCGGATGGCGTTGGGCGGAGTGCGTGATGAGGCCGAAATCCGCGGCCACCGGCGCACCTACATCGGCTCCATGCCGGGCAAGATCATTCAGAATCTGACCAAGACCGGCAGCCGCAATCCATTGTTTCTGCTGGATGAAGTGGACAAGATGGCCATGGATTTCCGTGGCGATCCAGCGTCAGCCCTCTTGGAGGTTCTGGATCCGGAACAGAACCATGCCTTCAATGATCATTACTTGGAAGTGGATTTCGATCTTTCCGAGGTGATGTTCGTGGCCACAGCCAATACGCTGGATATTCCTGCGGCGCTGCTTGATCGCATGGAAGTGATTCGCCTGGCGGGCTATATAGAGGATGAGAAATTGCGTATCGCTGAGCGGCATATCGTGCCGAAGCAGCGCGAGAAGCATGGTCTGTCGGATGCAGAGCTGATACTGGGCGAAGCCAGCTTGCGTCAAGTGATCCAGTCCTACACCCGTGAGGCGGGGGTGCGTAATCTGGAACGTGAAATTGCCAAGATCTGTCGCAAGGTCGTCAAACGTCTGGCGCTTGATTCGAGTTTGACGGGTATCGAGGTGACGCCTGAGAACCTTGCAGATTTTCTGGGCGTACCGCGTTTCCGCCATGAACTGGCGGAACAGGATGATGCAGTGGGCCGAGTGACCGGATTGGCTTGGACAGAAGTGGGGGGCGAATTGCTCACCATTGAAACCGCTGTCGTGCCTGGCAAGGGCAAGTTGATCCATACCGGTTCCTTGGGCGAGGTGATGCAGGAATCAATCCAGGCTGCGCTGACGGTAGTGCGTTCCCGGGCCGCTTCACTGGGGATCGATAGCGAGTTTTATCAGAAAAGCGACATTCATCTGCACATGCCCGAAGGTGCGATCCCCAAAGATGGTCCCAGTGCCGGGGTTGGCATGGTCACGGCGCTGGTATCAGCATTGACGTCCATTCCGGTGCGTTCCTCCGTGGCAATGACGGGCGAAATTACCCTGCGGGGTGAGATTCTGGCGATTGGCGGCTTGAAGGAAAAATTGATTGCGGCGCATCGGGGTGGGATCAAGACGGTATTGATTCCCCATGAAAATGCCAAGGATCTGGTCGAAATACCGGAAAATGTAAAATCCGATCTTCAGATCATTCCAGTGCGGTGGATCGAGGAAGTCTTAGAACGCGCTCTGTCGCGTCTGCCATTGCCGATCGAGGCTGCCGCTGATGCGGCAGTTCCGATCAAGGAAGGCAAGGAGGCCGCTGGAGAGACAGCGTTGCGATCCCACTGATCATGAAACCGACTGCTATTTCCGTTGGTTTCAATGAAGATTTTCCATAAGAATGGGGTTAATCCCGGGTTTTTGCGGGGTTGGGCTTGAATCCGGCGATTGACAGTCATTTTGACGGCTTGTTATAACACCTTTGTCCTGTTCAACTTTAGGGTTGGGGCGGGCATCGTTTTCCACGCAACGGGTAGGAGCTGGCCGAATTCCCCGCATCTCGCCAGGAAGCGGCTTGGTCATGATAATCAAAGGAGAAACTCGCGGTATGAATAAGGCTCAGTTGATTCAAGAGATCGCGGCCAAGGCCGACTTGAGCAAGGCAGAGGCAGGGCGCGCCCTGGACGCTTTTGTTGACGCGGTAACCGAGGCACTCAAGGCAGGGGAACAGGTTTCTCTGGTCGGCTTTGGAACTTTCGGTACGCGGGAACGTGCGGCACGCACGGGCCGAAACCCTCAGACGGGGAAGACGATTTCGATCAAGGCCAGCAAATCGCCTGCATTCAAGGCTGGTAAAACCCTCAAGGATTCGGTAAACTAATCGGCTTTACAGGGTGCTTAGCTCAGTTGGTAGAGCGTCGCCCTTACAAGGCGAGGGTCGGGGGTTCAAGTCCCTCAGCACCCACCAGCCGTAGAAAAGTTTTTTGGAGTGGTAGTTCAGTCGGTTAGAATACCGGCCTGTCACGCCGGGGGTCGCGGGTTCGAGTCCCGTCCACTCCGCCATATCTGGAAGGGGCGCCGACAAGCGCCCCATTTTTTTGCTTGATCGTAGGCGGCCAATGCTGGCAAGTGAAAAAGCATCCGGGTTTTCTCGGTTCCATCATCCATTGACCATCCATTTACTTTGAGATTTGAGGGAAGCTGTCGATGATGCAATTCATCCGCGAGCGGTCCAAGGGACTCCTGAGTTTCCTGTTGATGGGCTTCATTTCGCTGACTTTCGCGCTGTGGGGGATCAATTCCTATTTCACAGGACGCCAGGACAACGCGGTTGCCAAGGTTGGCGCACGGAACATCACTGCAGATGAATTCAGTCGCTTCTATCAGCAGCAATATCGCCAGGTTCAGTCTCTCTATGGCGATGCTTTTCGGCCTGAAATGATTGATGAGGCTCAATTCAAGCAAAAAGTGTTGGACGCTATGGTCGCTGATGCCGCTTTGCGTCAACACCTGATCCAGAACCAGATGATTATTTCCGATCCTCAGCTAGCCGAAGCCATCAATCAGCTTCCCACATTTCAACAAGAAGGCAAGTTCTCCTCAGAGTCCTATCAGCAATGGCTCAAGACGCGGGGCTATTCTTCGGCAGCTTTTGAAAGTGAGCTGCGCGGTTCCATGCTCACCGAGCAGATGAGGATGGCGGTGCGCAACTCAGCACTCGTGACCCAAATCGATCTGCAGGAGGTCGTTCGCCTGAACGATCAACAACGCAATGTGGCCGTGATCGCGGTTCCATTGGCGAGTTTGACGGGCCAAGTGGCAGCAAGTGATGACGAAGTCAACGACTTTTACATCAAAAACTCCCAGGACTTCCAAACGCCTGATCGCATTCGAGTCAGTTATGTACTGATTCGCCGCGATGCATTGGCGACTCAGTTGCAGCCCAATGACGCCATGCTGCGGGAGCTTTACGCGGCAGATGGCAAGCGCTTCAGTACGCCGGAACGTCGGCATGTGCGCCATATCCTGCTGAAGGATGAGACGGCCGCGCAGGCACTAGCCGGTCGATTGGGCGAGGCCCCGAAAAAATTTCAGGATTTCGCTCGCGAACTGTCCCAGGATCCCGGAAGTGCTGTAAAAGGGGGCGATCTGGGATGGGTTGAGCCGGGCATGTTGCCGTTATCCCTGGATCAGGCGGTATATGCCGCGAAGGCGGGCGAACCAGCGGGTCCGGTCAAGAGCAGCGAGGGTTATCACTGGCTCTTGGTCGACGCGATTGAAGCCGGGAAACAGGAAGCTTTTGAGGCGGTCCGCAGCAAGCTGGTCGAAGAATATCAAAATGAACGATTGGCCGAGCGCTGGAACACGCTGGTTGAATCCGTCGAGACAGCAAGCTTCGAGAATGCCTCGTCACTCCAGCCGATTGCCGACTTGGCTGGTCTTCCGGTGAAAACAACAAGCTGGTTCAGCCGTGAAGCGGGCGAGGCACCGGCCAATTCACCCCGTTTCAGACAGGCCAGTTTCACTGATGATGTCTTGAAAGAGGGATTGAACAGTGACGTGATCAAGCTCGACGAGGGGACGATAGCCGTGTTGCGGCTAGAGGAACATCAGCCAGCCCAGACGCCTCCTCTGGATCAGGTAAAGGCGCAGGTCAAACAGGCTTTCCAGCGGGCGCGCGCTGCCGAGATCGCGGATCAGAGGATAAAAGAAGCTGAAGAAGCGGTCGATCGCGGAGAAGCTCCCCCTCAGATTGCCAGCAAAATCAAGGGAAATTACCGTGAACTCGGCTGGATTGAGCGCCAGGGAAACAACAATCTTCCGCCTGAGCTGGTGGAGAAGGTGTTTTCAGCGCCCCACCCCAAGGATGAGCAAGCAGCGCATGTGGCAGTGACGTTGCCGAATGGGGATCGGACGCTGGTCTTGGTGCGCCAGGTGAAGAACGGCGATTTCAAGGCGGTGGATGCGAATACAGTCACGCAGATTCGGGAACGCGTTTCCGAGATGCGGGGCGAGCAGGAATTGGCCATTTACCTGAACGCGCTCAAGAAAAGCATGGATATCAAAACTTATCCAGATCGCTTGTAATGCGACTTCCCACGCGCTGGGCCATGCATTGGCAGATTCTGGCGGCCTTGCTTGCGGGAGGGATTCTGGGGCCGGTACTGGCCGGCGATAACGGCCTGATTGGACCGCCGCTGACGGAAGGTTTCACTCAAATCGGCCATCTGTTCCTGAACGCGCTCAAGATGGTGGTCATTCCCCTGATCGTTGCCTCGATCATCGCGGGCCTGAATCAGGCGGGTGATCGTTCCAGGCTGGGACGCATGGGCTGGGCAACTCTGGCCTATTATGTGGGGAGTGGGCTGATTGCCGTCACCGTGGCGATGGTCCTCGCCAATTGGGTGCGACCGGGTGAACTGAATGGCTTGCCAGCGGGCGCCGACATTGGCTTGAGTGCGACCCTTAGCGATATTGATCCCGCCTTGTTGTCAGGCAAGCAGCAGTTCCGCCAATTCCTGGAACGGTTGGTGCCGTCGAACTTGTTCCAGGCGGCTGCGGAGGGGCAACTGCTTGGAATCATCCTGTTCAGCCTGCTGTTTGCGCTGGCCTTGCGTCAACTGCAGGGGCCGGCGGCGGAGGTTCAGGTCCGCTTCTGGAACGGTCTCAACCAGATCATGCTCAACATCACCCAGGGCATCATGCGGTTTTCACCGATTGGTGTCTTCGCCCTGATCGCCGCCATGACGGCGCGGACTGGCTTATCGGCCTTGGGGCCTCTGCTCTGGTTCATGGCAACGGTCATGGCTGGCTTGCTGATTCACCTGCTCATTACCTTGCCGCTGTTGTTGCGATGGGTGGGCGGTGTTTCCCCACGTCGGCATTTCCAGGCCATGATGCCCGCCCTTCTGATGGCGTTTTCCACCAGTTCATCGGCTGCAACCCTGCCGGTGACCCTGCATTGCCTGGAACAGCGGGCCGGCGTGAGTCGCCGCACGGCGGGCTTTGTCATTCCCTTGGGCGCGACGGTCAACATGGATGGCACGGCGCTGTTCGAATGCGTCGTGGTGTTGTTTATCGCCCAACTCTACGGAATTGATCTCGGCATCGGGCAACAGGTCTTGGTGCTGGGCATCGCGCTCCTGACCTCGGTCGGTGTGGCAGGGATCCCATCGGCGAGCCTGGTGTCCATTGCCATGATCTTGTCGGTCTTGGGACTGCCGCTGGAGGCCCTGGGGCTGGTCCTGGGGGTGGACCGATTGCTCGACATGAGCCGGACGGCGGTGAATGTTTTCGGCGATGCGACTGGCGCTGTGCTGGTTGCTCGCGCACAGGGCGAGACCGAGCTTCTTGCCGAAGCTCCCCATGAGCGGGAGCAACGCTTGAAGACCGCCGGCCAGATTCAGCTTTAGATATGCCTCGAGAATCGCGAGAATCATTGGCCATTACGGGGCCAGGAATGCGCGCCCGTGCGCATGTGACTACGCAATCAGCCCCAGAATGTTGTAGCCGGCATCGACATAGGTGATTTCGCCCGTAATGCCGGAGGCTAGGTCGGAACACAGGAAAGCCCCCACATTGCCCACCTCGTCGATGGTCACGTTGCGTCGCAAGGGCGAGGCTTCCTCTGCCTTGCTGAGCATGCCCCGGAAACCGCTGATCCCGGCGGCGGCCAGGGTCTTGATGGGACCAGCGGAAATGGCATTCACCCGTATCCCCTCCGGACCCAGGTCCTGCGCCAGGAAACGCACACTGGCCTCCAGGCTGGCCTTGGCGGGCCCCATCACGTTGTAGTTGGGAATGGCGCGCACGGCGCCGGCGTAGGTCATGGTGAGCAAGGCGCCCTGACGGCCTTTCATCAGGGGGTAGGCAGCCTTGGCCAGGGCCACGAAGCTGTAGGCGCTGATGTCATGAGCCATGCGGAAACCTTCCCGGGTCACGCTGTCCACGAAGCGGCCTTCCAATTGCTCCCGCGGCGCAAAGGCGACGGAGTGCACGAGAATATCCAGCCCATCCCAGTGTTGGCCCAGTTCGGTCATGAGCGTGTCGATTTGCGCGTCATCGCCGACATCGCAGGGAAAATAGAGTGAGGATCCGCATTCCGACGCCATTTCCTCCACGCGGGACTTGAGCTTCTCTCCCTGATAGGTGAAAGCCAGTTCGGCTCCTTCCCGCCGCATGGCCTGCGCAATGCCCCAGGCGATTGAGCGATTGCTGGCCACGCCCACGATCAGGGCCCGCTTTCCATCCAGAAAACCCATCGTTCTGCATCCTTGAGAGAAAGGTGTGATTGAATAAGGAAAGAATGATACCACCCTGAAATCAACTCTGGGCGCGCCGCTCCGGGGCCGATTTGCGGATGGTCAGACGCTGGCCAGGACGCAGGGGCTGGTGGGCCTTGATCGCATTCCAGAACGTCAGCTCAGCCACACTGACCTCGAACTTCTGGGCGATGGAGGAGAGTGAGTCGCCAGCCTGGACCGAGTAAACGATGGAGCCAGAAGCAGATGACACGGCGCGGCCGGATGGCGCCTTGAACGGATTCTGTACCACCAGGGTTTGGCCAATTTTCAAGGTTGCCTTTGTGGACAGTTTGTTCCACTTGGCCAGGTCGACGGTATCAATCCGATGGGCTCGGGCAATCGTGTAAAGCGAGTCACCCGATCGAACGACATGGGTTTGGGTAGGCAAGGCTGCATCGCGAATGGGTGTTTCCGCCAGAACCCGCTCGGCCTCCTGAATCAATTGCGCTTTATCGTTTTTCTGGGAATCTGGCGCGCTGGACTCGAAGGACTGTTGTGCCAACTGCACCGTCTCGCCCCCCTCAAGCTTTTGACGCAGCCGACGGGCATGAACGGCTGGCAACAACAGCGCGCCGGGTGACGCTGCGTTTTTCTGGGCCTGGATGGCTGGATTGTAGCGCAACACCTGCGCGAGGCTCAGATCAGCCAGATCCGCGGCTTCGGCCAAGTCCAGCCGTCCCCGCACGTCCACGCTGTCCAGTACGGACCGGTTAGGAATTGCAGGCAGTTCCACGCCATGCCGCCGCGGATTCTCGATCACCGAGCGCATTGCCATGAGGCGGGGAATATAGCGCCGGGTTTGAGGCGGGATTGGAAGGCTGGCAAAATCGGTTGATTTGCCCAATCTTTGATTTTGCGCGATCCAGCGCTGCAGTGTGCCTTCGCCGGTGTTATAAGCCGTTAAAGCCAGCAGCCAGTCGCCGCCAAACATGTCGCCCAGATGCTCCAGATAATCCAGGGCGGCCTTGGTCGATGCCAGCACGTCATGCCGCCCGTCATAGTTCTGGGTGAGTTTCAAGCCGAAGTTGCGTGCGGTTTGCGGCAGGAACTGCCACAGCCCGGCTGCTTTGCCCGGAGACACGGCGGCGGGATTGTAGCCACTTTCCACCAGCGGCAGCAGGGCGATTTCCGCCGGCATGCCGCGCCGTTCCACTTCATCCAGCACCAGATAAAGGTATTCAGAGGATTGTGCCAGGCTGCGCTCAATGAAGCGGGGGCTCAGGGCATCCAGTTCCCGGCGGACGGATTGTGGTTCATCGAGGGACAACGAAAAACCACCTCGCAGCCGATCCCAGATCATCCCGCTTTGTCCATTCAGACTCAGATCGGATTCCGGCAGATCGGGATTCTCGGCTTGTGAGCTATCCAGATACGGCATCAACAGAACCTGGTCAGCAGCGCTTTCCATCGCCGTGTTGGCGTAGAGGCTGGGAGAGCGGGTGGTTTTCGATGCTGTGGCGGGCAGCGTGGTATTGGCCTTTTGCGCCTTGGCGGCAGTGGATAGCGAGGGTGCAGCCGTTGGGTGATGTGGGCTACAGCCAGCCAGCGCCAGCAGGCCGCTGCTCAGAAGCAGGCATTTCCAGCCCCCGGTACCTGCCTTGGCCGATGGATCAGCTGGAGTCGGTATCGCATTGAAAAGATGGGGATTGATGGGTGTGTTCATGCCCGAAAATGATCCTTCCAATGGCGCAACGCCGCGAACACGGCGGTGCCGTCTTCCAATGGGCGCTGGGCATGGCGTTCGGCGGCGGCTCGAACGCTTGCGTCAGTCACGCGCAGGAAGGGATTGGTGCATTGCTCGACTTTCATGCGGCTGGGCAGGGTGGGTTCCCCTTGGGCAATCCGCGCACGGTCCGCCGCGAGACGATCGGCAAGATGACGGTTCTCGGGTTCGACCCGCTGGGCGAAGGCCAGGTTGGCAAGGGTGTATTCGTGACCGCAGTAAACCTGGGTTTCGCCTGGTAGTGCCGCCAGTCGTTGTAGCGAGCGATGCATCTGCTCCGCCGTACCCTCGAACAGGCGCCCACATCCCGCGCCAAACAGGGTGTCGCCGCAAAACAAGGCGCCGATAACGGGAATGTGAAAGGCGACATGACCCAGCGTATGGCCGGGTATGTGCAGGACTTCGACATCGACGCCCAAGCCGGGCAGGACGAACCGGTCGTTGTCGTTCACGCCCTGGGTCCGGCAGGGAATTTTTTCCAGCGCCGGGCCAATGATGGGTAAATCGGGGCGTGCCAAGGCAGGGATGCCGCCCACATGATCCGGATGGTGGTGGGTCGCGAGGATGGCCGCAAGAACCCACCCCTGCTTATCCAGAAAGGATAGCACGGGTTCCGAGTCGCCCGGATCGACCACCACAGCCTGTTGGGTGTCGGGATTTGCCAACACCCAGATGTAGTTGTCGTTGAAGGCCTTGACGGCTTGAACGCAAAGCATGGCGGCTATCGTGTCAGGTCACTTGGCGACGGTCAAGACAGGCACATGGTTTAGAATGATCCAACGCAAGCAATGGTGGAGGTGCTCCATGGCCAGGCAATCGGCTGAACACACGCATCGCGCTCTGGAACGCTGGCGGGACACTCCGATCGGTCGGTATGTGCTTGGCGCTGAAAATACGGTGCTGGCCGATGGATTGGAGGGACTTTACGGAAGTTTCGGCTTGCAATTGGGGAATTGGGCGGGCAGTCGTCTGTTTCCGCTCAAAGACGACCAATTGCACCGCTGCTATGTCGTTTCCTCTCCCGATGCGGGCGCTAAAGGTCTGGTGGATCTGTGGGCCGATCCCCATCATCTGCCCATTGCGACAGAAAGCGTGGATGTGGTCGTCCTGTCCCATCTGCTGGAGCAGGTTCCTCATCCTCATCCCTTGCTGCGCGAGGTGGATCGCGTCCTCATCAGCGAGGGCAGGTTGGTGATTCTGGGTTTCAACCCCTACAGCTTCTGGGGGCTGCGCGCATGGCTCAGTCGTTCGGGACGCACCATTCCTTGGGCTGAGCGATTGATCAGCGAATACCGCCTGCGTGATTGGCTGTCCTTGCTGGGATATGACGTGACCGATGTGCGCTATTGTCTTTATCGGCCGCCAATTGCCCATGGTGGCCTGCTTGCGCGGCTGGCTGCCCTGGATCGCTGGCTGGGGCGCTTTGTGCCGTGGACGGGGGGCGGCTATGTGCTGGTCGCTCGCAAGCGGGTGCGGAATTTGACGCCCTTGCGCCGCCGCCGGCGCTGGGTGCCCCGTCTGGTGCCCGCCGGGCGCCTGGGTGCCGCCTTGCCGCTCAATACGACATCGGAACCCGATCAATGAAAACAGTTGAGCTATTTACCGACGGTGCCTGCCGCGGCAATCCAGGCCCCGGTGGCTGGGGCGCTATCCTGCGATTTGGCGCGCGGGAGCGGGAATTGCGGGGTGCCGAAACCCTGACCACCAACAACCGCATGGAGATGATGGGCGCCATTGCCGGCCTGTCGGCCCTGCAGGAGAGCTGTGAGGTGGATTTGTACACGGATTCCCGCTATCTATGCGATGGCATGTCGCAATGGCTGGAGAACTGGAAGCGCCGCGGATGGCGCACCGCCAGCCGGGAACCTGTGAAAAACGAGGATCTCTGGCGCCAGCTCGACGCGCTCAATGCGCGGCATCGTATCCGCTGGAACTGGGTCAAGGGTCATGCCGGCCACCCCGAGAACGAGCGCGCCGATGCCCTCGCCAATGCCGCCATCGATGCGTTACGGGCCGAGCAGGCGGGTGCGCGGGCGCTGCGCACGGAGGCCTCCTGATGCGGCTTATTGTGCTGGATACCGAAACCACCGGACTTGAGGTCAGTGAAGGTCATCGCATCATCGAAATTGGCTGCATCGAGCTGATCAATCGTCAACTCACGGGGCGTTCCTTTCATCGCTACCTCAACCCTGATCGGGCCATTGATGCCGGCGCGGCGGAGGTCCATGGGATCACCCTTGAACAGCTCGCCGATGCCCCCCGCTTCAGCGAAATTGCCGAGGAGTTGCAGGCGTTTCTGGGGGAAGCCCAACTCATCATCCACAATGCCGCCTTCGATCTGGGGTTTCTGAACGCCGAGCTGGCACGGTGCGGCGTTGCGGGGGAAACACTGCAACAGCGTCACGTCGTGATCGATACGCTGCACCTCGCACGGCAACGTCATCCTGGGCAGCGCAACAATCTCGATGCCCTGTGTAAGCGCTATCACATTGACAACAGCCAGCGCCAATTGCATGGCGCTCTGTTGGATGCCCAGATCCTGGCCGATGTCTATCTGGCCATGACCGGCGGCCAGGTGACCTTGTCGCTCGAAGGCGAGGCGGAGTCGGCGAATGCATCTTTTGGTACAGAGGCGCTGTCGCATCTAAAGCGACCTGAGGGTGGCCAATGGATCGTGGTCCGGCTGGATGCGGAGGAACAATCGCTGCATGAACGCATGCTGGCCGATCTGGACAAGGCCAGCGGTGGCCGCTGCCTGTGGCGGGCCTTGGACGGCGCAGAAATCGTCTACACGAAATAGAGCAGCAAATACCCCGCCAGCAAAATCGCCACCCACAGCGCCATGCTGCCGGTTTGCCAATGTCGCACCAGGACCGATTCTTCACCTTCATCCCGAGCGAGGCGGGCGGTCATGGTTTGCGTGAGGCGCTCGAGACTGGTTTGGGCACGCTTGCGCCGTTCGGCAAGGCGTTGTTGCAGCCGGAACCAGAGCCCCGGAACCGCCCGCTGTAGATGATCGACATCCCACACGTTGACCACCATTCGCGGCAGCAGCCGCCAGCGCAGGGCGAGCGCGAAGACGATCGCGGCAAACGACAAGAGCAGCAATTGCTCTACCACATGCGCGGGGGTGTAGAGGGTGTATTCCACCGCATGGGGCAAGGCGTGATACAGCAGCTGAGGGCGGCAGCCCAGCACCAGCAGCCCCAGCGTGGTGAGGAACATGGCCTGGCGCATTCCCCGGGGCGCATCCGCCACCTGCCGGTTCGAGGCCGGGCCGAGAAAGGCGAAGTAGATCACCTTGAGCCCGGCCATGAAGAAGATGCCCATCGACCCCAGCATCAGCAGCCACCACAGATCCGCCCGATGGGCTTCATCGGCAGCAGCCAGGATCAGTGACTTGCTGGCAAAACCCGCGAACAGCGGCGTTGCCATCCCCAAAGTCCCCAGCAGGCAGAAAGCGAAAGTCCAGGGCATTTGCCGGCCCAGTCCGCCTAACCTGCTGGCGTGGGTGGTCCCGGTGCGCAGCAGCACGGCGCCAAGTCCCATGAACAGCAGGCCGCTGTACAAGACATGGCTGATGGCATGGGCGACCGCTGCGCTCTGGGCCAGCGGCGTGCCGATGCCCAAGGCCATCACCATGAAACCCAGTTGATTGATGAGTCCGTAGACCAAGGTCCGGCGCAGATCATCCTCGCGCAGACCCAGGACCAGCGTGAACAGGATCATCACCGCGCCCACCGGGATCAGTAGCTCCGTGCCGGTGAACCCCCTCGCCAGCGCATAGATCGCAAGCTTGGTGGTAAAGGCGCTCAGGAACACCGTGCCGGCGGGGGAGGCGGCCGGATAGGCTTCCACGACCCAGCCATGCAGCAGGGGAAAGGCGGCCTTGATCGCGAACGCGGCCAGGATCCAGGCGTTTCCGGCGTTGCCCAGGGACAAGGCATCAAAGCTCAGCGCGCCGCCGCCCTGCAGGTGCAGGATCACCCCGCCCAGCAACAGGACCCCCGAGAGCACTTGGACCACCAGATAGCGCAGCGCCACCCCATAGTCCGGACGCGCGCCGTACGGGATGAGTAAAAGGGTCGAGGCGAGCGCCGTGAGTTCCCAATACAGGAACAAGCTCAGTAGATCGCCGGCACAGACTGCCGCGATGGCCGCGCCCGCGTAGATGAGTCCCGCCGCGACTTCACGACGATGGGGCCGACTGCGCAGATACACACTGTTCACCAGCGCTGCAAAACCAAACAGCCAGGCAAACGGCCAGGCGAGCGCATCCAGACGAGCCAATACCAGTTTCTGGTTGAGCATTGTGACCACGCCGAAGGCCCCGGTATCGAAGCGCTCCAGATGAATCAGCGCAAGCAGGGCCGGCAGGGGTAACAGCCAGGCCCGCCACCGAACCGGAAACAGGGCCAGCGCCAGACCGCCCAGAATCAGCGGCCAGCCGGGTGGCAGATGCCAGGGCAGGGTTTCAAGACTCATTGCCAGCATTCTCCGTCACAACAGCATTGTTACGGGCTATTTGCCCTGCACGATCATGACCGTACCGATGGTGATCAGCATGCATGCGGCCAGAACGCTTGATCGTTCGCCGATGCGACCCTCGAGGATCAAGCGCGTCCGTGCCGCGGCATACGCGTAACCCAGCTTGACGCCGCCAACGGCGACAGTTGAAATCAAAACAACAAGGCCGATGTCAAAGGCGGTTAATGTCGTCAAATCAAGGAAGGCCGGGAAGAAACCGAGGTAGAACAGCAAGGCTTTCTGATCACTGATGGTGATGAGAAATCCGGTCATGAAACAGTTCATCAGTGATGGTTGCGTCGTGGCAACCTGCTTCATTTTCTTTCTTCTTGATCTCCAGAGGGAGATGCCGAGCCAGATCAGGTAGAGTCCGCCCGCGTACTGCAAAAGAAAAATAAGATCTCCGAAGTTTTCAGCAAGCAGCGTCAGACCGAATATCGCGAAAAGAATGAAAGCCAAGTCGCCCATCACGATGCCGAGAGCCGTAACCGCTCCTGGCACGAATCCGCCACTCGCGGCATTTGCTGCTACAGCGAAAACGCTCATGCTCGGGGCGAGCGCGAGCAATGCCATGGCGCCGAGCAGTGCGGTGATGGTGACAAGATCAAGCGTGAATTCCATGGGATTATGACTTTCCTTGGAATTGCATGCAGCGCGCTCGCGCCGATGGGCAGCGAGTCTCATCGGTTTGGCGCGATATCTGGGACCATACAGCGCTTGAAGCGGGCGGCGTTGTGCTGCTTGAAGCTGCGCTCAAGGGCCCTCCATCAAAGGCCAATCGCCTAACGGGCGCAACAAATCGAGGACAGGATCGGGCCAGAAGAACAGCGCAATGCTGGCCAATGCCGTGAAGCAGAGCGGCAGCAAGCAGGCCCAGGGGGCTTCCGCGATTCCGCTGGGCGCGCCGGTCGGCAGGGGCCGGAAAAAGGCGCGGCCCACGACGGGCATCAGATAAGCGATGTTCAGCAGGGTGCTGAGCATCAGGGCGGCGAGCAGCAGCGGCTGGTGAATCTCGGCCGTGGCGTTGGCCAGCAGCCACTTGCTCCAGGTCCCACCTCCCGGTGGCAAGCCGATCACACTCACCGCCGCGATGGCGAATGCGGCGAATGTGATGGGCATGCGCCGTCCCAGTCCATCGAGTTCACTGATCCGGCTCTTGTGGCTGGCGACCAGGATGGCACCGGCGCAGAAAAACAGGGTGATCTTGCCGAAGGCGTGCATGACGATGTGCAGCCCGCCGCCCATGAAACCCGCGGCCGTGGCAGTAGCGGCGCCCAGCACGATGTAGGCCAGTTGGCTGACGGTGGAATAGGCCAGCCGGGCCTTGAGATTGTCCTGGTTCAGCGCGATGAGCGAGGCCATGATGAGCGTGAAGCCAGCCACATAGGCCAGCCACAGACTGGCGCCGGTCTGCTGCAGGAAATCCAGGCCGAAAATGTAGTAGGTGACCTTGAGCACCGTGAACACACCGGCCTTGACCACCGCTACCGCATGCAGCAGCGCGCTCACCGGTGTGGGCGCCACCATGGCGCCAGGCAGCCAGCGGTGAAACGGCATCAGTGCCGCCTTGCCGATGCCGAACAGGAACAGGGCGTATAGCAGTGGCGCGGCGGCGGGGGACAGCCGGCCCGCCAGGATGCCGCCCGATTTGAATTCCAAGGTGCCTGCCACCAGAGCGGTCCAGATCAGGGCGGGAAGCAAAAATCCGATCGAGGTGCCCATCAGCAGGAACAGGTAGGTCCGGGCGCCGCGCCGGGCCGCTTCGGTACCGGCGTGGGCCACCAGGGGATAGGTGGACAGCGTCAGCAGTTCGTAAAAAATGAACAGCGTGAAGAGGTTGTCGGCGAAGGCGATGCCCATGGCGCTGGCCAGCGCCAGGGGGAAGCAGGCAAAAAATCGCGTCTGATGGGGCGCGTGGTGGTTGCGCATATAGCCGATGGCATACAGCGCCGTCGGAATCCACAGCGTGGCTGCCACCAGAGCGAATAGCACGCCTAGGGGCTCGGCCGAAAAAGCCAGGGTCATACCGGGCAGCACTTCCAGCATATGCAGCGCGGGGCGAGCGCCGGCCTGCACCGCTGGCAACACCTGGAGCACGGCGCCCAGCAATCCAGTCGCCGTCAGCAGTGTCACCGCCTCCCGCAGATTCGGCCAGCGCCCGGTTGCCGCAATCAGCAGCGAGGCGACAGGCGGGGCAAAGATGGCCAGCATCATGGCCAGTTCCGGGGTCACGGCGCGCCCTCCAGCAAGGCCCGCATCGCCTGTCCGGCGAGGCCCACAGTGAGGCGGCTATCGATGCCGAAATACAGGTTGGCCACCACCAGCGTCCAGGTCGGCGCCAGCATGGACCACGGGGCATCCCGCACTGCCTCGCGGTCGGTCGGGGCCGGCCGCAAGTAGAGCTGTTCCACCACACGCCAGACATAACCCAGGGCCAGCAGCGATCCCGCCACGATAATCAACGCCAATAGCCACTGGTCCTGTTCCAGGGTGGCGCGCAGCAAATACCACTTGCTGATGAATCCAGCCGTCAGCGGTACGCCGATCAGGCTGAGTCCCGACACGACAAAGGCGGCGGCGGTGAGCGGCATCTGGCGGGCGGCGCCGGCGAGCGCCGGCAGGCTGACCGAGCCCAGCCGGTAATACAGACAGCCCAGCGCCATGAACAGGGCGCCCTTGGCCAGGGCATGGTTGAACAGATGCAGGAGGCCGGCGGTGAGGCCCAGCGGGCTGAGCAGGGCAATGCCGAGCACGATGTAACCGATCTGCGCCACGCTCGAATAGGCGAAGCTGCGTTTGGCATTGATCTGGAACAGCGCCGAGACCGAGGCGAGGATGACGCCGAGTCCGGCCAGGAACGGAAAGACCCGCTCCACCGTCAGGTTTGAGAACACCTGGTGCACGCCGAAGACATCGAAGGTGAAGCGCAGCATCACATACACCGCGACCTTGGTCGCGGTGGCGGCCAGGAAAACGGTCACCACCGAGGGCGCGTAGGTGTAGGCATTGGGGAGCCATAGGTGCAGCGGGAACAGGGCCAGTTTCAGGGAGATGCCGACGATGAAGAAGGCGAAGGCCGTCTGCACGGCACGCTGATTTTCCGCCAGGGGCAGGCGTATTGCGAGATCGTCCATGTTCAGTGTGCCGGTAGCGGCATACATGAAGCCGATCCCGATCAGGATGAAGGTCCCTCCCAGGGTGCCCATGATCAGGTATTGGAACGCCGCCGTGAGCGCCCGGCGATCCTGGCCCATGGCGACCAGCGCATAGGTGGACAGGCTGGAGATTTCCAGGAACACGAACACATTGAAGGCATCGCCGGTGGCCGCCATGCCCATCAGGCCGGTCATGCACAGCAGCAGGGCGGCATAGAACAGCGCGGCGCGCTCGGCGCCGATTTCCCGCAGCACGCTCATCCGGGCATAGGGCAGCAGCACGGCGGCGATGGCGCTTACCAAAAGCAGCACGGCGCCATTCAGGGCGTCGATGCGATAGACGATACCCAGCGGCGCGGCCCAGCCGCCCAGCGCGTAGGTGATTGGCCCCAGGGTCGTGACCCGATCCAACAGCAGCACGGCGTTGACCAGCACAGCCCATGTCGTGGCGAGGGTGATCCACCAGGCCAGGACTTCGCGACGCAGCAGCACGCACACGGGCGCGGCGGCGAGGGGTAGAACCACTTGCAGGACCGGGAAATGGGCGGCGATCACAGGCTGTTGTCCTGGCGATGAATTTCGTCTTCCTCGATGGTGCCGTAGGCGCCATGGATGCGGATGATCAGGGTCGCCGCCAGGGCCGTGGTGGCGATGCCAACCACGATGGCGGTCAGGATCAGCACATGGGGCAAGGGATTGCTGTAGGTCGAGAATCCCGAGGCGATGATGGGGGCGGTGCCGCCGTTAACCTTGCCCATGCTGATGTACAGGAGAAAGACCGAGGTCTGGAAAATGTTCAGACCGATGATCTTGAGCACCAGGTTGCCGTGGGCGATGACCATGTAGAAGCCGATCATCATCAGCACAATCACGACCCAGTAGGGAAAAAGGCCCGGCAGCGTCATGGGGATTCCCGAGCGAATGCCGAAAAAATCTGGATCATGACGCCTGCGACGGTAATCCCAACGCCCAGCTCCACTAGCAGGATGCCCAGGTGTTGCCCATGGTGGGGATCGTGTGCCAGCACGTTGTAGTCGAGGAAATTCCCGCCCATGGCCATGCCCGTGAAACCCACACAGGCATAGATCAGCACGCCCAAGGCCATCATGGCCTCGGACACGGGGGCGGGAATCAGGGTTTCCGCTGCCGCAAGCCCTTCGACCAGGGCATAGAGGATAAAGCCCACGGCGAACAGCACGCCGGCCTGAAAGCCGCCACCGGGACCGAAATCGCCATGGAATTGCACGTAGAGTGCGAACAGCCAGATGGCCGGCACCAGCAACCGGGCGGTGACCCGCAGGATGACCTGAGCGTCCATCAGGAGCGTTCCTTGCCCTGGCGGCGGCCCCGCAGCAGGGCCAGCACGCCGACGGCCGCGGTCAGTACCACGGTGGCTTCCCCCAGTGTGTCGTAACCCCGATAGCTGGCCAGCACGGCGGTGACCACATTCGGCACGCCTGTGGTGTTCGGCCCTTCGCGCAGGTAATCCGGCCCCACGTGTTGGTGGACGGGCGCTTGCGGATCGCCATAGGCGGGCATGTCCAGGGTGCCGTAGACCAACGCAGCGCCCGTTACCATCACCACAATCAAGGGGATGAGCGGCGTGTGGGTGGGCCTGTGGGTCATGCGGCTGGTGCGGTGCAAGGTAGCGAGCAGCAGGACGGTGGAGATGCCCGCGCCTACAGCCGCCTCCGTGAGGGCCACGTCCACCGCGTCCATGAGCACGAACACTCCAGCAGAAAGCAAGCTGTAGATCCCTGCCAGCATGACCGCAGTCACGCCATCGCGCAGGCGCAGGATGGCGAGCGCGGTCATGCCGAGAAAGATGAGCACGGCGAGCAGGATCAGGGTTTCCATGAGGGGTCCTTGCCGAAGTGCCGGTGTAGCACGCCGTCATGCAGCGCGGCGCGCGTCAGGGCATGGCTGGAGACGGGGTTGGTTAGCGCCAGAAAGACCAGGATCAGGGCCAGCTTGACGGTGACCAGCCAGCCGCCACCCAGCGCCATCAGCCCCAGCAGGGTGGCGAAACTGCCCAGGGTTTCGCAGACACCTGCGGCATGAATGCGGGTGAAGAAATTCGGAAAGCGCAGCACGCCCACCGCGCCAACAACCAGAAAAAACCCGCCAACCACCAGCAGCAGGGCAGACAGCAACGGCAGCAGGACGTCGCTCATGGTTGGCTTTCCTCATTGCCGAGAGGCGGCGCCACGGACGCGCTGAAATCGCGCCGCTGAATGAATCGCAACACCGCGATGGTGCCGATGAAATTGATCAGGGCGTAGCCGATTGCGATGTCCAGCCATTCCGGCCGACCCATCAGGAATCCCAGCGCCGCGATCAGCAGGACGGTCTTGGTGCCGAACAGATTCACGGCCAGAATGCGGTCATACAGAGTCGGTCCGCGCAGGGCGCGAATCAGGCTCATCAGCATCGTGGCCAGCAAGGCCAGGCCGATTCCTGAGATGCCCCAACTCGTCATTCGCGACTTTCCAAGGCGGTGACGCGGCGATCCATGTCGCCGGTTAAGAGGGATTCGGCACCCTCGCGCATCAGCGCATGGATCAGGATGTCGTTGGTGCCCACCGCCACCGACACCGTGCCGGGAGTGAGGGTAATGGAATTGGCGTAGAGCGTCCGTCCCAAGGGCATGCGTTGGCTGGCGGGGACACGCAGGGCGGTGGGGGTGAGCGCCAGACGGGGCCGTAGGATCTCGCGGGTCACCTGCAGGTTGGACAGCACGATTTCCCTGCACAGCCAGGCCAGGTAGCCGAGGACAGGCAGGCCCATGTGGCGCAGGCCGACAGGACCTTCGGCGCCGTCCATCCGCTGCGCAAGGAACCCGACCAGGAGCACGGAAAAAATACCAAAACCGACAATCAGCGGTTCCGTATGACCGGAAAGCAGACCCCACAGTAGGGCCAGCAGGATGACTCGGATCAATCCTTTTCCCATCGTGTTACAGGCTCTCCGGCTGAATGCGCCCATTGGATAGGGCTTGGCTGTTCCAAGCTACCCAATGGGGGATTGACGGTCAACCCGAATCAACGCCATGAACGGCGCGGAGCCGTGGCTGATTGCCTGCGGGTCGGTTTCCGCGCTGGGCCGTTCACGAGAAGCTGAGTGAGTTGTTTGCGACGCCTCCACGCCTGCTTTTGTAGCGCGCGTCAGTTACACCACATGATCAATAATGGCCTGATCAATAGTGGCTGGGACTTATGGACCTGACCTCCACAACAAACGCGACGTCGGCGTGGGAAAAGGCTTGATCTCATGATTGTTCGTGGGGGCCAGGTTGTGGGAGGTATGCCTTGGTGTGAACTGTCCCGCAATCCGTTGAGGTCCGATTGCCGCAGGGGACGACGATCGGCGACAATGGCAGGCTTTTCGGGCTGGGTCGGTATGGAACAGCGGAGGCCAGTTGGTCGGCTGTGCCACACCACGGGATGATTTAACGGGGGAATGATGCCGTCACGTCGAAAACTTGCCAACGCCATTCGGGCGCTGGCCATGGATGCGGTGCAGGAGGCCAAATCAGGCCATCCAGGCGCCCCGATGGGCATGGCGGACATTGCCGAGGTGCTCTGGAACGATTTCCTGCGCCATGATCCGGCCGATCCACAGTGGCCCGACCGCGACCGTTTCGTGCTCTCCAACGGGCACGGCTCCATGCTGCTCTATGCCTTGTTGCATCTGTCCGGCTACGACCTGACCCGCGAGGATCTGCGCCATTTTCGCCAGATGCACGCCAAGACGCCGGGTCATCCCGAATACGGCATGACGCCGGGTGTGGAAACCACCACAGGGCCCCTGGGTCAGGGACTCGCCAATGCGGTGGGCATGGCCTTGGCGGAACGGGTTCTGGCCGCCCAGTTCAATCGCGATGATTTCCCTGTGGTGGACCACGCCACCTACGCCTTCGTTGGCGACGGCTGTCTCATGGAAGGCATCTCCCATGAAGTCTGTTCCCTGGCCGGGACCTGGCAACTCGGCAAGCTGATTGTCTTTTACGATGACAACGGCATCTCGATCGACGGCCGGGTGGAAGGCTGGTTCACCGACGACACACCGGCTCGCTTCGAGGCCTATGGCTGGCAGGTGGTGCGCAACGTGGACGGACATGATGCCGATGCCGTGCGCGAGGCAATCTTGGTCGCCCAGGCAGAAACGCACCGGCCGACTCTGATTTGCTGCAAGACGGTGATTGGTTTCGGCGCGCCCAACAAACAGGGCTCCGAATCAGTCCATGGTGCGCCATTGGGTCCGGACGAAGTCGCCGCTGCCCGCGAGCGACTGGGTTGGCCTTACGCGCCCTTTGAGATTCCCGACGAAGTGGCAGCGGGCTGGGATGCGCGCGCGCGCGGGCACAAACTTTCCGGTCGTTGGCGCGCCTTGTTCGAGCGCTACCGGCACGCCCACCCCGAACTGGCGCGGGAATTCGAGCGGCGCGTGGCCGGTGACCTGCCGGCCGACTGGTCGGATCGTTGTGAGGCCGCGCTGGCGGAGGTTGTTGCCCAGGGAGCGAGCCTGGCAACGCGGCAGTCCTCCCAGAAAGCGCTGGAACGCATGGGCCCCTGCTTGCCCGAACTGATTGGCGGATCGGCGGACCTGACCCATTCCAACCTGACCCACTGGTCCGGTTCGGTCGCGTTCAGCGCCGAGCAGCCGGCGGGAAATACGCTGTCCTATGGGGTGCGTGAGTTCGGCATGGCGGCGATCAATAACGGCTTGGCGCTGCATGGCGGCTTCATTCCCTTTGGCGCCACCTTCCTGGTGTTCTCCGACTACGCTCGCAATGCCTTGCGCATGGCGGCGCTGATGCGTCAGCGCAATCTCTTCGTGTTCACCCATGATTCCATTGGTCTCGGCGAGGATGGACCCACCCATCAGCCGGTCGAGCACCTGGCCAGCTTGCGCCTGATCCCGAACCTGCGGGTCTGGCGCCCCTGCGACGCAGTGGAATCCCAGGTGGCCTGGCAGCAGGCCATCGAATACCGGCAGGGTCCCACGGTGCTGGTGTTTTCGCGCCAGAGCTGCCCGCACCAGACGCGCAACGCCACGCAGATCGCCCTTATTCGCCGCGGTGGCTACATCCTGCGCGATACGCGCGGCACGCCCGATGCGTTGCTCCTTGCCACCGGCTCTGAAATCGGCCTGGCGATGGACGCCGCCGAGCGGCTGGCCGCATCCGGCGTGGCGGTGCGCGTCGTGTCCATGCCCTGTGCAGAGGCATTCGAGGCGCAGGACGCCGATTACCGCGCGCACGTATTGCCCGCGGCAGTGACCCGCCGGGTCGCCGTGGAGGCTGCCCATCCCTTGTACTGGAAGGCCTATGTCGGGCTGCAGGGCCGGGTGGTCGGGATGGATCGCTTTGGGGAGTCGGCCCCCGCGGGTACACTCATGACTTATTTCGGCTTTACGGTCGACAATGTGGTGGCAACGGTACAGGACTTACTCTGAGCCCGGACCTTGGGGTCGGGCCTAACCCGCAGGAGTGACGCGCATGGCAATCAAAGTGGCAATCAATGGATATGGGCGTATCGGCCGCAACGTGTTGCGGGCGCTGTATGAATCCGGCCGGACCGGCGAGATTCAGATCGTGGCCATCAACGATCTGGGCGATGCCAACACCAATGCCCATCTGACCCGCTACGACACCACCCACGGCAAGTTCCCCGGCACCGTGGCGGTGGAAGGCGAGTTCATGATCGTCAATGGCGACAAGATCCGCGTGCTGGCGAACCGCAACCCGGCCGAGCTGCCCTGGGGCGAGCTGGGGGTGGACGTGGTGATGGAGTGCACCGGCTTTTTCACCAGCAAGGAAAAGGCCTCGGCCCACCTCAAGGGCGGCGCCAAGAAGGTGATCATCTCCGCGCCCGGCGGCAAGGACGTCGATGCCACCATCGTCTATGGCGTGAATCACAAGGTGCTCAAGGCCAGCGACACGGTCATCAGCAACGCCAGTTGCACCACCAACTGCCTGGCACCGCTGGTCAAGCCGTTGCACGAGAAGCTGGGCTTGCTGGAAGGCTTGATGAACACCATCCATGCCTATACCAACGATCAAGTGCTGACCGACGTTTATCACGAAGACCTGCGGCGTGCCCGCAGCGCCACCCACTCCATGATCCCCACCAAGACCGGTGCCGCGGCTGCGGTGGGTCTGGTGTTGCCGGAACTGAATGGCAAGCTGGACGGGTTCGCCATTCGCGTGCCCACCATCAACGTCTCCATGGTCGATCTGACCTTCACCGCGGGTCGGGCCACCACGGTGGACGAGGTCAACCAGATCCTGAAAGATGCCGCCGCCGGTGAGCTGAAAGGCATCCTGTACGTGAACGAAGACCCCCTGGTCTCCGTGGACTTCAACCACAATCCCGCTTCGTCCACTGCCGATCTGACCTTGACCAAGGTGATCGACGGCCGGCTGGTGAAGGTCTGCTCGTGGTATGACAACGAGTGGGGCTTTTCCAACCGCATGCTGGATACCGCCTTGGCGCTGATGAAGGCGCAATGATCAGGGCCGCCGGTGCGGGCAGGGTCTCCTGTCCTGACCGGCGGTTTGTCCCGACCGGCGATGCGGAGGCTGTCATGGCGATCCTCAAGATGACTGATCTGGATTTGCGCGGAAAGCGCGTGTTGATTCGTGAAGATCTGAATGTTCCGGTGAAGGATGGCCAGGTCACCAGTGATGCCCGTATCAAGGCCAGCCTGCCGACCTTGCGGGCGGCGCTGGATGCCGGCGCAGCGGTGATGGTGATGTCGCATCTGGGTCGCCCCAAGGAAGGGCAGTTTGATCCCGAGGCATCCCTGGCGCCCGTGGCGGCTGCATTGGCCCAGGAGCTGGGCAGTTCGGTGCCGCTGATCCGCGATTGGCTGGATGGCGTGGAGGTCGCACCGGGGCAGTTGGTGCTGCTGGAAAACGTGCGCTTCAACGTCGGCGAGAAAAAGGACGACGAAGCACTGGCGCGCAAGCTGGCGGCCTTGTGCGATGTGTATGTGATGGATGCCTTCGGCACCGCCCATCGGGCCGAGGCATCCACCCACGGCGTGGCTCGCTTCGCGCCGATGGCCTGCGCGGGGCCCTTGCTGATACGCGAATTGGACGCTCTGCGAAAAGCCGTGGCCCAGCCTGCCCATCCCTTGGTGGCGATAGTCGCCGGCTCCAAGGTGTCCACCAAGCTGACGATCCTGGACGCTTTGATCAACAAGGTGGATCTGCTGATTCCCGGCGGCGGGATCGCCAACACCTTTCTTGCTGCGGCGGGGTTTGCGGTCGGTAAATCGCTGCATGAACCCGATCTCGTCCCCGAAGCCCGCCGATTGATGGCGGATGCCCGTCGTCGTGGGGCTGAAATCCCGCTGCCCGTGGATGTGGTGGTGGCCAAGACATTTTCCGAAGATGCCAAAGGCGTCGTCAAAGCGGTGGATGCGGTCGGGGATGCCGAGATGATCCTGGATATCGGACCCAAAACAGCACGGCAATATGCAGCGCTGCTCAAGCAGGCCGGTACCATCGTCTGGAATGGTCCCGTCGGGGTCTTCGAGTTCCCGGCGTTTCGCGAGGGGAGTCGGGTACTGGCCGAGGCCATTGCCGAGAGCCCTGCGTTTTCCATTGCGGGGGGCGGTGATACCTTGGCGGCTATCGATTTGTTCGGCGTGGCCGATCGGATTTCCTACATTTCTACAGGCGGCGGCGCCTTCCTGGAATTCCTGGAAGGCAAGACCCTGCCGGCGGTGGCAGCGCTGGAGGCGCGGGCTTCAGCCTGAGCTTGCCAGGAATTTGAAAACTTACGCCAAAGCAATGGATCGTGAAACGGATCTGTGCGCCGCATCGAATCACGATGTGTGATGGATCATCATCTCGCCCCCACGCCTTTGGCTTGAAGCGTCTTCTGCCCGAGATAATGCCGCTGTGACCCGGAGGTAGGCGGCTGGACATGCACTAAAGAACAGGATCTGGCTGCCCGGCTTCAACGATGGCCTTGTCGGAACAGCCGGGCAAGTTGGCCCATTGCCAATGCCCACTTCCAATACCCGATCGCCGGCCTGCGAGCCCAGATCAATGCGAGTCTGCCGAGCACCTGCGAGGGCGATATCCAGGGCACGCGGGAGTATCTTGATCTTCGTAAAAGCGCATGGATCCACCTTGGCTTGATTCAGTGAATCACGCACGAAATCCGGACCGGACTACGGTGTAGACGACGTGGAGGGGCTGGAAAGCCGGTCGCTCTGAAGCACCGCGCCCAGGAACTGAGCGAAGAGCGTGGTCAGCATATCCATTTGTGCGGTCAGGGAGTGATCGTCGTCGAGGACGATCAACTCGGCGTGATGCTCCCGGGCGAAGCGGATGCCCACTTCCACCGGGATCACCGCATCGCGCCAGCCATGTACCACGACGCAATGGGGCACCCGTACCGGTCCTGGAAACTCGTAGCCCCCGAAGTAGAGCGCCGGCGCCATGAGAAACAGCCCGCTGACCTGCAGTTGGCTGGCGGCCGCCGCGCTGACGTAGCCGCCCATGCTGCTGCCCACCAGCACCAGATGACCGGAAGGGCGCGGACAGCTTTCCAATAGCTGGGCCAGACGCGCCTTGGGATCGATGGTATGGGAATAGTCGGGGCTGAGGACCGCGTATCCCACCTTGCGAGCCACTTCGGCCAAGGTCGTGATCTTGATGCCCCAGGGACCGCTGTCCCGGCCGTGGGCGAAAACCACCAGATGTTGATCCGCTGCCATTGCTGCCGCCTTCTGTCTGATTCACCTGCTTAGCATAAGCCGGCAAGAAAGGGGGTGCGACATCATGACGCATGTCAATGATGTCCGTTATGACTTACACTTGAACAGTCGGTCTGGCTATTGACTGACATGAAACCAAGATATTGAACCCTTGTTAAATAGCAAAGTCTCAGTATTTGAGAAATACGCGCAACGGGATGCGGGCGGCGGGATGTCCCTCTGATCGGATCCATGCCGGCTGTTCCTGAGGAGGAATGAGTTTTATGAGCACAATCAAGGCGGTCTGGAAATACGGCCGATTTTTCCTGTTTCCCGCCATGTCCCTCGTTGCCATCGGCCTGTTTTTCATTGGCGGGAATGTGATCACGGCGTTCGGCGTGCTCATGGGAGCATTCATTCTGCTGGGGGATCTGTTTTTCGGCAAGGATGAGGGCGTCTATACCTACGAGCAGGCTTGGATCTTTTATCCCCTCCAGTATGCTTCGCAGGTGGTGTGTATCCTGACGGTGATGATGTTTGCCTGGCTGCTGGGCTTTTACGTCACGGGCAACGACCCCTTCGGTTTCGGCGGCTTTGTGCATTCCCTGACGGGTTACGATCTGATGGCCGCCAATGCCGATAACACCGCGGTGGTGCTGCTGGCGGCGCTGGGTCTTGCCGGGGTTGCGGCGACCAATGCCTCGATCATCGTCGGTCATGAGCTGACCCATCGTACCGAAAACCCGGTGGCCGTGTTCATGGGCCGGCTGGGCGAAGCTTTCGGGATGTTCACGCTGTTCTCGATCCGCCACCCCTATGGGCATCACAACTTGGTGTGCACGCCCGCCGATCCGGCCACCAGCATCCGCGGCGAGAATTACTACCACTTCGTGGTGCGTTCCACCCTGGGCCAGTACAAGATGACCTGGGATCTGGAAAAGGAACGCTTGAACCGCATGGGACAAAACCATGTGAGCCTCAAGAACCGGGCGATTCGCGGCTGGCTGATGGAGGCGGCAGTGGCGCTGTTTTTCTTCGCGGCGGCCGGTTTCGTGGGCGTGCTGGGCTATCTGGCCATTGGGTTTATTTCCCGCAATGCCCTGGAACTTGCCAACTACATGGAACACCATGGTCTGGTGCGGGTGCCCAGCGAGCCCATGCAGCTGCGTCATGCGTGGAACTGCAATAACCGCATGTCCAACTGGTTCCTGTGTGCCATTAACCGCCATGCGCATCATCACGCCGATGCCAGCGTGGAGTTCTGGAACCTGAAGCCGCTGGTTCACGAAGCGCCCCAGGCGCCCGCGGGCTATACCACGACCTTTTTCTACGCCCTGATCCCGCCGCTTTGGTACAAGAAAATCAGTCCATTGCTGTTGGAATGGGATCGCAACATGGCCACCGAAGCGGAGCGCCGTTTGGCCGCCGAGCAGAACGTCAAGAGCGGCGTGTCGTACCTGGAAAACGAAACCTACGGCTACAGCCGGGAAGAACTGCTGCGCGGAAGCCAGCCGCCACCCGATTGCAGCCTGCTGCCGGCCTGAGTTGAAGCTGGCTAGCAGCGCCGGCGGTGAGCGAAAAAAACGGCACACCCGAGCCATGCGGGTGTGCCGATCCTCGTGAGTGCACCGAGAAAATGGATCGTGATCCGCGTTGGTTACCGGCTGAGGAATGCCACCGCCCGTTTCATGTAGTCGTAGGCCTTGGCGGGATAGGGCTTGGTGACCCATTCACCCGGCGAGAACCAGCGACTCTGGAACTGCACTGACTTCTTGTGCGAAAACTCGGAAAATCCCCAGAAGCCATGGTAGGCCCCCGCACCACTGTCTCCACTGCCGCCGAAAGGCATGTTGAAATTGGCCAGGTGAACCACGGTGTCGTTGACGCAGGCGCCGCCGGAGATGGTTTCCGCCATCACCTGTTCCGCGCGGGCGCGATCTTCATCGAAGTAATATAGGGCCAGCGGGCGCGGCCGATCCTTCACATAGGCCAGGGCTTCCGGCATCGAATCCACTGCCCGGATGGGCAGGATGGGGCCAAAAATCTCCTCCTGCATGACCCGCATGTCATCACTGACTTCCGTGATGACGGTCATGGGAATGATGCGCTTGCCGGCGGGAATGGTTTCCTGCGCCGGATTGATTTGCAGTACCTGGGCGCCCTTGGCGCGGGCATCCTCAATAAGGGCCTGGATCCGGTTGAAATGGCGTTCATTGACGATCCAGGTGACATCGGGATTGTCGGCGAGTGTGGGGTAACGCTGGCTGACGGCCTTGGTCCATGCCTCAACAAAAGCCTGCTGGCGGTGCCGGGAAATCAGCACATAGTCGGGCGCGATGCAGGTCTGTCCCGCATTGACGCCCTTGCCCAGCAAGATGCGGGCGGCAGCCTTGTCCAGGGGGTAATCGTCGGTGATCACACTGGGGGATTTGCCCCCCAGCTCCAGGGTGACCGGTGTCAGGTTGCGCGCCGCAGCCATCATCACGCGCCGGCCAATTTCGGTGTTGCCGGTGTACATCAGGTGGTCGAATGGCAGGGCGGAAAAATCAATGGCAGCCTGGACATCGCCCGTGATCACGGCGACATAGGACTCATCGAAGATTTGACCCAGCATGCGCTGCAGCACCTCCGCGGTACGCGGCGTCATGTCCGGCGGCTTGATCATGACGTGGTTGCCGGCACTGATCGCCCCGATCAGCGGGGAAAGCACCAGCATCACGGGATAGTTCCAGGCCCCCATGATGCCGACCACACCCTTGGGCTGGTAATAGATGCGTCCGCCCGGTAGCCCCGAGAAGAGCGGGGGGCGCTTGGGCTTGGCCCATCCCTTGATCTTGCCTTTGGTCAGGCGGATTTCCGCCAGAGCGCCCAGCACTTCGCTGGCCAAGGTTTCATGGGGCGAGCGATGGCCGAAATCGGCCTGCACGGCCTGGACCAATTCATCGGCATAGGCGCCGATGGCGCGTGCCAAAGCTTCCAGCGCAGCCACGCGCCGGCCGACATCTGGAAAACCCTGTTCGCGCAGGGCGCGTCGTTGCTTCTCCAGAATCGGCAGATACGGATTGATGCGCGTCTCGACCTCGGCCAGACGCGGCGGGCGAATCGAGGTGGGTTGCGGGGTGCTCATGGATTGGGTCTCCTTCACATCAATTTTTTTAAAGGCCAAAGATGGCCGTCTGTCCGAATCATCGCCAGGGACGCTTCTTCCCATGCCGGTGCCAGAACGACTCATCAACCTTATAAGCGTTAGCAGAAAATTCGGGATTTTCCAGTTGCGGCCAACACCTGCGATTCGGCATTGGACGCGTGGAAGCGATTGTTGTGCGCCAAAGGCTTGTCGGCGGTGGAGATTGCCGATAGAATGCCTCCCCTTCGATACAGGCGCGTAGCTCAGCTGGTTAGAGCACCACCTTGACATGGTGGGGGTCGTTGGTTCGAGTCCAATCGCGCCTACCATTTTCGGACCCGCATCGTTACGGCGATGTTTTCTTCAATCAACCGCGCATGTGGCCCTTCGTACCGGCCACCACTGAGACCAAGGCGGCCCATGCCCACGATCACTCTTCCCGATGGTAGCCAGCGTCACTATGACGCGCCGGTCACCCTTGCGCAGATTGCAGCGGATATCGGTCCCGGTCTCGCAAAGGCGGCAGTGGCCGGTCGGATCGATGGCCGCGAAGTCGACCTCTGCTTGACCGTTGATGCCGATGCCCGGGTCGAACTCATCACTGAGAAAGACCCGGCCGGGGTCGATGTGGTGCGCCACTCCTGCGCCCATCTGCTGGGCCAGGCTGTCAAACAACTCTATCCTGAGGCGAAGATGGCCATCGGCCCGGTGGTGGAGGATGGGTTCTACTACGACATCGACTATCCCCGCCCCTTCACCCCCGACGATCTGGCGCGCATCGAACAGCGTATGCATGAGCTGGCCGCGCATGACTACGCGGTGATCCGCCGCCCGGTGCCCCGTGAGGAGGCGATGCGGGTGTTTGCGGAGCGAGGTGAATCCTACAAAGTCGAGATTCTTGAAGGGATCCCTGCCGGTGAGCGCGTCGCGCTGTACATCCATGAGGAGTACATCGACATGTGCCGCGGGCCTCATGTGCCCAATATCCGTTTCCTGCGCGCCTTCAGGCTGACCAAGCTGGCCGGCGCCTACTGGCGTGGCGATGCGCGTAACCGGCAGTTACAGCGCATCTACGGCACCTGCTGGCCGGACAAAAAATCGCTGGACGCTTATCTCCAGCGTCTGGAAGAGGCTGAAAAGCGCGATCACCGCCGCATCGCCAAGGCGCTGGACCTGTTCCATATCCAGGAAGAAGCGCCGGGTATGGTGTTCTGGCACGACAAGGGCTGGCGCATCTATACCCTGGTCCAAGACCATATTCGCGATCTGTTGCGCCGCAATGGTTACCAGGAAGTGAACACCCCTCAGATCGTCGACCGCAGCCTGTGGGAGCGCTCCGGCCATTGGGAAAAATTCCAGGACGCCATGTTCACGACGGCCTCGGAGGATCGTGAATACGCCATCAAGCCCATGAATTGCCCCTGCCATGTGCAGATCTTCAATCACGGGTTGCGCAGCTACCGCGAATTACCCTTGCGCATGGCGGAATTCGGCTCTTGCCATCGCAATGAACCGTCCGGTGCCCTGCATGGCTTGATGCGAGTGCGCCACTTCGTGCAGGACGACGCCCATATCTTCTGCACCGAGGATCAGATCCAGGATGAGGTTGCGGCCTTTATCGGCCTGGTGTTCCAAGTCTATGGCGCGTTTGGCTTCGAAGACATCACCATCGCGCTGTCCACTCGCCCCGAGTCGCGCGTGGGAAGCGATGCGCAGTGGGATCGAGCCGAGCTGGCCCTGGAAAATGCCTTGTTGGCCAAGGGCTTGAACCACCGGCTGCAGCCGGGCGAGGGTGCCTTCTACGGTCCCAAGATCGAGTTTGCGCTCAAGGACTGTCTGGGGCGAGTCTGGCAGCTCGGGACGATACAGCTTGATTTTTCCATGCCTGAACGGCTGGGCGCGGAATATGTCGCCGAGGACAATGCGCGCCGAACCCCGGTCATGCTGCATCGCGCAATCCTGGGATCGCTGGAGCGCTTCATTGGTATTTTGATTGAGCATCATGCCGGGGCGCTGCCTGTCTGGCTGGCGCCGGTGCAGGCGGTGGTCATGAATATCACCGACCGGACCGAGGCCTATGCCGCCGAAGTCGTGCAAATCCTGTCAAATCAGGGCGTTCGCGTCACGGCCGACTTGAGGAATGAGAAGATCGGCTTTAAAATCCGCGAGCACACCTTACAGAAGGTCCCGTATCTGTTGGTGGTCGGAGATCGGGAAATGGAATCAAACACCGTCGCCGTACGGACCCGTGCCGGGGAAGACTTGGGGGTGATGACGCTGTCCGCGTTTACTGGACACGTTCCCGCCGGCCCTGGGTCTGTGGCGTCGCATGAGGAGGACTGAGGTATAGCTGCGGAAAAATTAGCTCGGCGCAATGATGAAATTGCAGCGCCGCGGGTTCGTGTCATTGACGCGGCCGGAGAACAGATCGGGATCTTGTTTCGGCGTGAAGCGATCCAGCTTGCGCAGGACAGTGGTCTGGATCTGGTGGAGGTTTCGCCGAACGCGGAGCCCCCCGTATGCCGGATCATGGATTACGGTAAGTTCTCATTCGAAAAGAACAAATCCCAGCAGGCAGCCAAGCGCAAGCAGAAGCTGACTCAGATCAAGGAGATCAAGTTTCGTCCGGGAACGGACGACGGGGACTACCAGGTCAAGCTACGCAACCTGATCCGGTTCCTGAACGATGGCGATAAAGCCAAAATAACCCTGCGTTTTCGGGGTCGTGAAATGCAGCACCAGGAATTGGGTCGGGAATTGCTCGACCGGCTCCGCGCCGACTTGGCAGAACACGCCATTGTCGAGCAGGATCCACGGTTGGAAGGCCGTCTCATGGTGATGATGCTGGCCCCGAAAAAGAAATAACGCAGACTGCGCCATGGCGCATGACCAATCGCGGAGTGCATTATGCCCAAGCTCAAGACCAACCGCGGCGCGGCCAAGCGATTTGCCCGCACCGGTGGGGGCGGCTTCAAACGAGGCCAAGCCTACAAGAACCATATCCTCACCAAGAAGTCTCGCAAGCGTAAGCGCGACTTGCGTTCGCATGTCCAGGTGGCAGCGTCGGACGTCGGTGCGTTGAATCGTTTGTTGCCTTACAGTTGATTTGGAGAGGATGTTGAAATGCCCAGAGTAAAACGGGGTGTCACGGCCAGCGCCCGCCACCGCAAGGTACTGAACAAGGCCAAGGGTTACTACGGCGCCCGCAGCCGGATCTATCGTGTTGCCAAGCAGGCCGTCATCAAGGCTGGCCAATATGCCTACCGCGACCGGCGGGTGCGCAAGCGGGATTTCCGCGGCCTGTGGATCGTGCGGATCAATGCCGCCGCACGGGAATGCGGACTCTCCTATAGCCGTCTGATTCATGGTCTGCATACTGCCGGAATTGAGGTCGACCGCAAGGTGCTGGCCGATCTGGCGGTCCATGACAAGCCAGGGTTTGCCAAATTGGCCGAGCAGGCCAAGGCCAATCTGGTGTCCTGACCCCGGTGGGTCCGCAGACCTGCCTGTCCAAGGGCGAGGGGGAAAGCAGCCTGGCGCTTTCCCCCTTGTCGTTCCTGATCCACCCGATGCGATGAGGTGTCTGTGGGCGAGTTGAACGCCGTAGTTAACACTGCTCTGGCGGATGTGCGGAATGCGCGCGATTTGGCCGAGCTGGAGCAGGTCCGGGTGCGTCTGTTGGGGCGCAAGGGCGAGCTGACGGCCCAGCTAAAGGCCTTGGGCAATCTGCCGGCCGAGGCGCGTGCGGCCGCGGGTCAGGACATCAACGCGGCCAAGGATTGCTTCCAGGCGGCTTATCGGGATCGTCGGGAAGCATTGGAACAGGAAGCCTTGGCACACCGCTTGGCGGCCGAGCGGGTGGATGTCACCTTGCCCGGCGTCGGCATCGCGCGCGGGGGGCTGCATCCGATCAATCGGACGCTTGATCGCATTGAGTTGCTGTTTCGGTCCATGGGTTTCAGCGTGGCCGAGGGGCCTGAGATCGAGACCGAACACTACAACTTTGAAGCGCTCAACATCCCCGAACAGCATCCGGCACGGGCAATGCACGATACTTTCTATGTGGAATCGGGCCTGTTGCTGCGCACGCACACCTCGCCCGTCCAGATCCGCGCCATGGAGTTCCAGGCGCCGCCCCTGCACCTGATCGCTCCGGGACGGGTGTATCGCTGTGATTCCGACCTGACCCACACCCCGATGTTTCATCAGGTGGAAGGCTTGGTGGTGCATGAGAACGCCAGCTTCAACGAGCTTTACGGTGTGCTGCAGGATTTTCTCCGGGCGTTTTTCGAGCAATCCCTGCCGGTGCGCTTCAGGCCGTCCTATTTCCCGTTCACCGAGCCGTCGGCCGAGGTGGATATTCAGTGTGTCATGTGCCAAGGCGCAGGATGCCGGGTGTGCAAGCAGACGGGCTGGCTGGAGGTGCTGGGTTGCGGCATGGTGCACCCAGCCGTGTTCGGTCATGTCGGCATCGATCCAGAGCGATATACCGGCTACGCTTTCGGGATGGGCGTGGAGCGGTTGGCGATGCTTCGTTATGGGATAAATGACTTGCGGTTGTTTTTTGAAAACGACCTGAGATTCTTGCGGCAGTTTTCCTGATCCCGGTCAGATTTCGGCACGAATGGGTGAACGATGCGATTTGGAGACGATTGGCTGAAAGAATGGGTACAGCCGGTGCCCGCTCCCCAGGAGTTGGCCCATGTGCTGACCATGGGCGGCCTGGAAGTGGATGGCATTCAGCCGGCAGCGCCTCCCTTCCATGGGGTGGTGGTCGCACGCATCGTGTCCGTTGCGGCGCATCCCCAGGCGGATCGCCTTCGGGTATGCCAGGTCGACGGCGGCGCCGAAGCCGAAGCCGAAGCCTTGCAGGTGGTTTGTGGAGCAGCCAATGCGGCCGAGGGCTTGCGGATCCCCTTCGCCCGGATTGGCGCCGTACTGCCCAGCGGGCTCCAGATCAAAGCGGCCCGCCTCCGCGGCGTCGAATCCTTCGGCATGCTGTGCTCAGCCCAGGAACTGGGCTTGGCCGAGGTGTCCGAAGGATTGCTGGAATTGCCTGCAGATGCCCCGGTGGGTATGGATCTACGGGCCTATCTGGCGCTGGATGCGCACGTTCTGGAGGTTGATCTGACGCCCAATCGGGGCGATTGCCTGAGTGTTCAGGGAATGGCGCGGGAACTTGCCGCGCTCACTGGGGCGGCGTTTCACCAACCGAATCCGGCGGTCGTGCCCGTGACAAGCGAAGCGGTTGTCGCCGTGACGATCGCCGATGCCAAGGCCTGCCCGGCCTATCGCGGACGGATGATCGAAAATCTCGATCCACAGGCGCCAACGCCGATCTGGATGCGCGAGCGGTTGCGTCGATCGGGGCTGCGCAGTCTCGGTCCCATCGTGGATGTCACCAATTATGTGCTGTTGGAACTGGGCCAGCCCCTGCATGCCTTCGACATGGACCGGGTCGAAGGCGGAATCGGTGTGCGCTGGGCCCAGCCCCCGGAAACCCTGACCCTGCTCACTGGGGCAGACATCACGCCGGCGCCGGATGAGCTGGTGATTGCGGACGATCTGGGCCCCTTGGCCCTGGCGGGCATCATGGGGGGCAGCCGCAGCGCCGTCGGTGCGCAGACGCATCGGATTTTTCTCGAATCCGCCTGTTTCACACCGCAGTCGCTCGCGGGCCGCGCTCGACGTCATGGCCTGCATACCGAAGCATCGCATCGCTACGAACGGGGGGTTGATCCAAATTTGCAGGACCGGGCGTTGGCGCGGGCGACGCAACTGCTTTTGGAGATTGCCGGTGGCGCGGCGGGTCCGGTAGTGGGGTGCAGCGAGGCTTCTGTCGCGCCCCCGCCCATTCCCTTGCGCCATCAACGACTGGAGCGCTTGTTGGGTGGCCCCTTCGCGCGTGAAGAGGCCGAGGTCCTGCTGACGCGGCTGAACATGAGCTGGCAGCGGACGGATCAGGGCTGGGAGATCACCGCGCCTTCTTATCGATTTGACATTAAGATTGAGGCGGATCTTATTGAAGAACTGGTTCGTTTGCGGGGCTACGCGGCGCTGGAGGCCCATGCGCCCACTCTGGCGCTGCGGCCGGTCACGATTCCTGAGATGGCAGTTTCACCCGGCAAACTTCGCCACTTGCTGGTGGAGCGTGGCTATTATGAGGCGATCACCTACAGCTTTGTCGATCCTGAAGTGCAGCAGGCGTTTCTGGCCGGGGCGGTGCCCATTGATCTGGCCAATCCCTTGTCCCGCGATCTTTCGCAAATGCGCACCAGTCTGTGGCCCGGTCTGGTGCAGGTGCTCAAAGCCAATCTGAAGCGGCAAATCGACCGGGTTCGATTGTTCGAGATGGGTAAGGTGTTCCGGCGCGAGG
The DNA here is from genome assembly GCA_002862435.1 of Pseudomonadota bacterium. Taxonomy (GTDB): domain Bacteria; phylum Pseudomonadota; class Gammaproteobacteria; order UBA5335; family UBA5335; genus Macondimonas. Next base: position 8,345 of record PKDC01000038.1, on the reverse strand, counting down.
ACGCAAAGATTGTCCAGGATAACCGGCTCAGCGGCTTGGTTTATGGTCCCCGCTTGCCGGAACAATGGCGCGGCGAGACCCCCGTCGCGGCTGACTTTTTCGATGTCAAGGGTGATGTGGAAGCCTTGGTGATGTTGGCCCGTCTGCCCGCCCTGGCCTCCGTGCCTGCAGCGCACCCGGCTTTGCATCCGGGCAAAACAGCGCAATTGCATGTGGACGGGCGCCCAGTGGGTTGGTTGGGCGAACTGCACCCCGGCGTGGCGGCAGCTCTCGACTTGCCGACGGGGGTGATCGTATTCGATTGGGATCTGGAATCGACGCTTCAAGGGAATTTGCCGCGATTCGTGTCGCTTTCCCGGTTTCCAGCCATCCGCAGGGATTTGGCGTTGGTTGTGTCAGACGCACTTCCGGCGGGTGATTTGACAGGGTTTATTCGCGAAGCGGCGGGCCCTCGGCTGAGGGACTGCGTGCCATTTGATGTGTATCGCGGGCCCGGTTTAGAGGAAGGATCAAAAAGCGTTGCTTTCGGCTTGATTTTCCAAGATGATGAACGCACGCTCGAAGATCAGGAAGTGGATGAGGCGGTGGCCGCAATCGTCCGCCATGTCGGAATTCATGCGGCCGCCCGGATCAGGGAGTAATTATTCATGGCATTGACCAAGGCCGCGATGGCCGAGCGTTTGTTCACCGAACTCGGCCTTAACAAGCGTGAGGCAAAGGATCTGGTGGACCTCTTTTTCGAAACCGTCCGCCAGGCGCTGGAGCAGGGTGAGCAGGTCAAACTTTCGGGTTTCGGTAATTTCGAGTTGCGCGACAAGGGCGAACGCCCAGGCCGGAACCCCAAGACCGGCGAGGAAATTCCGATTTCAGCGCGCCGGGTGGTCACGTTCCGTCCCGGCCAGAATCTGCGATTACAGGTGCATGCTTATGCTGGAAAGCGGCAATAACGACGAATTGCCCCCCATTCCGGGCAAACGCTACTTCACGATTGGTGAGGTGGGTGAGCTGTGCGCCGTGAAACCCCATGTCCTGCGTTACTGGGAGCAGGAGTTTTCCGAGCTGAGTCCGGCCAAACGGCGGGGCAATCGCCGTTATTACCAGCGTAACGATATCATGCTGATCCGCCAGATTCGCAATCTTCTCTACAATCAGGGCTTTACAATCAGTGGCGCACGTCAGAAGCTGGCCAGCCCAGCGGTCCGCGAGGATGCCCAGCAGAGCCGGCAGCTGATTCATCAATTGCGGCTGGAGTTGGAAGAAGTCCTGCAATTCCTGCGGCGCTGATCGGTTTGACTGCGCTTCCCAGATCCATTCAATACGGGTATGATTGCGCCCTCGCTGGACAGGCTGGTATTCAATCGGACCTGTCACACAAGGCGTAGTGTCGGGGCGTAGCGCAGTTTGGTAGCGCACCAGCATGGGGTGCTGGGGGTCGCAGGTTCAAATCCTGCCGCCCCGACCATCTTCCCCAACCGCAGCCCGGTTCAGGCTGTGGTTTCTTGCTTTACATCACCCTCTGCGACGACATCGCCCCCAGTAACGCTATAGTCGGCGGTTTTTGGGATGGGCCCATCTCCCATCGGGTTTTTCCGGGTGCTTCCGGGATGCAGAGGTTGTTGGAATGGATCAGGACATCACGCAGGCGCCGGATTGGTTTGTTCGCGCCATTCAGACTCCTTACCGCGAACGCGTCATCGATGTGGAGGGTTGCCCCATCCACTACCTCGCTTGGGGCGAGAGCGGCAAGCCGGGCCTGCTCCTGGTCCACGGTGGCGGCGCCCACGCTCATTGGTGGGATTTCATTGCGCCGTTCTTCATTGATCGCTATTCGGTCTGCGCCATTGATCTTAGCGGCATGGGCGATAGTGGACACCGTGAACAATATTCCGGGGATCTGTTCGCCAAGGAGTTGATGAGCGTCTGCGAAGATGCGGGCTTCGGCGCGAATACGGTGATTGCCGGGCACAGTTTCGGTGGACTGGCCACGCTCAAGGCGGGTCTGAACCACGCGGATCGTCTTGCGGGGATCGTGGTCTGCGATTCCGCCATCTTTCCGCCGGGTTTCAGCCCGGGCAATGACCTGCGCTCCTCGCCCTTCAAGGAAAAAAAGACGGTTTATCCGGACTTCGAGATGGCCGCTGCGCGATTCAAGTTGGTGCCCCCTCAGCCATGCGCTAACCGCTATATCCTCGATTACATTGCCCGCCATTCCCTGATGGCGGTGGAAGGCGGGTGGACCTGGAAGTTCGATATGCGCTTCCTGCAAAAGACCATCTATGACAATCTGGCGCATGAAATCAAGAATCTGACCTTGCCGACGGCGATGGTGTATGGCGAAAAAAGCGTGTTGTTCGGCAAATTCATGCTGGAAAATACGCGCAAGTGGTATGCGGACGAGGTGCCGTTCATCTGTATTCCCAAGGCCCGCCATCATTTATTCTTGGATGAGCCACTTGATTTTGTCGATGCGCTGGCGCGTCTCATTGACCCTTGGACGGGGGTAACCGCCGGCTCCGCGCTCTAAGCGGAGGGGCGCTTGATCGCGGCAGTCGTCATCTCCATGCGCCGCCCCGCCCTGTTTGTTTACGGCACCCTGCGCGCGGGGGCTGCGGCTCATGGCTTGATGGCTGGCGCGCAGTTCATTGCCTGGACGCGCATTCCGTCGCGTCTTGGCCTGAGAAGCGCCGGATCCTGCCCGACAGCCTGGTCGCCCGGGCGATATGGGCTGGTGGGGGAGTGCTACAGTGTTTCGCCGCTGACCTTGCGGCGTCTGGACCGGTTCGAGCAAGCCCCGCGACTTTACAGGCGGCGATTGATGCGAACTCCGGTGGGCTGGGCCTGGATTTATCTGCGGCATGATGAGCAAGGTCATCGATCAGGTCGGCTACTGCCCCGAGGCGATTGGATGGCCCGGCAACGTTGGGTCGCGCCATCTTTCCACCGCTCGGCCTGGCGGTTACCGACCCGGGGTTTGGCGCCATGATTGAAACGCTTGTTTCAGCGCCCGATCCGGCGGATGTGCTGCGGGTTGATCTGTGCGCCATCATCGTCGCCGTGACCGATGGCACGCCACGTATCCTCACCATTGAATCAGCAGAGTCGGACCCGATTGCATCCCGTGCTCTGCGCGCCCTGCCCTGGGGCCCCCTGGATCCACGCACCGATCGCACTCTGGAACGCACCCTGCGCAGTTGGGTCGCTCGCCAGTCGCGGCTTGCCCTGGGCTATGTCGAGCAACTCTATACCTTCGATGAGGGGCGGGCGGGGGAGGGACTGCGGCGCATCAGCGTCGCCTATCTGGCCTTGATGCAGGAACAAACCATTCCGCAGGCCGGTGCGGGTTGGCAGGATGTCTATCATTTCTTTCCCTGGGAGGATTGGCGCGAGGGGCGCCCGGAGCTGATTGATCGCTGTCTGCTTCCTGGACTGACGCATTGGCTGGGCGCGCTGGGTGACCCACTGCAGGCCGAGCGGGAAAGGGAACGGGTGGAGATTTATTTCGGCCTTGACGGCGCACCCTGGGTCCCGGAGCGGGTACTGGAGCGCTACGAGTTGCTCTATCAGGCTGCATTGGTGCCGGAGGCGGGCGCGCAGGCTGATTCCGTGTTGGGCCTATCGATGGCATTCAACCACCGCCGGGTGCTGGCCACCGCCTTGGCGCGGTTGCGGGGAAAAATCAAATATCGGCCCGTGGTCTTCGAGCTGCTGCCGCCCCGCTTTACGCTGTGGCAATTGCAACAGGTCGCTGAAGCACTGACAGGTATGAGCCTGCATAAACAGAATTTCCGGCGGCTGGTGGAGCAAGGAGGCTTGGTTGCCAGCACCGGGGAATTCGCCTATGACACTGGTGGCCGGCCGGCCCAGTTATTTCGGTTTCGCAGGCGGGTATTGCGCGAGCGACCGGCGCCTGGGGTCGGTTTGCCGGGGGGCTTTCGTGACAGTTGACACCCTTTATACTCAACTCTAGTATAAGGACGTATCTGTAAAACCAACTGCGGATCAGTGGGGTCTTCTTGCTGCATCCGTCGTGAGGAAATCGTCATGGACGTCGTCACAACCCCCATTCAAAAACCTGTATTACCGGCTGGTGCCCCGTCCTTGCACGAGGACCTGGCGCCGGTTTATGCGCGCATGCGCCATGTGATACCGGAGCTTGAGTGGGCCGTCCATGCGCCTTATATTGCGGCGATCAATGCCCTGAAACGCGAACGCAACGCGGTCATCCTGGCCCACAATTACCAGACACCCGAGATTTACTACGGCATTGCGGACTACACCGGCGATTCCTTGGGGCTCGCCCAGCATGCGGCGGCGACCGAGGCCGAGGTGATCGTCCAGTGCGGCGTTCATTTCATGGCCGAGACGTCCAAGATTCTCAGCCCCGACAAGATCGTACTGATTCCCGATGCCGAGGCCGGCTGCTCGCTGGCCGATTCCATCACCCCTGCAGACATCGAGCTCCTGCGGCGCCGTTATCCCGGGGTGCCGGTGGTGACCTATGTCAACACCTCTGCGGCGGTGAAGGCGGCCTCCGATATCTGCTGCACCTCGGCCAATGCACGTGAGGTGGTGGAATCCCTGGGAACCGATCGGGTGATCTTTTTGCCGGACCAGTACCTGGGGCGTTGGGTTGCCTCGCAGACCGATGTCCAGATCATCCTCTGGCAGGGTGCGTGCGAGGTCCATGAGCGATTCACCGGCGCGCAGTTGCGCGACTATCGTCGGCTTCACCCAGGCATCCATATCATCGCCCATCCCGAATGCCCGCCCGATGTACTGGAGGAGGCCGATTATGTCGGCTCGACCACCGGCATGGTGCGTCATATCGAAGAATCCGGCGCCGCGCGGGTGGTCATGGTCACGGAATGCTCCATGAGCGACAACGTGGCGGTTCAGTTTCCCAAGGTGGACTTTATCCGGCCGTGCAACCTGTGCCCACACATGAAGCGGATCACCCTGTCCAAGGTTCTTGCGGCGTTGCAGACTCTTTCACCGGCGGTTGAGGTTGACCCCATAATCGCAGCCCGTGCCCGCCTTGCGGTTGAACGTATGCTGGCGGTAGGGCGGGGGACTGAGCAGGTGCCAATGCCCTTGCCGCGCCAGGCCGCAGCTGGCTGATCCGGTTGGATGGATCGCAGCGGGCTTCGGCTCGCTTTTTTTAAATCTCATTTGACAACGATTCCCATTCGCGGCATAGTGGTCCCGGGGCGTGCTTCAGCGCCCGTTCGGGACTCAAGGAGTGCATCTCCCATGTATGTCTGTCTTTGCCGCGCAGTGACTGATCGGGATGTGGAACAGGCCGTTGCCTGCGGCCATACTACCCTGCCCGCATTGCAGGCCACCCTGGGGGTGGCGACCGGTTGCGGCCGTTGCCGCAGCCATGTGCATCAGATTCTCCAGAAAACGCCCGAATCCTCTTTTTCCTCATCCTCTTCTTTCCAGTCCCCGAGCCGTGTAGGTATTTCAGTCGGTTAATCCGGTTGGATGCATCGTGGGGTGTGTCAAGCGCACACTTTCCATTAAGATGGAGCGACACATTCTGCTGGAGCACTTACCATGAAAGGTCATCCCCAGGCCATCGACTGGCTCAATCGCATCCTGGAAAACGAACTGACCGCCATCAACCAGTATTTCCTGCACGCGCGCATGTGCAAGAACTGGGGCTATGAGAGCTTGGGCAAGAAGATCTACGCCGAATCCATTGACGAGATGAAGCACGCCGATGTGCTGGTCACGCGTGTCCTCTTTCTGGAGGGGTTGCCCAATCTTCAGTCCCTCGGCAAGCTGATGATTGGCGAATCGGTGCGTGAGGTGCTGCGTTGTGACCTGGAGTTGGAGCGCATTGCCCATCCCGCCCTCAAGGAAGCGATCGCCTTCATGGAATCCATCGGGGACTACATCAGCCGCGAATTGCTTGAAGACATCCTTGAGAGCGAGGAGGAGCACATCGATTGGCTGGAAACCCAGTTGCGCCTGATGGACGAACTGGGAGATCCTAACTACCTCCAGTCAGCTGTTTAAGCAGAGCCCACCCCGCCCGATAAATCATCATCGACTGAAACAGCTATTTCAAAAGAGCTTTCTGGGTTGTTTTATGCGAGGATGATAATTCCACTATTTCAGGAGTACGTCACCATGGTCGGAACAATGCGAAAGGGGATTGTCTGGGGAGTTCTGGCCCCATTTTCCTTGATGACACTGATGGTGCCTGCAGCTCAGGCCGCGCAGGCGGTCACAACGGCGCAGGCGTTTTCCCAGTCGGGCATTGCGGGTCCATCGGCCGAGAGGGACCGGGTTTCGGGCTTTCTTGCCCGCGAAGACGTAGCTCGCCAACTGGTACGGTTGGGCGTTGATCCCGCCGCGGCCCAAGCCCGGGTGGCCGCTCTGACGGATACCGAAATTGCCCGCATCGACCAGCATCTGGACCAGCTTCCAGCGGGCGGAAGCTCTGTTATCGGCGCCTTGGTGTTTATTTTCGTGCTGCTCGTGATCACCGATATCCTTGGCTTCACCAAGGTGTTCCCGTTCACCCGCTCGATGCGGTAAGGCGAACTCGAAGGCTTTACTTTAACTTCATTCAGAATCTTGACAGTGAGCCTCCGGACAAGATAGTGTTTTCTCTCGAAGGGGAGTAGCTTTTCGCCAAAGTGCCGTCATTTCGATGATTCATGATGATTCATCCGGTACCTTGGGCAACTTTGGTTGCAAGCAAGACCTTCGCCCGTCAGGCGAAGGTTCCCGTGAGTAGTCATGAACCCTGATCCTGATGGGATTGGGGTTTTTTTATGGTTAATACGGGAGTAGTTTCACATGCAAACAATCGGCAATGGTTGGCTTTGGGCGGGATTTTTAGCCTTCGCCTTTATCATGATCATGATGGATCTCTTTCTTCTTGGAGGCCGCAAGGCACATAAGGTCTCGCTAAAGGAGGCGGGCATATGGTCGATTGTCTGGGTCGCCTTGGCGCTCATTTTTTGTGCGGGATTGTGGTGGTATCTCGATGATACCCTGGGGCGAGACATAGCTAACCAACGCGCCACAGAATTTCTGACGGGTTATCTCATCGAAAAATCCCTGGCTGTCGATAATATTTTCGTGTGGCTGATGCTGTTCAGCTATTTCGCCATACCCCCTGAGTATCAGCGTCGTGTGTTGCTTTACGGAGTGCTCGGCGCGATCGTCATGCGCACGGTAATGATTCTTGCGGGTGCCTGGCTGCTGGCGCAGTTCCATTGGATTCTGTACGTTTTTGGCGCGTTTTTATTGTTTACCGGCTTCAAGATGGCGTTTTTTTCCGAGCATGAGCCCAATCTCGAAAAAAATCCCATGTTGCGTTGGATGCGCAATCATTTGCGCATTACGGACAAACTGGAGGGTGAATCGTTTTGGGTTATAAAGCAGGGTGTGCGTTGGTTTACCCCGCTATTCGTTGTTCTTGTACTGGTCGAGATTACAGACCTCATCTTCGCCGTCGATAGCATCCCTGCGATATTCGCAGTCACCTCCGATCCTTTCATTGTCCTGACTGCGAATATTTTCGCCATCCTTGGCTTGCGGGCGATGTATTTTTTGCTGGCTGATTTCGCGAGTCGTTTTACTCTTTTGAAGTACGGTTTGGCCGCTGTGCTTGTTTTCATCGGCACCAAGATGCTGTTGCTCGATCTTTACAAGATCCCTGTTGCATGGTCTCTCTTGGTCGTCGCCGGGTTGATTCTCTCTTCAGTTCTAGCGAGTCTATGGGTGACCCGAAAGCAGCGCCTGCCCGCCCAAGGCTCCGTGCGCGATTTTCCATGATGTGTTGAGGTTGCCGAAGTGCCGAGAAGGGCTGCATGGAAAGTATCTGTATTGTACGTCGCGCTGGTTGCGATTGGTTTGCTCACCGGATGTGCAAAAACTTTCCTCAGTCCTGATCGGCAGATCCTTGGTACAGAGATTCAGGAATTGACTCAGGTCCCGTTTTTTCCCCAGCGGGACTATGAATGTGGTCCGGCAGCCCTGGCAGAGATGCTGACCCATAGCGGAGTTTCCAGGTCGCCCGACGATCTGGTGGCGGCGGTCTATCTGCCCGAACGCCAGGGCAGCCTGCAACCTGAGATTATCGCTGCTGCCCGCAAGAACGGCCGGCTCGTCTATCCGCTGGAAACTGCGGAGGAAATTCAGGCTCAGTTGCGTAACGGCTCGCCCGTCCTGATATTCCAGAACCTGGGATTACCGCGCTATCCGCGTTGGCATTACGCCGTCGTGGTGGGGTGGATGGCGGGGCAACAGGTCGTGCTGCGTTCTGGGACCACCCAGCGTCTGGTGCAGAACGAAGCGACCTTCCTTCGGACCTGGGAATGGGCGGG
>PKDC01000058.1 GCA_002862435.1 Pseudomonadota bacterium | reverse complement strand
ATGGTATATCGAATATGTTAGATTTTACAGAGCCATCTTCTGTAAACCGATCTTCTACTGCTGGATCACATAAAGAAAAGAATGAAGAGCAAAACATTGATGATTTGCTAAATTGGGCGGAAGGCCTGTGATCTGTCTGATTTTTTTGTATAGGTATGGTTAGAGTTATAGGAAAGGTTAGTCTTCTCATATAGACAAAATTAGAGAGCAGATTATTTACATTTGCAATCTGTCTATGTGAGCATTACTAATTTACATAAAAAGTGCTGATAAAGTACCGAAGCGTTTTGTATATAAAAAATATATATATATAGATATATTAAACTTAACAGGAATTATGAACTTCTTTATTTCTTCGATGTAAAAATATATTACAGAGTTTTCATAAGAACAAGTACTTTGTTTTCTGGTTAAATTTTGTTATTATTATGTTTCATTCAAAGAAATGTTTTTTTCCTATTTTCTTTTAAAAAAAAAAAATCGTAAACACTGAAGAGACAAGAAAATTTGCAAGAATTATCAATGATGTCCACAATCAAACAAAACGATCGCTAAAGAGGTTCTAAAGAATATATTACAGTCGCTTAATAGAAAAAAGTGAGAAATCTTCATTAGCAGTATTGTCAATGTGATGCTGATTTTCATTTTGAGGCAAGCCCTCATTAAAATTTTGTTCAGCGCCTTCAAAAACTGTTATATTTTGACGTGCTATTTTTATATCATTTGTTTGTAATCTTACGTAGTCAAATCCATGTTCGTGTAATAATTGGAAAAATAAGAGTTTTGTATCGCTTCGCGTAATGCCAACAAGAATTAAGGTATTTTTGGACGTAGTACGTTTCAAAGTACGGATAAACGGAAGATATAATTCAGAAGAATATACAACATCGGTACCAATAACAATATCAAAGGAGCTTTTTGGTCCTTCAATGAAGAATGTTTCCATGAATATTTTCTTTTTTTCTTCCGAATACAAACCTCCGTTGAAAGATGGAAAGTAAACTGCATGTGGTATACTTACATCAAAAGTCTGATCCAAATGATTTGTTCTCTCGCTTTGCAATTTTTCAATATCAAATGAATATACAGTATCCAATGTGTCATGAAACCAATCAAAAGTGGCGCCTGTTACTAACGTGCCCTCCTTCCATGTTTCTGTAGAGTCAATTCCTAAATTTGATGATTTTGTTTGTTCTAAATTCAATTCCTCGGGAGTCTTCAATTCCTTGCGTTCATGGGAAAGGTTCTCGTTCTCGTTCATATTCTCGTTCTCAGTCAGGACATGCCTTCAGGCTGCATGCTGCAGCTGCACATGGACATGCCCACAGGTGCAGGCGATGAGGTTCAGATCGGTCCAATTTGGGACAGCCAGCCACAAGTATATGCTGTTGCTTCTGCGGATACGGTTTCCTCATCGAGTGGCCTCGACGTCGAACCAGTACGGCGCCAGCCCTTCGATGCCGGCCGCCAGATAGCTATGTGCGCCAGGCCCGAAATCCTGCCGCAGGCCAAGCTGCGTTCCCCAGAACGCCGTATATGGATGCCACCACAGCACCTCGCCGTCGGTGGTCGGGTCGATCGGTTGGCCCGGTATTTTCTGTCCCTGTGTCCGCAGCCACACCTTGTTCTTGTCGTCGCCGTAGTTGCCCTCGACACTCCAGTTGAAACCCTCGCCCTCGTTTCCAGAAAGAAACTCCAGCTCATCAGCCAGCAGCTTGCCGAAGACGATCTGGTCAGCCTTTTCCATGCCCGGCATGCCCGTATAGACGAAGCCCTCGGCGTAGGCGTCCGGATCGCGCGCGTCGGGCGGCGCGCTGCCGCCCTGCATCGATCCCATATCCATCTTTTCCATCGGCGCATCGGGATCCGGCATCGAGCCCATGTCCATCTTCATGTCCGTGGGCTTGGCGCTCTTCGGCGATTGTGGGCCGCTCCCCATGGAATGCCCTGCCATGCCGTCCGGCATCGGCATCGCGCTGTGTTCCTGCTCCGGCGGTGCGGTTTCGGGTTGTGCGGCGAATGCCGGCCGGGTCTCCAGGAGCAGGGCGCCGAGCAGCGCGCCGAGCAGCGCAGCGACTGGACGAGACATCGTTAACATGTTCATGCGACCACCACTTCGCGCATCATGCCAGCCGCCATGTGATAGAGCAGGTGGCAGTGGAACACCCAGCGTCCCGGCGCATCGGCGGTCACGGCGAAGCTGACCCGCTGTGCCGGCTGCACTGTGATCGTGTGCTTGCGCGCTTGAAACTTGCCGTGCTCGGATTCCAGTTCGCTCCACATGCCATGCAAGTGCATGGGATGCGTCATGGTGGTGTCGTTGGACAGGATGATTCGCAGCCGCTCGCCGCTGCGGAAATGAATCGGCTTGGCGTCGCTGAGCTTGACGCCATCGATCGACCACTCGAAGCGCTCCATGTTGCCGGTCAGATGCAGCTCGATTTCGCGGCCCGGTTCGCGCCCATCGAGCGCGCCGCCGATGGTGCGCAGGTCGGCGTAGGTCAGCACCCGGCGGCCGTTGTCGCGCAGGTTCACGCCGGGATCGTCGAGATTGGTGCGGGGGTAGTCCACGCGCATGTCGACGCCGGGACCGTACTCCGCGCGGGCGTGCCGCGCCTTCGCCGGTTGCGGCATGACCATGTCCGGCATCGACTCGGCCATTGCCTCCATCTGGGCCATCGCGCCCATCATATCGACCTCAGTCAGCCAGGCTGGCGCGTCGGGTCGCGGCACGTCGGCTTCCATTCCGGCTCGCGGCGCCAGCGTGCCGCGGGCGAAGCCGCTGCGGTCCATCGACTGCGCAAAGATCGTGTGGGCGCGGTCATCGGGCATCCGCACGATCACGTCGTAGGTCTCACCAGGGCCGAGCCGGAACTCGTCGACCTCCACCGGCTCCACGTCCTGTCCGTCGGTTGCGACCACGGTGAGCTTGAGGCCCGGAATGCGCACATCGAAGTAGGTCGCAGTGCCGGCGCCGATGAAGCGCAGCCGCACGTACTCGCCGGCGCGCGCGATGCCGGTCCAATTGGTCGCGGGCGTGGCGCCGTTCATGAGATAGGTGTAGGTCGCCGCCGATACGTCGCTGTAGTCGCTGGGGTTCATGCGCGAACGGTTCCACATCTGCCGGCGCGCGAGTGCTCCAGAGAGCCCAAGGTGTGACAAGTCTGCGAGCAGGTCGCCGGTGGTGGGCAGGCCGTAGTTGTAGTAGCTGCCCATCTTCTTCAAGTTGAGATAGACCTGCAGTGGGTCTTCATCAGTCCAGTCGCTGAGCAGCACCGTGTAGTCACGTTCGGTGCAGAGCGGATGCGGCGCGCGCGGCTCGGCGATGATCGCGCCATAGAGGCCGGTCTGCTCGTGCAGGGCGTGCGCGTGATACCAGTAGGTGCCGGTTTGGCGCACCTTGAACCGGTAGGTAAAGGTTTCGCCCGGTGCGATGCCCGGATAGCTGACGCCGGGCACGCCATCCATGGCCGCCGGCAGGATCAGGCCGTGCCAGTGGATCGTCGTCATCTCGGGCAGGCGGTTGGTGACCCGCAGTGTCACGGTATCGCCCTCGCGGATGCGCAGCAACGGCGCCGGTACTTGGCCGTTGACGGCTGTGGCGGTGCTTATCCGGCCGGTATAGTTCACCGGCAGCTCAGCGATCTCAAGGTCGAACTCCGTACCGCTCAACTCGGCGGGATTGCCACTCCCGGCCAGTAAGCGCGCCGGCCATGAATTCAGCACGCCCAGTGCCGCGGTTGAAGCAAGCCCCTGCACGAACCTGCGGCGCGTCAATCGCTTGAAGGAAGTGGTCATGTATGTCCCCTTCGATTCATTGGTAGTTCCTCGTGCGCGCGACCGGCACTCATGTCCAATCCTTCTTTGACGTGCGATGAAATCCGCACTCTAAACGTATGCGCAGCACACAGGTCAACACTCATGGCCGATCCTCGTTTGAGGCGTAATGAGATGCTGCGCCGGCGCGGGAGGCGGGATCGCTGTCCTGGCGCTGCCACGGCCAACGGCCTTCGATCTCGACCTGCAAGGCCATGCTCAGCACTGTGCGGATCAGCACGATGACTGCCAGCACCGCGACGTTTTCCAGCGTCGGCGCCACGACGACGGTGCGGATGATGTCGCCCGCCACCAGGAACTCCAGGCCCAGCACGATCGCGCCGCCGAATTCCTGCCGAAAGCGCCGCACATCCATCGCCCCCGCCCCTTGCACGCCGGCGGCAAGCCGCCAGGCAGCGATGAGCATGCCGCCGGCGATGACCAGCACACCGATGGCATCGAACGTCAGCCCGACCCATTCCATCGTGCCGCGAAAAGCGTTCATGGCGGTCTGTGCTCAGTGGTGCTTGTAAAGGCCGACATCGCGGATGTCGTTCCAGGCCGTGGTCTGGTGGCATAGGTAGCACTGGCGGACTTCCGCATGCGGCTCTCCGGCGACCGTCATCGAGACCATCCTGAAGTGCTCCATGTAGTGGCTCGGCGGTGCCTGATGGCATTGGGCGCAGTCCAGCGAGCTGGGCAGCGGGTGCCGGAACTCGGGCAGCGTCCACTGGGCCGTGGCATGGCACTGCGCGCAGTCGCGCCCGAACAGTCCCCAGTGGCGGTCCTTGCTCGCATGGCAGGTCGTGCAGTCAAGAACGCGTTCGGCCGGCGACAGGTGCGGGTTGTCCGATGCCGGGCCCGGCATCGGATCACGCTGCGCGATCCACGCGGCGATCTGGTGGTGCAGCAGCTGGGCGTCGCTGTCGGGCACTTCGCTCTCGAGCTGGCGCAGGCCGATTTTCGCAAGCTTCGCGTGATCCATGCCGGGCGAGAGGCGCGGCGCCGGATCGTGCTCGCGATGGCACTGCGCGCAGGCGCCGATGCTGGCGTGAAAGACGGTCGCCTGGCGCTGGAGCAGCGCCTTGTCGTTGGCGTGGCAGACGATACAGCTGCTCGCTTCGACGCCCTTGACTGGTGTGTGGCAGACGTCGCAGTCGGCTGCCAGGAACGCATGCCCGGGCGAGAGCGGGCCGGGGCTGGCCTGCTGGCGCCAGAACGCGGGATCCTGCAGCCACGGCATGCGCGGCCAGGCCCAGACCGCCAGCCCGACCAGCAGGAAAACGACCAGCAGCATGAGTTTCTTCATCGGCGGCGCTTCAACGAAACCAGCGCAGGCCAAACTCGAGCGCGGCCCATACGTGCAGCGCAAGCAGCACGTAGAGAATCGCCGCAATCAGCAGGTGAAATTTGAGCCAGTGCGCGAAGAAGGCGCGCAGACGCTCCTCCGCGCGGATACCGTATTCAAGGTCGGCCATGGATTCCACCAGCTGCAGCGCCTGCATTCCGGCCAGCGGCAACTCCGGCTTGCCGTCCCCCGCATGGGTTGCCACGCGAGCGAACGCGCCGCGCAAGGCGCCGAATTGCTCCTGCTTGGCGCGCGTATCCTCGGTGATGAAGCCCAGCAGATAGCGCCCGACGAAGCCGCTGAACACGACCAGCAGCGTCATCGCGGTCAGCGCGATGCCGAGCGGGCTCTGGAACTTGTGGCCGCTGTGGATCAGCACCAATGCCGCGCCGGCGATGCCGGCGTAGATGTGCCAGACGAGGAAGGTGCGCATGCCCGGCCCGACCGCGCGACGCAGCGGCGGGAGGCGCTTGACGATGGAATAGACCAGGGGCACAAGCATCAGCGCCGCACCGGACACCGCGAACACGCCGCCCCAGGCGCTGCCGGCAAAATCCGGCGAGCGGTGCACCAGAAATCCCAGCCACAGCAGCAGCAGGATGGCGACGATGCCGGTGACCACCGCGCGATCATGCTGGCGCATCGCGCTAGGCATCCACCGTCACGTCCTGCCTGGCCTTGGCCTGGCAGGCGAGGATGAAGCCGGCGGCCTTGTCCGCGGACGCCAGGCCATCCTCGACGTCCATCGTGACCTGGCCGGCCAGGAGCTTGACTTTGCAGACACCGCAGAAGCCCTGCCGGCAAGAGTAGTCGATGGTCACGCCGACATCCTCGGCCGCCTCCAGCACGGTCTTGTCCGGCGGCAGCGACGCCGTCTTGCCGGAGCGCGAAAAGGTGCAGGTGGCGACGCCGACGCTGACAGCGGCTGGCGCCGGCTCCGGAATCGCCTTGACCTCGGGACTCAGGAACAACTCGGTGTGAACCTGGCCGGGGGGCACGCCGAGCTGCGCCAGGGCCTGCTCGACCGCATCCATCATCGGTGGCGGTCCGCACAAATGGATGCGGTGCGCCCCGAGATCCGGCACCGTGCGCGCCAGCAGCTCCGGCGTGACGAAGCCGCGCGCACCGCTCCAGGATGCGGACGGCTCGTCGCTGAGGACCAGCGTCACATGCAGGTTCGGATGGCGCTTGACCAGATAGTCCAGCTCTTCCCGGAAAATCACGCCGTCCAGGCGCGCGGCTGCGTAAACAAGATGAATGTCACCGACCCAGCTTTGGTCGGTGAGGAAACGGATGGAGCTCATCAGCGGCGTGACGCCGACCCCGCCGGCAATCATCACGACCTGGGGCGATTCATGGCCGCGGAAGGTGAAGCGGCCATAGGGCCCCCACGCCTCAAGCACGTCGCCGACCTTGACGCGCTCGTGAAGATGGCCCGACACCACGCCGCCGCGCGCGTGCTTGACCGTGATTTCGCACCAGCCCTGGCAGCACGGCGAGGATGCGATGGAGTAGGATCGCTTCACCACCTTGCCGTCCACGTTCGCCGCGACGGTCAGGAACTGGCCAGGCTCGAACGCGAACGGCAACTCCTCGCCCGCCAGCGGCGCCAGGCGGAAGGTCTTCACATCCGCTGTTTCCTGAAAGATGCGTGCGACGCGCAGTTGTCCCGACCAACTGCCCGTGGTGGACACCGGCGCGACGGTACGAGCGCCATGTTCGGCTGTCGAGGGCGGCGCCGATGCAGCGGGCGGCATGGATGGTGCGGCCACTATCGCCAAGGCCGTCGGCGTCGCCGACCCTCCGGCCAACTGCACGGCCAGCGCGGCGGCGCGCCGCTGTCGGGCGACGAAGATCGTGGTCAGCAACGCGGCTAAAGCAGTGACAAAGACCATTGTTAGGTAGTGGAACAGCGACAGGCCGAGGAAGCCGTGCGGCGCCTGTGCGGCCGCTGGCGGCAGCAGGTTCATTTCGCGTTTGAACCACTGCATCGCGACGTTGCGCGGCGCCTTGCCTTCGGCCAGCGCCCGATGCGCTGCGAGCCCGCTCTCGAACTGTGCCAGCCCCCCGCGCATGGCGGTGGTGGCGAATTGCATCGCGGCGTAGTCATCGCGCTGCGCGGCGAGGGCCAGGTCGCCGCGCGCCTGCGCCATCAGGCGCGTGCCTTCATCCATGCGCGCGTGCGCCCGCAACCGCACCTCTTCGCGTTTCTCCAGCGGCAAGTCAGGCAGCTCCATCAGGGCAGGATAGAGCTCCTTCACTGGCGGGCCGTGCATGCCCTGCATCATCGAGGACATGCCTCCCATCATTGCCCCCATGCCCTGGGACATGCCCGCCCCCGGTGTGCCGGCGGGCGGCCCCATCGGCGGCGTTCCCTGGGGCGCTCCCATCGGTGTGCCCGAGGGCGGCGCAGCGGCCGGCGGATGGTGTGCGCTGTGCTCGTCGGCTGGCGCCTGCGGCATCTGTTGCTCCGCGGGCATACCACCCATAGGCATCATGTCGTCCATGGCCCACGCCGCGGGGGCGGCGACAATGGCGATCACGAGGCCGACTGCAGCCACAACACGGCTGCATTCTCGGTTGTTTCTGCCTTTCATCTCACCCTTCCGGCTCATTCATAGAGTGGATCAGAGCCATTGGACAATACCCTTCCACTCTCGCTTTGCTCATGGCGTGCTCCTCGAAGTTCTGCGCACGAACATGAATCGCCGACGCGGGCGCTGCCCTGGCGGCGACGACGTCCGTTCTCGATTTCAGACCCACAAGCACCTCCTGGACCTCATAGATAGGCTTCCGACGCATAGCGCCGCATCATGCGGTGGCTGGTGAACATACTGCCGTTGCGAGAGATCGCGCCTTTCATGATGTGGATCCAGGCCGCGCGCTCGCCGTGAAACAGCGGCAGCACCGCGTGCTCCAGCTGGTCGTACAGCGAATCGACGTCGCCGTCGGCTGCGCTGTCGGGGCCGCCGCCGATCGCCCAGCCTGTGACGCCTTCGACGCAGCCTTCGATCCACCAGCCGTCAAGCACGGACAGGCTCGGCACGCCGTTGAGTGCGGCCTTCATGCCGCTGGTGCCGGATGCCTCCAGCGGGCGCCGCGGCGTGTTGAGCCACACATCCACGCCCGGAATCAATATCTGCGCCAAGGCCATGTCGTAGTTCGGCAGGAAGACGCCCTGGATCTCCGGCGCCAGTGCGTGCAGCGCCGCGTGCAGATGGGCGATGCATTGCTTGCCTTCCTCGTCGCGCGGATGGGCTTTACCGGCGAGTACGATTTGCAGCGGATGACGGCGCGCAATGGCGCGTAGCCGCTCCAGGTCGGTGAACAGCAGCTCCGGCCGCTTGTACGCAGTCATGCGGCGAGCGTAGCCCAGGGTCGGCAGCTCGGGATCGAGACTCATGCCGCTCAACTCGCGCACCTTGTCGACAAGGTTGCGCTTGGTGCTGGCATGCGCCTGCCAGAGGTCATCGTCGCTCAGGCAGCAGTCGGCCCGTACCAGCAGCTCCGGCTCGTTGCACCAGCCCGGCGGCAGGCGGCGGTCATACAGTGCAGCGAAGGCCGGATGCACCCAGGTGTGCGGATGTACACCGTTGGTGACGGCCCGCACGACGTAGCCGGGATACATACGGCGCGAGATTTCTGCATGGCGCTTGGCCACGCCGTTGACATAGCCGGAAAGGTTCAACGCCAGCCGCGTCATGTCCAGATGTTCCTGGCCGGCCAACTGGCGCAGCGTGTCGCGTTCGACGAAATCGCCGAGCACACGCTCGACCAGATCGTAGTCGAACTGGTCGTGGCCGGCCACGACCGGAGTGTGAGTGGTGAAGATGCAGCGCTCCCGAAGCTCGGGGAGATCGTACGGCGATTCGCCAGAGCGTTGGCCCTCGCCGGGCACGACGGCGCGCCGCAGCAGCTCAAGCGTGAGCAGCGCCGCGTGACCTTCGTTCATATGGTATTTGCGGATGCGGAAACCGAGCGCGCCAAGCATGCGCAGGCCACCGATGCCAAGTACGACTTCCTGTTTGAATCGGTAGGCAGTGTCACCGCCGTAGAGTTGGTGCGTGAGTTCGCGGTCGGCGCTCTGGTTCTCGGGCAGATCCGTGTCCAGGAAGATCACCGGTGCGTGTCCGCTAATATGACCGGCGACGGTGTACAGCCAGGCACCGACCCAGACCTCGCGGCCTTCGATCGGCACGACCACCTTGGCGCCGAGGCGGGTCAGGCTGTCGGCTGGGTCCCAGGGATCGGGCGCCTCGGACTGCCGTCCGTCTGCGGACAGTGACTGACGGAAGTAGCCGCGCCGGCTGACCAGACTGACCGCGATGACCGGTAGCTCCAGGTCGGCGGCCGAGCGGATCGTATCTCCGGCAAGGATGCCCAGGCCGCCGCTGTAGGTCGGGATGCCGGGCGCGACCGCGATTTCCATCGTGAAGTAGGCGATGCGTTCAGTGTTGAGGAAGCGGCTCAGCATGGGACGTCTCCAGTTCGGCGGACAGGCGGACCGATCAGGCGGGACACAGGAAGTCCTTGACCAGCCCCAGCGTCCGGTCGGTCTTGGCGATCGAGCGCGCCGCGTCCGTTTCGATGCCGGACAGCGCGCGGATCGCGTCGATCGTCTCGGGAATGACAATGGCCTGGTTGAAGACCTGGTAGGTGTAGTAGAGCTGGTTGCCGTCGACCGTCAGCACGTCTTCCCACAGCGCAACTTCCCACATGTCGCCGCGGCGCCGGCCGAGGTCCGACATCAGCTCCAAGGTGCTGTTGAGCGCGCTCAGTCCGTCGTGCGTGCGCACGAAGGCAATGCGCGGCGCGGCGCGGAAGGCGGCGAGGACTTCGTCGCGCGCGGCCTCGCGCGTCAGCTCCACCCACCAGGTGTGCAAGTGGCTGGAATTGTGCGAGGCCTTGACGGCAATGGTGACCACGTCCAGGTCTGGATCGACGGTACGTGCGTCCGGCCCCTGGTGGCTGGGAATGGTCTTTTCTGGCACGACGGTGTTCATGATGCCGTCCTGGTGTGCCTCCCAGGGATCCGATGCGCGCCGGATCAGCGTGCCGCGCGCCCGCTTCAGCAGGCCCGCCTGCTTCAGCGCGCCGAGCGTGCGCAGGATCGAGGTCGTGTTGCACGACACCACGCGGGTGCTGCTGCGTCCGAGCGCGGAGGCGTAGTTGGCCTGGGCAACGAAGGAGTGGCCAGTCAGATCATGTGACTCGCCGCCCTGGAAAATCGACTTGATGCCAATCTCTTCGTACAGTCGTTGGTTGCCGGCGGCAACTTTCTTCGGCGTGCAGTCGACCACGACATCGGCGTGTCTGAGCATCGCGTCGAGGCCGCCGGCCACGGCGATGCCGGCATTGCGCATGCGCTCCTCGGCCTCGGACGTGGCGGCAAAGACCGGAATGCCAAGCAGCGTGGCGGTCCTGATGCGGTAGTCGTCAACAACGTCGGCAACACCCACCAGCGTCATGTCGTCCTGTGCCTTCACGGCGTCGGCCACGCGTTTGCCGATGACGCCGTAGCCGTTGATTGCGACTTGAACTGTGTTCATAGATACATCCTTTCGTTGATGGGGCGTGCCTGCGCACGCCCCATCTGATTCGTCTTCTCCAGTGCGGGCGCCCTCTCAGTCCTCATCGGGTGGGTTACCGCGCACCGACTCCTTCGCTGGACATTAATAGCCTCTGATCGATCTCGGCCTCGGCTTCGAGCCAGTCGTGCAACGTGTCCTCGGCGCCGCCGCAAAAGCCACGGCATTCGGCGCGATAGAACGCCGCCTCCGCGATCATGATGCGACGCATGTCGGCCGAGCGTTCCGAGTCGGTGTCCCAGGAATTGCGTGGCTTTGAGGTAGGTGATTCGGTTTTCATGCGATGTTCCTCCTTCGCGGGTTTCGTTATACGCCCGCCGGTTTTCGCGGCGCGGCGGCAGGGGATGGGTACAGGTAGTCACGGGTAGGCAGACGGTCCAGGGTTTGGGTCATCTGCGGCTGGACACTACATGTCACCCGGTTCCATGGCCTTGTCCATGCCCTCCATGGCCTTGTCCATGTTGTCCATACCCTCCATGCCCATGCCCATGGCACTGCCGCTCTTGTCCATCTGCATGCCCTTGTGCTCCATTCGCTTGCCCATCTCCTGCATGTGTTTGCCCATCTGCTGCATGTGCATGCCCATTTGGCGGGGGTCCTGTTCCTTGGCCGGTGTTTGCTGGGGTGTTTGCTGGGGCGTCGACTGGGCCACCAGGAGCGGGGCGCCCGAATCGTTGCCGGCGGCGAACACGGAACCGGCGGACGCCAGGCCGACGATAGAGAATGCGATCAAACAGAGGCATTTACGATTGTGCTTCATGACTTTCTCCGAGGTTACGCCGGGATTTCCCGGCTGAATGAAGTGGCCGCTGTGGAATTTGTACGCATCGCAGCGGCCGACGATGCGTCCAGTTCGAGACTTCTCCGACAACCGTTGATAGCGACGCAGCGCGCGCTGCGTCGCTCCGCGAAGTGCATCGCGAGACTGCCCCACCCACAGCCGATGTCGAGTCATCCGAATTGCGGAAATAGGCGCAGGAGTAGTGCAGATCCTCATCGAGGAAGCGCCGGTACACCGTGCCGTCCACGTCGTAGTGATGACTGACATTGGCCTTGGCGCGCCGGCGCGCGTTGAGCTCGTCCAGCTGCGCGCGCCTTGCGGCACCAGCGGGCGCCGGCGAAGCCGGGTTCCAAGCCATCGAGGGTGCGGATGCAGATCCGCAGCACGTCGGCCAGGTCGGCATCGAGGCTCCCAGTGACCGTCCATGTTGGCCTCGGCGAAGGCCATGCGCGGATTGCGCAGCACGCGCCCCACAAGCGTCGAGCCGCCAGCGGGGACCGTGCGGCGCGACGAATTCCAGGGCGCCTTCAGTCCAGCGCCGTCCAAGCATATCCAATTGCGTTTGCATGACTCGGCGGCCTCCTTCGTCTGGCAAAAAGTCAGTTGACGGGGTGCTCTTGCGTGTGATGAGTCAAGGTTTGATTCGAGTGCGGGCCGTGATCAGGCGGGTGCGCCCAGGGCGCGGGCGGGCGCTCCTGTACTCCGACCAATATCGGCCCGGCCCAGCAGTTTGGCGTTGATGGCAACGATTACCGTGGACAGGGACATGAACACGGCCGCCACCGCCGGGGAGAGCACCAAACCGGGCAGGAAGGCGTAGGTGATGCCAGCGGCGAGCGGGATGGTCACCGCGTTGTATGCGGTGGCCCAGAACAGGTTCTGGATCATCTTGCGGTAGGTTGCCCGGGATAGGGCCGTGATGGCCGCCACATCCCGCGGGTCCGAGCGCACCAGTACGATGTCGGCCGACTCGATGGCCACATCGGTACCGGCGCCGATGGCGATGCCCAGATCCGACTGCACCAGGGCCGGGGCGTCGTTGACACCGTCCCCGACCATGGCGGTGACCAGGCCGCGGGATTGCACCTCCCTGATCTTTTCGGCCTTCTCGTGGGGCAGGACCTGGGCGAAGAAGTCGTCCAGGCCGAGTTCGGCAGCCACCGAACGGGCCACTGGCTCGGCATCGCCGGTGAGCATCATGCACTGAATACCCATCTCTTTGAGGCGGCGAACGGCTTCGCGCGACTCGGGACGGATGATGTCGGCCAGGGCGATGGCGCCGATAACGGTATCTTCCCGAGCCACGAAAACCACTGTGTTGCCGCCCTCCATCAACGGCGTCACCTGCGCCGAATCGTAGGCAAGGTCCTGCTCAGCCACATAGCCGGGGCTGACGACCCGCAGACGTTGACCGTCCACTTTGGCCTCGGCGCCCCGCCCGGTCAGGTTCTGGAAATCCTTCACCCGGCCAAGGGCAAGGCCCCGTTCCTTGGCCGAGCGCACCACCCCCAGGGCGATGGGATGCTCGGAAACGCTTTCCAGGCTGGCCGCCAAGCGCAGGATCTCGTCCTCGGGCAGATCGCCGAGTGCGACGATCTGTAGCACGCCGAACTCGCCCCGGGTCAGGGTGCCGGTTTTGTCGAACACGATGGCATTGAGTTCCCGGGCACGCTCGAAGGCCGCGCGATCACGAATCAGCAGCCCCCGGGTGGCGCCCATGCTGGTACTTACCGCCACCACCAGCGGCACCGCCAGCCCCAGGGCATGGGGACAGGCGATCACCATCACCGTCACCATCCGTTCCAGGGAGAAGGCAAGCCCGTAACCCAGCCCCAGCCAGATCAGCAGTGTGGTGCCGCCGCCCGCCAGGGCCACGAGGGTCAGGATCCGGGCGGCTCGGGTGGCAATATCCTGGGTACGCGAACGGCTCTCCTGGGCTTGGCGGACCATTTCGATCACCTGGGCCAGGTAGGTCTCGTCGCCGGTCTTGCGGATCTCCAGGGTCAATGCGCCCTCGCCGTTTATCGAACCGCCGATTGCCTCGTCGCCGGCCTGTCGGCTTACCGGCTTGGACTCGCCGGTGAGCATGGACTCGTTGAGGCTGCTGCGGCCGTCGACGATCAGGCCATCGGTCGGGACCTTCTCGCCCGGTCGGACCACCACGCGGTCGCCGACCCCCAGGCCGGTGACCGGCACGTCTTCGATCTCGCCGTCAGCGCCGAGGCGATGGGCCGTGGTCGGTAGCAGGCGAACCAGTGCCTCCAGCGCCCCGGAGGCGCCCATGATCGAGCGCATCTCCAGCCAGTGGCCAAGTAGCATGATGTCGATCAGGGTCACCAGCTCCCAGAAGAAGGGCATGCCCTCCAGGCCGAGACTGACGGCCGCCGAGTACACGTAGGCCGCGGTGATCGCCACC
The DNA here is from genome assembly GCA_002862435.1 of Pseudomonadota bacterium. Classification (GTDB taxonomy): domain Bacteria; phylum Pseudomonadota; class Gammaproteobacteria; order UBA5335; family UBA5335; genus Macondimonas. Next base: position 34,694 of record PKDC01000058.1, on the reverse strand, counting down.
GCAACCAGGGTCATCATGGCCGGGTTACGAGCCTGAAGTTCATCCCGCATGCCCTTGAGAAAGGGCCAGCCGCCGTAGAAGTAGACGACGCTGGAAAGAGCCAACAGCAGGAGACCATCGCCGGGGAAGGTCAGTGTGGCCGACAAGCCGAGGATGCCCTGGATCATGGGGTCCAGGGCCAGCACCGGCACGGTCAAGGCCAGCGAGACCCAGAACCGGCGCCTGAAATCGGCGATCATCGCGGCGTGGTCGTGATGGCCATGGCCGCTGTGTTCCCGGTCCGCTGAATGAGAATGCCGGCTTCCTGTGGGTTCGTCGCTCGCAATGTGATTGGAGGGGTGTGGTCTTTCGAGGCTGGGGTGCGTATGTCTACTTGGCATCATTATGACTCCAGGTAATCCTTTTCAATCGTGTCCCACGCGCTAACTCTAGCCCGCACCCTAAACGTATGCGTCGCACACATGTCAAGAGACTTTATTTGCACCTTCAATCTCCTGAGTTCCGGCGATCCGCGATCGCTGTGATGAATCAAGCTGCTGTTGCGCTCAGGTTGGCGCGCGTGCAGCGCCTGCTCCAGCGCATCGAGCACGAAGTCCGTGTGCATGGAACTGCTCATCCGCCAGCCCACGATGCGTCTGGCGAACACGTCGATGACGAAGGCCACGTAGAGCCAGCCCTGCCAGGTCGAGACGTAGGTGAAGTCAGACACCCAGAGCTGGTTGGGCCGCTCGGCCCGGAACTGCCGGTTGACCTTGTCCAGTGGGCACAGCGCCTTGTTGTCGCTGATCGTCGTGCGCACCACCTTGCCGCGCCTGACGCCACGCAAGCCCTGGCGTCGCATCAGGCGCTCGACGGTGCAGCGCGCCACCGAGGTGCCTTCACGCGCCAGCTGCCGCCAGACCTTGTCGGCTCCGTAGACCTGCATGTTGGCCCGCCAGATGCGCTCGATCTGGGGTGCCAGCACCTCGTCACGCCGAGCCCGGGCGCAGCGCCGCTGCGGGTCGCGTCGACGCGCTGCGTGGCGGCGATAGCCCGACGGGGCGACCTGCAGAACCTTGCAGATCGGCTCGACCCCGTAGGCCTGTCGATGCTGATCGATGAAGCCCTTCAGGACTTGAGTCGGCGGTCGAGCTCCGCCTGTGCGAAAAACGCGCTGGCCAACTTCAAGATCTCGTTGGCCCGGCGCAGCTCCTTGACCTCGCGCTCGAGTTCCTTGACGCGCTGCGCCTCGGCCGTGGTCACCCCGTCGCGAACACCGGTGTCAACCTCGTGACGCTGGACCCACCCCAGCAGCGTCTGTGGCACGCAGCCAATCTTCGGCGCGATCGACTCCACGGCAGCCCACAGCGATGGGTACTCCCCGCGGTGCTCCTGCACCATGCGCACCGAGCGCTCACGGACCTCAGGTGAAAACTTCTTCGACTTGTTCATGGCTCCATCTTCTCAAGAGGTGGAGCCTCCTCAATACCCGGGGCGGTTCAATGCTCCTTTTACTGGCCTGTGCCCTGGCCTGGGCTCGCACTGCCTGCCTGTAAGCAGAGGCTGCAGCGGCTCGGTCAGTCCGGGGAATGTTGGTTTCCTCTTCGTCGCCGTCTTGATCGTCCAGTTCATCAGTTTCTGCGTCCGGCGCTTGCTGCAAGCCATCAATGAACGTGGCCAATTCGTCAATGAACGCTTTATTGCGGTTGAGCTGTAGATTGAGCGCACCGTGAATCTTCTTATCGGTAACTTCTTTCAGGTTCGCCACGAGCGTCTGAATACCAGCAACTTCAGCGGCCAGCGATGAGAACGTGGCAGAAAGCGAGCCACCGCTTGCGCGTTGGACAATCGACAGCAGACGCTGACCAACGGGGCCGATTTTTGGCGTCTGGTTTTCACTCAAGCCTTGGGCCGACTGGCGCATCTCATTGATAAACGTCGAACGCTGCCAGTCGTCGAAGTCGGAGAACCACGGAATCGGATTATCGAGTGCGTCGTCAGTCAAAATGTCGGCTGCGTCCTTCAGTACGTAGGAACCGCCACCGGTCGCTGTCCTGAGCACGCCGAAGGTATTTTTCGCAAGTTCACGACGACAGTCGAACCAGGTTCTGATCCGAAGATCGGATGCCGGCACGCCCTCACGGGCAAAAGCTTCTTTCAGATACTGCTTTAACAGTTCCGTTGGCGTGAACATTAACCAGCTATTGGCGTGTGCTGAACCATTGTCGGCGCCCACGCTCTCGACAATTCGCTGTTCATCCTCGTCCAGAAATGCAGTATCCAGCTTCTGGCCAAGGCGACGAATCAAGGTCGTGGTTTTTCCGGTTCCGGGCGGGCCGAGTATCAACAAACGCTTGTCCAGCGGTAACCGAAAAATTTCGTCTTGGTATTGGTCAAGAACCGGTTGATCCCTGAGCCCCATCTTAGTGATGAGACTGCGGCGCACCCCTTCGATGACATTGGCCGTTTCGCTTTCTTGGGCGAGCAACTGCCCAACGAGGTCCTCAGTGATTTCTGCGCCAGCAATCTTATTGAGAAAGGCGCGCAAGGACTCGATAGTGATCGGTCCAAAGTGTTCACCTTCGACGACGGTGTCGCGTGAGTCCCAACCTTGTTCTACCTGATACGGGCGCAGTTTGGCGGACTCGACAACTTCAACAATTGAGTCGTTCGGCAAACGAAATTCTTCTCCAACCTGCAATGCAGCCAAGCGACCAATTTTCGCGCGATAGCTGATGATGCTTAGGTCGGGCATGCCTTGATCGGCACGGCAAATATAGTAGGTGCTCCTTTTTTCGTTCTCGTCTGAAACGGTTACACGCGCGATGGCGGGCTCAAGTGCAAGTCGTCGCAAGCTCTCCCGATTTTCCTGGTCAATCCGAGTCAGGCGCTGAATCGCGGGCGCAGACGTCATGGTGTTGACACTGGCGAGCGAGTCGAAGCCGAGCACTGGCGCAGTACGAAGCGCGCTCTGAGCCGCTTCGGCCACCTTCTTGAATTGATTGAGCGCATCGTCGGCGATCAGATCGATTTGTCGCTTAGATTCTTGTGCCAGTTCCATAGTTACTCCGCATCCGATAAAGGCAACACCGCAAGCCAGGCGACCACCTCGAAGTCATTGATGCCTGCGAACTCGCCCTTCATGGCGTGGGTGCCGCCGGGGCTGAACAGGCTCGCCACGGCGCGCTCTTCGTTCTTGCCGACCACCGAGGCCACGGCGGCGGCGAGCAGGCGCTGCGCAGCACGCATGTCCTCGCCCTGCTTAGTCGCCTTATCGAACTGGGCGCAGGCACCGGCATCGGGCAAGTCGCGCCCGAGGCAGAGGCGCTTGAGCCGGTCGAGGATCTGCTTGGCCTGCGTGTAGGGGAGCAGCACCGTGCCGTCGTCGCCCACGTGCACAAGATACTGAGCGCCAAGCGGATAGCCGGCCTCGGCACTGCGCTTGGCGGCGGCGCCCTCGGCGCGCAGGCAGAAAATGATGCCCGGTGCGATTTCCGCCTCGGGGGTGGTGGTGACCGCGCAGGTGCCGAGCGGCAGGCTTTCCAACACGCCCGGATGCGCCTTGAGGTATTGCGCCAGATCGATGCGGAAGTCGGTGAGCGTCAGGTCGGCAATGGAGACACCGGTAGAAAGGTCTTCCAGATCGATCACCGCGTCCTGAAGCTTCAACAGTTGCTTGCGGCGATACTCCAGGTCATTCATCGGGTTGCCGGAGTCCTGCTCGATCAGGTTCTCTTCGCCGGTGGCGGTGATGTCGAGCAGCACCATGCGGCCACTGACCCGCTGTTCAAGGCCGATATATTCATCCAGCGCCATGTTGGGCCAGAAATTGACGAGCTGGATGCGCGCGTTGGGCGAGCCGATGCGGTCGATGCGGCCGAAGCGCTGGATGATGCGCACCGGGTTCCAGTGGATGTCGTAGTTGATGAGCCAGTCGCAGTCTTGAAGGTTTTGGCCCTCGGAGATGCAGTCCGTGGCGATCAGCAGGTCAAGTTCGCCCTCGCCAGCGAATTCGTCGGGGCGCTCCTTGGCCCGCGGCGCGAACGTGGTGAGGATCGACGCCAGATCCTTGCGCAGGCCGGGCAGTGTGGTCTGGTTGCCGCCGGTGCCGGTGACCAGCGCCGTGTCGATGCCGAGGCTTGTCTTCGCCCACGGGGCGAGCTGGTCGTAGAGATAGCGGGCAGTATCGGCGAAGGCGGTAAAGACGATCACCTTGCGGTTGCCGGGGTTGATCGGGTTCCGGCACTTGTGCTCGATCATATCCCGTAGCGCCGTGAGCTTGGCGTCGCGGGAGGCATCCACTTGAGCCGCCGCCGCGTGCAGGGTCGCCAGGCGATTACGGTCCTCGATCAGCTCCTGTTTCCAGCGGATGAGGTCCACGTCCTTGAGCAGCACCTTCACCTTGCGCCCGACGAGCAGACTCTCGAAGGCGGGATCGTCGAGGTCCACGTCCTCGATGTCGATCTCCTCCAGCTCCTCGGCTTGGGCTTCGATGCGGGCCAATGTGGCCTCAACGTCCCGCAGTTGGCGCTGCACGGTGAGGGCGAATGACGGCACCGCGCTTTCCATGCGCTTGAGGACGTTGACGCGCAGCAGGTGGATCAGGCTTTCCTCGCGGTCGGCCTGGCGGAAGAAGCCCTCGCCACCGCGAATCTCGGTGCTGTATTTCTTGTCGTAAGCCGCCTGCCGGTGCGGCAGCACATACCGAAGCGGTGCGTAGGAGGCAAGGTTCAGGCGGCGGATTTCGTTGTTGATCTCCCGAATCGAGCGGAATTCGCCGGCACGGTCCACGTCGGCCTTGATGTTGATCGGCTTGAGCCGGTCCGGGAATCGGCCGGTTTCGGCGGTTCCGTAGTATTTCTCGATGTGTTTGCGCGAGCGGGCGATGGTGAGCAGGTCGAGCAGGGTGAAGTAATCGAAGCCGAGCATCTCGATAAGGCGCGAGGGCGTGCGCTGCGCATCGTCCAGATCAAGCCAGCGGTTGAACTGCTTCTGCGCGAGGCGCGTGCTGCTGTTGATGCTGCCGATGCCATGATCCAGTAACGCGGTGTCGTCACCCTCGGTGACAAACGCGATCTGGTTGCGCAGATCGGCCAGGCGGTTGTTGACCGGCGTGGCGGAGAGCATGAGCACGCGCGTCTTGACGCCTTCCTTGATGATCTTGCGCATCAGGCGGTCGTAGCGCGTCTCGCTACCGACTCGCGGCGTCTTCTTGTTGCGAAAGTTGTGCGATTCGTCGATGACGACGAGGTCGTAATTGCCCCAATTGACGTGCGCGAGGTCGATGTCGCCGGATAGCCCACCGTCCCGCGAGAGGTCGGTGTGGTTCAACACGTCGTAGTTAAAGCGGTCTGGCGCCAGGAAATTGCGGCGGTCATTCGCCTTGTAGAGCGTCCAGTTATCCCGCAGGCGCTTGGGCACCAGCACCAGCACGCGGTCGTTCCGAAGCTCGTGGTACTTGATGATCGCGAGCGCCTCGAAGGTCTTGCCGAGCCCGACACTGTCGGCGAGGATGCAGCCACCGAAGCGCTCCAGCTTGTCGAGCGCGCCGACCACGCCGTCGCGCTGAAACTTGTAGAGCTTCTTCCAGACCACGGTGTTGCGGATGCCAGTCGCCGACTTGACGATGCGATCTTCGTCGAGGTCATCGCCGCGATCGCGGAAGATGTGGTGCAGGATGAGCGTGTAGACGAGGAATGGGTCACGGTGGGCGGCGAGCGCTTGCAGGTCGTCAATCAAGGCGGCTTTAGCGCCGGAGTCAGCGGCCAGACTGGACCACTGAAGGTCGAACCACTGACTCAGTAGCTGCGCTTCTTCGGGCGTTTCGGATGCCTGGATCAGGCTCAACGGATTACCCGGCGTAAGCCCGAGTCCATCGGTACTGAACGCAAGCGAGCCGAGAAGAACTTGCAGAGGACGTGTCTCGCCATCGCGCAAGACGAACGCGCCCTGCGGGACTACGCCAAGCGCGCGCCGTACCTCGGTCTTGTTTTCGAGCCACTGCGAAAGCCGACTTGCAAGCCAGCGCGTTTGCAGACCGTTGCGCGCGGCGCGATCGGCGTCCGAGCCCAAAAGCGCAAGTTCCGAGTTGGCGGACGGCAATAGAAGGCGGCATCCAACCAGTGCCTCCACTTCTCGCCGCATCTCGGAGAAGGCAAAAAGCGAAAAAGCCGGAGTTACAACGTCGAGTTGGCGCCCTGGGGTGAGCTGCGGGCGCAACAGGTCAATGACACGGTCAGCACCTGTGTTGCGGATGAGCTTCACGAATCTCCCTCCACGTCAGCCCCGTGCTCCCCCGTGAAATACCATTGCGCGAGAACTTACTTACTGTTCCCGCGAGGCAATTTCTGGTCCTCAGCAATAAGTGCTTGCTGCTCTTGGATCGTGACACCCACCCGCCCACAATAATCGCGGATCATCACCGCAATCATGTTGGCGATGGAGCGGTGCTCATTGACAGCGGCGGTACGCACCGCTTCTTTCAAGCCCGGTTCAATACGAAATGTCAGCGTGGCAGTCTTGGCAGAGGCCATGGCTTCCTCTCAGAAGGGACTTTGTACTGTGAAAGTGCCGCACTGTACTGTAACGCCAGACACAGTCCAAATAGGGGTCGTCTCAGAATTGAGCCTTATAAGCGACACGCTGACGCTACTAGCGGCCGAGAAGCGTCAAATCTAAAGTCAGGCTGGCTGAGATCGATGCCCCGGAAAGCGTCCAGCCCTATGGCTCCCGCGCCAAGCAGGCACTGTCCGACCTGGTGTTCAATCGGGACGTTTTGGTGGAAACGACGACAACCGACCGCTATGGCCGCACGGTGGGACGGGTCTATGTGGAGGGCCGGGACGTGAACGCTGCCCTGGTGACCGCCGGGGCTGCCTGGGTGTACCGCCAGTATTCCAGGGATCCCCGGCTCCTTGCCCTGGAAGCCGGGGCGAAAACCGCCAGCCGGGGTTTGTGGGGCTTGCCCGAGGCCCAGCGCACCCCGCCCTGGGAGTGGCGGCGGGCGCAGCGCAAAGGCGAGACACAGGCTGCTCCAGCCGGGTTTTCCTGTGATGGCAAATCCACCTGCGGCCTGCTGTTGCTTGAACCGGTTGGGATTGGCCAGAAAGGCGGCACGCGAGGCTGGGTTGATGCCCTACCGGGAAGCTGCCGCAGCATGGAAGTTACCCACGCTGAAACGCCAGAAAGTCCCACGCTGAAAATCCGCTACCTCCCTCTTCCGGGGAGGCAATCCAGCCGTTCGCCCCTTCGCCGACCAATTGCCCTCAGCCCCCATTGCTTTCCCCGATCAATCCCTGTTGAATGGCGTTACACGATTCAACAGGACCGCCCCCCATGGCCGACTCCGATCCCCCTGTCCCCCGGCGCCCAGGCGCCCGTGGCGGCGCCCGCCACGGCGCCGGCCGACGCCCTGGCGATGGTTACCGCTGGGGAGAACCCACGCGGGTGATGCGCATCCCGGCAAGCCGGATCAATGCGGTACGCGACTTCCTGGAACGGCCCCATGGCCTGCTGCGGCCCGCTGAACAGCCGACCGTCGTCCGCCTGCCCCTGTTCAGCCACAAGATAGCGGCGGGGTTTCCGTCCCAGGCCGATGATTACATCGAGGCCCGCATCGATCTCAACGAGCACCTGGTCCGCAACGAAGAGGCGACATTCATGCTGCGGGTGCAGGGGGACTCCATGATCGGCGCCGGCATCCATGATGGCGGCTTGCTGGTGATCGACCGGGCCGTGGATCCGGTGGATGGCCGCATCGTCATCGCCGTCCTCGATGGCGAGCTGACCGTCAAGCGCCTGTCACGCCGGGACGGCCGCGTCCGCTTGCTGCCGGAAAATCCTGCCTATGCGCCCATCGAAGTCGGTGACGAACAGGAGCTGGTGATCTGGGGCGTGGTGACCAGTGTCATCCATGAGCTGTGAGCGGCCCCCGATCTGTCTTTGCCCTGGTGGATGGCAATAACTTCTACGTCTCCTGCGAACGGCTGTTCAACCCACGCCTGGAAGGGGTGCCGGTGGTGGTGCTCTCGAACAACGACGGCTGCGCCGTGGCCCGCTCCAATGAGGCCAAGGCCCTGGGCATCAAGATGGGCGAGCCCTGGTTCGAACTGCGCGAGCTGGCCCGCCGGCATCCCATCCAGGCCCTCTCCTCGAACTACACCCTCTATGCCGACCTGAGCGCCCGCATGATGTCCATCCTGCGTCAGTTCGCGCCACGCCAGGAGATCTATTCCATCGACGAGGCCTTCCTGGATTTGAGCGGCCAGCCGGGCAACCTCACCGACTACGGCCAGGCCATCCGCCAGCGGGTGAGCCAGTGGATCGGCATCCCCACCTGCGTGGGGATCGGCCCCACCAAGACGCTGGCCAAGCTGGCCAATCACATTGCCAAGAAGCGGCCCGAATGGGCCGGCGTCTGCGATCTCACCGCCGCGGCCCCCAGCGCGGTGGAGGCCCTCATGGCCCGCATCGCGGTGGCCGAGGTCTGGGGGGTGGGCCGGCGCCTGGCGGAACGGCTGCAGGCCCAGGGCATCACCACCGTGCTGGACCTGCAGCGCCTCGATCCGGGACTGGCGCGCCGGCGCTATTCGGTGAACATGGAACGCAGCGTGTGGGAATTGCGGGGCAGGCCCTGCCTGCCCCTGGAACCAATCACCCCGCCCCGGCAGAACATCCTCTGCAGCCGCTCCTTCGGCCGACCCGTCACGACACTGGCCGATCTGCGCCAGGCCGTGGTGACCTATGCCAGCCGCGCCGCCCAAAAGCTGCGCCAGCAGCAGGGCGCCACGCGGGTGGTCGAGGTGTTCATCCAGAGCAGCCGCTTCCGAAGCCCGTTCTACGGGCCATCCGTGAAGGTACCCTTGGCCGCGCCCAGCGACGACAGTCGCACGCTGGCCCGGGCCGCCCTGCAAGGGCTGGAGCGGATCTACCGGCCCGGCTGGAGCTATGTGAAGGCCGGCGTCGAGCTGCAGGCGATCCAGCCGCGGGATACGGGCTGGACCGCGGATCTGCTGGCCGCGCCCGACACGCGCTCGGCGCCGCTGATGCGGACCCTGGACGCCATCAACAGCCGCATGGGCGCGGGCACGCTGCGGCTCGCCGGCGCCGGCATCGATCCCGCCTGGGCCATGAACCGGGGCCGGTTGAGCCCGGCCTACACCACACGCCTCGGCGAACTGCCGCAGGCCTGCGCGCGGTAGCCTCATGTGCGGCCGCTATGCCCGGTTCAGTGAGGTCGATCGGCTGCTGCATCCCTTGGGTGTGCGGTGGGAAGGCCCGGATCTGTTCCCCAACTACAACACCGCTCCGGGTCAGCCCGTCCTGGCGGTACGCCAGCGGGACGCGCATCGGGAAGCGGTGCTGCTGCGCTGGGGGCTGATCCCCGCCTGGGCCAAGGACAAAGCCGTCGGCTACCGGATGATCAATGCTCGGGCCGAGGGCATCGCCGACAAGCCGGCCTTTCGCCAGCCTTTCCGCCATCAGCGCTGCCTGATTCCTGCCGACGGATTCTATGAATGGCGGCAGAATGACGGCCGCAAGCAGCCCTGGTACATCCACCGCCGGGATGGAGAGCCGCTGGCCTTCGCGGGACTGTGGGCCCGCTGGCAGGACAGCGAGGTGATCGAGAGCTGCGCCATCATCACCGGTGCGCCCAATGCTGTCGTGGCACCCATCCACGACCGCATGCCGGTCATCCTCGAGCCGGCCGACTACACGGCCTGGCTGGAAAGCGACAACCCCCTTTTGCTGCAACAACTGCTGCAGCCACTCCCCGCAGAACTGCTCGAGGCCTATCCCGTGGGCCTGGCCGTCAACAAGCCGGCCAACGGCGGACCCGGGCTGATCGAGCCCTGGACAGGGGCGGGCTGAAAGAGCGATCGAGCAGGGATTCCTCAGGTTTGTCCGCTTCAGTCAGCCAGACCGATCATCACTGAGAGCATGCTGTTCAGTGCAAGCATGTCCTGCTGTGAAAGACGGCCGATCACGGCACCACATTTCGCACGCGGATAAGCGATGATCTTATCGATCATGACTTGGGAGGGGGCTTTCAGCCCGTTCGTTTCCGTCGGCTCAAGCGACAGGCGATAGAACGGCGCGTCGTTAAGCGCACTCGTAAGCAGCGCGACCAGAACGCTATCTGCATCAACAAGCGCATCCGACTGGATCACAACTGCCGGGTGCGGTTTGCCATAGTCACCCTGCGCAGCCACGGTGACGAGATCGCCCCGCTTCACTGTTCAGGCCATTCGAATGCCGATGCGATGAATGCGAGTGTTTCGACTTCCTCGGGCGCACCGCGCAGCAACCTGCCCTGTCGCCGCGCTTCTGCGGCGAACTCCGCACGATGCGGATCAGGAACCCACACGCGCAGCAGTTTCATGCCCCTGTGTTGCCTCTTCTGGCGGTAGCGCTGGAATTTGGTCAATCCGTCATCGGCTTGCTTGTGTCGCGGCATAAGAGTCTCCCCCGTGAAGTTGCGCACTACTATATCGAAAAAGTAGCGCGCAACCAACGGATGCGGTCCCCAGTTGTTGTGGCCAAACAGGGGCGTGTTTCGCGGCCGGAGGGACACTGGTGCTATGCTGAATCCAAACGCCCTGATCAATGGGAGGAAGGGGAAATGGACATCGGGCTGATTTTCGACAACATCCTGGGCCTGGCCGGGGTCTTCCTGGAGATGGGTCTTGCGGCCCTCAAGATGCTGGCCCTGTTCGTGGTTGTGTTTGCCCTCGTGCTGCCCGCTTATCTCGCCCTGCGGATCCATCATCGCCGCCGCCAGCGGGCCGAGGCCGCGCGCGCCGCCGGCAAGGCTGGCAACCGGGACGGCCGCGGAACGAAGCCCCATCCAGCGCCCCCCGCCACCAGGCCCGAGGGGATCGTGACGGGTGGCGGCGTGGTGCGGACGGAGCCGGCCGGATTCCTCGAGGACCCCGAGGCCTGGATCCTGCGCCAGTACCCATCGACGAAAGGCATGCTGGCGGTGAACACGCTCGCCCTGCTGGGGATGATGGCCGCCGGCCTGGGCGCCGGCCTCGTGGGGCTCCTGCGCTTCTGGGCAATCGCAGCACCGGATGTCAGGGACGAGGAAAGTTCTCTGCTGGGATCTGATGAAATCCTTGAGCCCAATAATATTCTGGATTCCCCATATCCTGGAGCAGGCAAGCCATTGGTCAGCAAATACTTGCGGCCGCCGAGGGATGGGCATTGGCTTGATCGATAAAGCCCTCCATCGCCATTATTTTCCAACCCGAATGAAGCGCTGAAGCATTCCGGAAGCGGCACCACCAGCTCGTTCTGCGCTCGTGCCCATGGAGATCCCAGCCTTACTTAGATCCGACATGGCGCGGTATCCAACCCACCCGACCATCGAACTCCACAACACCGGCAACACGACATACATCGACGCCATGACCAGATCGAGGATCAGGCGTTTGACGATGAAGTCCTGTGCGACTCCCGCAGAGCCCAAAAAACCGAACAGGCCGGTGGCGTTGATTACGAGCGACTGAAGCAGCGCATTGCGCTCAGGGAACATGGCCTGGATCAAGGTGCCGTCCACCCAGCCCGCAATGGCCCAGAGCACCGTCCAGAACTTGACCGAAAAGATGGCGATGGCGCCGATCATGACGACCCGGAAGCTGTAGGCCGAGAGAACCAGGGCGGCGGCCATCAGGAAATAGGTACCCATCAGCAGGATGGACTGGATCATGGGGGTGGCGATCTTCATCGCCATTAGCACCGCCCGGGCGACGGGTTCCATCAGGGCGGCTCCAGCGGTCACCAGGGGCTTGTCGACCAATGCCTGCCGCCAGCTTTCCTCTCCCCCGCTCAGTCCGCTGAATTTCAGCGGGCTGTTGTTCAGAACGGCCTTGGCCAGAATGTCCTGCTTGTCGGCCTGGTTAAATGAGGAGAAAGCACTGATCCGGTCCATCCAGCCGGCCACTTCACCGCCCTCGGCGGCGAGACGGGTGCGCAGCCCGTGGCTGGAATCCCCCCACCACTCGGTGCAGCCCGGCAGGCCGGCTGGGGGATTCGTGCCGCTGGTCCCCGAATCCCGGTAATTCTGATCGCTGATGCGCGACATGTTCACCGGGAACCCCGGCACGGGCTCCAGGGCGCCCAGGCTGTCGTAGAATCCGGGCAGCTCCTGGTAGAGGCGGGAGCCGAACCAGTCCGGATCGTTCGTGCCCTGCTTGTTCAGGATGGTGTTGACCTGGCTCCCCTTGGGCTGCTCGCGCAGGTATTTGGAGCGCGCCGGCAGGAAGCATTGGCGGTAGAACTCCCCGGCCTCGGCGGCCAGTGCAGAGTCCCCGATCCGCGCCGTCGAGGCGGCGGCCTGCATGGCGCGCAGGTCGCCGTCGCTGGGAATCGTGCTGATCAGGGCGCTGTTGATGCCCGACGAGAGCGACATCACGGCATACCAGAGCACCGGCACGCGCACCGCGCCGGGCATGTTCGCCGCCATGGCGGTATCGTCGAGCGTGGTGCCCGAGTTGCCCAGGCTGCCCTGGGCGGGATTGGCATCGCCCGGCACAGGGCGCGGCTGGTGTTTCAGATCGGCCCCGGTCAGGGTCACGAGCGGCTGGCAGGCCAGCACGATGACCGTGAAGGCCATGAACAGCTTGATGGCCAGCTCGCGCACGGCCGCATCGCTGGCCTGCTCGTTGGGCGCGGTATAGGCATCATAGGCCGCCTTGCCAATCAGGTAGAGGAACGGCAGGAATGCGAGGCCGGTGCCCATCAGCATCGCCCAGGTCTGGTCGTAGAAATGCCACCCGTAGAAGGTTGTGTAGATTTCCATCGGGCTGTCGACGCGCATGGGACACGCTCCTACTTGCGCAAGGGATCGGAAGAGACGGGATTGGTGGCCTTCTCGGGCTGCGCGGCATCCCCGGAGGACCGGTTCGCGCGGTCGCGGCGCAGCTTGAGCGCGGTCTGCGCACCCATGCCGGTGATTTCGGTGCGGACGCGCTTTTCGTAGAGCACGTTGTCGATTTCGCGCTCGATGATCTGCAGCCGGCGCTCGACCGAGGAGACCGCGGGGCCGGTGACCGAGGTCTCCGGCGTGTCACGCCCGGCGATGAGGATGCGCCGCATGTACATGGCCTGCTCCACGGCCCGCGCGGTGGCGATCTCCGAGGCGATGCGGCCGGCCAGCACCTCCCGCTCCTGCTGCGGCAGCCCCCGCAGGGACTGGATCACGTCGGGCGTGACGCCGACACCCGGGGCGGCGAGCGCATCGAGGTCGGCCAGTTTCGGATCCCGGTTCCGGTTCAGCAGATCGGCCAGGCTGTCAGCGACCTTCTTTTCCTCCTCGGCGATGACCGGACCCAGGCCGGTGCCCGGCCTGACCGTCGAGGCGCAGCCCTCGCAGGTCTTGACCAGTTCCTCGCCCAGGACGCGGGTCGCCCAGGCGGCGGCCTCGTTCGGGGTCTTCCACCACTCGACCATGGGCTGATCCCTCCCAGCCGTGCCCGCAGGCCCGGAGGCGGCCGGATCGCGCCCCAGCAACACGTTGTAGCCTGCGCTGGCGACCCCAGAGGTGGTGTTGATCGGCGGCTGGTTGCGCCCGCCGGCGCGGCCGCCATACCAGGGCACGCCAGTCTCGGCAGCCACGTCCGCGGATTCCTTGGCCTTGTTGATGTCGTTGATCTGGCGGCCGCCTACGCCCATGGCGGCCTTCCAGCCATTGGCCCGCGACACCGTGACCCATTCATGGAACGGGTTGATGCCGCGATCGATATCGCTCTGCATCTGCTCGCAGGTCTTGGTGTTCATGCGCATCAGATCCTCGGCGCGCACCAGGGCGTTCTGAAACAGATCGTAAAGGCCCGGATCGGCCCGCTGCAGGATGAGCGAGGGCAAGGCCGCGATGGCCGCGTTGGCGGCCTGGGTCATGGCATTGGTCAGATCCTCGACGCCCCGGGCGACCTGGTTCAGGGTGTTCTCGACCGACACCAGCGGGTCGAACTTCCCGCAATTGAAGCCATTGGCCATCTGTCCGCCGACCGACAGATCCAGGGTGGTGGTGCGGGAGGTTGGCGAGAGCGACAGCGGCCGCGCCCCGCCGATCTGGTAGTACCAGAGGCTGTCGCCAGGCGGCGCGGGTGGCCGGGCGTCGGCCGGGGCCACGAGCAGCATCACGGCGGACAGCGCGAGAGCGGCGTTCGGGATCCGGCCGGTTTTCATGGGGTTCACTCCGGGAATTTCTTGAAATCGATGCTGGTGATGTAGACCTGGCCGCGTTTCTGGCAGCACTTGTAGGGGCGCCAGAGGGCGAAGGCGTAGCGCTCATCGGCTGAGCCGCGCCCGCCGGCCCAGCTCCGCAGCAGGTCGGGTTTGCCGAATACGGCGCACTCGGTGTCCTGGGTGGGCGCCAGCATCTGCCAGATACCGGTCTTGGCGCTGTTGACCTTGAGCGGGCCCGGCGGCCAGACCTTCTGCCCGCCACCGCCGTTCAGCAGTCCGTCGATGGCGCCGCCCACGCCCCCTGACGCCACCAGGCCTGCGGCGGTGTAGATGCCGGAGGCCATGCCGTAGATGGCGTTGGCGTCCAGATAGGCGCCGTAGAACTCGGCGGTGGTGGAATTCGACTGAATCGCCATGACGGCCGCCTCCCCGGCCACCTTGGTGCCGGTCGCCGCGAGGCGGCCCCCAAAACCGCTTGAAGCGCCTGTGCTTCCGGCTCCGCCACCGACCGGCGCGCCACCACCCGATGAACTGCCGCTCCCGCCCATTCCGCCCCCGGTCGCGCTGGAGGAGGTGGGCAACTGATCCATGTTGCTGGCGGTGTGGATGTAGATGTGCGGCTGGCTGGGAGCCGTGACGATGCTGCCGACGCGCTGGGCGATCACCGCCGCAGTCTTGGGACCCTCGGCCTGGATCAGCAGGCCGCTGCGGGGATAGAGCGGCCCCCAGCTATTGAGGGGCCAGCGGCCGATGTCGGCCATGCCGGGCACCAGCGCCTGGGGATAGACCGCCTCGGGGATGCCGTAGCGCCAGCCCACCGGGTCGATGGCGGAGGTGTAGTACGGGAAGAACGGGGTGACCTCGCTCTTGCAGAAGAAGTTGCCCAGGGTCGGGATCTGCTGGGCGACCGTGTTGAGCAGGAAGGCGGCCGGATGGCCGACCGCATCGGCTTCCTTGTACATCAGGCGCCGGCCCATGCGGGTCTGATCGCCCATGGAGCCGTTGCCCCCGCCGGCATCGAGGTCCAGATCCGCCAGCGTGGAGGACAGCGTTCCGATGAGCGTGTCGGCCGCGCTCTGCTGGACGGTGCCCAGGATGGTGCGGATCTCGGTCCAGGGGTTTTCGCCCACATTGTGATAGCTGCTGACGACCAGATCCGGGTTGTAGTGCCCGACCTTGATGCTGGTCTTGACTGAGCACCCTCCCAGTCCGCACTTGAGCCACAGACAGGTCCCCATGACGGTCCACTTGGAGCACGAAAGAGCGGACTCGGTGGTCGTGGTCAGGATCCCGGCCGTGTTGAGCGTGGTTTCAGGCAGGGCGGCGGGCGCGGCCAGCGCCAGGGCGAGGCCTGCCAGCGCAAGGCGCTTGCGACTCACGGACCCCTCCGGCACCAGGCATCCAGGGCCTTGCGCACATCGGGCTCGCCCACGATGGCGCCGCGGCCGTCGAAGACCACGGTCGGCACGCGGGTAATGCCGTAGTTCACCATGCGGCCGGCGCTGTCCAGGGCGCTGGCCATGGCGGCCGCGACCTCCTGGGGATTGACGCCGGCGATGCGCTCCCGGGCGATGCGCTCGGCCTCCACGGGATCGGCGGGCAGCCCCTCGCTGAGCTTGGCATCGAATTCGGCCTTGCCGTCGATGCGGCGCATCAGGATGCGCGTCTGGGGCATCTGGGCGGCGAGCGCCTCGACGCCCTCGATGGGGTGGTCGCTGTCGGTGAACACCTCGATGACCCGCGGCCAGTTGCCGCAGGCCGCGATGGCAGCGCCCGGGAGGGCGGTCAGGGCCAGGATCGTCATTATTGCGCTGAGACGCTTCATGCCTTGTTTCCTCGTCGTGATGCGGCCAGGCGTTCGGCCACGATGACCGCAGCCTCCACTTCGCTGCAGCCGTGTTCGCGCATGATTTTCGCGCGCTCGGCCTTCTCATGGCCCTCGGTCATGGCCAAGGCCACCGCAATGGGTGGCGGGACGTTGCGCACCAGGGCGGTCAACCGGTCGGACAGCAGCACGCCCTCGACGTATTTGGGCGGCTCCTTCCGCGCCGAGAGCATGAGGGCGCGCTGCTCCTCAGAGAGTTTCTTGAAGCGGGCGATCTGCTCAACCTCCTCCTTGGGCATGACGAGGCACAGCCACCACTCCATCATGTTGAGCATCTTCTTGGCGGCGTCCGGGAAGTCCTCGAGGTTCTGCGTGGCCGCCCAGTACCAGGTGTTGAGCTTGCGCCACATCTTGGTGACCTTGACCACATAGCCCGACAGCAGCGGGTTGGTGGTGATGATGTGCGCCTCGTCGGTAATGACGATGTTCTGGCGGCCGCTGTGCTGCTGGCGTTCCACCAGGTCATTGATGTGCTGCATGATGGAGGTGTAGGCCACGGCGAGCTGGGCGCCGTAGCCCTCGCGGGCCAGGACCCCCATGTCGAGAATGGTCACGTCGGCCTCGGGCCAGCGCGCCCCGGGGCGGTTGAAGATTTCCCCATCGAAGCCGGTGGTGAACAGCTCGAGGGCCTCGGCCATCTCGGCGGCGCGGCGCGCCCGGTCGGCCTCCATCTCGCCGGAGCGCGCCATGCGCCGGAAACTCGCCACCACATCCTCGGTCAGGACCTGCTCCTTGCCCTCATCCTGGGCGTGCCGCGCCGCGCCCAGGATGGCCTGCCGGATCAGGTTGCGGTCGGCCCGCATCAGGCGCGCACGCTCCTTTTCCTCCCCGCCGGTGATCATGAGCGTGGCGATCAGCTCCATCTCCCCCAGCAGATCACGGCGCTCGTCTTCCTCGTCCTCGCCGTCATCCGCCTCGGTGGAGACGAAACGACTGCCCAGCAGTTTCAGGGCATCGGCAAAGGGCGGCAGGCTGACGCCGGCGCCGGGCTGGATGGTGACCTGGTTGACCGTGATGCCGTGGGCGTTGAGGTACTGTCCCAGCAGTCCGAACGAATTACCCGCCTCGATCAGGAAGATGCGCGGCCGGTGGGCCGCCAGCATCTGCATGATCAGGTAGCAGAGCATGGCGCTCTTGCCCGCCCCAGTGGGGCCCAGGATGACCATGTGGGCGTTCTTCTTGCGGTCCGCCTTGTGCAGGGGATCGGCCGTGACCGGCTCCCCGCCACGGTTGAAGAACACGAGGCCGGGATGGGCGGTGCCGCGCGACCGGCCGTGGAACGGCGCCAGCCCCGCCAGATGGTCCGACCAGACGAGGCGGGTCCGCCGCGCCAGGCGGTCCAGGGCCGGGTCGTAGGCCATCGGCAGATGACGGATGTAGCTGTCCAGCGCCAGCAGATCCGCCTCGCGCGAGATCGGCGCCAGCCCGTGGTTGGCCAACTGGGTGATCAGCTCGTGCTCGCGCTGGTTCAGCGACCGGTCATCCTTGCCCTTGATGTAGAAGGTCAGGATGGTGGGATAGAGCTTGAGGCCCGACTGCATCAGCCGCTCGGCCTCCAGGGCGTCGGCCTTGGCCATGTTGGCGGAGGTTTCTCCGAAGCCGCTTGCTCCCTTGATGCGCTGCACCTGGTTGGCCACCTGATCCTGGGGCTTGATGACGATGGTCATCGCCATCACCGTCCCCTCCGGCAGATGGTCAAACGGGGCATAGATGCGGTCGTTCTCGGTGCGCTCGGCCGTGAAATGCCCGATGTAGGGGTTGGCGCGCAGCCCGTCGATGGTCACCGCCAGATGCGGCTGGTCATCGAAGTACCAGGTGCGCGCGGCATCGTCCGATCGCGGATACGAAAAGCTGAACAGGGCGGCAAAGTCGCGCCCGTAGGGGCGCCGGCGCAGCGCCTCGCCGCGCTCGTCATCTGGATAGGGCGCGATGCGCAGCAGCTCGCGCGGGCTGCCGCCGGCGACGGGATCGGGGTTGAACCAGGGGATCAGCCACTCGTAGAGATCCCGGCCGCCGGTGCGTACGATGCCGAGGCCTGCGCCGCGCGCGGTGGTCATGAAGCGCTGGGCGACGTCGCGCAGCTCATCGATCGGGGTCTGGGTGCCGTAGCGCGGGGCATAGCCCGGCGGCAGGCGCCGATACAGCGCGGCGCGCACACGCCGCCGCTGGCCTTTCCAGGCCACATCCGACAGCTCGTCCTTGAACAGCCCGCCCGGCTGGCAGATGTCCTGCAGGTGAGCGTTCATCAGATCCTGGAAATGATGGGTGAAATTGTTGTCGGCAACGTTCGCCTGGTGATAGGCCCGCAGATCCGCGGCCAGGCCGTCGAGGGACAGCTCGTCCTGGACATAGATCTGCAGCACCCACGGTGGGTCTTCCTCCGGGATGGCGTCGGTGATGATGTGCTGCAGGCGCTGGTGGAGCAGCTGCATCGACTCATCCGGTCGCGCCTCGCTGGTGATCGGGAAGATCTCGAACAGGGCGCCCACGCTGCGCCCGTCGTCCAGCATGAAGCACTGGGTGCCCGGATCGTATTCGACCCAGGGCAAGAGGTCGGTGAACGAATCGGGCCGTTCGTAGAGCGCCTGCATCTGGCGACGGGTGACCGGCCGCCAGCGGTCGGTCTTGCGCCTGGCAAGACCCTGGCGCTCCGGGCGGCCCACCGCCCAGGCGGGTTTGGCCTCGTCGGCCGCCACGCCGAAGCCGAACAGGGACAGCAGCAGGTTCTTCATCCGGCGATCCTCCACCAGCGCCGCCGCGCCGGCGCCTCGAGCGCGCGCAACTGTGCACGGGCTGCCCCTGCATCGAGGAGCCTGGTTTCACCATCCGGCACGCTCATCTGCAGGCTCACCAGGTAGTGATCCAGCTTCCAGCCGGCCGTGTCCTCGCGCCGCAGCATTTCGCGGTGCGGCTCGATGCGCTCGACCAGACGCCGCTCGAGGCAGACCTCGCGCAGGCGTTCATACAGGCCGAACAGATCGAGGTCCGCCACGGTGTGACTCAAGGTCACCCCGTGCAGCGTGGTCATGCCGCGGCCGTGAAAATCAAAGCGAGCGAGACAGGTCCGGTGATTGCCGTCCGCGCCGACATACCACGACAGCCCGTCCAGAGAGCGGTAGTACATGCCGGGGATCTTGCGCCCCGTCTCCTGGTAATAGCCCGGGTTGGCGGCGTGCAGCGCGAGGTTCTGCTCCATGCGCTTGCCGCGGTCGAGGAACTCGAGCCAGCTCAGCCCCTGGTAATCGACGTGCTCGGTGCCGATGACCCGGAACACATTGACCGAGCCCTGGTCGGTCCAGTAGTCCCGGGTCACGAACGCCGCCATGGCCCGCGCCCGGTGCTCATCCCAGGGCTGGATCGTCTCCCCTGCCCAGGCCGGCGGCTGCGCCCGCGCCTGATCGCGCAGGCTGGGTTGCATCATAGCGCTCATGGCCGCGCCCCCGAGGGGGATTCGCCGGGCATGGCGTATTCGACCCCGCCATACATGGGCACGGTGGTGGAATAGCCCGGAATGGGCGTGCCGCCCGGACCCAGGTGCGGGAAGACGAACATCACCAGAGTGGGATTGGGCAGCCGGGGAAAGCGCCCGCTGATCTCGTTCTCGGCGGTGCGGGTATAGCCCTCGAGGTCGGCATCGCCGGAGGCGACGGGACGGGGTTCGGCCAGCACGCGCTGGGTGCGCACGATCTCGCCCTCCTTGTTCTTGCTGGTGGACGATTTCTCGTCCACCACCCAGTACTCCCGACCGTGCATCTCCAGCCGGGCCCGATCCATCTCTGCAGCCCCCATGGACTTGAAGTGCCCGTCATAGATCTGCTTCATGGTCGGGGTATCCTGGGGGAACACCCGCTCCTTGCTGCCCATGCAGCCCGAGAGGCCGACAGCAGCCGCCAGGCTAATCCAGATCAGGCTGGCGGAACGGGTCGTTCTGGCCTGTGACATGACTCAATCTCCTGCCCTGCGGGTCGTAGTCGATCTGTAATTCGCGGTCGAGGTGGACCGCCAGCTTCATGCCCGGCGGGGCGAAGATGGCGTCGTAACTGTTCTCCATGCGCTCCTTGAGCCACTCGTCCGTCTCCTTGACTCCACCCTGCAGGGCGGAGGCCCACACATAGCGCCCCTTGTCGCCGGTGACCGCGGAATTGCTGCCGCCCAGCCCGGTGAGGATGGTCGTGGTCTCGGAGGCCGCCGCCGCGGCGGCGGCTGCCTCGGCCGCGGTCAGACCCACCCGCGAGGCCAGGTAGGAGGGGGCGTTGGTGACCCGCTTGCCGGAGACGCAGGGGATGCCTTGGTCGTCCGAGATCCAGCCCAGGCTGTTCTGCAGGTCGGTGGCGGTGTTGCCCGACATGGGAACCTGGTTGGCGGTGGCGCCCGTGGAACCGCTGCCCTCGCCGCCGCTGCCGTTGCGATCGGCCGATACGGTGCGGATGGTGCCGTCCTGGAAGATGTAGGAGACGCTGGTCACCCGGCCATGCACGCAGGCCAGCGTCCAGTCGCCGACCGCGTAGCCGGAGAAGATCATCCCCTCGATGCCTGGGATGTCGTAGCCGTTGGCCGCCAGGTTTTCCCGGCCCACGATCGTCTTGAACGGCACTGGATCGCGCACCGCTCCCTTGATCGGCACGCGCCCGATCAGGGCGGTGAGGCCGGTGCCGCCGATCAGGGTCGCGTTACGCGGCACGGTGAAGTAGGGCTGCAGCGGCGCCTTCTCCTGCCGAGCAAGCTGCGCGGCGCTGCCGCCGCCCAGCAGCCCACCGCCCTGCTGGGCGCTCGCCGAAGCCGGCACGAAGCCGGCCTTCTTGTCGTCGGGCTGGTCCAGGGGACGCACCCAGACGACTTCCTCCTTGCCCTCGCCGTCCAGGCCGAAGCCCACCGGAACCTCACCGGCGCCGCCGGTCTTCTGCTGACTCAGGCCATGCACCTGGGCGCTCAGCTCCTCGATGCGCGAGGTCAGCGCAGCCATGCGGTCGGCGCTGCGGTCACCCTCGCGCGCCACCCGCACATCGCGCTCCAGATCCGCCTGCTGGTCGCGCAGGCTCTGGTTGTCCTGGCGGACGCCCTCGAGGGCGGTCTTGACCTCGCCCAGGCGGGCGGTCAGGGTGCGGATGGTGTCGGCCGGCGTATCGGCATCCGGCGCGGCAGCCCGCGGCACCTCGGTCATGACGCTCTGGTCAGAGCCGCCGCAGGAGCGCAGCCCGACGATGGTCAGGACCACCAACACGGCCAGCGCCAGGACGGGAAGCAGGCGGTTGGCGCCCATCAGTAGATCCCCTGCACGGCGTGCTCGAACGGCTTGGCCGAGATCAGATAGACCGCCGTGGTGTCGGCCTCGTCCCCGCGCGGCAGCAGCCTAGCATGCTGGAAAGTGGCGGCCAGCCACAGGCCGCGCAGGCTGCGCGGATCAAGGATCACCGAGGAGGCGCCCCGGTTGCGCAGCCGCACCGCCGTGACATGCAGCTTGCCCGAACGCCAGGCGATCAGCGGCGTGGCCTGGATGGACTCCCCGCGCACCAGGTTGACCGGGCGTTCATCGACCGGCGTGCGGAACACCCCCGGCAGCGCCGGCGCCAGGCGCCGCGGGGCATACAGGCTCTGGGACGCAAAGCGGGTCAGAGTCGCGTAATCGTAGGTCGGGATCTTGGGCGGCGCGGCGCTTTCCCCCGCTGGACCCGCGGCAGGACCCGCCGCAGGTCCTGTTGACCCGCCCGTCAGGCCGAAGCCGGCGCTGGTGGGGTCAGTGAGCGCCAGGGCGATGATGACTGGCGCCGGGCTGGCCGAGGCCCGCGCCGACAGGTCCACCAGATAGATCTGGCCCGTTGCGGTATCGCGCACCGGGATGCGCTGGGGCGTGAAATCCTTCTTCGCCAGCCAGTAGACCGTGCCGGCCACCACCTGGGTGCGCACCACGTCGGCGAGCCCGGCCGGCATGCCCACCTCCACCGGCGCAGGGAAGGTCACCTGCCGCTCCTGACCGACCGGCAGCATGATGCCGAGCGGGGTGCGGTCCCAGACGATCCGCTCCGGCGGCATGGGCACCGGCAGGGTCGCCTGGGGAGCAGACACGACGACCGGCCGGGGCGCGGGAGAATCCGGCGCGGGATCCGCCGCCGCCGGCCAGGCCAGGCCCAGCGCCAGGGATCCTGCGAGGGGCAGGATGCGCTTCATTTGCTCTTCTCCTTCTCCGGGCGATAGGGTCCGCTGCCGGCGTAGCCGTCGAGCGCCAGGCCCCAGGGGTTTTTCTCGCGGTCGATGTCGTAGCGCACCACGCGCAGCGGATAGACCGCCTGGGTGCGCTTGACCACCACCCCGTCGACGGTCTCCATCAGTTCGAGATCCAGCTGCACCTCCCAGACCCCGGGCGCGACGATGCGCACCCGCTCGGGCGTGAACTCGTGGCCGGGAATGCCGGTCACCCCGCGCGTGCGGCCGGAAAGCTCGCCGCGCCGACCCTTGAGGTCCAGATCGGCTTTGATCTGTTCGCGATAGGCGGGAGTGAGATAAGGCGATAGCGCATAAAGCCGCTCACCTCCCTCCTTCTGCCCATCGGCCTCCCAGCGGTTGAGCTGCTGGAAGATGTATTGCCCGAAGGCATAGACGCTCTCGGCCGGCACCTCGCCGGCCCGGAGGCTCGTCCCGGCGCGGATGTCGGGCGGTAGGTGCACGGTGAGATCGCGCGGCGCGCTCTGCCAGCCGTACCAGAGGGCGCCGATGACGATCATCTGGGCGGCGATCACGCCGCGCAGGGTATTGATGTGGCCCCGCTGGATGTCCATGGCCTTGTGGTAAGCGAATGCCATCAGTGGGTTCTCCCGAGGTCCCAGGGGCCGGATCCACGCTCGAAGGGATCGCTGCGCAGGCGCAGCCCCGCGAGCACGAAATGAATCTGCAGCAGGTAGAAGCCATCGGGCCGCCCGCGCTTGATGCGCTGGAACCAGAGGGCGGAGCAGTAAACGGAAACGGCGATGAGGAAGATGGCCGCCCCCGCCCCCATCACGGGGTAGCCGATGCTGTAGGCGATGGCAACCGAAACCGGCGTCCAGACCGCGCCGGCAGCGGCGAAGAGGGCCCCCAGCTCGCCGGCGGTACACCCCAGGAAGATCACGGGCTCGGCATTGAGCCGCTCGCCGCGGGCATGTTGTCCACTCAACCGCCCCTGCATTGCGATCCCCCGATCCTGCTCAGTTCTGGCTCTGGCTCAATAAGTAAGGCGCCATGCGGCGCCTTCAAGGGCGCGCATCAGATGATTCCCGTCGCAATGCTGAGCAGGAAGGTGACGAACATCACCAGGGCAACGCCGACGCCCGATTTGGTAACCACCTCGCCCAATTCTTCTTTTCCGCGGCGATACTCCATAAAGGAAGTCAGCGCGGAATAGGCCACCGCCGCCAAGCCACCGAAACCGATCACCAGGGTGGCGATTTGCCCGGTGTCGCGGGCATATCCCTGCAGGGTGGTGAGCCAGTTGCTGTTGCTGCCGCCGCTGGTCGGCTGATCGACGGTGGGCAGGGCGGCCCAGACGGGGTGGGTCATGAGGCTGGCGACGGCGAGGGCCGTGGCCAGGCCGGCCTGTTCCCGGCGGCGCCGGATGGACTGGATCAAGGTGCGCATGGTCGATGGATCTCCCGATGGATGCCCCATCTCAGGGGCGGACGTAAAAACCGATCAGCATCGCCAGCAGGGTGGCGACCAGCAGGCTGCGAAAGGCGTGATAGGCCGGCTGGCGGCCGGCGCGCCAGCTCTGGTACTGGGTCACCCCGACCCAGCCGACGAACAGCAGAATGGCGAGGGCAACCAGACTGGCGCTGAACAGCGCCAGTGCGCCCGGATCGACGCCGGCGCCGGCCTGGAACTCGCTCTCCCAGCTCAACGGCGGTAGTCTCCACGCAGCGGCGGCACCGATCGCGGCTCGGCGCTCGGCGCCTCGATGTGCTCCTGGATCGCCATGCGCATGCGCGCAAGATCAACCCGCAACCAGTCGTACTGGAAGCGGATGCGGGCATCGGCGTCCGCCTCCCGCTCAGCTTCGGAGATGATGGGTTCGAGCGCCTCGATCTCGTGAACCAGGCGCGCCAGGACGGCGCGCTCCCCATCCCCATCGGCCAGAGCCGGGAGGGCGGCGCAGGCGAGCCCTGCCGCGGCAAGAAGATATAGGGATCGCTGGAACTGGTGCATGCGGTCACTCCTCAAAGATGCGGGACACGATGCAGAAATCGGTCGTCCAAAATCCACAAAAAACCGTAACTCCGATCGACGCGTTTTTTTTTTGGCTCACAGGTACTTCTTGAAGGTGGCGGCCGAGACCATCAACGCGGCGCCGAACGCCGCCGCGCAGGGCAGGATCACGAGATTCGGATGCAGGTTGAACGGGAGGGCCAGATAGAGCACCCAGGCGGCGATGAAGAGCGGAAAGACCAGCATCTTGGCCTGGTGGTACACGAAGGCGCTCTCGCGCCCCCCGCCCCAGCGGCGCAGATCGCGGCGCATCAGCCCCTCGGTCAGACCCACCACGCCCGCCAGCACGAACACCGGCAGCGCCAGCACCAGAACCGCCACGCGCAGGGCGGTGACCTGGATGGTGGTGACAGCCGCCATGACGTGCTCGCGCACCTGGTGCAGCACGCCGTTCATGGCGCCGTAAAGTTTTTTCTGCAGCGGATGCGTCCCGGTGCTGGACTGGATGCGCTCGAGGTTGGTGAGATGGGTCTCGATGTGGGTGCGCTCGACCAGCCAGTAATGCACCTGCCCGGCGAAATACTCGGCGAAGCGCGCCAAATCGGAGGAGACGATCGAGCGGCGCAGGTCCCGGTCCAGATACTCCAGCTCCGCCTCGTACATGGCCCGGCTGTGGGCTGCGCCCTGCTCGGGCCACCACAGGTGCATGCCGGCCCACTCCAGCAGGATCGAAAAGACGATCGAGCCCAGCAGCCAGAACCCCATGCTGACGAACAGACCGAGCGTCGCCATGACCAGGCCGGCGCGGCGCTCGGGGACCTTTGCAGCGCGCTTCTGTGCCGGCTCAGCCACGGATCCACCATCCCTCGCCGCTGGCATAGCGCTGGTGCATTTCCCGGGCGATCTGGTCGAGGCTCGCCGGCATGACCGGGTCGTGCCCCGGATCGGGCAGCGGCATGCGGACCTTCCAGAGCTGGCCGCCCTCGATGAGGGCGAAGGCCTGGCCCTTGGGCAGGGTCATCACGTCATTGGGCGTGATGACCGGCACCTGGGTGACTGTCATCCGGTCCTCGTTGCGGCTCGTGAAGTCCACCCCGGTCGACAGATCCGCGCTGTCCGTGACCCCCGAGACCAGGGTGATGGCGTTGACCTCGACCTCGGGCAACTGGTTGGTCAGCATCTCGGCTGTCGCCAGCTCCTTGACCCGGAGCATGATCAGGGTGTTGAAGTTGCCCGCGACCTGACCGGCCTTGGGCCGGCTGCCGATGCGGGCCTCCACGTCCGACCAGGTCTGGGTGTAGGCCGTGACCTGGAAGCCCGCGCCGCCAGCCTTGTTCAGCAGCGGGATGAACTCATCGCCGATCAGCTCGTTGAACTCGTCGCAATGCAGGCTGATCTTGGGCAAGGGTCCGTGCCGCTCCATCTCCGGCAGGCCCTCGGTGGTGCCGTGCTTGTAGATCTGGCCCGCAACCGATACCAGATCGGCGAACATGGAATTGCCGACCGCGGCGGCCACGGTCATGTCGGACAGGGCGTCGAGGCCGACATAGACCACCCCACCCTGGCGGATCACTTGGCGCCAGTCGAAGATGGGTCGGGGATCGTCGATGTCCAGATAGTTCGGGGAAATCAGTTCGGCGGTGGCCCCGGTGGTGAGCTTTTCCAGCAGGGGCAGCAGGCTCGCTACGATCTTGTCGAAATAGGTCTTGTCGTACTCGAACGCGCTGCGCAGGCCATCGGCCACCGGGTCATAGAGCCCCTCGTCCTTGACGTACTGGACCAGAGCGATGGTGGTCCGGTCGCGTCCGCGCAGGGCCATGGGCAGGCTCCGGTCGTCGAGCTGCCCTGCGCGCCGAGCCACCTCCTGCTCCCAGCCGGCGGGCGCCACGCGGGGCAGCCATTGCCGGTAGTAGTCCTGCAGCAAGGGATCGATGTGGGTGATGTGCCGCACGATCTGGTGGTAATCCGGCCGCCGGCCCAGCGCCACCAGCGCGCGGGCGACGATGTTGGTGAAGCGCCACGCGAATTCCCGGAACGCCGCGCTGTTGCCCTCGTTGGGCAGCTGGTTGGCGATGCGGGTCGCCACCTCGGTGATGCGGGAGAACGAGCCCACTGCGTTGTAGCGCGCGCTGATGCGCGGATAGCCCAGATGGAAGACATAGACCTGCTTCTGCCGGCCGGCGCGCTTGGCCTCGGCATAGATCCGCTTGAGCAGGTCCGCGTCGCCCTTGGGGTCGAACACGATCACCACATCGCCGCGGCGGATGTCCTGGGTGATCAGGATCTCGGCCAGCCGGGTCTTGCCGACGCGGGTCGTGCCCAGCACCAGGGTATGACCGACGCGCTCCCCAAGATCCATCCACACGTCCTGCTCATCAGGCTCCACGCCGTGCAGGGCGGGATTGCCGCCGACCGGCGGCAGCGGCGCGAGCGGATTCCAGCGGCTGCGGCTGCCCAGCCGCCGGCCCAGCGGCGCCAGCAGCGGCGAATGTTCCCAGGCGATTTCCTTGCGGCGCGCCCAGCGGTAGAACGCACTCGGCTCCACATAGCGCCGCACCTGGGGGCGCAGGGTGTCGCGCAGGCGCTGGGTGTGTTTCTGGTTCCAGCGGAAGCCGCGACCCAGGAACAGCTTGTTCCGGCTCACCGGAATCCGGTCGGCGGTCAGGCTGTAGGTGCGCAGCCGGCGCAGGTTGCGCTGGTAGTTGACCACGGCATGCGCCTGCCGGCCGCGCCAGAGGGCCAGCGCCCCGAACCCGGCGGCGGCCGCATAGCCCACCGAAGGGGTCATCATCATCGACCAGGGCGCCATCAGGCAGATGATCGAGGCGGCGCCCGAGACCACTGCCGAATACACCTCCACCGGCGGGCGCAGCAAGGCCTCGATGGGATGCTCCCGGCTCATTGCTCCACGCCCTCGCGCGATATCAGCACCGGGTAATGGCGCAGCCCCAGGGCCTGGGCGATGTCTGATGCCGGGGCGACCAGGATCGGCAGCCCGCCGGCGGCGGCCGAGACCGCCTGCAGGTCCGCCGGGTTGCGGGCCTGGATCAGTTGCCCGATGGCGGAAACCTCCGCCAGGCGCTGGCGATGGGCGGCGAGCCAGGCCAGGGAGCCTGCATCGGCGCCGACCAGGAACAGCGGCCGGGACAGCCCCAGCAGGCGCTGGCGGATTTCCGGGGACAGGTCGCGGGAAACTGGACCGGGGGACAGCTCCGGGGTGATGACCGGCAGCCGGCCCTCCTGGGCGAAAGGATTGCCGCGGCTGGCGTAAGGCGAGGCCGGCGGCGCGGCCACGAATTCATCCGCCGGATCGCCGCCCTCGAGGTTCAGGATGTCGCGCAGGTAGGGCCGGGCATCGACGGATCGCTGGGGGTCCTCCTGGAGGATCCGCACCGGCCCCGCCAGGGCGGCGACCCCAAAGAGCCCCAGGCCAGCCAGCGCTAGCCAACGCTCAATGCACACGGGCGTCTCCCCGCTCGACGACCGCCAGATGGCGGCGGACCTTGGCCGCATAGCCCGCCGCGCGTTCGGGATTGGCCGGGGAGTGGTAGCGGCCGGCGGCGATCACCCAATCGCCGCAATCGTCAAACATCTCGCGCAGGATCGAGGCGCCGATCCGCAGGTTGAACCAGGGATCGAGAGAGAGTTGCTGATCCAGCAACTTCTGTCCATGGTAACGCCAGTTGACTTGCATCAGGCCCACGTCGACCAGGTCGGTCTTCTCCAGATGCCGCATCAGGTCGGCATACGCCTCATTGCGCGAGCCGTAACGGTAGGACCGGCCCGCGACGTTGAGCGTCCAGGGCCAGGGGCGATGATCGCGGCTGCCCGGCATGCGCAGGCCGCTCTCGGTGAGCGCCACCGCATAAAGCACCTGTGGCGGAATGCCGTATTCGTCGGCAACCCGGCGGTAGGCCGGCGGAATGTCCATAGCATCAACGGCGTCACTCATCGAGAACAGCCCCAGGATCAGCAAAAGGATGGAAAGTGGGTGCTTCATTTGGCGGTGAGTTCTGGATAGGGCATCAGCCGGTCGCCGCGCCGCAGGGCGGCATAGGGCACCACGCCCCGTCCGCTAAGTTTTTTCAGTGCGCCGGCGTCGTGGTTGAGGGTGATGCGCCGCGCCTTGACCAGATCCGGATCGATGCCGTGGGATTGCGCCCAGGTCCTAACCCGGGCGTCGTCCCCGGCGGTGTCGAGGACATACACGTCCAGACCCACATCCGGCCGCTGGCGCACCAGTGCCTGGGCCTGTGCCGCGGCGGCATCGCAACCGGCACATCCCGGCAGGGCGAAGAGCAGGATGCGGTCGCCCGCCTGCAGGACCGTTCCGGTCTGCTGTACGGGCTTGCCCGAGCGGCCGCGGAAGGCGTCCAACCGGGCATGGTCGATCGCGGGCTCGGGGAACAGCCGGCGCGCGGCGTCCTGATAGGCCCGTTCGAAGGCCAGCACGCGCTGGGCGTCCTCATGGCGCAGCCGGGCCCACAGCTTGGCGTAGCGGCGCCGCTCCTGCTCGCTGCGGGCATGGATGCCCAGCACCTCGACCGGCGAGATCCCGGACACGCTGAGGCTGCCGCGGATCCCGCCCATCAAATCCTGGTAACGGCGCCACTCGACGTCCGTGATCCCCCACTCGCTGGCCCGGCTGGCGACCGTCGCGGAAGACTGGGTCTGGGTCGGATTGGCGGTCGTCGATTCGATGCGGGTTTGCGCGACCTCCTCGGCGAGGGCGCCGCCACAGACCGCCGCCAGCGCCGCTCCGGCGAGCCAGATCCGCCAGGTCATAGCCGCGGACGGCATAGGCTGCCGTCATCAAGCAGGTATTGCCGATCCGGATAGGACTGGGTCAGATCGCGGCGCAGGCGGCCGCGGTATCCGGGACCCGGGCAATCCGCACGCAAGTGCTCGGCCGATCCGTCCAGCCTGGACAGATTGGGCAGGCGCTTGGGCTCGCGCACCGCGCTCCCGCCGTTACAGCCGCCGACCCCCAGCATCCCCACCAGCGCCAGAGCAGCCAGCGCGCCGATCCATCGCAATTTATTCGACATCACGGACCTCCGGCCGGTTGTGTCACGGTCTGACCCGAGGGCGCGCGCCAGATCACTTCCCGCCCCTGGATGGCCAGCACCTGCCAGCCGTCCAGGGATTCTCCCGCCGCCAGCCAGGTGGAGCCCTGGGCGCGCGAGATCGCGACCTGAGCCACCCCGCCCCAGTGCTCCACGCCCAGAACGCTAAACGGCAGGCGTGCCTGCGGTACGGCCGCAGCCCGACCGCCGGCCCCGGCGGAAGCTCCCGGCGAACCGGAGGATCGCGCCGGCGCCGGCCGCGGAACCACGATCGCATCGATGCGTCGGCCCTGCTGTTCGACGCGCTGGGTCAGCGTTTCCTGGTCTTGCCTGGCCTGGGCCAGGGTCTGTTCCAGCGTCCCGATGTGCTGTTCCAGATCACCCCGATCCTGAATGCGATTACCCAAGATGCTCACCCGCTCCGAGAGGCCACGCACTTGTTCGCGCAACGCAGCCAGATCATCCGCCGTTACGGCCGTGGCCTGGTCAGCAGGAACAGCAGACGCCCCCGCGGCAGAATCTGCAGACGTTTTTTCCGACGCGATCACCGGGCCATCTGAACCCTCGGGGAAAAGCGGATCGACCGGGGACGCCTCGATCGCCGCCTCCTGATGCTCCACGCGCAAGGTGGGCGTATCTCCTGCGGGCCGGTCAATCAATTGCCGGGTCAGATACAGCAGGCCGCCCAGGGCGATTGCTGTCAGCAGCAGGATTGCGATGACGGCAAACCAGGGCATCCGCCGCGGGGCGGCAGGCATCGCGTCGTCATCCGCCAGCAAAGGCGCCGGCGCCTGTTCCTCATTCATTTCGCCGCTCCCTTGAGGATTGCCTTCTCCCAGGCCTGATGGTGTCGCGCGACCTCGCGCCGGGCTTCATCCGGACTGACACGCCCGATCTCGTCCGCATCGGGCGCCGTCAGTACCGCGTCCACATGGATCAGATTCATATTGGGCGCCCCATCGAGCTTGCCGAAGGCCTGCGGGTTGTGCCCGAAGATGGCCAGCATGCGCTGGGCGAGAATGTGGGACTGATCCGGCACCAGGATCTGGGTGATGCTGCCCAGGGTCTCGCCCCGTGTCGTAGGGCCGTAACTGGCTGGGGCCGACCGCGCGCCGTCAATCCGATTCACCGGCGATACCAGCATCTCGATCGGCGGCTCCGCGCGCTCGGCCAGCGGCAGAATGGTCGGCGCACCTGCAGCGGGCGCAACGGTCTGATGGATGGCAACCGGCGCGCCCCGCAGGAGCGGCCGATAGTCGTCGGCCACATCGAACGCCACCAGACGGTGAACCGGATCCTCGATGAGCCAGAAGGCTTCTCCGCCCAGGGTTTCCAGGGCGCGGCGCAGCGGCATGGGGCCCAGGGTGCGCTGGGATTCGGGCAGTGGCCGGCGCAGCAGGATCAATTGGGCCTCGCCGGCCGCAAGGGCGTCCGCCAGCCGAAAGCCGGATCGGGCCAGGAGGTAATCCACTGCCCCCCCCACGTCCTTGACGTAGGGCGGAAAGGTCAGGCGCACGATGGTTTCGAGCGGATCGCTCTGATCCGTCCTGGGCACCGGCGCCACGACGCTGTAGCGCCCCACCGGAACATCGCCCGAGGCGGCATGCGCCTGGTCGGCAGCCAGGATCAGCAGCAGCCCGCACAAAACGATTTCCCGCATATCAATCTCTCAAAAAGGGCCGGCGGGTCACGCCGGCCAGTGTTAGGGATGTATCTGCGGCTCTAACCGCAGCCTGAGACTCGCGCAGGACGCGGTCCCAAATCCACAAAAAACCGTAACTCCGATCGACGCGATTTTTTTTGCCGACATCTCGCAGCCCAAAAAAAACCCGGCCGGAGCCGGGTTTAAGGTCGGGAATGTGATCGATCAGGCAGCGAGCAACTGTTTGGCGAGGGCCACCTCGAGGGCCTCGTCATCCTGGTTCAGCACATCCAGCCCGCTCTCGGGTACATCCCCGGAAGTGGATTGGCTGACCGAGACCTTCTTGCCCATGAGCTGCAGGCAATTGATTTGGGTGGTCCCCGCATAGCCGAGGAAATGCACCTCCACATCCTGCTGCTGGCCGATCCGCCAGGAACGTCGGGCCGCCTGTTGCAGCGTGTACACGTTGTAGCTGGTGTTCATGGAGCAAATGGTCGGAAATTCCAGCATGTCCAGGCCGGTCTTGACCAGCTCGGGATTGGTGATGACAACCTCGACCCCACGGTCCACCTGGTCCAGCAGCCACTCCTCGCGCCGGCTGGCCTCCACCGCCGCACGCAACACCGCCACCTTGAAGCCCTCCCGTTCCAGATGGCTCTTCAGTCGCGTGGTCGTGTCGCGCGTGCCGGTATAGGTCGTGTAGACCAGCGTCCGCCTGCCCCTCGCCTTGTTGGCGCTGCACAGGCCCAGCATGTGCTCTTCCTTGGGCGACAACTGATCTGGCCCCAGCAAGGCGGATTGATAGGCCAGCAGACTGCCCGTGCGTGGGTGCTTGACCGCCTCCGGCCGGAAACAGGTTTCCGGCCAGGCGAGCAGCGCATTGAGCACCACCCCGAGCAGGCTCTTGTCCCCGGTCCGCAAGGCCGCTCGCAGGGCCGACACCAGATCGGCCTGCAGCCGCCCATAAGCGGCCTCCATGTCCGCCGTCATCGGGATCGGCGTCATGAACTCGCGGTAGGGCGGCAACACGTTGCCGCCGATGTCCCGGAGCTTGAGAAACACCGTATACGGCAGGACGTGCCGCAAGATGCCCTCCGCCCCGAACCCCGGCGCCATGGCCACCCGATGCGAGGTCTTGCGACCCCGGGCGGTCTTGTGATTCCCGCCTTCGGTCTCGGTGTAGATGTCCTTCAGTACGCCGTGGGCGCGCATGAAGCCCATCGCGGCCGGGGCCAGGGATCCCCTGGCGTTCGGCCGGTAACCCTCCTCGATCATGCGGCCCGGCATGAGCCGGAACAGCAGATAGAAGAGGTCGGTTGCATAGCCCCCCATCAGGGTCCCCGTGAGCAGGAGCACCTTCCGGGCCTTGTTTGCCAGCACGCCCATGGCCTGACCCTGGGCCGATCCCTCGACCTTGTATTCATGGCCTTCATCGACGACCATCAGGTCGAAATAACCGTCCGGGAGATAGCGTTTAACGAACTCCGACGCTTGATAGCCGCCCTGTCCCAGGGAAAATTCCCGGTTGGACAGCGCCCGCTCCAGGCGGCGCGCCTGGTTGTCCGAAAACACCAGGTTGCCTTCTTCATCCATCAGGTTGACCAGCCGGTGGATGTTGTCCCCCAACATCTCCCCGAGCAGGTCCTCCCCGAACTGGTTGATCAGCCGTTCCGCCGACTTGGGGCCGATGGTGGGCAGGTCCATGAGGGCCTCGCGGACCAGGTCACGCTTGGCCTTGGCCGCCCCCTGGGGACGGTGCAGGGTCCAGAGCGCCGACTTGCAGCCCGGGCAATGCAGTTGCTGTTCGGTCTGCACGACATCGGCCAGCATGGGTTCTCCAGTCTCCGTCTTCAGTACCCACCCACAATCCGGGCAGGCCGCATAGCCGCGCCGGTCCCAGTACAGCGTCGGCCCCTCATCCCCCGGCAGGGCCACCACGCGCCGCCGGGCAATCGCCAGCTTCCAGTGGTAGCCCATCCGCATCCGGACGCGCCCGAGCACGAAGAACTCGGGTCCGGCATGGGGCCTCGCTCCCAGTGCCGCACGCAGCGCCAGGAGCTTGCCCAGGGTGTCCGGGCCGTTGAGCACGGTCACCCTGGCATGGGGCACCGTCTCCAGGATCTCCCGCCGCCACTTGTAGACCAGGTGGGGCGGGGACAGGACCAGGCAGCGCCGCAGGCCTTCGCGATGGGCGATCGTCGCCAGGGCGATCGCCATCATGGTCTTGCCCGTTCCCATCTCCGCGTTCAGGATGGCCGCCGGCTGGTTCTCGTCGAACAGCAGCCGGGACAGGGCCTGGACCGCATCCCGCTGGGCGGGAAAGGGTTGACGCAGCAGGCCGGCCATCACGGTCTCCCGACCAGGATCCGGCGTGCCGTCATACACCGGGGGAATTGTCCTGGATACGGCATCCAGCAGTCCGTCCCGGCAGTTGTCGATGAAGTCCATCAGGGACATCACCAGGGCGCCCTCGCCCTCTTCCTGGGCAACAGGCTCGATCGTTTGGTTCTCTTGCATGGTTCGCGCTCCAAAAAAAAGGGGGCGAACCAGCCTTGGGGGCGGTGCGCCCCCGTGGGGTTGATGTGATCAGTCGACCGCCAGCAAGGCAGTCTCATAAGCCAGGTTCAGGTCTTCCCAGTCCACGGATCCCGTCGCTTCACCGCGGCGGTAGGCAGCCACCAGCAGCTCGGCGGCGCGGCGCGCCGCATTGCCGCGCCGGATGGCCCTCACCGACGCATCCGGTGGCGGGTAATCCTCGCCCTCTCCGAGGGTCTGCTCGATCGTGAATTCCAGCACATCGCCGGAATCGCCCTGCTCCTCGAAGTCATCGAGCAGCAGGGGCAGGCGCTGGGTATCGTCCCAGATGCTTCCCTCATCGAAGAAAGCCTGGGCCTTGGTCAATGCCGATTCTTCCGAAGCGGCCTCGATGCCCACCATGACCCGGTGAACGTAAGGCAGGGTGTAGCTGACGATGATTTTCATCGCGATCTCCTGGTCGAGAGACCGCCCAACCCCGAGGGGCTGGGCGGACCCTCGGGGTTGGGAATGGCTTATCCACATTTTCTGTGCATAAGCCGGTGGTTGATTACACAGCTATGACGGCTTTTTCCTGCCGGTCCGAAGACTTGGCCGAGCCGGTCAGGAATTGACCATCCGGGGCCTCCGCATCCTGCAGGACCTCCCCCAGCAGGGAGCGCTTCAGGTTGTAGCGAACCCCGGCATATTCCCCCGTGAGGGGGTTGGTGCCGGTAATGCACACCCAGGGGACCGTGCAGCCGATGACCTCGACCCGCTGGCCGACACTGAACCGCCTGGACCGCTGGCGGTGGTATGCCCGGACTTGCTCCCGCCAGACCGGATTCCGCTCGGGCGCCATGTCCAGGAATTTCAATGGGCAGGAGTAGTAGCAAGGCCCCATGGTTTCATCCATGTCCTTGTAACCACACCATTCCCCATCCTTGCGGAGCAGGTCGCAACCGATGAACACTGTGGTTTCGCCGGTTTCCTGGTGCGTGATCTGGTTGACGGTCCACAGCACCGACCCGCGCAGCGCGTGGGCGATGACCTTGCGGTCATACTCGCTCACAAGGCGGTCCTGAACCAGCTCCTGCATGGAGCACTTTCTGTACAGCCATCCCATGACTTTCTCCTTGACATAAAAAAGCCAGGGAGAAGCCACGGCAGCGCCGGGGGATTCTCCCCGGCGGGGTTGAGTTGTATCGGATCCCAGCCTTGCGGCTGCGCCCCTCTTCCGGATCCG
>PKDC01000050.1 GCA_002862435.1 Pseudomonadota bacterium | reverse complement strand
CTTTCGAAGGTCTGTCCATAACGCACTGCCGCCTCGGCACCGTCGTAGTTCTTCTTGGTGATGATGTTCACCACGCCCGCCACGGCATCGGCACCGTAGATGGCTGAGGCACCGTCCTTGAGGACCTCGATCCGCTCGATCAGCGCTACCGGGATGATGTTCAGGTCCACCGAGCTGTTGGCACCGGTGCCACCATTGACCACACGACGACCATTGAGAAGAACCAGCGTGCGGTTAATGCCCAGGCCGCGCAGATTGACCTGAGTAGTGCCGTAGCCGTTCTCGGCCCAGTAGGCATTGGACTGGCTGCCGGCAAAGCCGGCCGACGCCGGCAGGCGCTGCAGCAGCGTCTCCACCGAAGTGGCGCCGGAGCGCTCGATGGCTTCGGCATCAACCACGCTGACCGGACCAACACCGGAGAGCTGCAGTCGCTTGATATGGCTGCCGGTGACCTGGACGGTGTCCAGCGTCTTGGCCGACTCGCTCGTGGCGCCCTGTTCAGCCTGCTGAGCCAGAGCCACCGTAGAAAAACCGGCGCACAGAAGGGCACCGACGGATACCGCCAAAGGATTGCGCTTGAAGTACATGGGTTCTCTCTCCCCCGAAGGGCAATGCATGCGTATGACCCTGGTGCCCCAGACGTGGGGGCCTATGCGACATCAGGGCGTGCGTAGACGTCGCCAATCAATGGCGACCAAGCAGCATTAGCCGATGGGAGGTCGGAACAGCCGGGATACCTGTCGTCGCAGCGGCGGCAACTCAGGCGTAGGTAGGTACGTGCTCGTCAGGGCATGCTGGGCGGCAAAGATGACCGGCACACGCCCGGCGAAGAAGGTGAGCACACAGCTGCAGTCGCAGGAGGTGGTGCTGCAGTCGCACTGATGATCGTTCTGATCACCCTGCCCGGCTTGCTTGCCACCGGGAAGAATTTTGTTGCAATCGTTACTAATCTTGGCGCGTTCATTGACACGCGCGCCGCCATGCACCGAGTGGGTGCCATTCACCGCACCTGGGGGAGGAATATGCCGCACGGCCATCCGCGTGGTGGCCTGCGCGCTCAGGATCCCATCCGCGCAGAGCACGAGGATCAGGAACATACGCAGTAGCACGCGAAGCGAAGGCATGAGCGTGTGGCGAACCCGCAGGTTGTCTATACCACAGCAATAGCACGAGGAAATTCTTAGTGTCAACTGCTTGTGCAGCACAGCATCGAAAGTGGTTGGACTGGTTGTATAGACATGTAATGCTTGGGCCATGGACGAACCCAAGCCGCACTACCAGAAGCTCAAGCACTTCATCCTGCGTCACATCACCAACGGCGACTGGCCCGCGCGCAGTCGCGTCCCCAGCGAGAACGAACTGACGGCCAAGTTCGGCTTGTCTCGCATGACAGTGAATCGAGCGCTGCGCGAGTTGACCGACGCCGGCGTGCTGACCCGAGTGCAAGGTGTCGGCACGTTCGTCGCCGGCCCCAAGGCCGAATCGGCGATGTTCGAGGTGCGCAACATTCGCGAAGAGATTCAGTCACGCGGCCAGACACACTCGGTCCAAGTGCTGATCTGCGAGACGGTCGAGGCGCGCTCCAGTGTGACGACCAACTTCGGCCTGACACCGGGCACGGAGCTGTTCCACAGCCGGCTGCTCCACCACAGCGATGACAAGCCCGTGCAGTTGGAGGATCGCTTTGTGCAACCCAGCGTGGCGCCGGATTACCTGGACATCGATTTCCACACCGAGATTCCGCATCAGTACCTGATGCGCGTTGCGCCGCTGGAGCGCGCCGAACATGTGATCGAAGCCGAGACGGCCAGCAAGCGTCTGGCTGCGCAACTGAAGATCAACGAAGGCGATCCGTTGCTGGTGCTGACCCGACGTACGTGGTCGCGCGGACAGGTGGCCAGCTTTGTGCGGTTGATCCATCCGGCATCTCGTTACCGCTTTGTGGGCACCTTCCAGGTTGGCGCCCCTCTGACCCCTTGAGGATTTGATGGATACCTTGGAACGCTCCGCTTCCCCTGCGCGCACCGTTCGCGCTCCGATCGGCACCCAGCTGCACTGCAAGAGCTGGCTGACTGAAGCGGCCTACCGCATGATCCAGAACAATCTGGACCCCGATGTTGCCGAGCGCCCGGAAGACCTGGTGGTCTACGGCGGCATCGGTCGTGCTGCGCGCGACTGGAAAAGTTTTGACCGCATCTTGGAAACGTTGCGATCGCTTGAGAACGATGAGTCGCTGCTGGTCCAGTCCGGCAAGCCCGTCGGTGTTTTCCGCACACACCCCGATGCGCCACGCGTGCTGATCGCCAACTCCAACCTCGTCCCCCACTGGGCGACGTGGGAGCACTTCAACGAGCTCGATAAGAAGGGCTTGATGATGTACGGCCAGATGACGGCCGGCAGTTGGATCTACATCGGCAGCCAGGGCATCGTCCAGGGCACGTACGAGACCTTCGTGGAGTTGGGGCGCCAGCACTACGGTGGCAACTGGCAGAACAAGTGGATCCTTACCGCCGGCTTGGGCGGTATGGGTGGTGCGCAGGCGTTGGCGGCGACCTTGGCCGGGGCCAGCAGCATCGTGATCGAGTGCCAGGAGTCTCGGATCGATTTTCGTATCCGCACGCGCTATGTCGATCACAAGGCCTACTCCATCGATGAAGCCTTGCAGATCATCGAACACAGCCCGACGCCGGTATCGGTGGGTCTGCTGGGCAATGCGGCCGAACTGCTGCCGCAGTTCGTCGCGCGCGCGCGCAACGGTGGTCCCCGCCCTCACGCCGTGACCGACCAGACCTCGGCGCACGATCTGATCAATGGCTATCTGCCCGCCGGATGGACCCTCTCACAGTGGGAACAGGCCCGCAGCGGTGGCGATGGTCAGCGACGCGAGCTGGCGCAGGCTGCCGCGACCTCGTGTGCCACGCATGTGCGCGCGATGCTCGATTTCCACGCTATGGGCGTGCCGACGATCGATTACGGCAACAACATCCGCCAGGTGGCGCTGGATCAGGGCGTGGACAATGCCTTTGCCTTCCCCGGCTTCGTGCCCGCCTGTATCCGTCCGCTGTTCTGCCGCGGCATGGGCCCGTTCCGATGGGTGGCCCTGAGCGGGGATCCAGAAGACATCTACAAGACCGATGCCAAGGTCAAGGAACTGTTTCCTGACAACACGCATCTTCACCACTGGTTGGACCAGGCCCGCGAGCGCATTGCCTTCCAAGGTCTGCCCGCACGGATCTGCTGGTTGGGCTTGGGCGAGCGCCACAAGGCCGCGCTGGCCTTCAACGAAATGGTGCGCAATGGCGAGCTCAAAGCACCGATCGTCATCGGACGCGATCACCTGGACTGCGGCTCGGTAGCCAGCCCCAACCGTGAAACCGAAGGCATGCGCGATGGCTCCGATGCGGTCTCGGACTGGCCGCTGCTCAACGCGCTGCTGGCTACCAGTGGCGGTGCGACCTGGGTGAGCCTGCATCATGGCGGCGGCGTCGGGATGGGCTTCTCGCAACACTCGGGCGTGGTAATCGTGTGCGATGGCACCGAGCAAGCCGATCGCCGGCTGGCGCGTGTGCTGTGGAACGACCCGGCAACGGGCGTGATGCGCCACGCCGACGCGGGCTACGAGCAGGCACTGGCCTGTGCCCGTGAGCATAGCCTGACCTTGCCGGCCATTCTGGAGTGAATCGCATGCTTACCCTGACACCGGGCCAGCTGACGTTGGCGCAACTGCGGCAGATCGCGCAAGGGACTGATCCCATCGCCTTGGACGCAGATTGCTGGGACAACGTCCGCGCCTCTTCGCAGGCCGTGCAGGCCATCGTGGCCGCCGGCGAGCCGGCCTATGGCATCAACACCGGCTTTGGCAAGCTGGCCAAAGTCCATATCCCGCGCGAGCAACTGGAACAGTTGCAAACCAACCTCGTGCGCTCGCACGCCGTGGGCATGGGGCCATTGCTCGACGATGCCTGCGTGCGCCTGATCTTCGCCACCAAGATCGCCTCCCTGGCGCGGGGCTACTCGGGTGTGCGCGAGCAGACGCTGACCACCCTGATCGCCGTATACAACGCCGGGATCTGGCCCTGTATCCCCGCCCAGGGTTCGGTCGGTGCATCCGGTGATCTGGCCCCCTTGGCGCATCTGACCTTGGCGGCCATGGGCGAAGGCCAGGTACGCGTCGACGGGCAGATCCTGTCGGCCAGGCAGGCTCTGCAAGACGCTGGGATCGCTCCCATCCGACTGGCAGCCAAGGAAGGGCTGGCATTGCTCAACGGCACTCAAGTGTCCACGGGCATTGCGCTGATGGCGCTGTTTGCTGCCGAACAAGTCTATGCAGCCGCCGTGCTAACCGGCGCGATGAGCGTGGATGCAGCATGCGGCTCCGATGCTCCGTTCGATCCGCGCATCCACGCCGTGCGTGGCCAGCCTGGCCAGATAGCGGTGGCCGCGCACTACCAGCGACTGCTGGCCGGCAGCGCCATTCGCCAATCGCACCTTCACAACGACACCCGTGTGCAAGACCCTTACAGCCTTCGGTGTCAGCCTCAGGTCATGGGCGCGGTGCGCGATGTCATGCAGCACGCCGCCCACGTGCTGCTGACCGAAGCCAATGCAGTCTCCGACAATCCGCTGGTATTCACCGACACCGGCGAGGTGATCTCCGGCGGTAACTTCCACGCCGAGCCGGTGGCCTTTGCCGCGGACCAGTTGACGATGGCGGTGTCCGAGATTGGCGCCCTGTCGGAACGGCGCATCGCCCTACTCATCGATGCCACGATCTCCGGGTTACCCGCCTTCCTGGTCGCCAATCCGGGCGTGAACTCCGGCTTCATGATCGCGCACGTGACCGCGGCCGCCCTGGCCAGCGAGAACAAGACCCTCTCTCACCCGGCCAGCGTGGACTCCCTGCCCACGTCGGCCAATCAGGAGGATCATGTCAGCATGGCCACCTTCGCCGCGCGCAAGTCGCGCGAGGTGGCCGACAACGTGCGCCGGATCGTGGCCATCGAGCTGCTCGCCGCGTGCCAAGGCATCGAGTTCAGGCGGCCACTGGCGTCTTCGCAAGCATTGGAGGCAGTGCATGCGCAGGTGCGTAGCGAGGTCGCCCGTTACGATGAGGATCGCTATCTGGCCCCGGAAATGCAGGCGATGGAAGCCTTGATCGAGCGCGGCGGTTTGCGCGCGTTCCTGGACTGGCCGCTGCAGGATCTGCGCGCGTGAATCTGGCTTGGCACGGACGCGTGGACCTGCCGGCGACCGCCAATACGCAACGCTGGCACCAAAGGGTGGCCTTGGACCCGCAGCCTGAGGCGCCCGGCATTGCCCTGCTGGGATTTGCCAGCGATGAAGGGATTCGTCGCAACGCCGGCCGACCGGGCGCCGCACAAGGGCCCGCTGCACTTCGCAACGCCTTGGCCAACCTGCCCGTTCTCCACTGTGCTCCGCTCTACGATGCGGGTGACATCACCTGCGCGGATCAGGCATTGGAGCTGGCGCAGGCCCACTACTCCCATCGAGCGCAGCAACTGCTGGATCAGGGACATTGGGTGATTGGTCTGGGCGGCGGGCACGAGATCGGCTATGCCAGCTACGCCGCACTGCGTGGTCATCTGGGCGCATCCAAGGCTCGTATCGGTATCTTCAACTTCGATGCACACTTTGATCTGCGCGAGCAAGGCAGTGCAAGCTCGGGCACGCCCTTCCTGCAGGCACTGGAGCATGCCCGCAGCACTAGCTCCCCGCTGCAGTATCACTGCATTGGTGTAAGTCGATCCAGCAACACGCCGCGTCTATTCGCCACGGCCGAGCGCGAAGGCACTCACTACCTTACGGATGAGGTGCTGTGCGCCTGGAATTGGCAGGCACAGGCTGAGGTTCTGCATGCGTGGTGTGATGCGGTTGACGTGATCTACCTGACGGTGTGTCTGGACGTGCTGCCGCAGGCGGTGGCCCCGGGCGTGAGCGCCCCCAACCCACGCGGGGTGAGTCTGGAGGTCTTGGAAGCCCTGCTGGATCTGGTCATGGCCTCGGGCAAGGTACGTGTGGTCGACGTGGCGGAACTGTGTCCGCCCCTGGATCAAGATCAGGCCACCGCACGTGTGGCCGCGCGCTTGATCCACCGCATGGTCAGCGCGCAGGCTCAGCGGGGTGATACCGGCTGGCAAAAGGCAGTGAGCTAGCGGGAGCGCTCAGCCAACAGTTGCTTCATCTGCGCGATCTCCTGTGTCTGCGAGGCGATGATGTCCTGGCAGAGCTTCACCAACTCAGGGTCCTTCAGGCGATTCTCCTCGCACATCAGGATGGCGCCAGCGTGGTGGGGAATCATCGAACGGATGAACTGCTTGTCGGTGACCGCTGCTTGCGTGCGAATGCCCCACCAGCAGAACAGCATGAACGCGACCGTCAGAGCAGCCAGAATCAGATTGCGTCGGCGATCGGGGTACATACTGGACATGAGCCACAGCTCGATCAGCAGCATGGGAGCGGCCATCAGGCCCGCCATGTAGAACTGGTTGACGTTGTTATAGACGTTGGCCCACTGATCGACCATTGCGTACATCAATGCGTACATGGCCACGAAAGACAGGCCCATCATCAACAACAGGCGGCCGTAATGGCCTTGATGCCCGTGCTGGGCCTGGTGGGCAGGTTGGTGTGAGGCGTGCGGTTTTGCGTCCTGGGACTGCGGGTCGTGCGCGTTTTCGTGCGTACCATGCGAAGAGGACATAACAATCTCCGTGGGAATGGCAGAACGGCAGAAGAACCCGGGAGGTGTTGGAACAGCTCCCGGGCTGACAACACTTACATGCCCTTGCCGGCAGCGAATTCCTGCGGGCTCAGCTTGCCGTCCTTGTTGCCATCAAGCATGCCGAAGTGCGGCGCGAGCTTGTGCTTGGCCAGTTCTTCCTTGGACAGCGCGCCGTCCTTGTTGGTATCGAGCTTGGTGAAATCGGCATCGGCCGAGGCCGGCTTGTGCTGACCATGCTCCTGCTTCTTGTGGTCCATCGGCTTGTGCTGACCGTGGTCGGTGGTGGGCGTAGTGGTCTGGCCGCCGGCGAAGGCCGCGCCCGCCATCAGAAACAGGGCCATCATCGAGAGGGAGGCATAACGCTTCATTGCAGTACTCCTTGTGGGATATGAGCCATCAGTGACAGGAATGGCCGCGCGCAGGCTCATCGGCGCGGTCAGGGTGGGGGGTGGCAACAACGGTGGAGCCGGACAAACGCAAGGCATTGGTGACCACCGAAACCGAGCTCAGGCTCATGGCCAGGGCCGCCATCATCGGACTGAGCAAAAGGCCGAAGCTGGGATACAGCAGGCCGGCGGCGATAGGCACGCCGATGGCGTTGTAGACGAAGGCGAAGCCCAGGTTCTGCTTCATATTGGCCACCGTCGAAGACGAGATGGCACGGGCTTGCACGATGCGCCTCAAATCACCCTTGACCAGGGTGAGCTGGGCGCTGGACATGGCCACATCCGTGCCCGTCCCCATCGCGATGCCCACATCGGCTGCCGCCAGGGCCGGCGCATCGTTGATGCCATCGCCAGCCATGGCCACGCGACGACCCTGGGCTTTGAGTTGCTGGACCAGGTCGGCCTTGTCCTGCGGCTTGACGCCACCACGCACATCCTCGATGCCCAGCGTGCGCCCCACGGCCTCGGCCGTCGCCTGTGCGTCACCGGAGGCCATCACCACGTGCAGGCCATCGGCACGTAGCAGGTTCAAGGCAGGCAAGGTCGTGGCTTTGATGGGATCAGCCACCGCAATGGCGCCGGCCAACCGACCATTGACCGCCAGGAACATCACGCTAGCGCCTTCTTTCCGAAGACGCTCGGCGCTGCTTTGCAAAGGTGCTACATCGGCGCCAACCGACGCCATCAGGCTTTGGTTGCCGAGCACGACATCCTGATCGGACACGCGCCCGCGGACGCCTTGGCCGGTGAGCGAATCAAAATCTTGGGCGGCCACCAGGTTCAAGCCACGTCGCTGGGCTTCAGCCACGATGGCCTCGGCCAAGGGGTGCTCACTGCCCTGTTCCAAGCTGCCGGCCAAACAAAGGATCTGATCGGCGTCGAAGCCGGCGTAGGAGAGCGTGTCGCGAAAGGCTGGACGCCCCTCGGTCAACGTACCGGTCTTGTCCACGATCAACGTGTCGATCAGACGTAGCTGCTCGATCGCCTGAGCATCGCGGAACAGGACCCCGACCTGCGCAGCGCGGCCAGTGGCGACCATGATCGACATGGGGGTAGCCAAACCCAAGGCACACGGGCACGCAATGATCAGAACCGATACGGCATTGAGGACGGCAAAGGTCCAGGACGGTTCGGGTCCAAACAGACCCCATCCGAAGAACGTGAGTACCGCCGTGGCCAGCACGGCCAGGACAAACCAGTACGCCACCTTGTCCGCCATACGCTGCATCGGCGCGCGGGAGCGCTGGGCTTGGGCTACCAACTGCACAATCTGCGCCAGTACCGTCCCGGATCCGACTTTGTCCGCCCGGATGACCAAGGCGCCCGTCCCGTTGAGCGTGGCGCCTATAACGTGATCACCGACAGCCTTCTCCACCGGAATGGGTTCACCGGTCAGCATCGACTCATCGACACTGGTGCGGCCTTCGATGACTTCCCCATCGACCGGCACCTTCTCGCCCGGTCGTACGCGAAGCAGATCACCCACGTGCACGTGATCCAGCGCAACGTCCTCTTCGCCCCCATCGGGTTTGACGCGGCGAGCCGTCTTGGGTGCCAATCCCAGCAGGGACTTGATGGCCGCCGAGGTTTTGGAACGCGCCCGCAGTTCCAGCAGCTGTCCGAGCAGGGTGAGCGAGACGATGACCGCTGCCGCCTCGAAGTAGACCCCTACCCGTCCATGCTCGCGGAAAGAGTCCGGAAACAGGTCCGGTGCCACGGTGGCCACCACGCTGTAGCCAAACGCGGCGGCCACGCCGATGCCGATCAGCGTCCACATGTTGGGGCTGCGATTGCCGATGGACTGTAGGCAGCGCTCAAAGAAAGGCCACCCCGCCCAGAGCACCACCGGGGCGCTCAGCACGAGCTCAATCCAGGTGCGCGCCTGCGTGGACAAGCCGGGCAGACGGTGTCCCAGCATGGCCAAGACCAGGACGATCAACGTCAAAGGCAACGTCCACCAGAACCTTCGGGTGAAATCGCGTAACTCTGGATTGTCGTCCTCCTCCAGCGAGGGCATCTCCGGCTCCAGCGCCATGCCGCAGATCGGACAGGTGCCGGGACCTGGCTGACGAATCTGCGGATGCATCGGGCAGGTGTAGACCGTGGCGTGGGTACCGCTGGGTTGGGCCACCGCTGCTGGGGCGGTCACTTCAACTTGCTGGGGAGCATCGTCCGTATAGCGGACGGGATTGGTGATGAACCGCTCTCGGCATTTGGCTGAGCAGAAGTGATACTTCGTTCCGCCATGCAGGGCGTGGTACGGGGTTCTAGCCGCGGAGACCTGCATACCGCATACCGGATCACGCACCGAGTCTGGACCATCGCTGGCACCCTGCGGCATCGCCTTGCCGGCTTCATCGTGGGAATGAGGGGACATGGATCACTCTGGTCTGGAAGAAGGGGTCG
The DNA here is from genome assembly GCA_002862435.1 of Pseudomonadota bacterium. Taxonomy (GTDB): domain Bacteria; phylum Pseudomonadota; class Gammaproteobacteria; order UBA5335; family UBA5335; genus Macondimonas. The sequence continues at coordinate 41,105 of PKDC01000050.1, read as the reverse complement.
CGAGCAAACTGTCAGCTGCGTTGACCGTGCAGGACGTAAGGCTGCGTGGTGCCGTCGGGCAGTACAAATTCCACCGTATAGGGTTGAACACGTCCGTCGGGCATCTCCATACCAGGAGAACCGGCGGGCATCCCCGGCAGCACTAGTCCACGGCCTACCGGGCGCTCACGAAGCAGGCGCAGGATGTCCTGCACCGGCACATGACCTTCGACGATGTAGCCATCGATCTCGGCGGTATGGCACGAGCCGCGTCCATAAGGAACGCCCAAGCGCGCCTTGATCGGGTTGAGGTCTTCGCTGTTGTGCACCTCAACCGTAAAACCTGCTTTCTCCAGATGCTCCACCCACAGTTGGCAGCAACCGCAGGTCGCACTCTTATGTACTTTGACCAACGGCAACGGACGCTGCGGTTGAGCGACCTGCTGCGCAGCCGCCGATGTCGGAGATTGAGCGGCCGATGCCGCCTCTGCACTGACAGCCGATTCGGGGCGCGCGCATGCGGTCAGCGACAAGGCCGTGGTCAGCAGAAAGAGACAGCTGCGAGAAGTATTCATCATGCGTCCTTAAGAGATGCCCGAGCGCCGAGGCGCTCGGGCGTGGAGCCGGGGCAGCTCCATGAAGGGATCAATGCTGGTGGTCGTGGCCGTCATCGGCCTTGGGAGCTGGCTCGGCTGATTTGGCTGGCATGGAGGAGTGCTGATCGTGCTCAGCTTCGGATTTGGCCTGCGCGGGTTGCTTGGCTGGCTCGGCCGCATGCACGTGCGTCTTGCCGTCGGCATGCACGTGCGTGGTGCCTTCCTTAGCTTTGCTCATGTCCATGTCCATGCCACCGGCTTGATGACCCTGGCCATGGCCATCACCCATCTCTGCTCCATCACCGCTGCCATGGTGATCTGCACCCGCTCCCTCGCCGTGCGAGTGCCCGTCGGTCTCACCACCGCCGTGTGAATGACCATCACTGCTGGCCACCAACGCCTGGTAGCCGGCCTTGTCCAGCGTGGGCAGCTTTTGCAGGAAGGCCGACATGTTCCAGATGAACTCATCGTCCATGCTGCCGCCCCACGCGGGCATGCCGCTGGCCTTGATGCCGTGCTTGATCACCCAGAACGCCTCAGCTGGAGCGACCGGCTGTTTGCTTAGGTTCGGTGGCGCGGGGTACAGGCCCTTGCTCATCTCGGTGGCCGCCGCGTCAGGCGAAAGATGGCAGGTCACGCACATGGCGTTGTAGTTGCCCGCACCCTGGCGGATACGCTCAGGATCATCCAGGTTCGTGGGCACCTGAAGCTTGGCGGCGCGCACCTCAATGGAACGCTCGCGCGCCGTTTCAAGTAGCGCATACACCGGGCGACTATGCGGATCGTCGGCGGCCACGTTGTACACGCCCAGAGAGACCGTGGCAGTTGCGGCTACCGCAACCAATCCCACGCCGGCACCGAGCCATACCCACATCTTTTTGTTTGATTTCATTGTCAGTTCCCCTTAGAACCAGGTACGAAGGCCGATGACCAAGCGCGTGTCTTCAAAGGACTCGCCATGCTCGCGTCGCATGTCTGCGGTATTGCCAAACGCGCGCTCGTACACCACGCCGATGTAGGGAGCGAACTTTCGGGTGAACTCATAACGAAGTCGTAGCCCCGCCTCAGCGGTACTCAGACCCGAACCTATCCCGCGCAATGGATCGTTCTTGCCATAGGCGGTGACTTCCACCAGCGGCTGCAAGATCAGCCGATTGGTTAGCAGCAATTCGTACTCGGCCTCGACATTGGCGGCAGTCTGGCCCCCTTCGCCGAGATAGGCTGTGGCGGACACTTCGAACTTCATCGGCGCCAAGCCCTGTACACCGATAGCGGCGAAGTTCTGCGATGCCCCAGGCTTGAAGTCATGACGCACACCGACCACCACATCCCACCACGTGGAGATACTGCGGCCGTAAAGCACTTCCAGATCAGCCGACTCGGTCTGACCATCCGTGCGTTCGCCTTCACTGCGGAGCCAGACGCGATTGAGGTCCGTACCGATCCAGCCTTGGCCCTCCCAGCCCAACCCGGTGCCCGGATCGGCATCCCAGGTTTCCAGGCGATTGAGCAGCACGTAGCTCTTGATCGAGTTGTCATGCACCGGATGCGCGTGTTCCGGCGCGATGGCCGCCTTGCGATCCGCGTCCGTCACCGCGGGAATCGGGGTGCGCGGCTGCGTTGGCGCTGCAGGCCCGTGCCCCATCTGACTGTGGTCCATGTCCTCCATCGATTGCATTCCCGCTTCTGGTGTAGCGGGCGCGGGCGAATCATGGCCCATCTGCGAATGGTCCATTCCCTGCATCGCAGGCGTGGCCGTGCCGGAGGTGTCGGCCGCCGCGGGCTGTGCTATCTGACTGTGATCCATGCCCTGCATCGACTGTGTCTGCGCTTTGGGCGTTGCGGGCGTGCTCGGAGGCGCGCCGTGCGCCATCTTGGAATGGTCCATCCCCTGCATCGCAGGCGTGGCCGTACCAGAGGTGTCGGCTGCAGCGGGCTGTGCCATCTGACTGTGATCCATGCCCTGCATCGACTGCGCCTGTGCTGTGGGCGCCGCAGGTGTGCTCGCGGGCGAGCCATGCCCCATCTGCGAATGGTCCATGCCCTGCATGGCAGGCTCGGCTGCTTTAGCCTGCGGCGCGGCGTGGCCCATCGCCGCATGATCGATCGTCGCTTCGCTCGTCTTGGCCGGTGTTGCAGGCTTTTGGGCTGGCGCAGGTTTTGATGTCGGCGCCTGATGTGCAGAGTGATCCTGAGTCTGGGTCTGCGCGCCCTGCTCCATCGGCATGGAGCCGTGCTGCATGGATTGGGCGCTGGTCGCATTGGCCAGGGCCAGCGAGATAGCCAGCGTCAGCGCAGTCAGGGTGGTATCGCGTCTATTGATGTTCATTCGTCGACCCTCACCGTGCGCATCATTCCGGCTTCCATGTGATAAAGCAGGTGGCAATGGAACGCCCAGCTGCCCAACGCATCGGCACGCACGCGATACGTGCGTCGGCTACCCGGCGGCATATCCACCGTGTGCTTGCGCACCATGAAGTTGCCGTTGTCGTCCTCCACATCACTCCACATGCCGTGCAAATGGATGGGATGGGTCATCATCGTGTCGTTGACCAATACGATGCGCATACGCTCGCCGTAGTTCAGCCGCAGCGGCTCGACATCGGAAAACTTCTGACCGTTGAAACCCCAGGAGAATTTCTCCATGTGTCCGGTCAGATGCAGCTCGATCTCGCGTCCGGGGTCGCGTCCGTCAGGGTCTCCAAAGGTGCTCTTGAGCATGGAATACGTCAGCACATGACGGCCGTTATCGCGCAGGCCATTGCCAGGATCATCCAAGCGCGAACTCACGCTCATGGCTTGGTTGTCCAACAGGGGATTGTTGGTCTCGCTGGCAGGGTGTGATTGCATGCCCCCGTGCTGCATGCCTGCCATGGCACCATCGCCGGCGGCGGGCATCGCATGGCCTGCATGGGCCGAGGTCGCGTTCCCGCTGGCAGGTGGGGTCATGCCAGGCATGCCCATGGCCGCACCACAGCCGCCTTCCATGCCCTTGCTGCCGCCAGACATATCCATCGATCCATGATCCATGCCCATGTCTGCCATCGTCAGCAGCGGCCGGGGATCTATAGACGGAACGGGCGCGCGTAATCCTTCGCGCACGGCGAGCGTGCCGCTGACGTAGCCGGTGCGACCGGAGTCCTGGGCAAAGATGGTGAATGCGTCCTGCCCGGAGGGCTCCACGATCACATCGAAGGTTTCTGCTACTGCAATGCGGAACTCGTCGACGGAAACCGGATGGACATACAAGCCATCTGCCGCCACCACGGTCATCTTCAGCCCCGGAATACGCACATCGAAGTACGTCATGGCAGAGCCATTGATGAAACGCAGGCGCACCTTCTCGCCACTGCGGAACAAACCGGTCCAGTTGCCCAGTGAGGTCGTGCCGTTCATCAAGTAGGTGTAGGTGTTGGCGTTGACGTCGGACAGATCCGTGGGCGTCATCCGCATCACGCCCCACATCTTGCGATCTTCCAACGTGGCCGACAGACCGTAGCGCTTCACATCGCGCGCAAAATCGCCGACCGTGCGCTTGTAGTAGTTGTCATGGCCCGGCATCTTCTTCAAACGATCGAACAGGGCCGTCGGGTCCAGGTCTGTCCAATCGCTCAGCATCACGACGTAGTCGCGATCGAAGCTGAAAGGCTCTGGCTCCAGTGGATCGATCACGATCGGCCCATAAAGCCCGGCTTGTTCCTGGAATCCTGAGTGGCTGTGGTACCAGTAGGTGCCGCCCTGATGCAGGGTGAACCGATAGTGGTAGGTCTCACCACGTCCGATACCGTCAAAGCTCAGGCCCGGCACGCCGTCCATGTTGGCCGGCAGAATGATGCCGTGCCAATGGATGGAAGTGTCCGTGCCATGGAGGGAGTTGGCCGGCAATGCATTAGAGACACGGAGGTTGACCGTGGTGCCTTCCCGCCACCGCAGCAACGGCGCCGGAACGGACCCGTTGACGGTGATCGCGGTGCGGGTTTTGCCGGTGAAGTTCATCGGCGTCTCGCCGATGGTTAGGTCAAACTCGGTGCCCGACAGTACGTTGGGTTGTCCCGGGCCCTTGAGCGCCCAACTGGCTTTGGGCCAGAAACCTAATCCTGCGACTGCGCCTCCCAAGGCCAAGCCCTGGACAAATCGCCGCCGCGAAGGCAGCAGCGGTCCACCGTGTGGATCACGAAAATCATCATGCGACATGAAAATGCTCCAAGCGTCGTGTTGCCACCGGCGGGCGGTGGTACAGAGCGGGCGGCTGGCCTAAACAGGCATGCGAGCCACACCAACGGCGCCATTGCGGCGCCTAGGGACGCTTAGCCGATCGGTGGTCGGATCAGATGAGGCAAGGCAGGTGCCGCATGCCCTAGGGGCAGCGGCATGACATCCAGGCCCAAGGCCAGTTGCACCGAAACATGCAGGCGCGCAGGAAGTGCGCTCGCGCAAGCGTGTACGCAGGCGCACCGGCACGCAGAAGACTTGCAACAGTCGGGACCGGCATGGTCGCCATGCCCAGTGCCAGCCTTTTCAATCGATGTGGCATCGGGATGATGCTCAGCACTGTGATGGGCGACGCAGTCTTCGTCGACTTGCACCGCGGCAGCCACTTCGCTGGCCTGCTCTTCCATGACCGGGTTCATACTGACGGACGCAAACGCCGACCACGCGCCGTTAAGCACGAGCATGGCGATCAGGAACAGTCGCAGTAGAAGTGAGGAGGCTGACACGGGCGACATGGTAAATCACTTTAGACAAGGCGCGTGTGTATCGGTCGTGAACAAAATCTCAAGTAAGCCTGAGATGCCGCGACTTGTCAGTCGCACTAGCCGCGGCCACTGCAGCTCCCTCCAGAAGCGCCCAAAGGGCGGGTTGAGGCGAAGAGTTGCCCATAGGGCGAGCGCTTGTTCGGTTTACTTCTCGGGCGTGGCCTCGATCAGCTTCACCAACTCGCGCTTCTGCTGCTTGCTTAGCGAGCCCCAGCGCAGGAGCAACTTGGCCAGCAGATCATCGTCGGTGTAAAGGAAGGCGGCGGGGATCCCCAACGCTTGGGCCAACCGCTCAGCAGTCTCCAGCTTGGGCTCGTGCTTGCCACGCTCGTACTGGTTGATTCGGGGGCTGGCCACGTGAGGATCCAGACCGGCCCGGATGCCCAACTCCTTCTGCGACAAACCCGTGTGCAGGCGGGCTTGTTTGAGGCGTCGAGCGAAGGTCGGTGTTGAGTCGACGGACAAAGTCACGCGCGCACCCCATGGAGACCCCATAAGGATGGCGGATGTACCCTGCCTTGCATACTAAGATATTCTTAGCTTTGAGGCAACCGGCGACACCGGTAGCGCCGCCCCCGCCAGGAGCCACGCCGCTCCCTCATCCCCGGAAACCGCATGCCCGGAACCTCGTCAATGACGCCATCTGGGGTCGCCAGCATCGAGGAGTTGGGCCTTCGTGGCACCCTTTTCCTAGCCGCACTGTTAGCCGCGCAGCTACGACGCATACCGGTGGCGCCCACACGCCGCTCCACCTTGCTGGTGCTGGACGCGCTGCGAGACTTGGCCTTGATCCAAGTTCCCTGGCCAGCGGATCGATGGCAGATCCGCCCCGATGCCGAGGTCACGCCCATCGAAGATCTGCAATGGGCTTTCGCCTGGTCTACCCACGAGCGCAGGCACCTGCTCCCGGTGCTGGAAGACCAACTCGGCGATATGGCACACGATGTAGACCTGGCGGACGCGAAACTGGAGCTGTGGGATGAACTTGCACTCTGGGAGACCGAGCAGTTTCTGGAGCAGCAATTGCTCAAACATCACTTCGACCCAGGCTGGGCACGTGATGTGGGGTTCGTCTTTCAATCCGGACCGCGGGGCTTGCCGATCGCGCGGTGGCGTTACTGCTGCTGGGCGGCGGTACGCCAAGGTGCCTCGGTGGCGATGCGTCTTGGCGTGCACGACAGCGCCCATGTGCGGGAAGCCATCTTTCAGGAGGTCCAGAAGCGCCTGCGCTACCTGATGACCAGTTCGCCCGAGCAAGGCATGTTCAAGCCCTATCATTTGGCACCGGAGTCCTCAGTAGCCAAACTGTTTGTAGATTGGCTCGTCCCTATGGAATGGGCGTACTGGACAGGTGAGCGCCAGCCCAGCCGCTAGCAGACAAACGAGCAGCCTCGTCAGTCGGCTCCCCCATCTTGCGTATGGCCGCGCCGAGTTTTCTTCACCGCATTTTGTGCTGGCGTCAGTTGATTCAGTAGAGGCTCTAGCGCTTCAAGACGTGCATTGGCACGCAACGCATCGACTTCAGCGCTCTCGCGGCGCTCACGCTCCCGCGCAAGGGTGTCTTGAACTTGAGCTAGCTCGTTGCGCATGGCATCCAAGGTCTTGGCGTCAGTCTTCCAGCGCTCCTGCAGTGCCAAATAGTCCGTCGCGGTCTGGCGCAACGCCACGACCTCGCTGTGTTGGCCTTCGTGGGCCTGTCGTAGCTGGGCAAGCTCACGCTCAATCCGCCCGTGGCGCTCCAGCCATTGACCATTGTCGCGGTTCAGCACCAACAGCTCCTGATTCTTCGCGCCCAAGGCTTCATTGGCCTGACGTAAGGCTACTTGCAGCTCTTGGACCTGATGCTCGTGACGGCGAAGCTCTTGCTCGCGCTGCTCTTTGGTTGAAGTGCGGTAGTGCTCAAGCGCTTCCCGGGCATGGGCATGCTTGTCCTCCAGAGAACGCGTATGCGCCTCATGATCAGCCAGCCGCACCGTCATGCCAGCGATGCGCTCGTTCAACTGGGCGATTTCCGCGATCCTGTCACCTAGATTCTGTTGAAGGAGGGCGTGAGCAGCTTGCTCTTGGTGCAGGCTTGCTTCGGTGCGCTGCAGCCGACTGCTCAAGGCGGCAGCCTCCTCTTGGGCACCGGAAAGCGCCTGTTGCCGACTGTGGAGCTCAGCCTGATGGCGCTCACGCTCCTGGGTGAGGATGGCCTCTGCTTCCTCCTGGAGCCGCGAGGCCAAGCGCGCAACCAAGTCCTGCAAAGCATCACTAACGGCTACCGTCCTCGCCGGACCGCCGCCTTCCTCTCCTTCCAGTTCACGCAAGTAGCGGTGGATCGTGGTCTTGGAGCCCGTGTTGCCCAAGGCCACTCGCACCGCGTCGACTGACGGCTTCTTGCCTTGGGCCAGCAGCGCGTCGCGCGCCTTCTGGACGTCACTCTTATAGAGTCCTGCGCGCGCCATCGTGCCACCCCACTTTATTTCGTAATGCATTACATACCATGTAATTACATGGTATGAAAGTAGGTAGATGACCGCTCGTCGGCGAAAATAGTTATACGGGATAATGTTGAATTATCCCGTGTGTGCCTTTCTCCTGCCGCACCGACGCCCTGCGGCCAGTACGAAATGCACCCCACTGGCCCGGTTTAGTATGAACGCCCCCTCCCTATCTGGTGGGGCTCCGGGCGCCAAGTCCGCGCCCCGCCGTCGTACAAGGATGAACATGCCGATAGAGCGAGTCGTCATCGAGAACTTCAAGGCATTTGGCCGCCTGGATCTGCTACTCAACCCACATATGAATCTCATCGTGGGCAATAACGAGGTCGGCAAGTCCACGCTCCTGGAAGCGATCCATGCTGTCGTGACCGGCCAGCTGCACGGACGAGGCATCGCCTACGAGATCACGCCCTACCTGTTCCACCAGCCTGTGGTCGATGCGTACTTAGCCGACCTCAGGCTAGGCCGACCCAGTTCGCCGCCGCGCATCATGATCGAGGCCTACCTCGGGCGGGACGCAGCCCTGGCTTCGTTGTGGGGTACCAACAATTCCCTTGGTGCTGACATGGCCGGCATCCGGTTGCTGGTCGAGCTCAATGAGGACTATCGCCCAGAGTTCGATGCTTATCTGCGTCAGCATCAGGGCGGCAGCTTGCCGGTGGAGTACTACACGGTGCGCTGGTATTCCTTCGCTAACAATGGCGTCACCGCCCGAAGCATCCCGTTTGACTCCACGATCATCGACACCACCAGTGCCAAGACCTTTTCAGGCACGGATCGCTACATCGGCAGCATCATCGACCAGGTGCTTTCACCCGCTCAGCGGGTGGCCCTGTCACTGAGCTACCGCCGGATGCGCCAGAGCTTCTCCCAGGAAACGGACGTAGCAGCCATCAATACATTCCTGGCTGAGAATGCGGGCGATGTCAGCAGCAAGAGCTTGACCGTGGGCGTGGACACCTCGGCGCGCTCGACGTGGGAGGCCAGTCTGTCTCCCTACCTGGACGATCTTCCTTTCACACACGCCGGTAAAGGCGAACAGAGCGCGGTCAAAATGAAGTTGGCCATGCGGGCCGCTGGCGCCGCGCATGTGCTGCTGGTGGAAGAGCCTGAGAACCATCTGTCCTTTTCCAGCATGACCCAGTTGATCGACAAGATCGCAGCGCTATCTAGCGCCCAGCAAGTGATTATTGCCACACACAGCAGCTTCGTGTTGAACAAGCTTGGTGTGGATAACGTGATCCTCTTTGGCGCGCGAGGACATATCAAACTCGACCAGCTACCGCCTGATACACACGACTACTTCATGAAACTTCCGGGGCACGACACCCTGCGGCTTATCCTGGCCAAGCAAGCAATCCTGGTCGAGGGCCCCTCGGATGAGTTGATCGTCCAGCGCGCTTTCAAGGATCACCATGGTGTGCCTGCGCTGGCCCGGGGGGTGGACGTGATCTCGGTCAACTCCCTGGCCTTCAAACGGTTCCTGCAGATTGCCCAACGTCTGGATATCAAAGCCCGTGTGGTTACCGACAACGACGGCGATGTGGCCGTCCTGCAGGAACGCTACACCGATTTCCTGAACTACATCTACTACGACTCCGATGAGGATGCCCCCTCACTGGAACAGCAGTTGATCAAGGCCAATACCCTGGCCCAGTTGAATCTGGTGCTGGATAAGACCTTCGCCGATGAGGCGGCGCTGTTGAAGTTCATGAAAGGCAACAAGACCGATACCGCGCTAGCCATCTTCAACAGCCCCCACTCAATCGTGTTCCCGGACTATGTCCAGCGTGCCATCGCCTAATCAGGTACTGCTCTCGGCCGCAGGCTCGGGCAAGACGACGATGCTGGTGCGTCAGTCGCTGGCGCGCCCGCACCGCCGGATCGCCATCCTGACCTACACGCTTGAGAACCTGGAAGAGATCCGCCGGGCTTTCGAGCGCCACGCCGGTTCGGTACCCGCACACGTGACGCTATACAGCTGGTATGGCTTTCTTCTGCGCGAGTGCATCCGGCCCTATCAGCCCGCGCTTTGCGCCCAACCACGAGTTGAATCCTTCCTCTTCGTTGAAGGCAGGACCAACAACCGTGCCCCACGCACCCAGGTGGCCCGCCACTATCTCGTCGGGGACAAGATGTACTCCGATCGCGCCGCGGACTTTGCCGTGCGCTGCGATGAGCTTACCCAAGGCCGTGTCATCCAGCGGTTGACGGCCATGTACGACGAGCTCTACATCGATGAAGTTCAGGACCTGGCGGGCTACGACCTGGACCTGGTCGAGCGCCTGCTCGCCAGTGGGATTGAAATCACCCTGGTGGGTGATACCCGCCAAGCCACCTATGCCACGAACCACTCCCCCCGTCATCAGCAGTACCGGGGCATGGCCATGATGCAGCTGTTCCAGGATTGGCAGGCACGCAACTTGTGCCAGATCCAGCATCGAGTAATTAGCCACCGCTGCGCGCAGTCACTATGTGATCTGGCCGATGCACTGTATCCGCAGCTGCCACGGACCGAGTCAGGCAACACCGATGTAACGGGGCACGACGGCATTTATGTGGTGGCACCGAACTTGGTGCAAAAGTATGTGCAGCAATATGCCCCAATCGTCCTGCGGCATGACCGCCGGCAGGCCTGCGATGGCTATTCTGCGGTCAATTTCGGTCAGGCCAAGGGGCGGACGTATTCGCGCGTGCTGATCTATCCCAATGGCCCCCTGACTCTGTTCCTGCGCACCGCCGACCCCTCCCGTATCACCTCACCTGCCAAGTACTACGTGGCCTTTACGCGGGCACGGCAGAGCGTAGCCTTCGTCATGGCCGGCGCATGTGCCTGGCCGGGGCACCATGTATATGAATCCCCAGACTAGTGGAGCGGTAGGCGGGGCAGGCACGGCCGGAACATAAGTTTGTTCGCCGTTGGCTTGCTAAGCCGAGGCGATTGGAGGCGGCATGGTCGTCCTCCGTTCTACCTCTTCTCAATCGGCCCCCGGGTCGGTTGCGCTGGCGCGGGCCCGGGATCGTTGAACGTCAGGTTCAATGCCGTCACGCCGAACTGAGCGGCCAGCATCTGGCCGATGACGGCCTGTACCGTGCCTAGATCCACTGCCGATGAGGCCACCGTCACCGTGGCCTGGATGCCCAGGCCGGAGGGATCCGGCATCCACCGCAGGTCGTCTACGGCCTTCACCCCGGGGTCGGCAAACATCGCGGCACGTACCATTTCCAAGTCAGGCGTGGGCACGATGCGGCCTCACGCGATCGCTGGAGCTGGGGTGACGGGCCCATCGCGCTCGCGGTGCAACCATCGGTACAGCACCGGCAAGACGAACAGGGTCAACGCGGTCGAGGACAGGATGCCGCCGATCACCACGGTGGCTAGCGGTCGCTGGACTTCCGAACCGGCACCGACATTGAGGGCCATCGGTAAGAACCCCAGCGAGGCCACCAGCGCCGTCATCAAGACCGGGCGCAGCCTGCCGAGTGCGCCGTCGCGCACGGCCTCATCAAGCGGATCGCCTTGTTCCCGCAAGCGTCTGATGAAAGCGATCATGACCAGGCCATTCAACACGGCCACCCCTGACAAGGCGATGAAGCCCACGCCGGCGGAGATGGACAGCGGAATGCCGCGCAGCGCCAGGGCGATGACGCCACCGGTAAGCGCCAACGGGACACCACTGAAAACGATCGCGGCGTCCTTTGCCGACCCGAAAGCCATGAAGAGCAGCGCAAAAATAAGGGCCAAAGTGATCGGAACCACCACCGAGAGACGTTGGCTGGCCGAAATCAGTTGCTCGAAGGTGCCGCCGTAAGCCACCCAGTAGCCCTCCGGCATCTTCACTTCCTCGCCGATCTTGGCGCGCAGCTCGCCCACGAAACTGCCCAGATCACGCTCGCGTACATTGGCCGTGATCACCACCCGTCGTTTGCCGTTCTCGCGGTTCACCTGGTTCGGTCCACGCTCCACTTGAATCGTAGCGACCTCGCGCAACGGCACGGTCCGAGGGCTGCCACCGCGCCATGTCGCCTCACGGCTCGACTCGTCTGAGCTGATGTTATCCGGTAACGGGATAGGCAAGTCCGCCAGCACTGCGGGGTCTGAGCGTAATGCTTCGGGTAGTCGAACCACGAGTGCGAATCGGCGATCGCCTTCAATGAGCTGGCCCGCCACCTCACCACCGATAGCCGTGGCCACTGTCGCCTGCACATCCCCAGGATTCAACCCATACCGTGCCAGGGCAACCGGGTCTGGGGTCACCGTGAGCAATGGCAGTCCGCTCACTTGCTCAGACTTCACGTCTTCAGCGCCCGGTACCTGGCGCATCGTCCGCTCGATACGCTCGGCAAGGCGTGCGAGCTGGCCCAGATCATCGCCATAGACTTTGATGGCAACGTCCGAGCGCACGCCTGAAATAAGTTCGTTCGTGCGCATCTGGATCGGCTGGGTGAATTCGTAGTTGCTGCCGGGAATTTTCTTGGCAGCTTCCTCCAGCTCTTCGATCAACTCGGTCTTGGGCTTGCGGGGATCGGGCCACTGATCCCGCGGCTTGAGCATAAGGAAGGTGTCGGCCATGGAGGGCGGCATCGGATCGGTGGCGACCTCGGCGGTACCGATCTTGGAGAAGATGTTGGCCACCTCGGGAAACTGCGCCAAGCGTTTCTCCAGGGTTTCCTGCATCGCCACCGATTGCTCCAGGCTCGTGCCTGGAATCCGCATCGGCTGCAGCGTGATGTCCCCTTCATCCAGGCTGGGCACGAACTCCGATCCCAACCGCGTGGCCAGCACGCCGCATGCCACCACCAGCACCGTAGCCCCGCCCAATACCGCCAGTCGACGGCGCAACGCCCAATCCAACAGCGGCGTGTAGCGAGCCCGTGACCAGCGCATCAGGCGGTTGTCGTGCTCGGCTACGCGCCCACGCAGAAAGGTGGCGATGGCCGCTGGCACAAATGTCAGTGAGAGCATCATCGCCCCTGTCAGCGCCAGGACGACCGTGATCGCCATGGGGTGAAACATTTTCCCCTCGACCCCGGACAGGGCAAAGATCGGCAGATAGACCGCCGCGATGATGCCCAGGCCAAACAGGCTTGGCCGAATCACTTCGGCCGTCGCCGACGCCGTCAGGTCATACCGTTCCTGATCGTTGAGTTGCCTGCCCAGCGCATGCTGCGCCTCGCCGAAACGGCGTAGGCAGTTCTCGATGATGATGACCGCGCCATCCACGATAAGCCCGAAATCCAGCGCACCCAGGCTCATCAGGTTGCCCGACACGTTGCCTCGCACCATGCCAATGATGGTGAACAGCATGGCCAACGGGATGACCGCCGCGGTAATCAGCGAGGCCCGGACATTGCCCAGCAACAGGAACAGCACTACCACCACCAGGAGCGCGCCTTCGATCAGGTTCTTGGCCACGGTGCCGATCGTGCGATCTACCAATGCTGTGCGGTCATACACAGCCTTGGCATGCACACCCTCCGGCAGGCTGGCGTTAGCGGCCTCCAGTTTGGCGGCCGCGGCCCGTGAGACTTCGCGGCTATTGGCGCCAAACAACATGAAAGCCGTGCCTACCACTACCTCATGGCCGTTCTGGGTGGCTGCGCCTGTGCGCAGCTCCTTACCTTCGCCGACCGTAGCTACATCGCGCACGCGGATCGGAACGCCATCGCGGCGATCGAGTACGACGCTGCCGATCGCATCCAGATCGCGTAGTTGTCCGGGCACGCGCACCAAGAACTGCTGGCCGTTGCGCTCAATGTAGCCAGCGCCCACGTTTTGGTTGTTACGCAGGACCGCGCCAACGACATCCTGGAGCGTTAAGCCCAAGGCAACCAACTGCGCAGGATCGGGGGTGATGTGGATCTGGCGCTCGAAACCGCCGATCGTGTTGACCTCGGTCACCCCGGGCGTAGTGCGTAGCTGAGGACGAATGACCCAGTCCTGCAATGTCCGTAGGTCCGTGGCCGTGTACGCGGAGCCATCGGGCTTGCGAGCATCGGGTTCGGCTTCCACCGTGTACATGAAGATCTCACCTAGACCGGTGGAGATTGGCCCCATCTCGGGGTCCAAGCCTTCGGGCAGCTGCGAGGTGATCTGCTGCAGGCGCTCGGCGACCTGCTGACGAGCAAAGTACAGATCGGTGCCATCCTTGAAGACCACCGTCACCTGCGACAACCCGTAGCGTGACAATGAGCGGCTGTAATCCAACTGGGGCAAGCCGGCCATGGCCGTTTCAATGGGGAACGTTACCCGCTGCTCGGCTTCCAGCGGTGAATAACCCAGCGCTTGGGTATTGATCTGGACCTGGACGTTGGTGATGTCGGGAGTTGCGTCAATGGACAGGTGCCGATAGCTCCACACGCCCAATGCGATGAGCGCGGCGGTCAGCACCAGCATCAGCCAGCGATGGCGAATGGAGAAATGGATGAGGCGTTCGAGCATGGCGGGCCTCATTCCTCTTCTTCGACGGTGGATTTTTCCATGTCGGCCTTGACCAGGAAGCTTTGGGACACCACCACTTGCTCACCGGTTTTCAGGCCTTCCAGCACTTCGACCCGCTCGGCATCGCGGCGGCCCAGCTTCACCGGGCGCGTGTGATACACATCCCCTTGCTGCACATACACCACGTCGCGATCTTCGGCCGTCTGTAGCGCCGTTACCGGCACCACCAAGCCCACTGCTGCACGATCCACGGTGATGCGTGCCTTGACGGCTGAACCGGGCCGCCAGCGTCCGTCGGCATTGCGCAAGCTCGCGCGGGCGATCGTGCTTTGGCTGGCGGTAGCGGTGCCAGGCAGCACCCGTTCCAACGTCGTTTGCTCGGATGCGCCATCACTCAATCGGCTCACGGTGACCGGTACGCCGGCTTCTATGTGGCCGGCGTCTCGTCCGAAGATATGCAGGTCCACCCACAACGTGGACAGATCAGCGATCTCGAACAGGGGCGCACCTTCGGCGGCTGACATGCCGACCGAGGCAGTCCGGGCCATCACCACGCCGCTGATGGGAGCGGTAATGGAGTAGGTGGTCAGGCTTAAATTGCTTTCCACCGTCGCAAGCACCTGTCCTGCCTTAACCTGGTCGCCCACGCCTACCTGAACGGCACGCACCGGACCGGGGAAGCGCGCGGTCACTTGGGCGATGCGACCTTCCACCGGCGTTAGCAGCCCTTGGACCTCATGCTCATCAGCGATCTCGCCAGGGCCTACGCGGGCGGTGCGAATGCCGGCGGACTGGGCCGTTTGGGCCTCGATCGTGGTCTGTTGTGGCAGTTCTTCTTGCTCGCCATGTTCTTCGGCTTCATGGCCTTCGTCGGCCTCGCCGGTGGCGTTGGGCGCCGGGCCGTTGCAGGCCGTCAGCGCCAGTGTCAGGGCCAGCGCGATCCAGGGGAAACGGCTCATGGGGTCAAGTCTCCGGAGGTTGCGGCAGCGGCTGAGGCAACCATGGCCTGGCCGGTGAGCCGCTGGATTTCGATGAGGGCACGTTGCGCATCAAGCGCGACGTCCAGTTGCTGTTGCAGAGCGGCGGTCTTTTCGGACTGCAACTGCGCCCATTCCAAGTAGCTAATGGCGCCGGCGCGATAGGCACGCTCGGCCGCTTGCTCAGCCTTGGTGAGCTTGGGCAGCACATCGTCTTGAAGACGGGCCACCTCGTCGCGGGCGACGATGTAGCGCCCGTGGGCTTCGACCAGGGTGGAATACAGCGCCATTCCCCGTGCCTGAGCTTCGATCGAAAGCACTTCCAGCTCAGCTTCGGCTACCCGAATCTCGGGTTGAGCGCGGCTGCGGGCGCCCAAGGGCAGCGAGATGCCACCCACAAGAGCGGTGTCGCCTGTGTCTTGCAGTCGACGTACGCCGACTTGCCACGCCAGATCTGACGTCGCGGCCGTGCGCGCCAAGCGTACGCGCGCCTCGGCAATGCGTCGCTCGTCGACAAACTGTGCCAACTCGGGTGAACCCTGTAGGTCCGCGGCGAGGCTTTCCAAAGAACTGATCGCCGGCAGCGCCAGTGGGTCGCCGGTAACCGGCGCCGAAACAGGTTCACGTTCTCCCCAAAGGGCGGACAGATGCTGGCGTGCAGCGCTGGCCTGCTGGGAAGCCCGCGCCTGGGCCAGTTCGGCTTTGGCCAAGGCAGCCTGCGCAGTCAAGAGCACTGACTCGGGCGAGGCGCCGGCCTGCAAACGTTGGCGCGCAGCGCCCACCGTGCGCTGGCGCTGTCGAACATCAACCCCGGCAATCTGACTGGCCTTGCCCGCGGCGACCAAAGCCAGATAGCGGCGTGCTGTTTCCGCCAACAAGTCCAGCCGGCGAGCTTCCCGCTGTACGGCCAGCGCGTCGATGCGACTCTGCGCCAGGACCTTACGCGCGTCCAGCTTCCCACCACGCTCCAGCACTGAGCTCAGGCTTAGGGTGAGCTCAGTGCTGTCAAATCCTCGGGCATCGCCCGTACCGAGCGCATTCTCCAACTCGGCTCCCAATGTCCAAGGTGGGCGCTGGGTGGCGCCCTTGCGCTCGGCCTCCAGCACCGCGGTACGGGCCCCCACCAGGCGCAGGTCTGGATGGGCTTGGGCAACGCGGTCGAACGCGTCGTCCAATGTCATGGGGTCGACCGCCAAGGCAGGCATCCCTGCACCCAGCAGCAACCAAGCGGCCAGCGCCGCACGTCGCACTTGCATGGCAACACTCCAGAAGTTCAGACCAAGGGTTGAGGGCCGACCAACGTCAGCGCTTAGCCCACAATGGGAGGTCGGAAGGGGTCGCCCGAAGGCCACGTGAGCACCGTCTCCTTGGCTTGCGGCCCTATGGCATGCCGCTGCAGAGCAGGAGGTGGCAGCCAGGTCATCGCCGGTGCGGCGACTGCGTGCGCGCAGCAATGCGCGAGTTGTTGCAGTTGATGGAGCGATTGGCCCAAGGTGCCCTCATCAGCGGCCGCGTTGGACGTTATCGGTACTTCTTGGGCATCGGATAACGCGTGAACGGTCTCGTGCATTTCGCCCAGCGCCGTAAGCACGGGGTGCCATATGGCACCCAATGCCAGGCTCAGCGCCAACAGCCAACGAACCGCAGGCAGTGATCGCACGTGGTTCTTCACGCTGTCGGTTTGTTCACTTGGGTGCTCGCCCGACGGGCATCACGTAGGATCTCGATGGCTTCCTTGATGACGTACAGACCGATCAGGGTGCCGATCACATAGTCGGGATAGGGATTGGCAAGCCACCACACCAGTACCCCGGCGAGAATGACGCCGATGTTGGCTACCACGTCGGCGCGGGTGAACAGCCACGTTGCCCGCAGATGGACCTCTCCCGACTTCAGCGGGGAGAGCATGCGCAACACCGTGACATTGACCACCAGCGATAGCAGAGCAGTGCCGATCATCCAGCCGCTGAGTGGTTCGGCACCCTGCAGTACCCGTCGCCCCACCTCAACCAGCACGCCAATACCCAGCACCAGCAGAATGCCGCCACTGAGCCAAGCGGCATTGGCCTTGAAGCGGGCCGTGCGTCCAATGGCCACCAACCCAATGGCATACGCGGTGGCATCGGACAGCATGTCGAGCGCGTCAGCCAGCAGACCTGTGGAATGGGCAATCCATCCGGCAATACCGCCAATGACGGCCATGGCCGCGTTGAGGGCCAGGGCAATCCACAGTACGCGTTGCTCCTGGGCGTTCTTGGCCTCGTGATGGCAGCCACAATCACTCATCAGGTGTTCTCCAGCTGGGTACGTAGGTCAGATCCAATGGCAGGGCTCGATCGACTAGCCGGGGACGTTTGAACACGGGTCCGAGCACCCTGAGGGCACGCCGGCACGGGCAGCCCCCCGAGGCTGGCGGCCAAGCAAGGCGCACGGTAAAGTCCGTAGCTACTACGGAGTCAAGTCGCCACATGAAGATCAGTCAGGCCGCCGAGGCCAGCGGGTGCCATCTGGAAACGATCCGGTATTACGAGCGGATCGGCCTGTTGCCCCAACCTGGACGCACCGGCAGCGGTTATCGCGTTTACGAGCCTGCTGATATCGAGCGTTTGCGCTTCATTACCCGTGGCCGGGACCTAGGTTTCAGTTTGGAAGAGATCCGCAGCCTGCTGCAGTTATCCGAGGACGACCAGATGTCCTGCATGGATGTAGATCGGCTGGCCCGCAGTCATTTGGCCGATATCCAGGCCCGGATGGAGGATCTGCGCAGGATGGCCCGGGAACTGGAGCGGGTGATCGCCAGTTGCCATGGCGGACAACGTGCAGAGTGCACGATCCTCTCTACGCTGCGACAACCGGCCGGTTGCGCATCACCGGAGTGCTGCCAGTCGTGAGCGATGTGGACCGCTATCTCGAAGCGGCTACGCGTCAGAACACGCAGCGTAGCTACGCTTCGGCCCTGCGCCATTTCGAGGTTGAGTGGGGGGGGCATCTGCCAGCCACCCCTGACAGCGTGGCCCGCTACCTGGCCGAGCAGGCCCCCAAGGCGGCAATTAATACGCTGAAGCAAAGACTAGCAGCCCTGGCGCATTGGCACGCCGAGCACGGCTTCGTAGATCCCACGCGTGCGCCGCTAGTGCGTAAGGTCCTTAAGGGCATTCAGACGCTACACCCCCGGGTCGAAAAGCAGGCCACGCCGTTGCAGCTTGCCCAGCTGACCCAAGTGACCGGGTGGCTGGACCAAGCCAAGTTGGCTGCCCAGGAACGCGCCGACCATGCCTATGCCTTGCGTGCCATGCGCGACAAGGCGTTGGTGTTGCTGGGGTTTTGGCGAGGATTCCGCGGCGATGAACTGATCCGGCTGCAGATCGAGCATCTCGAACTGGTGCCCGCGGAAGGAATGATCTGCTTCCTGCCTCGCAGCAAGGGCGACAGGCAGTCGGCGGGCAATACGTACAAGGTGCCCGCACTCTCGCGCTTGTGTGCGGTCAGCGCCACGCAGGCATGGGTGCAGGCGGCCGCACTCACTCAGGGCCCGCTGTTCCGGCGAGTCGATCAATGGGGCAACGTCGGTAGTCAAGGCTTGCATCCGAACAGCCTGATCCCGTTGCTGCGCGAACTGTTTCAGTCTGCAGGTCTGGAGGCCGTGGGAGGCTACAGCAGCCATTCTCTGCGCCGGGGCTTTGCCGGCTGGGCCAATGACAACGGCTGGGACGTCAAGGCGCTGATGGAGTACGTCGGATGGCGAGACGTGCACTCGGCCATGCGCTACATCCAGGGCCGTGATCCTTTCGCCCGCCAGCGCATGGAGGCCGGTCTCCAGGCCGCGCCGCCGCCCCCCGCGCTCACCCCGGCGGCGCTGCCCGCGCCAGCGGCCACCGTGAGCCTCACGCTGCGTCTGTTGGTGAGCCCATTCACGCCCCGGGGCCGGGGCGCCGGCCGCGCTCGCGCACGCATCGAGGCCATGTGCCTAGCTCCTTTTCAAGCCCTTCGGCTCGACGCCGAGGGGACTGAGTACCGGCTCACAATGCCGCCAATGGAGACTGCGGACATGGACGAGAGGATGGCCACGCTGCTGGATTTTTTCGATGATGAACATCGGCGTGGTGGTACTGGGCACGCTGGTCGGCATCACCTTGTCGGGGGTAATGGGGGTGTCATAGATCCGCACGCCTACGGCGTGGTAAATGGCGTTGGCGATGGCCGCTGAAACGCCGACCAGCCCGATCTCGCCCACACCTTTGGCACCCAATCGGCTAACGACGCGATCATCCTCTTCTGCGAACAGGACCTCGATGTCATGGACGTCCGCGTTGACGGTCACGTGGTACTCGGCAAAATCGTGGTTCATGAAGCGACCCAGCCGTGGGTCATCGTGGCTGGCTTCATGCAGTGCATGACTGATACCCCAAACAACGCCGCCGAGGATTTGGCTGCGAGCCGCCATGGGATTGATGATGCGTCCCGCTGCGATGGCACTCACCACGCGAGTAACGCGCACCGTGCCCAAGGCCTCGTCCACGCGCACTTCGCAAAACACCGCCGAATGGGTTGCCCGAGCGTACTTGGACTGTTCGCGTTGGTTGGGCAGGAGCAGGTGACTGGCTTCGATCGTATCGTGCTTGTTTAGGGCCATCAGCTCGACGATAGGCATCGCTGCGCCGCCATCCTTACGCCGCAGCATGCCCTCCGCGCATTCGACATCCTCGCCCTTACATCCTCGGAAAAGTCCCCCCCGGTCTCGCTTGGCCAATTTCAACAGCTCGGCCCGCAGCTTGTCGCATACGCCTTCAATCGCCGAACCTACGGTCGCTACGTGGGCCGATCCGCCCTCTACAGGTGCAACAGGCAGGGTCGAGTCGCCTAGTCGGAAGGTGACCTGCTCAAGAGGCAGTCCCATGGCATCGGCCGCAATCTGCGCCATCACCGTGTAGGTGCCTGTCCCAATATCCGTGGCCGCGCTGCTGACGACCAGCCGGCCCTTGCGATCCAGCACCGCCTTGGCACGCGCGAACATTTGCAAGGCATCCCACGTGCCGGTGGCCATGCCCCACCCCACGTACTCGGTCCCTATCTTCCGGGATCGAGGTTCCAGCGGCCGGTCCGTCCACCCGAATCGCTCAGCCCCTAGCGCAAAACATTCCCGAAGGGCTTTGGAGGAAAAGGGCTTGTCTTCGGTCGGGTGGACATCGGCGTAGTTGACCAGCCGAAAATCAAGCGGGTCCATGCCGACCTCATAGGCCATGGCATCAATGGCGACCTCCAAAGCATGTACGCCGTGCGCCGCGCCGGGAGCGCGCATGTCCATCGGCGTAAAGCGGTCCAGATCCACCAACTTGTGCGACAGCCGAATGTTGTCACAGGCGTACAACTGCCCTGACCAGTTCACTACTACTTCGGAGTAGTCCTCTACCCGGGAGGTTTCGGTCAGCGCGTCGTGCTCGATGGATTGCAATCGCCCTTGGCCATCAGCCGAGAGCCGAATCTGTTGCCAGGTTTCGGGTCGGTGCCCGAAGGTAAACATCTGCTGGCGTGACAACACCACGCGCACGGAGCGGTCCAGGTGTTCGGAGGCCATGACGGCCAGCAGCAATGCATAGTTGGGTCGAAGGCCCGAGCCAAAAGCCCCGCCGACAAAGGCATTACGCACCGTGAGACGAGACTTGGGAATGCCTAGCGCGTGCGAGGCATACCAGCGGCAATTCTGAGATCCCTGCGTCTTGTCATGAGCCACCATGCGCCCTTTGGCGTCTCTCACCACGGTCGTAGCAAAGAGCTCCATGGGATTGTGATGTTGGGCCTCCGCGTAGGCGGTTGCCTGGATGTGGAACGGCGCGTTGTGCCAGGCTGCCGAGGCATCCCCTTTCTCCTTCGGCGGGGGCTTGAAGCCAAACTTCAACCCCTTGGGTGCATGGCCTTTGTCCAGATGGGCGCGAAGTGACGTTTCGTGGGGCTCGGTTTCCACGTCCACACGAACCAGCATGGCCGCGCGACGGGCGGCTTCGAAGGTCGTCGCCACGACCAACGCGACCGGCTGCCCGCTGTAGAGCACTCGATCATCGTAGAGAGGACGAAACGGTTTGCCGCCGGGTGCAACCATGTCTTTGTGAAACATCCGCGCTGAGCGCATGGAGGGGCGGCGCTCGTGCGTCAGCACGTCCAAGACGCCTTCAACCGCCAGCGCTGCGTCCAGATGGATGGCGGTGATTCGGCCTTTGGCCACGGCCGTATTGACCACCACGCCATACGCCAAATCGGGGGCAGGAAACTCTGCCGCATACCGTGCCTGACCGCGGACTTTGGCAGGTCCATCGATGCGAGTGAGTGGCTGTCCTTTGCGGACATGCCCTGTGCCAGGCGCCGCGACGGGTGTATGAAGATCGTCCAACGCCTTATCCATGGGGGCGCTCCCTACCTTGGTTGTTGTACGCGGTGTCGTTGGTCACCGTGCCTCGTGCGGCGACGGTGATACCACGCGCAATCAACCGGCGGGCCAGCTCGATCTTGAAGTCATTCCCCCCCTGCCCCACAGCGCCGTCCAAGATGCGATCTGCCACGCGGTCCAGTACCGCTCCACTGGGACGCTCACCGGCCAGCAGTGCCTCCGCTTCCTCAATGCGCCAGGGCTTGTGGGCAACCCCGCCCAGGGCAATGCGTGCCGATCGCACGGTGCCGTCGTCGAACAGGTCCAAACCCACCGCAACGGAGACCAGTGCAAAGGCATAGGAGGCCCGGTCCCGAATCTTCAGGTAGACCGAATGGGCAGCGTAGTCGTTGGGCGGAATCACAATGGCGGTGATCAGGGCATCGGCAGGCAACTCGGTGTCATGCTCTGGGTGCTCGCCCGGCAAGCGATGGAACCGAGAAAACGGAATGAGCCGCTTGCCTGCCTCTTCCTCCACTTCAACCAGCGCACCCAATGCTCCCAGCGCCACACACATGTCAGAAGGATGGGTGGCGATACAGGCCGTGCTGGCGCCCAATATCGCGTGCTGCCGTGTCACTCCCCCGATGGCGCTGCAACCGCTGCCGGGGGCGCGCTTGTTGCAAGGCAATGCCACATCGTAGAAATAGATGCAGCGCGTGCGCTGGAGCAGATTTCCGCCGTTGGTAGCTGCGTTGCGGATTTGCGGTGATGCGCCGGCCAGGATCGCCGACGCCAGCAACGGGGCATGTTGGCTGACCAGCGGGTGGTATGCCGTGTCGGCGTTATGCGCCGTGGCCCCCAAGCGCAAACCCTCCTCCTCAGACCAGGTGATGCCCTTCAGGCCAACATCGGCAATGCTGACCAGGCGCGGCGGTTGGGTAACGCCTGCCTTCATCAGGTCCAGCACGTTGGTCCCCCCGGCCAGGAACTGCGGACGCGTAATGCGAGGCTGGTTCGGGTTGATGGATCCGAGCGCGCGTCGAGCCGCTGCCGTGTCTGTTGCGCCAACCAGGTCGAAGGGATTCATGCCGGCACGCTCCCCACCACAATGGGTTGATTGGGATCACGACTCTGGTCGATGCCTGCCACCTCGCATACGGCCGTCGTGATCTGCGTGTAGGCCCCGCATCGGCAAATGTTGCCACTCATCAACTCTCGGACATCATCCCGCGTACGCGCACGCCCCTCATTGATCAGACCGACGGCCGAACACAGCTGGCCCGGCGTGCAATAGCCGCACTGAAAGGCATCGTGTTGGAGAAACGCCTCCTGTAGGGGGTGTAACACCTCACCTTTGGCCAAGCCTTCAACCGTGGTGATGGCCTTACCGTCTTGCAAAGCGGCCAGCAGCAGGCAGCTATTGAGCCGTCTGCCATCGATCAGCACGGTGCAGGCGCCACATTGCCCGTGGTCGCAGCCCTTCTTGGTCCCTGTCAGACCCACCTGCTCGCGCAGTACATCCAGCAGGGTCGACCAGGCTTGAACGTCCAAGGGGTAGGCATGGTCGTTGACGTGGAGAGTGATCGGGTGGCGGCTGGGGGCGCCGGGGGCGAACTGATCCTGGGGCGTGCCTGCGATGGTCATGGGGGCCTCCTGATGCCCTGCACAGTGGCCCCGCCGGAGTGAAGACGGGGCGAACTACCTTGTTCTCGGAGGCGGTGTCCTCGTGGCCGCTAGCGCTAGCTCACAACGGGATGGGCGGGCCGCGCTTTACTTCCTGACCATCGAAGACCATCTCGTACCCCTCATGGAAATCGAACGCACGCACCGTGCCGGGCGATGCCACGCGGCTCAGGTAATAGGACAGACTTTCCTTGTTGAACCAGGTCTTGGCCACGAGGCTGGAGGGCACTTTGGATTCGTCAATGGCCGCATACCGGCTCGTCGGCACCCGATAGAACGATGTGGGAATCTCGACGCCCCGGGCTTGGCAGAAGCGCTCGATATGGTGTCGGTAACGTTGCTTCATGCGCTACCGCCTGGCGGTTTCATGGGTGGCCAGCAACACCTCTGCCCATTCACGCGCGTGCATCCTCGGCCGCAACCTCGTATTGGATGACCCAGAAATCATCCACTTCTGCCAACCAGTCCGAATGCCTTTTCCCCACGGTGCCGTGACGGCGTACGGCCACGTGGAGTACCACCGTCTTTCCTGCGTAGCGCTCGAGCACATGAAACTCGAAGGTGCCGTGATCGCTCCATTCGGAGACCGCTACGGTGTCATCCCCAACGGCAAAGCCATACAGCACATCCCCCGAGGCCACGGCTTCAATCTGCACGACGGTGCCCACCTCAAGCTTGGGGCGTCCCCCATTCCCCAGAGTCGTTACCCACTGATGCCCTTGGTTGTCGCGGACGTTATCAAGCTTGGCGATAGCGGTGCTCATGCACCGCATTGAACCTGCGCTGCCGCATAAATCAGGTGAAGCTTAGCGGGACGGTGTCGTAGGCACCGGCGTGATTCCGGTTAGCGTGCACGCGCCGGAGTCTTGCTGGCGCGCTTGGTGGGTCCAGACACCGCTGCTTTAGCGCCGGGGCGCTTGATGGGGCGACTGCGTGCTTGCGACAGACGCGCTTCAAGCGCGGCCGGTAGTTCGGCCAAACGTGCCAATTGCTGCTCCAATGCCTGCGCCCGGCCGCGTAGTTCGCTGGCCTGCTGCTCCGCCGCCGCGCTGGCGGCGCGGGCCTCTTCGCGCTGCTGCCGCAGCAGATGCTCGCGCTCTTGGGCAGCGCGCTGGTCTGTTGACCCTTGCACCCGCAGGTCCTTGCTCTCCTGTCGCGCTCGATCGATCTCGGCGTGGGCGCGATCCTCCACCGACCGCACGTGCTCGGCCATGGCGTCGCGCTCGGCGGTCCATGAAATCTCGCGCTCGGTGGCGGTTCGATGCGCCAAGTCCAGTTCGTGTTGCAGGCGGTCCGCGCGCTCCTGCTGAGCTAGGCGTTGTCCGGTGAGCTCGGCGATCTGTGCGTGCTGTGCCTCAAAGGCGTGCTGCAGATCCACCAGCCGCTGCTCGGCAAGCTCGGCCCGCTGGGTGGCCCGGCCCGCCTGCTCGACGAACTCACCCACCCGTGTTTCCCGGGCATGGTCTTGCGTCATCAACTCTTGGCGAAGCTGCTCCACCTGCCGGTGAGCATCGGCCACACCTGCCTGCGCGTGGCTGTCGGCCGCCGCCAATGCCTGCTCCCACAGCTGCTGGGCGAGCTGTCCTACCGCATCGGGCGCGGCGGGTATCGCGATGGCCGTGGTGTGACGGGCCACTCGCGGGCCTAGCGCCTGCCACCACGTCTCTAGCCAGCGTGTCACGGTGTTGGGCGAACCGGTTCCCAGGTGGGCGCGGATGCGCTCCACCGTGGGTCGCTCCCCGGTCTGCAGGATGGCATCAGCTGCTGAGTGGACGTCGTTTTCGGTAATGCCCCGGGCCATGACGCTCTCCGACTACCAGTAAAGGGGTGTTCGTGCTTTACTTCCGATAAGGGATAGTTATCGGAAGTAACATCACTGTTTCGTATTGCAAGATACATACTACATATGAAATCTAGCATACTCGCCCCCGTTCCTGCCGATGCCCCCTTACTGGCCCCTGATCGGCTCGCCCATCAGGCCCGCCAGGCGGTGCAGGAGCTGCTGGCCGAAGCGGCCGCGCTCAACACCACGCGCAGCTACGCCAGCGCCCTGCGCTACTGGGCTGCCTGGTTCCAAGGCCGCTTTGGCCAGCCCATTGCCCTGCCCGTCCCGGAGCCCGCCGTGGTCCAGTTCGTCGTCGACCATCTGGCCCGCCGCGGCAAGACAGGATTGGTATGGGAGTTGCCGCCCACGTTGGACGCCCAGCTCGTGGCCGCGGGCCTGAAGCAGAAGACCGGTGCCTTCAAGCTCAGCACCGTCGTGCATCGCGTGGCGGTGCTCTCGGCAGCCCACCAGGCCCGCAAGGCGGCCAACCCGTGCGAGGCACCGGCCGTGCGTCAGTTGCTCAAACGTGGCCGGCGGGCGTCGGTCAAACGCGGTGAGCGGCCCCACAAGAAGAGCGCCATCACCCGTGCCGAACTTGAGGCCCTACTGGCCACCTGTGACGACTCGCTCGAGGGACGGCGCGATGCGGCGCTGCTGCTGTTTGGCTTTGCCAGCGGCGGGCGTCGGCGCAGCGAGATCGCCGCCGCCGACTGGCAAGACCTGCGCCGTGTCGGGCCTGCAGCATTCATCTACCGCCTGGAGCACAGCAAGACCCAGCAAAGCGGCCCCGGCGCTAGCGCCACGCCAGATAAGCCGGTGCTCGGTCGTGCCGGCGCTGCGATGGAAGCGTGGCTAAGTGCCGCTGGCATCACCGAGGGCGCCCTGTTCCGCCGCCTCTGGGGCGAGCGTGTGGGACCGGCGCTGTCGCCCAAGTCCGTGGCGGCCATCGTGCAGCGGCGTGCCGTGCAGGCCGGGCTGGAAGGGGACTTTGGCGGGCATAGCCTGCGCTCGGGGTTCATTACCGAAGGCGCTCGCCGGGGCATCGCCCTGCCCGCCCTCATGGCGCTGAGCGAACACCGCTCCGTGGCTCAGGCGATCGGCTATTTCCAGGCCGGTGATGTAGCCCACAATCCGGCCGCCTCGCTGATGGAGCCCGATGCCTGAGGGCCTGGGACGCGTGCTGCTAGGTCAGCGTGGCGTTTTCCGACTGCCGCCGGCCAGCTCGATGCTTTTGAGTAATGCCTTCTTCTTGCGCACGGAAAGCCCGTTCCACTGCAGCAGCAGCTGGGCCAAGAGCTCGTCTTCGGTGTAAAGCAACGCCGCCGGCACGCCCAAGACCTCGGCCAGCTGCTTGGCGGTCTTGAGCTGGGGCTCATGCTTGCCCCGTTCGTACTGGTTGATACGCGGTGAGGCCACGGCGGGGTCCAAGCCGGCCAGGATGCCGAGCTGTCGTTGGGATAACCCGGCTCTTTCCCGCGCCAGCGCCAAACGCCGCGCGAAAACCGGAAGTTCTGCCGTCCGCCTGGTCACTTTCGCCCCCTCAAGGAAGGCATAAGGATGGCGAAGTGACGGACGCTTGGATACTAAGATATTCTTAGATGGTAGGCAACGCGATGAAGGCCTCCTGCATCGGGCTGCGCCCCTTCCGGCCGGTGTGTTGGACCCATGAAAAGAACAAAGCCGGTTCGTGCCGTCCCGCCGCGTCCGGATGCGCCGCTCATTCCAGACGTCATCCACCTCGGCGGCCGGGGCGCGCTCTACCTGCTTGCCTTAATCCAAGCTCACCACTCCCCTATGCGGTTGGCACCCACGGTCGAGGGCACGCAGTCCGTGCTCACGGTGCTGGGAACGCTCGGACTGATCCGGGTGGATCTGCCCGGACAGTGCGATGGTTTCCCCGTGGTCGGTGGGGAAAAGCAGACCTGGACCTATACCTGGTCGTATGCGCCGCTGGAAGAGGTAGAGGAGCAGCTGCGGACGTACTTGGCCACCCAAGCGCACGAAAGCGCCTTGGCTACCACCTGGCTGCGGGTGTGGCAGGAACTGCTGCCCCAGGAAATCCATGCCTACCTGCAACACCAACTGCGCATCCATCACTTTAGCGACGTTTATCTGGCAGGCCTGAGCGCGCTACTGGAGCCCAACGATGCCCGCTACGGCTTGGGCCACTGGCGCTATGCGTGCTGGGCGACGGTCCGCAGCATGGCCTCGGTCTGCCTGCAGTACCCCGGCAATGCTGAGATACTCAAATACACCCTGGCCAGCGAGCTGCCGCGGCGATTGAAACTGGCGCAAGGCTCCTACGAGGGCAAGCTGTGCTTCTCGCCCTCACACTCGTTACCCGATAGCGCCCTGACGCGCGTGTTCACCACCATTGCCACGGCGCTAGGGGACCAATACTGGATAGCACCGCCTACGCTAGAGTCGATAATGGAGGGTGTGCAACAAGGGCGAGCCACCCGCTAATCAGGGCGCCGGCCCCATCCCTGTTCGCGCGCCTCGCTCAACGCAGCGCGTTCGGCGGCCTCTTCGGAAGGGTGGAATCCCACCGTGATCCCATGGAACCGGGCGGACCCGGCTCCAGTGGCAAAGCTGTAGCGCGCCTGCCAGTAGGCGATGTCAAAGTTGGTTCGCTTTTGCTCGGAGCTGAGCTCCAGCGCCGCCCCGTTATCGACGATCGTTTTCATGATTCACTGGCCAGAACCGCCTCCCCCGCAAATTCTAAAAACAGCGGCCGATCAGTTTCAAGCCCCCTGCTTTAGCCGGGGAACTTGGGAAATTTCTCGTTGGGATGGCGTGCCTTCCATTCCTTGTAGGCGGCCGTGCCCTCCCAAGCCGTAAAGGCCCGCGGGGGGCGACCGCGACCGGTCCAGGTTTCGCCGGAATGTGGCAACCAGTACTTGGGCGCAATGTCCTTGCTCGGCGCCGCCTTTTTCGCGCGGCCGGGGCTGGCGGATCCAGCCGCGGTAACGATGTCGACTTTTTGCTTGGCCGTGAACAACGCTCCGTACTGGGCCAGCAGACTCATCACCTCGGCGTAGGCATCGCTGGATTGCTGCTGGCGCAGCTGCACTTCTTGCTCTTCCAGCTTTCGCAGTTCTTCCTCAAGCTGGGCTTTGGCAGAGGCGATGGAGTCCAAGGTCGGCTTGCTCATTAAAATCTCTTGTACGAACGCCAGGCGCGCTCATCGTCTAGTGTAGGGCATAAGCAAAATAGCCTTAGAGAGGGCGCACCCTAAGCAGGCCTGCCAGCAGGCGCTTGGCCAGGATGAAATAGTTATATAGATCAAACTCCGGCTCGGTCAAGGTGATCTTCCTTGCGCCAGGCAAGTTGGCGGCACTTCCGCAATAGTGCCAGCGATCCACATGAAGCCGATTCAGCCTCAGAACTGGGGAGGGAACAGACTCCGATCAGCTTCTCCATTGAGACGCTCGAAAAGGTCTACCACGTCGTCAAAGACGAATTGCTTCGGCGGGGCTTTGCCATCAAGAGTAGCCCACGGTATCGTCATGATCATCACGTGGTGAGGCGTTTGCATGCTCACGCCATGTCTCGTGCACCACCCTCGCACATGCGTCGAAGACGAGGAAGGTCTAGGTAGCGTACCCCTCGGCCCTCGACGGCGATCATGCCGGATGCCGCCAATTTCGTGAAACTTCGACTCACCGTCTCGATTACCAGACCTAGATAGTTGGCGATGTCCATGCGACTCATGGGCAACATAAGCCAATCTGGCACCCGCTCGGAGCGCGCCGTGCGATCGTGCAGGCTTACCAGGAACATGCCGACGCGATCCACTGCCCGTGGACGCGTCATCGAGGCGATGTGGTCCGAATCGTCGTGCACGCGCTGCAGGAGGGCGTGCATCACCCTCGACCTGACCGTACGCAGAATGCGTGGGTCCGCCATCAGATCGTCCAGCGAGAATGCGCAGACGCGTGTATCCGCCAGCGCAACGATCTCCAGGCAGCCCGATCCCGCACTTGAATTGGGAAGTGCAACCAATTCGCTGGGAAAATGGAACGCAAGTGTTGTTTCGTCGCCACCTGCGCTTAGGACCGAGGATTTCAGGGCGCCCTGAACCACGATATGGCTGCGAAGGGAGAGTTCACGCGATTGCAGGAGAGACGCGCCTTTTGGTATCTGCAGCTCCTCCCTCGATGGCAATGACGCAAGCTGCTCAGCCCAATGCCACGATGTGCCATGTGGGCTATGACGCAGCAACGGATGTCCCATCCTGCCCTCCATTTTGTACTAGACGATTAATCTGCGTGTGCAATTTCCTGCGCGTGCCGGATGCTAGACGCTGGCCCGACACTCATCAAGATCTCGTGATCGGGAGCCAAGCTGCACGACCATAACAGGCCTATGTCGATAAAGAGCCCCCCCTGCGGACGTCACCTACAATGGCAAACTTGCCCAACAACACCTAAGTGCAGGAACTGCTGCTGCAAGCCGTGGAAACCGAGCGCGTCGGCTTCAAGGTGTATGCGAGGAGAGCGGCACCCACAAATATGTGCTCACGCGCGTGTTTGAGGTCATAGGGATGGACATCGAGGCGACCCGCACGGAACGGGAGGTGGTCATCCACCATGGCGTGTCGCAGATGGCCGCCATCGAGAGGCCATTGCGAATGCGCATCCTGCGGCCGCGTAACGGGGACGGCCGAACGCATGGGGCTCGCGGAAACTAAGTGCTGCCAGAATTGAGAACCGTGCAAGATCGCAGACGCCGGCGACCCGAGCGGCAAGGCTCAAAGCCGTCTTCGATGCTGTGGCGCAGAACGAAGGCCACCACCTCTACCACCCCATGGACTGGGGCGAGCGTTGTGGATCCGGCGCCTGATCATGCTGTGTCGCCGCCGCCGGAGGCAATTCGCGACGCGGATACCGCGGTCGGCGCATCGCGTGCGGCTCCCGCGCGTGTTCTGCCGATGCCCAGCCCCCAAGTTGAGACCATTGCCGGATTCACATCGAATTGACGTCCTACCGCCTAGCGTCGGTTTACCGAAACGGAGCAGGCCATGAGTATTTTCTCCCCGCTGACCGGCGAAGTTTCCGACAGCAAAGTCGCGGCAATTTTTCGCGATGCGACGGGCGCGCGCAATGCGGCCGCGCGACTGACGGGTGACTTACATCTCACACCTGGTCGAGTGCGGGTCGTCACGCCAGGCGATGCGCACCTCGGTAGGCAATTGGAGCCAGAAAGCCACGGCATTTTCCGAACCATGTTGATTGCACACTACAAGATGGCCTTCGCTGGGCTGGTGGTCGGGATTTTGGCTTACGGCCTGTTACGCGGCGCTGGTATTGCCGCGGTAGTCAACTCCCCGGTCCTCTCGGCCGTGGTGATCGTCGCCTTCTTCGGCGTCTTCGGTGCCATGCTCGGGGGGCTCGTCACATTGCGCCCGGATCACTCGCCCTACGTGAACGCGGTCAAGAGCGCGCTGCGTGACGGCCGCTCAGCGGTCATCGTACATGCCATGGATACCGACCAACGCGACCGCGCCAGTGATGCCCTGACCAACGCCGGCGGCGAAACTATCAAGACGCTATAAAATGATGTAGCAAGCAGTATTTGGGTTATCTACAAGCGGTTTGTGTTCGTTTGGCAATGCTTCTGGTCTTTGATCGAAGTGAAGACAACGTCGACGCAGATAACTTGCGGAGGCTTAAACGGTGCTACCTCAGAAGGTCGCATTTCAGGGACATGGTCAGTTGACGACGTGTCCACGCGTGCATCCCTAGCGTGGCCGTGAATCTCGCTTAGGAAACTCATCGGTGACAGGCGACACTCCACTGCCCGCCAAATTCACCTGGCGCGACGAGGGCGCCCGCGTGGTGCTCACGATGGACCACGTGCCTTTGGCACAGGTTGAGCCGGCGGGTCACGCATGGGTGGTGCGAACCCTGACGCATCAGCTCGCGCCCATGGGCGATCCTCCTTCGCGTATTGCCGTCCCCTCCCTGCAGCGCGGAAAGGCCTGGCTCACGCGCTGGGCGCGGTGTCATCAGCAGGAGATCGCCGCAGTGATCGCGGCCCATCCCGCGACAGCGTCGTTCTCGGGGTCGTAATGGGCGTGCCGTTGCCCCGGGATTTCTATCAACGTGATCCTCGCGTGGTCGCCCCTGCCCTGCTTAATAAACTGGTCGTGGTCGCTGACGGCCGCGCAGGCCGTATCGTGGAAGTGGAGGCTTACTGTGGGGCCGCTGACCCCGCTGCGCACACCTACCGGGGGAAAACGCAACGCAACGCCACCATGTTCGGGCCGGCGGGCCATCTGTACGTGTACTTCAGCTATGGGATCCACTGGTGCGCCAATACGGTGTGCGGAGGTGTCGGAGAGGGGGTGGGCGTACTGTTGCGTGCCATTGAGCCGGTTCAGTGCGTGGATGCGATTCGCCAGGCTCGTGGCCACCTGCGAGGCGATCGAGAATTGGGAAGCGGCCCAGGGCGCCTGGCGCAGGCGCTAGGTATCACAGGCGAACTCAATGGTGCGGATCTTGTTGCTCGCGATCACGGTATCTGGTTAATGGATGATGGCGTTCCGCCGCCGGTTACCCCGGCCGCGACGCCGCGCATTGGCATATCCAAAGGCGTGGAGCATCCATGGCGCTGGCATGTGCCGGGCAACTTGCATGTCTCCAAGGTGCGCGCCGCTTATCAGCGTCGCACGTGATGTCTCTCAACCACCGCCGCGCCTGACGTTGACGCCACATCCACGGGCAATGCTCCACGTTCTTACAGCCTACCTCACGGAGACTGTCATGACCGTCAGCAACAAGCTGCCACCGGATTTCCGCTGGCAGGAAGATCGGGATGAGTTTACGCTCTTCCTTGATTCACACCCGCTAGTGAAGGTGGCTCCGGTCGGGTCGGGCTGGCGAGTGGATACCTTGCTGGAAGCACCCGGCATAGGCCTGCATCAAGTGGCGGTGCGACGGGCGGAATACGGTAGGAGCTGGGCCGCTCGTTGGGTGCTCCAGCGGCAGAGAGCTATCGCCGCCGCCTGCGGTCGTGAAGATCTGATCCCGCCCGTCGTGCCCGCCCCACCTCGCCGCACTTACGCTTGGCAAGCACCCAGCTGGGCTCGCGCCGCCGGTTGAGCACGCGATCTGGCATGTCCACCATCGACCGCAATTTCGTTACGGATGAGAGGGGGATATGGCCGGGCATCTGGCTACTAGCCTTCGCGGCTGGAGCCACTAACGCCGTCGGACTGATCAGCTTCCAGCACGAGGGCCTGACTCATCTCACGGGCAACACCTCGTTGCTAGGCATCTCACTGGCTCACGGTAGCCCGGCCGCAGCCATCCACTATTCGATGATGTTGGTCTCGTTCGTTACCGGTTGCGCCGTCACAGGACTGATCATGCGTGACAACGAGCTCAAGCTTGGCTGGCAGGAGGGGGCAGCCCTAGGTCTGTCGGCCGCCTTGCTCTCCTTTGCTCCGTTGCTGCTTGAGGGGGACAACTTCAGCGGCCTCTACTTGGCTTCAGGCGCCTGTGGACTGCAGAACTCCATCGTCACCGGTTACAGCGGCTCAGTGGTTCGAACCACGCATGTGTCCGGCATGTTCACGGACCTGGGCATCTTCCTCGGCCGTTCCTTGAGGGGCATACCCGCTAACCGCAGACGACTGGTCATGAGTTGCACCGTGATCTCAGGCTTTCTTTTGGGTGGCGTTGTCTGTGCCTTGGTGATCGATAGCCTGGAATACCGGGCACTGTGGATACCCGCGGGGATAGCAGCTTGCTTGGCGGCGCCCTGCTTGGTCGCCGAGTTCAAAACAAGGCTGCCCTAGGATTCGAGCCTTTAACGCTGGCGCCCGCTTGCTTTCCCTCGTCGGCGGGTATTCCGTGCCACGTAGCGAACGATGGTGTCAATAAATCGCCGTCCGACTCTTGATAGACCGCGGCGCAGGAAAAGTACTTCTCTGGCAGGTGGGCAGCGGACTCAACAACCCGACCTCGTAGTGGAACTTATACTGGCCATACGAGAACTTGACGGTAGGGATGACCTAGTCAAACAGTAGTCCTAGCTCCCTTAACATTCTAGTCAGAGTTCTTGACGGACTGCCGGCAAAGCACCCTCATTTCAGCCGCGGGCTAACTCGGTTAATAGCTGAGTGGCCAAGGCTTGCTGGCGCTCTGGCAGCCGCCTGAGCAACGTCAGACATCTTGCCTCAAATTCACTCTTGGCTTGCTCGGATAGCAGAGTGGGCCGCTGCCCCCGCCGACGTGCATGCTGTGTGCCTCGGCCCGTAGCCAGCCATTCAAATCGCACGCCAGTGAGTTCGGCAATTTCGCTCAGGTGCTCAATTCTTGGATGAGTGCCACCATCCAAACGCTCCCACTGCGCTACTGCACTGCGATTAATACCCAAATGCTCTGCCAATTGGGACTGGGTCAGTGATGCCTCTGATCGGGCGCTCTGGATCCGAGCAGCCATACACGTTTTCACTTATGGTCCCTTGGGCATCGGCAAGCACTCCATGATCTCAACACTGTTGCCTGAAAAAATGGAAAAGTGCGGATGATTCTCGAACATTTTGGCCGCCGCCTCGTGCGACTCTGCCTCAACAATCGTATACGCCGTAATCCTGTTTTCGGTATTGGAGATGCCGCCCACCGAGGCGCAAATTGTTCTGCCGACAGGAGAGCCATGATCAACGATAGCAGACGCATGCTCCACTACCCAAGCCCCCCAAGCTTCCATGCCGCGGCGATTTCTCGTTTCATCATTGTCTACCTCGCCGCGCTCGTTCTTCTGGTGCCCTGACAAAGATCCGATGTAGATAGCAAGGTACTTGCTCATCGACTGCTCCAGCAACGTAATGATTGCTTGAAAAGATCCTTCTTGAACCACTGACCGCACGACAGATTGTAGTTGTCTGCCGAGCGGCCGGTCTGCGCCGTTCGTTCTGTTCGTCAAGGCCTTCCATCAGTCCTTTCTGTTACGCCGGGGACGTCCAGCGGCTCCGGGGATACCCAGAGCCTCAAGACGAACCACGCCAGCGCTACGGCTCCCACGCTGAAAATGACATCGCCCGGCACCCGCATCCAAACCAGCATCTCCACGATCGGCTTTTGCATAAACTCGGCTGATCGAGCGTAGGAATAACCATGTTCTATAGCGGCAAGTAGCTGCAGCGTCCCCAGGGGCAACAGGGTAAGCACAGCCATCAGTGCCAACCCAATATTCAAGCACCAGAAGGCGGCTTTTAATGCGCCTGTGTTCCATCGCATTTGACCTCGCAAACCGCGCAAGCAGAACAACACTAGCGCGATACCCAGCATGCCGTATACGCCAAACAGGGCGGTATGACCATGCAACGGAGTCAAATTCAGACCCTGCATGTAGTAAAGCGAGAGCGGCGGGTTAATCAAGAACCCGAACAAGCCCGCGCCGACCAAGTTCCAGAACGATACCGCGATGAAAAAAAGGATAGGCCAGCGATAGCGATCCATCCATGGCGTCGCCTTACCCATACGATAGGTGTGGTAGGCCTCAAAACCCAAATAGGCCAAGGGGACGACCTCCAACGCGCTGAAGCTTGCGCCGAGGGCCACCACAGCGGTGGGCGTACCGACGAAGTACAGGTGATGCAAGGTGCCCAAGACGCCACCAGACATGAAGATGATGGTGGCGAACATCACCGCCGTTGTGGCGGACTTCGGACCGACCAGACCCAGCTTGACGAAGATCAGCGCCATCACTGCGGCCGCAAAGACTTCGAAGAAGCCCTCTACCCACAGATGGACCAGCCACCACCGCCAATACTCCACTTCGGAGATGTGGGTGTGTTCGTTCCACATCAGTGCCGAAGCGAAGAACAGGCCGATACACACGGTAGACAAAAACAGGAGGCCCACTACGGTGCGTGTCTCGGTTTTGGGGCCACGCAACACCGGCCATAGCGCCCGACCTACTAGCACTAGCCAAAGCAGCAGACCGATAAACAGATACCACTGCCAGAACCGCCCCATGTCGGCGTATTCCCAACCTTGGTGGCCAAACCAGAAGTTGTGTTCCAGCCCGAGCTTTTGCATTACTGCCAGCCACTGCCCAGTGAAGGAGCCCACGACAATGATCAAAAGCGAGAAAAAGAGGAAGTTCACGCCCAATCGCTGGAACTTCGGTTCGTGCCCGGACAATGCTGGTGAGATATATAGGCCTGTTGCCAGCCATGCCACCGCGATCCATAGCACTGCTAACTGGGTGTGCCATGTACGTGTAATGGAATAGGGCAAGACATCGGATAGCGCGTAGCCGTACGCCACCTGCCCTTCTACTTGATAATGCGCTGTGATGGCACCCAACAAGATTTGCAGTAGGAACAGGGCCAGCACTACCCAGAAATATTTAGCCGTTGCGCGCATGGACGGCGTGATCCGCAGCGTCGCTAACGGATCTACAGCCGGTAGCGCCGGCTCGTCCTCGTCCCGAGTACGCGCGTGATGCCAACCCAGCAACGCGATACCAGCAATCAGAAACAGCACACTAAAGGCGGACCAGACCCACAGGGAGGGTGGCGGGCGGTTGCCGATCAGCGGTTCGCTGGGCCAGTTGTTTGTATACGTTACACGTTGGGGCGACACCCCCGCCTGCACCGGCGCAATCGATTCCCCAGCAGGACCGGGGCGCTCCGTACCAGCCCCCCATGCGGTCCACCAGAAGAATGCTGTCATGGCTTTACGGTGGGTTTCATTGGGCACCGTATCGTTCTTCATCGCATACGCTTCCCGAAGCGCCACCGTCTCGGGATCGTTGCCGAACAAGCTCACGTAATGGGCGGCGACCTTCGCCATCGCATCAGCCCTGACGTCGGGGACCGTGATGACACGCGTTTTGGGATCAAAGGTGTTTGATCTAATCAATGGCTCCAGGCGGGCTCTTAGCATGCCCTGCTGCTCTGGAGGTAATTCCCGGTAAGTGGCCGCACCTGCTGCAGGGGCCCAAGCATCGAGAATCGCGACCGCTTCCCTGTGCAGCCAGTCAGCGCTCCAATCGGGTGCTACATAGCCCCCATGCCCCCAAATGGAGCCCAGTTGCATGCCGCCCATGGACTGCCAGACCTGGCGGCCCCGCTCGATGTCTGCGCGTGTATAAAGCTCTCGGCCATCCTCCGCCACCACCCGCTCGGGGATAGGGGGCGCTGTTCTGAAGATCTCGGTTCCTGCCCACAGCAGTACGGCAAAGGACACGACCAGCAGCGTGCCTAGTCCCAGCCAAAGCTTCTTGGTGGCGTCCATGTTCACTCCTTGGTGATGATGGCTCTCACTATCCTGCGCAAAGTTCGTAAAATCATTGTGAATTCATGCTGCACGCGCACATGGTTTCCCCTCATTTGCGTACGAGGATTCGCTCAATGGTCCACTACTACTTGCAGATCAAAGCCGCCCACATCTTCTTAGGGGTAATGGTCGGTGCTTTTTTCTTGGCTTCATTTGTAGCCGCTTCTAGACCCTCTCTGGCAAACGTGCGTGCACTCATGAAGTATCTCAGTTGGACGGTCGATCTCACTTTGCTGACGGCAGCACTGATGCTACTTACCATCTTGCCAGCTGCAATGTATTCAAATGGCTGGCTCATCGTAAAGATGGTGGCTTTGGCCTTCTTTGTTGCATGTCGGCAATTCATGATCAGTGATCAGCCACCGGGCTTACCGCGATGGGGCTGGTTCCTACTGGGCGCGATCGTGCTTGGGTATGCATACAGCGTTGCTCGCGCCCATCATCCCCTCGGCTTTTTTTCGGATCTAAAGTAATGGGTATGATTGCTATTGCCGCTCTGCAGCAAGAGCTAACGCTTTCGCAGCTCATGCGCAAAAGATGATTTTGGTTATGTGCCGCGTGCGCGGTTGAGTCCTCCCACTATGCCGCCTTAGCCCTACGGTACACCTGTCATGTTTCGCAATTGAAGCGCAACGCTCTTGCGGGCAGTCGATGCAGGCTTCTTGCCGGCGCCGAGCCATAGCTCGTGCTGGGCGGCACGTGATCCCTGGCGGGTCAGGTCCATCGAATCGTGGTCGTGGCAGTTACGGCACTCGAGTGAATCGTTGGCCTCCGCCGGTTCCACTCGTGCGGGGCCACGATCAGACGCTTGTCGAGGAACTTCTCGCGTGTGTTAATGGTGCCGAAGATCCTGCCCCCAGACCTCTTTTGAGGCTTGCATCTTGCGCAAACTTGCCGGTCCAGTTGTGCGGCACTTGGCAGTCGGGACAGGTGCCGCGCACGCCCGAGCGATTGGCGTACTGGATGGCGGTCTTAAGTTCCTCGAATGCCTGGTCCTGCACCTCGTGGCAGCTAGTGCAGAACGCTTCCGTATTGGTCGCCTCCAACGCCGTATTGAAGCCGCCCCAGAAGATTACGCCCGCCACGAAGCCGAGGCCGAATTGCGGCTCGGCAGTCGCAGCGTGCTCCATTACGCGCCCCGACATCAGCCGTAGGTGAAATCGTTGTCCGGAAGCAGCAAGGGCTGCTACGGATACATTCTCTCCCCACCTTGCCGTTACGACGTGGGATGCCAGGTCCCCAAGCCGGCATGGAAAAGGCACGCTATCTCTACCAAGGCCTACACGTGCGCGGGTTTGACCTAGGGAGTGGCGTGGCGTTTCTACGCATTGTGGTCCACGAGGCCGACGGCTCCGATGGCAGAATCAAGTCTGCTGATTATTTCCTGCCATTTTGCGTCATGAACCAACTTGGCCCGAGCATCAAGGATTTCCTGTTCAAAGCTCAAGATCCGGGCCAAAGCACGCGCCTCAATAAGGTCGAGGATTCGTCAGCAGTGGATAGGGATTGATCGCCTGCCCCTCCCACCATCGCTTTTCGGGGCCAAGCAGGAACACGGCAAAATGCAGGTGCGGAGCTTGGGGGCTGGCGTTTCCCGTCGAGCCTACATAGCCGATCACCTGCCCTCGCTTGATCTGCTGCTGCTCCACCAGGTTTGGGGCATAAGACTGCAAGTGGGCGTAGTAGTACGCCACACGCCCGGAAGGCTCGAACTGATAGATCGTCAACCCGCCCCGCTCGCTGGTGAACAACTTTTCGATATGGCCGGCCGCCACAGCCACCACAGGTGTGCCCGCAGGGGCCATGATGTCGATGGCATCGTGCGATCGACCCTCACTCCGGGCATCGGTGAACGTATCAGTCAGCCCTTCTGCTACGACACCCTGCACTGGCATCTGAAGGGAGTTGACGTCCCCCTCGGAGGATTGCGTTTCAGATTCGCGAGCCGCCAGTAGCGATCGATCCGGCACGAGGGCAGGTGACTTTGGCGCAGCAGGTAGCGTGGGTGAGATGGCTTCCCGTCCCGATTGGGCCGCTTCAACGGGCCGTCCGTGCGGCGTTGGCCTGATGCTCACGCCCGGCCACACAAGGACCGCGAGGATGATCAACACCACCAGGCCAAGCACGTACTTCACGGCTAGTCCTGCATACGGACAGGGGTGGAAGGTGCAACAGCCGCAGCCACCCGCTTAACGTCCCAGTTGGTCAAACGCACGCAGCCGTGGGACTGGACTTTACCTATGCTAGCGGGCACCGGAGTACCATGCAGACCGTAATGCGGTTTGGAGAGGTCAATCCAATGCGTGCCCACGGGATTGTTAGGGCCCGCGGCAATCTTGGCCTTGGCATGGGAAGGATCGGCGTCCCAGAACAACTCCGGGTTGTAGTGGAATGTCGGATTCACCGCGGTGCCGACGATCTTCCATTCCCCCAGCGGCAACGGATCCTTTTCGCTGCCCGAGGAGACGGGAAACTGGGCTAACACTTTGCCTCCGGCATCGACTAAGGCCAGCGTGGAATCGGACTTGTCGACCACCACTTTGGCCGCCTTTGGCAAGGGGGCGACGTCACCGACATTGGGAACCCATAGATTGGTACCTGCCTTGGAAAAATCCGCCCCAGGATTTAGCTGCTTGAGCAGCGCGGGCGCGACATGAAACCGCTCACCCAAGGCTTCTTCGATGGACTCGTATCCCAAGGCCAGCAGCTTGGATTGAGCCATCATGTCTTGGGGGACTTTGCCATAAGGGCCGCCCACGTCGTCTGCTGTCACCGTGTAACTGACCACCGCAGCGGGCGCGCCTTCGTTGAGCGCGGTCCAGGTCGCTTGGTCCAGTTCGCCGGTGACAGGTAGACCTTGGGCCTGCTGATACCCTCGAAGCGCACGTGCTTGATTGGATCCGGCTTGACCGTCGATTTCCCCTGGCGAAAAGTTAGCGCGATCCAACAGCACTTGGGCGCGCAGAAGCCCTGCCACGCCCGTGCTGGTGGCGCTGTTGTTTGCCATGTCCGCCATAGGACGGCTGGGCTCGGCGGCCATTGCAGAAAAGGACATGCCGATCAGGCATGCGGCTGATATTCGTAGAAGGACCATGCTTCACTCCGGCTGGTTTTGGACATCGTCCGGTAGCCGGTGTCTAAGCCATGTCGAGAGCCCTTCGAGGGGTTAACTCCTCCCTTCCAGCACGTCCCGCACCCGCGTGGCCAACTCTTGCACGGTAAAGGGTTTGACGATCAGGTGAACGCCCGGGTCCAGCACCCCATTATGCACGACGGCATTTCGGCTATAGCCGGTGGTAAACAACACCTTCAGATGCGGCCACCTTCGGCAAGCCTCATCAGCCAGCTTGCGTCCATTCGTGACAGGCATGACCACGTCGGTGAACAGTAGGCTGACCCCCGGTTCGGTCTCCAGAATTTGCAGTGCGGCCGCTGCACTGTCCGCCTCCAGGACGTGGTAGCCAAGCGCAGTGAGCGCGTCCACGGAAAACTGCCTGACCGCCGGCTCATCCTCGACCACCAAGACAACTTCCTGACTTTCGCCACGCGGCAGCGGATTGGAAACCACCGACGTGCCGGCATCAGTACCTGCACCTTGCAGTCGCGGCAGATACACCTTGATCGTCGTGCCGCTGCCCAACTCGGAATAGATCTTGACGTGCCCACCGCTCTGCTTGACGAAGCCGTACACCTGCGACAATCCAAGCCCAGTTCCCTGCCCCACCTCCTTGGTGGTGAAGAAGGGATCGAAGGCTTTCTCAATAACCTCGGCCGGCATGCCACTTCCGGTATCCGAAACACATATCAGCACGTACTGGCCTGCGTTAATGCCCGCGTGATCTGCCGCGTAGGTATGGTCGAGATAGCAGTTGGCGGTTTCGACCGTCAGGCGCCCACCCCGGGCATGGCGTCACGGGCGTTGACGGCCAGATTGAGAATCACGTTCTCCAACTGATTGGGATCGGCTTTGGTGCGCCACAATCCGCCGGAGAGAACGGTTTCCAACTGCACACTACTGCCCAGCGCATGACTGATCAGGTCGGACATGCCGGCCACCAACTTGTTGGCATCCAGCGACTCAGGACGCAGGGGCTGCTGACGGGAGAAGGCGAGCAGACGCTGGGTGAGCTGGGCTGCGCGTCGGGAAGCCTCCATTGCCATGTCTACATAGCGTTTCGCCCGTGCATCGTCAGGATTGATGCGATCACTCAGTAGATCCAGCGGTCCAATGATCGCGGCCAGCATATTATTGAAATCATGCGCGATGCCCCCGGTCAGTTGCCCCACCGCCTCCATCTTCTGGCTCTGACGAAGGGCATCTTCCATCTTCGCCCGCTCGGCCACTTCCTCTTGGACGCGCGATTCAAGCTGGTTGTTGAGCTGGAGCAGCTGGGTCTCAATATCCTTCTTCGCCGTTATGTCGATCGCGACACCCACCACCCGCACACACCGATCGCCTTCAAAGACGCCTCGGCCTTTGGCCGCCACCCAGCGGATAACGCGGTCTTCCTTACCTACGGTGCGGTACTCCACATCGTAGAGGGCGCGCTCGTCCGGATCGGCCGCCGGGCTGGTCGCGAATGACGGACTGGAGAAAGACAACGGGCTACCGTGGGCCGCCCGGCAGCGGCTTGCGAGCACCGACCGTGCAGGCCGCATGGGAGATGTACTACCAGCACCAGCAGAAGAAGGACGTCCTCTC
>PKDC01000049.1 GCA_002862435.1 Pseudomonadota bacterium | reverse complement strand
GATCGAGAAATGGGTGAACAGGCTGAAGGCCTGGCCCAAGCGTCCGATGAAGACGGCCACGGGGTTTTCCGTGCGATGGGTCAGTTCATGGCCCACGGCGATGGAGGCCAGGGCGCCGGCCAGGCCACCCAAGCCCACTACGCCCAAGCTGGTCCAAACGGTGCTGAGTTCCGCATGGCGCGCCAGGATGTCGATGCCCGTCAGGCTGGTGACGGCGGCGCCAAGGCCGAACAAATCGTTCGGCAGGCCCATGTACCAAGCCACCAGCGCGATCATGGCGATGCTGGCGAACTGGCTGACGTATTGCATCGGATAGAAGATCCAGGCGTGCTCGTAGGTCGGCTCTTCCTCGTAGCGCCCGGAGTACAGTTCACTGATGAACAGGGCGAGCACCGTTGCGACGAGAAAGGTGATGGGCCATGCGCCGCCCAGCAGGGCCATGGGAATGCCGGCCAAGACCACCCAGGTGCCGATGAAGAATCGATTGTATTTCCAGAGTGCGCGAATCATGGTGTCTCCTCCATGGTTTTCAAAGAATGTAAACGGGCCCCCTCAACCCGGGCGAGCCATGTCCTGATCCCTAGGAGGGATGTGATTGGCTTCTGCTATTTATTCTATCAAGGCTCTCATGGACTGAACGGTCGGTCAAGCGCCCCCACTGGGAAAGACTCGCCGGCTAAGGCAAATGGGCTCTATTGCTTGATGGCGCTGACGATACCGTAGACCCAGGCGCGGCCAATGAGGCAGGGGTATTGCAGCTTGGCGGCGACGATGTTTCGCGTTTGGATCGGGGTGCGAATGTGCAGCTTTTCCAGCAGCTTGCCACCAAGATAAGAATATTTGGCAGCGATGTGCATGCGTCGTGAAGAGGGAAGAACCCGTGCAAAAGCGTCTTCGAATTGAATCTGACTGAAACCGGTAGCCGCCAGATCCTGCTGAAACTGATTGACGCCTGCGAGATTGTCCACCGCCCAGCCATCCAGCCAGCGCCGGTAATCCTCTCGCAGATGCTCGGGGAAGGCCGTGTCGTTCATGAATCCGTCGGTGATGACCAGGCGTCCACCGGGTTTGAGCAATCGGTAGGC
Source organism: Pseudomonadota bacterium (assembly GCA_002862435.1). Lineage (GTDB taxonomy): Bacteria > Pseudomonadota > Gammaproteobacteria > UBA5335 > UBA5335 > Macondimonas. Next base: position 50,998 of record PKDC01000049.1, on the reverse strand, counting down.
CTCACGGATGAAATCGCGCTTGTCGAGGGTATAGCTAACGCTTTCCATGCCGTAGATTCCGTCGAACTGGCCCTCCGGCAGACCGGTATCGGTATAACTGCGCTGGACAAAGCGAACCTGTTGCGCCAGGCCGCGTTTGCGCGTCAGGCGCTCGGCACGGGCCAATTGCTCGGGGGAGATGTTGACACCCGTGACATCGACGCCACATTGCTGGGCCATCCAGATGCTGGTTCCGCCGATACCGCAGCCAGCATCCACCAGCCGATGGCCGGGTTGGACGGCCAGCCTCCGGGCCACCTGTCGATTCATGTTTAGGACGGCGGCATTGTGCCCGCGGTGTTCAGCGTCGTGATAGCCGTAGTGCAGTGCCAGGTGGCGGAACGTGCCCCATATCATCTGGTAATCGATGTGACTTTCCCGGTAATAATCCAGGATGGCTTGCTGTTGGGTATCCATACCGTTTTCAGATCATCCGTAAAATGACGATGAAGTATAGCAGTGGATCCGAGGCCGATCTGAAATGTGATAAATAGATCACGTGAAGGAAATCGGCCGCTCTCGTCTGGGCGCCATAAATGAGGCAAGGATGTCGAAATGGCGGAGGAAAAGCGTGTGTGGCGCTGGTGGGCTGCAAAGAACCGGGTTCTGATCGAGCACCGCCGCCGGTTTCTGGTTTTGGGCCTGGGTCTTTGCCTGATCGCCATTTATTATTCGGCGATTCTGCCCCCCGGGGGCCGCATGATTGCCTATTTGCTCACCCGCCAAGCGGACCCCCAGTTGCAATTGGCTTTCATCCTGGGCGGCACCTTCCTGTTTTTGGGCCTCTGGGGCTACAAGCTCCATCATGACAGCAACTGAAATTGCCCTCTTTTTTCAAGTGCAGGGCGCTTTTTTTTGCATTCCTGGTGCTGGGACACCCACGGTCAATCTACCCAGGCCCGGGCATTCCGGAACATGCGCAGCCACGGGCTGTCTTCCGGCCAATCACGGGGATGCCACGACAGGTTGGCGCTGCGGATCACCCGTTCGGGATGCGGCATCAGGATCGTGACCCGACCATCGTCGGTGGTCAGTCCTGTGATGCCCTCTGGAGATCCATTGGGATTGGCCGGGTAGCGTTGCGCTGGTTGCCCCGCGGCGTCGATATAACGCAGGGCCACGTGGGCGCTGGTGGCATCCGCAGGATGATCGAAGCTGACGCGCCCCTCCCCATGGGCCACGGCGATGGGCAGACGGGCGCCGGCCAGGTCGCGCAGGAACAGGGAAGGCGAAGCCGTCACTTCCACCAGGCTCAAGCGCGCCTCGAATTGTTCCGAGCGATTGCGCAGGAAGCGCGGCCAGTGCGCAGCGCCGGGAATCAGCGTCTTGAGTTGGGAGAGCATCTGGCAGCCATTGCAGACCCCCAAGGAAAAGCGGTCGGATCGCTCGAAGAAGGCTTGGAACATATCACGCAATTGGGCATTGAACAGGATGCGTTTGGCCCAGCCGCCGCCTGCCCCCAGCACGTCGCCGAACGAGAAACCGCCACAGGCCGCAAGCCCGTGGAAGTCCGCGAGTGAGACCCGGCCGCTCAATAAATCGTTCATGTGCACATCGACGGCCGCAAAGCCGGCGCGGTCGAAGGCTGCTGCCATCTCCACCTGACCGTTCACCCCTTGCTCGCGCAGGATGGCCACCCGCGGGCGGGCGCCACCAACACGGGGGGCGGCCAGAGGCGGTATCTCCGGCAGGTGCAACGCGTCGAGCCCCGGGTCGCCAAGGTCCAAAATGGCGTCATAGGCCTCCTGGGCGCAGTCAGAGTCATCGCGCAGCGCCTGCAGGGTGAAACTGGTTTGTGACCACAGCAGACGCCAGTCGACGCGGTCACCTTCCAGCATCACCACCCCGCCCGTGTGAAAGCGCAGCGAACGCCCCGGCTGCGGTGTGCCAATGACGTGCGTCTGGGCAGCGAGGCCCGCTCGCGCCAGGGTCGCTTCCACCATCGCCCGGTCTGTGGCGCGAATCTGGACCACCGCGCCCAGTTCCTCGGCAAACAGGGCACCGACAAGGTCTGTGCCCAGCGGGGCGAGATCGATCTCCAGCCCACAGCCCCCGGCAAACGCCATTTCCGTCAGGGTGACAAGCAGCCCGCCGTCGGAGCGATCGTGGTAGGCCAGCAGTTTGTCCTGTGTCGCCAGCTCATGGAGCACACGCACGAAGGCGCGCAGCCGCGCCGGATCATCCACGTCGGGCGGAACCCCGCCCACCTGCCCGAAGACCTGCGCCAGGCAGGATCCGCCCAAGCGCTGGCGGCCTGCCCCCAGGTCGATCAGCAGCAGCACGCTGGGGCCCGCATCGTGACGCAGTTCGGGCGTGAGATGGTGGCGCACGTCGGGCACGGTGGCAAAGGCGGTCACGATCAGTGACAGGGGCGAGGTGACGCTGCGGGTTTGGTCTGCCTCGCGCCAGACCGTTTTCATCGACAACGAGTCCTTGCCCACGGGGATGGTGATGTCCAGCGCAGGACACAGTTCCAGGCCCACCGCGCGGACCGCCTCGTACAACGCCGCGTCCTCGCCGGGGTGGCCGGCGGCGGCCATCCAATTGGCAGACAACACCACCTGATGGGTATCGGGTATCGCCGCCGCGGCCAGGTTGGTGAGGGCTTCCCCGACCGCCAGGCGGGCGGCGGCGGCTGCATCGATCAAGGCGACCGGACTGCGTTCGCCCAGGGCCATGGCCTCCCCCGTCCAGCCGGTATAGGCGGTCGTGGTGATGGCGCAGTCCGCGACGGGCACCTGCCAGGGACCGACCATCTGGTCGCGCACCGTGAGTCCGCCCACGGTGCGATCGCCGATGGTGATGAGGAAACTCTTGTCGGCGATGGTGGGCAGCGTCAACAGCCGGGACGCCGCTTCAGCCAGATCGACCTGACGCAAGGCGTGGTCTTCCCGAACACCCGCATCCCGGTCCAGGCTCAGTGTCGTCGCCTGCCGGTGCATGCGCGGTGGCTTGCCCAGCAGGACCGACAAGGGCAGATCGATGGGCCGATTGTGGAAATGCGCATCCGCAAGGGTCAGATGCGGCGCTGCGACGGCGGTGCCCACCACGGCATAGGGACAGGATTCCCGCTCGCACAGGGCGACGAGGGTGGGCAGGTGCGCCGGGTCGATGGCCAGCACATAGCGTTCCTGGGCCTCGTTGCACCAGATCTCCATCGGCGACATGCCGGGATCGTCGCTGGGAATGGCCCGCAACTGGAAATCTCCACCGCGTTCGCTGTCATGGACCAGCTCGGGTAAAGCGTTGGACAGCCCGCCCGCGCCCACATCGTGAATCGACAGGATGGGATTGGCTGCGCCGCGCTGCCAGCACTGGTCGATCACTTCCTGGCAGCGCCGCTCCATTTCCGGGTTGTCGCGCTGCACCGAGGCGAAATCCAGTGCCGCCTGGCTCTGGCCACTGCTCATGCTGGACGCCGCGCCACCGCCCAGACCCAGCAGCAGGGCCGGCCCCCCCAGCACCACGATGGCGGCGCCCGGCGGGATGGACAGTTTCTCCACATGATCGCGGCGGATGTTGCCCATGCCACCTGCCAGCATGATGGGCTTGTGGTAACCGCGTACTTCCGGACCCTGGGGGCGCGCCACGCGCTGCTCATAGCTGCGGAAGAAGCCAGCCAGATTGGGTCGCCCGAATTCATTGTTGAAAGCGGCCCCACCCAGCGGGCCAGCCAGCATGATGTCCAGTGCCGAGGCGATGTGAGGCGGGCGGCCGTGATCCACTTCCCAAGGACGCGGCAGGCCGGGCAGGCGCAGGTTGGACACGGCAAAGCCGGTGAGGCCCGCCTTGGGATGGGCGCCGCGGCCGGTGGCGCCTTCGTCACGGATTTCCCCACCCGCCCCGGTGGCGGCGCCGGGGAAGGGCGCGATGGCGGTGGGGTGGTTGTGAGTTTCCACCTTCATCAACAGATCCACTGCTTCCTCGCTTGCGCGGTAAGCCTGGTTCTCAGGGTCGGGGTAGAAGCGCGCCGCCTGCGACCCCTCGATTACCGCCGAGTTATCCCGATAGGCCGAGAGGACGCCTGCGCTGCGATGGGCGTAGGTGTTGCGGATCATGCCAAACAGCGAGTGGGGCATGGCCTGCCCATCGATCTCCCAGCTGGCGTTGAAGATCTTGTGGCGGCAATGCTCCGAATTTGCCTGGGCAAACATCATCAGTTCCACATCGCTGGGGTTGCGTCCCAGCTTCTGGAAGCTGTCCGCCAGATAATCGATTTCGTCCTCGGCCAGGGCCAGCCCCCAGTCGCGATTGGCGGCCTCCAGTGCGGCGCGCCCACCTGTCAGAAGATCCACCTCCCGCAGCGGGGCGGGATCGGGATGGCGGAACAACAGCGCCTCGGCGTCTTCGATGCGGTCGATCAGCATCTGCGTCAAGCGGTCGTGCAGGGTCTCCCCAAGCGCATCCTGTGGCGCCTGATCCGTGGGCAATCCGGCGAGATCAATGCGGATCGCACGCTCGATGCGTCGTACCGCGCCGAGTCCGCAGCCACGCGCGATGTCGGTGGCCTTGCTGCACCAGGGAGACACCGTGCCGGCGCGGGGAATTATCCAGACCGGTCGTGTGCCGGCGGGCGAGGGGGCGTCGGGAACCGCGTCCAGCAGGCGTTCCAGAAGGGCGCTGGCGTCCGGGTCGAGCGGCGCTGTCAATTCCACCAGATAGGTGTAATGGGCCGCGAGCGCCGTGACGGCGGGACAGTGGCCGCGCACTTTGTGTAGCAGCTTGTCCAGGCGGAACGGCGAGAAGGCCGTGGATCCATTGATGATGCGCATGGGGACAGTCCTCATGAAAGCTCGCGGCCTGCTCACAGGCGTGGACGGATATCGTGCCAACCCAGGCCCTGTTCCTGGGGCGCCAGCACCAGCGCCGCAGCTTCGGCCGGCAACCGGTGTGCCACGGCCTCGCGCACATGCGCCGGCGAGTTGTTCTTTTCGCTGATGTGCCCGGCAATCAGATGCTGGAGCGCCCCTCTATCCAGGCTCTCCAGCAATTGCACAGCCTGGCCGTTGTTCAAATGCCCCAGCCGTCCACCCACCCGCGCCTGCAATTCCGGCGGGTAGGGGCCGCGAGCCAATAAATCGGGATCGTGGTTGAATTCCAGCATCAGGGCATCCAGGCCGTCCAGACTGCGCTGCATGTGGGGGGTGACATGACCCGCATCGCTCAGCACGCCCAGGCGCATGGCGCCGTCGGAAAACACGAACTGGCAGGGTTCGCGGGCATCGTGGGGCACCGGGTAGGGATGGATCGTCAGATCCTGGATGGCGAAGGGCTCATGGGGATTGAACAAATTCACCTTGGGCAGCCGCGGCGCCCCGGCGCCCCGATAGGTGCCCGCCGTCAGCCATACCGGCAGGCCGAAACGCCGCGCCAGCCGCGCCACGCCACCCATGTGGTCGCCATGCTCATGGGTCACCACGATGGCGCACAGGCTCTCCCCCGTAAGCCCCAGCACCGCCAGGCGCCGCAGCGTTTCGTTGACGGCAAAGCCGCAGTCCATCAGGACCACCGTCCGGCCACAGGCCACCACCGTGGCATTGCCCCGGCTGCCGCTGCCGAGGGTGGCGAAACGCAAACCGCTCATCGGGCGCCGGAGACTCAGCGGCGGCCGGGGCCGCTGCCCGGATTGTGGTAGAACGGTCCGGGAAACGGCGTCACATTGCCGTCCAGGGAAGTGATGCGGGCCACCCCTTGTTGGGCAACCTCATCGATGCGAATCAGCGCATGCAGCGGGACATGGCTGCGGTCGACGCCGGCAAACTCGCTTTTCAGGCGCTCCTCGGACGGATCCACCACCAGATCCGAATGGGCGCCAAAAACCAGCTCTTCCAGGGTGACAAAGCCGAACAGAAAATCCTGGGTGACCTTGCGGGCGTAGACCTCGTAGATCTTGCCCTGGCTGAGAAAGCTCACCCGAAACAGTGTGTCCGCCATGCACGCTCCGTATCCTGGCCGGCCGTCACCCGCAACGGCCCGTTTTAGTCGGGCGCTAGTGTAACTTAAGCGACCCGAATCCGCCCGGCCGTGGAGAACCACCCGATCCGCGCGCCGCCATGATTTGGAAAGACTTAAGGAAATGCTGATTTATTTCGTCATCGCGGGTGTGCAGCGCCGTAGCGATCCATAGGCTGTTGATTCTTTGTGTGGCATGGATTGCTTCGCTGCACTCGCAATGACGAGGGTGGGATAAATCAGCGCTTGCTTTGATTGGCCATGGGAGACTGAGAAGTCGTTTGGAACACGCTTGAGCGACCCGGCTTGAACCCACCCAGGCCAGCAATCGACTGCAAGGCCACGCTTGACGTCAACTCGGATAGGCTGCGTGTCGCTTCAGCTGGGGCCGGGCTTGCGAGCGCGATCCGAGCATGCCATGTTCCCGGCCGTGGGTACGATATAAACGCCCGCGGAACGACAAGGAACGCCGCTTCATGGCACTGCACCGGGATTTCCCGCGATCGCCCTACGAAACACTGCCCCCGGAGCTGCGCTGGTTCCCGGCGGCGGAAGAACTGCGTAGCACGGCCTATGAAAAGCTGCTGCCGCCGCTGGTGGCCAAGGTGCGCGAAGAAGTCGCAGCTTGGCGCGCACGCGGTTATGCGGGTGCATCCGCCACGTCCCGCGCGCTGCTGGCCTGGTGGTTCGAGACCGAGCATCGGGTCGAGCAGGCGGACGGCACGCAAAGCCCGTTTCGCTACTATTTTGCCCAGCGTGAAGCGGTCGAGACCCTGATCTGGCTTTACGACGTGCGCGGCGCCCGCGACAAGTTCGACCTGCTGCGCTTTGATGCCTCCGGCGCGGTGTCGAGCAACATGTTCGACGAGGACTGGCCGCGCTACGTGGTCAAGATGGCCACCGGCGCCGGCAAGACCAAGGTGCTGTCGCTGCTGATCGCCTGGAGCTACTTTCACAAGCTCTACGAGGCGGATTCGCAGCTCGCGCGCAACTTCCTGCTGATCGCGCCCAACATCATCGTGCTCGACCGCCTGCGCGCCGATTTCGACGGCCTGCGCATCTTCTTCAACGATCCGGTACTGCCCGACAACGGCCACGCGGGGCACAACTGGCGGGACGATTTCCAGCTCGCGCTGCATATCCAGGACGATGTACGCATCGTGCGCCCGACTGGCAACCTGTTCCTGACCAACATCCACCGCGTCTATCTGGGCGAGGTGCCGGAGCCCTCGCTCGACGATGACGACCTGCGGGACTATTTTCTGGCCCCGTTCGGGGCCAAGCCCGTCGGCAAGACCACCGACAGCCGCGTCGATCTGGGCGAGATCGTGCGCGAGATCGACGAGCTCGCCGTGTTCAACGACGAGGCGCACCACATCCACGATCCGCGCCTGGCCTGGTTCAAGTCGATCCAGGACATTCATCATCGGCTGCTGCAAAAAGACCTGCGCCTGGCGCTGCAAGTGGACGTCACCGCCACGCCGCGCCACAACAACGGCGCGATTTTCGTGCAGACCGTCAGCGACTACCCGCTGGTCGAGGCCATCGCGCAGAACGTGGTCAAGCATCCGGTGCTGCCGGATGCGGTCAGCCGCGCCCGGCTCGCTGAACACCAGAGCCCGATCATCACCGAGAAATACGCCGACTACCTGCAACTGGGCATCGAGGAGTGGCGCAAGAGCCAGGTTGAACACGCAGCGCTGGGCAAGAAGGCCGTGCTGTTCGTGATGGTGGACGACACCCGCAACTGCGACGACGTGGGCGCGCACCTGCAAAAAATCTGTCCCGAACTGCAAGACGCAGTGCTGGTGATCCACACCAAGAACAATGGCGAGATTTCCGAGGCCGCTTCGGGCAAGAGCAAGGACGAACTGGAACTGCTGCGCCAACAATCGAACGCCATCGACACCTGGCAATCGCCCTACAAGGCCATCGTCTCGGTGCTGATGCTGAAAGAAGGCTGGGACGTGCGCAACGTCACCGTCATCGTCGGCCTGCGCGCCTATGCCGCCAAGAGCAACATCCTCCCCGAGCAAACCCTGGGGCGCGGCCTGCGCCGCATGTATTTCGGCTCGGATACTCCAGAAACCGTCTCGGTCATGGGCACGCCCGCGTTCATGGAGTTCGTGGAGTCGATCCAGAGCGAGGGTGTGACCTTCGACCGGGTGCCCATGGGCGGCGTGGGCGGACGCGAGCGGCAGGATTCCGTGGTGGTCGAGGTCGATACCGAAGCTCCCGACAAGGACATCGATGCGCTGGATATTGCGCTGCCCCGACTCACTCGGCGCTTCAACCGCGAGTTCAAGGACCTGGCCGAGCTGGACCCATCCGCGTTCGGCAATCCCCGGCTGCCGGTCAAGCCCTTCACGCCGGACCAGACCCGCGAGATCGTCTTCAAGACCCTGCTCGAATCCGAGGTCGATCACGTCATCCAGCTCGACGGCAGCGGCGCGGCGGACTACCGCTCCGTGGTCGCCTTCTTCGCCCGCCAGTTGTTGAAGGATCTGCGCCTGGTCGGCGGCTACGACCTGCTCTATCCCAAGGTGCGCGACTTCCTGCGCGCGCATTTGTTCGAGCGGCCGGTCGATCTGGACGATCCGGTCATCCTGCGCAACCTGTCCGAGCCGGCAGTCGCCAAGCTGCTGTTCGACCACTTCCGCGCCGCCATCAACGCGCTGACCATCCGCGACAGCGGCAGCTCCCGTATCGACGGCCATATCCGCCTGCGCGACTCCCGGCCGTTTCGCACCGAGCCGCGCGGCTTCCTGCCGGCCAAAAAATCTGTCTTCAACCGCATCGTCGGCGAAGCCAACGCCGACCGCCTGGAACTGGCCTTCGCGGCATTTCTCGACAGCGCGCCCGATGTGCAGGCCTTCGGCAAGAACTACCTGGCCGTCGGCTTCAAGCTGGATTACGTCAAGGCCGACGGCGAGCTGTCCACCTACACGCCGGATTTCATCGTCCGCACCACAGATGGCGCGGTGTGGCTGGTCGAGACCAAGGGCCGCGAGGAGCTGGACCTGCCGCAAAAGATGGCGCGGCTGGCGCAATGGTGCGCCGATGCGACCGAAGCGAGCAAAAGCGAGGACGGCGTGCGCTACGGCTTTGTCTACGTGGATCAGGAAAGCTTCGAGGCGCACCGGCCAACGGATTTTGGCGGGCTGTTGGCGGCGTTTCGCGGTTATCAGACTGAACCGGCAGAATCGAGCTAGAATGCCCATAAACCCAGCTTTATGGATAACCGGCCATGAAAACCACACTTGAACTCCCCGACCCGCTGATGCGCGAAGTGAAAATCCTCGCCGCGCAAAGCAACCGCAAGCTGAAGGACGTAGTGGCCGAATTGATCACCCGCGGGCTCCAAAAAGCACCGCCTGCGGCGGAACCGCCGCTGGATCTGACGCAATGCCTTGGCAAGTGGCCCCATTACCAATCGCTGGACGATGTAGTGGCGTACGTCCGCGAACTGCGCAAGGATCGCGATGAGGATTGACGCACTGCTCGGCCAGCGCGTGTATCTGGACACCAACGCCCTGATCTACGCTTTCGAAGGTGATCCGGCCACGCAGCCGGCCGGCGTCGCGGCGCTCATGGGCGCCGTCACCCGGCATGAAGTGACGGCCTACGCCTCGCTGCTCGTGCGTGCGGAAGTGCTGGTCCTGCCATTGAAGAGCGGCAATCAGCCACAAATCGCGTTCTACCGCCGCCTGCTGGATGAGTCCGGTCCGATCCGCATTGCAGCGCTTACCCCCGCGGTCGCCGATGCCGCCGCAGCGCTGCGAGCAGTGCATCCGGCGCTGAAACTGATGGATGCGCTGCACCTTGCCGCTGCAATCGAAGCCGGTTGCCGAATCTTCGTCAGCGGGGACGTTCGTCTGCGCGCCGCTGCAAAAAGCCGTATTACCGTGCTGTCCTACGACCAACTCGCGGTGCAGCCATGAGTGAACCAACCAAACCCGCCTACGAACTCACCGCCGCCGAGCAGCGCGACCTGATCGCGCTGCTCGGCCAAAGCAGGCCGCTGCCGGAGTTCACCGGTTTGGCCACGCCCCCCTTTGCCGAATACCCGGAGGCTGTGCCATGAATCCACTCAGCGATACTGAACTGACCGCGCTGCTGGATGATCTGGAATCGGATCGTGTCGAGCGCAAAAAGGAGTGGAAAGGAGACGCCCCCGAAAAAGCCCGGCAGGCGGTCTGTGCGTTTGCGAACGATTTACCCAACCACGGCCAGCCGGGGATCGTATTCATCGGTGCCAACGACGATGGCAGCGCCGCCAACATCGCGGTCACCGACCGACTTCTACAAACGCTTTCTGATATCAAGACCGACGGCAAGACCGTCCCACCGCCCACCCTTACGGTGGAACGGCGTGTCCTGAAAGACGCCCCTATGGCGATCGTCACGGTCTGGCCGGCCGATGCGCCACCTGTGCGTTATGAGGGTCGGATCTGGATTCGAATCGGCCCGCGTCGCGGTCTGGCGAGCGCGCAGGACGAACGCATCCTCAACGAAAAGCGTCGCTACCGTGACCTGCATTTCGAGGCCCATCCGATTGCAGCAAGTTCACTCAGGGATCTCAGTCGGGCGATCTTCGAGCAGGAATATCTGCCGAATGCAGTGGCCGCCGACGTGCTTGCCGCCAACGAGCGCAGCTTTGAGCAGCGGCTCGCCTCCTGCGGCATGGTGGTGTCGGCTGATGAGCCGACGCCGACGGTGCTTGGGCAGCTTGTGCTCGGTATCTCGCCACGCACCTGGATCCCCGGCAGCTACATCCAGTTTCTGCGCATCCATGGCGCCACTCTGGGTGATCCCATCGCCGACGAGGCCGAGATCGACGGCACCATAGGCTCGATGCTCAGGCGTCTGGACGAAAAACTGAACGCACATCTCACCACCCGCGTCGATTTCACCTCGCAGGACCGGGAAGTACGCTGCAGCCCCTATCCGATGGTGGCGCTGCAGCAACTGGCGCGGAATGCCGTTCTGCATCGCACCTATGAGGGCACCAATGCGCCGGTGAAGCTCTACTGGTTTGACGACCGCATTGAGATCATCAACAGCGGCGGGCCATATGGCAGCATGACGAAGCAGAATTTCGGCAAACCCGGATTCTCCGATTACCGAAACCCGCAACTCGCCGCGGCGTTCAAGGTGCTCGGCTACGCGCAGCGTTTCGGCGCCGGGATCACCCTGGCCCGTCAGGCGCTGGAAAAGAACGGCAACCCGCCCCCGGAATTCGAGATCGAACAGAATTTCGTTATGGTGATCGTCAGGAGAGCGCCATGAGTGTTCCTGTCCTCACCTTTTTCAATAACAAGGGTGGCGTTGGCAAGACCTCGCTCGTGTTTCACCTGGCCTGGATGCTGTCCGAGATGGGCAAGAGCGTGGTGGCCATTGACCTCGATCCGCAAGCCAACCTGACATCGGCTTTTTTGTCGGAAGACGAGCTGGAAATTCTGTGGGATCCCGACAACACGGCGCCCCGCAACACCACCATTTACCAGTGCATCAAGCCGCTCATGGAGGTCGGCGACATCCTTCCCCCGCAAACCCGATCCATCAAGTCACGTCTGCAACTGGTGCCCGGCGATCTGGCCTTGGCGGGGTTTGAAGATGCGCTGTCGGAGGCTTGGCCGGCTGCCATGGGCTCCACCAACCACTATCGCCCCATGCGCCTGCTGTCGGCGTTCTGGCAGGTGGCCCAAATGGCAGCGACTGAGCACCAGGCGGATATGATTCTTGCCGACGTCGGGCCGCACTTGGGCGCCATCAATCGTTCCGCATTGATTGCGAGCGACCACGTTGTTATTCCCCTTGCCGCCGATCTCTTTTCGTTGCAGGGCCTGCGCAACCTCGGCCCGACCTTGCGGACCTGGCGGACCGACTGGAAGAAGCGAGTGGACAACTGGCCCAATCCAGCTTTCGCGCTGCCGGCCGGTGCCATGCAACCCGTAGGCTACGTCCTCATGCAGCACACCGAGCGCCTGTCGCGGCCGGTTCAGGCTTACAAAAAGTGGGCAGACAAAATTCCCGAGACATATCAAAAAAGCGTGTTGAATCAAACCGTCTCGCCAAAAATTCAGCCCATCGATGGCCATTGCCTGGCTCGGCTGAAACACTACCGCAGCCTCGCGCCCATGGCGCAGGAAGCACATAAACCCATCTTTCAGCTCACCACGGCCGACGGTGCCATCGGTAGCCATGCCCAAGCGGTGAAGCAGGCCTGGAGCGACTTCAAGGCGCTGGCCGTTGCCATTCTCGAACGCATTGAACCACCCCAATCGGCACCCTGAACGATGGCCCGTCAAGACAAAAAAGCCTACGAACTCACCGACGCCGAGCAGCGCGACCTGATCGCGCTGCTCCAGCAGGGGCGGCCGCTGCCGGAGCGGTACCGCTTCGTGCTGTTCGAGGACAAGCGCGAGGTGGAGCTGGTGTGGAACGGCAAAACGCGGGACGTGTGCACCACAGTGCTGCCGTTCCAGACCCTGGAGCACATCGACGAGCCGCGCACCGAAACCAGGGCGCAGGAAGACCTGTTCGACAGCCGTGGCCGGCAGTTGCGCGGCTGGAGCAATAAGCTGATCTGGGGCGACAACAAGCTGATCCTGTCCTCACTCAAGGCCGGCGCGCTGCGCCGGCAGATCGAGGACGCCGGCGGCCTCAAGCTGATCTACATCGACCCGCCGTTCGACGTGGGCGCGGATTTCAGCATGGACATCGAGATCGGCGGCGAGACCTTCCACAAGGAACCGAACCTGCTGGAGCAGATCGCCTACCGCGACACCTGGGGGCGCGGCGCGGATTCGTTCATTGCGATGATTTACGAGCGGCTGATCTTGATGAGGGATTTGTTGGCGGAGGATGGGAGTATTTATGTGCATTGTGATTGGCGGGTGAATGCGTAGATGCGATGTGCCTTGAATGAAGTCTTTGGCAACGACAACTTCGTAAATCAAATTTGCTGGCGGAGAACTACCGCTCACGGCGACGCGAAGCAGGGGGCGCGTCACTTCGACACCGTGGATGACACGATTCTCTTCTTTGCCCGAGATGACGCGCGAAAGGCTTGGAGTACGCAGTACGTTCCGTTCTCCGACGAACAAATCGAATCGCAATACAACAAGGTTGAGTCGGGCCGACGATATCGACTCGTGACTCCAACCGCAGCAAAACCGGGCGGCGATACCTCGTACCACTGGCGGGGCGTTGTACCACCAAAAGGACGTTACTGGGCCTATTCCAAGGCGAAAATGGAAGAGTTCGATGAAGCGGGGAAGCTCTACTACTCAAGTACGGGTCAGCCGTACATCAAGTACTACCTCGACGAACGTCCCGGAGTTGCAGCGTCAACGCTCTGGACGGATATGCTGCTGGCCCCAACTGCAAAAGAGCGTGTTGACTATCCCACCCAAAAACCCGAAGCCCTGCTCAATCGAATCATCAAGGCCAGCAGCAACGAAGGCGATCTAGTCGCCGATTTTTTTTGCGGCTCCGGCACCACGGCGGCGGTGGCGGAGAAACTCGGCCGCAAGTGGATCGCCGCCGACCTCGGCAAGTTCGGCATCCACACCACGCGCAAGCGGCTGATCGGTGTGCAGCGCGAGCTGAAGGCGGCGGAGAAAAACTTCCGCGCCTTCGAGGTGCTGAATCTGGGTCGCTACGAGCGCCAGGCCTACCTGAACGTCGGCGGCCGGCTGACCGGTGCGCAGAAGGAACAGGCCCTGGCCCAAAAGGAAAACGAATTCCGCGAGCTGATCCTGCGCGCCTACAAGGCCACCGCCTTTGGCGGCAGCGAAGACGCGCAGGACGGTTTTTTCCACGGCGCCCGCAACGGCCGGCTGGTAGTGATCGGCCCGATCAACCTGCCGGTCGGCCGGCTGTTCGTGGAGGAAGTCATCACCGAATGCCGCAAGCGCGGCGCCACGCGGGTGGACGTGCTGGCCTTCGAGTTCGAGATGGGGCTGTTCCCGGCGGTGCTCGAAGAAGCGCGCGGCAAGGGCATCGACCTGACCCCGAAATACATCCCCGCCGAGGTGTTCGACAAGCGCGCCGTGGACAAGGGCCAGGTGGTGTTCCACGACATCAGCTTTGTCGAGGCCACGCCGCGCTACGACCCGAAGAACAAGTTCGCGGTCAGCATTGAGCTGACCGACTTCTCGGTCTACTACACCCAGGGCGCCTTTGAAGCCGCGATTGCCGCCATGAAGGAAGGCAAGAGCGAAGTCATGTGCGAACAGGGCCAACTCTACAAGGTGAGCAAGAGCAAGGACGGCATCGTCAACAAGGAGCGCCTGACCCGCCACTGGACCGACTGGGTGGATTACTGGGCGGTGGATTTCGACTACATGAGCCGCAAGGAGATCATCAAGGTGGCGAAGAACATGGGCCTTGATTCCGTCATTCCCGCGAACGCGGGAATCCAGGACGCCGCCGATCCGTTGGACTCCCGCCGGAGCCTGCCCTCGACTCCGATCGGAGGCGGGAATGACGAAGTGGTGGAATTCGAAGAGCGCTGGACCGGCGGCTACATCTTCGAGAACGAATGGCAGAGCTTCCGCACCCGCCGCGACCGCAACCTGGAACTGACCACCGCCCTGCACAGCTACGACCGGCCGGGGCGCTACACCGTGGCGGTGAAGGTGATCGACATCTTCGGCAACGACACCATGACCCTGGTGCCGGTGAGTGTGGGGTGAAGCAAACATAAAAAGGTAGGCAGGAGTAGCCATGGCAATCGACAGCGACGATCTACTAGAACAGCTAGCATCCTGTCGGGCTTAAAGCCGTAGGCCGCCCGCTCGATCGCGCGGCTCGAATACACCCCGGTGGCATAGCCATGGATCAGCAGGCCCAGCAGCACCGACGGGGGATACGGCGTCGAACCCCGGCCGGAATAGGCCGATTCCAGCCGCGACAAGTCCAGCTGGTTCACCACATCGACGACAAACCGCACCAGATGACCGGCCGGCAGCCACTCCTGCACCGACGGCGGCAGCAGGTAGTCCGTGTCGCGATTCACAGGGATGAATGGGGCTGCCATCTGAATCTCACAGCCGCCATTGTATCAATGACTTATTGTGAAACATCCACGTCGGATTCAAAACAAATCGCAAGAGCAAAAACCCGACAGGCTGCTAGCGTAACTTAAGTGCCCCGAATCCGCCCGACAGGCAAGTCTTGTTCCTGGAGAAAACCCCATCGGTGAACGCCAGGGCATCGCGGACTTGAATTGTGCCGCATGCAATCCGGCTTGCCTCAACGAATGCGTTATCGGCTCGGCGTGTGACTAATTGTCCCGTCGCCAGGCCGGCGTTTGCTGCATCTGGGCCAAAAGGCGCAGGTAATGGTCATGGCGCCGCGCCGGGATGCGTCCGTCCTCGCGCGCGGCTCGCACCGCGCAGTCCGGTTCGTATTGATGCAGGCAGTTGGCGAAGCGACAGGGCGCAAGTCCGGAAAATTCCGGGAATCCCTGTAGCAGTTCATGGGGCGACAGGGGCCAGAGTTTGAAATCCCGCACGCCCGGCGCGTCGAGCAGTGCGCCCCCCCCGGGGAGCGGATGCCAACGGGTGGTGGTGGTGGTATGACGCCCGGTGCCCAGGGCCTCGGAGAGTTCACCGACCCGGCTCAGTGCACCGGGAACCAGCGCGTTGGTTAGCGCCGATTTGCCTACCCCTGACTGCCCTACCAGCAAGCTGGCCATTCCCGCCATGTGGTCGCGCAGCGCGTCCAAGCCCACATTTGTGCGACCACTGATACGCAAACAGGGGTAACCCAGCGCCGTGTACTCGGCCAGCACGTTTTCTGCTTGTGCGCATTGGGCGGCGGGCAGGTCGGCCTTGTTCATCAACAGCACAGGACGCAAGCCCAGCACGTGGGCTGCGACCAGATAGCGATCCAGCAGTTCGGGTTCAGGTTCGGGCAACGGCGCGAAGACAATCAATAATTGATCGACATTGGCCGCTGCCACACGGCTATTGAGACGGCCCTCCAGACGGCGAAAAATCGGACCGCGCGGGAGAACCGCCAGAATCCGCGCCTGACCACCCCCCAGATCCTCGAAGTGGACGCGATCCCCGGTGACCGGCGGCGGGGTAATGCGGCGGCCTTGGGCCCGAAGGCGCTGGCCTTGCTCGGTTTCAAGCAGCAGGTTACGACCATGGTCGACCAGGACCCGAGCCCAGTCGGTCTCAACGACCTCACTCATCGGCAGGGAACAGGGCATCCACCTTGGCGGCACAGATGAAATCATTTTCCGACAGGCCGTCGATCGCGTGGGTGGTATAGCTGACGCGGGCCTCGTTGTAGCCGAACAGGATGTCGGGATGATGATCTTCCTGATGGGCAATCCACATCACCGCATTGACGAAGGCACCGGTCTGGTAGTAGTTGCGAAAGCGCAACACGCGCTCGATCCCGCGGCCGTCTTCACGCAAATGCCAGTCGGGATGGAGCTTGGGCAACAGGGTCAGCACCCGCTCGGGCGCAAGCGGTGGCAGGTTGCCTTCGCAGGGGCGGCAGCGTTTCTGTGCCAGAACCGTCGTCGCGTCATTCATGAACTGGGTTCCTCGCGCAGCATTGAGGGGGCCATCCTAACCCATTTGATCGTTACGACGGCATACACCCTTGCCCTGCCTGATAGAATGCGACGAGCATTCATAATTACAAGGAAATCTCATGACGGTCAGCGCTGACCATCTGATCTGGATCGATCTTGAGATGACGGGTCTGGATACCACTCGGGACCAAATCATCGAAATTGCCACGCTCATCACCGACAAGGACCTGCGGGTGCTGGCCGAGGGGCCGGTCGTCGCCATCCATCAGCCCGAAACCGTGCTCGATCGCATGGATGACTGGAACAAACGCCAGCATCTGGGTTCGGGACTGCTGGAGCGGGTGAGGGCCAGCCGCATCGATCCGCTCGAAGCGGAACGCCGCACGCTGGAATTCCTGCGCCGTTGGGTGCCCGCGGGGGCTTCCCCCATGTGTGGCAACAGCATTTGCCAGGATCGGCGTTTCCTGCACCGGCTCATGCCCACCCTGGAGGCCTATTTCCACTATCGACATATCGATGTCAGCACGATCAAGGAATTGGCCCGCCGCTGGCTTCCCGACATCAGCCGCGGCATCAAGAAATCTGGCGCCCATCTCGCACTGGATGATATTCGCGAGTCGGTCGCGGAACTCGCCTTCTACCGTCAGCACCTCTTCGTCAATGCCGCGCAAGCTCCCGCTGGGGCGGGGCGCTGATGGGGTAGGGCAGGCGGCTGGCCCACATGGCGGCAGCGATGACCAACCCCATCCCCAACAGGCTCCAGGCATCGGGGCGTTCGCCCCACAGTGCCCAGCCATAAATCGCACCGAAGGCCACCGCCAGATAGGTATACACCCCGGTTTGGCCGGCCGGTGCCCGGTTATAGGCCATGGTGAGCAGCATTTGCGCCGCTGCGGCCAGCCCGCCGATCCCGAGCAAGGCGAGCCAGTGCCAACACCTTGGCGTTTGCCAGCCCCACGGCAGGGCCAGGCCGGAGACCAGCGTGCTGAAGAGGGAAAAGTAAAACACCGTGCGCAAGGGCGGCTCGACCCCCGCCATGCGGCGAATGCCCACCATGGCGATGGCGGCAAGGAATCCCGACAACAGGCCAATCAGGGCGGGCGGCGTCATGGCTACCGTGGGTTTCAGGATCATCAAGAGGCCCATGAAGCCTACGGGCACCGCCAGGGCCACAGTCGGCGCGATACGCTCCTTCAGCCAGATCCAGGCGATGAAAGGGATGAACAACGGGGCGCTGTAGTTGAGGAGCATGGCATTGGCCAGATCAAGGCGGGGAATGGCGTAGAAAAAGCAGGCCATGGCGGCCAGGCCAGTGCCGTCACGAATCAGGTGCAGGCCCAGGTGATCACTGCGCAAACCTTCAGTGCGTAGCCGCCATACCCAGGGTGTAAGCGCGAGCAGACCGAAGGCGTTGCGGAAAAACACCACCATGGGGTTGCCGAGATCCGGCGAAACCATCTTGATCAGCGCGCCCATGCTGGCAAAAAGGAAGCTCGATCCCAGGATCAGCAGGGCGGCGGGATGAATGCGCTTGATCATGGCAGGTCAGGAATCGGGTAGGGCATATGCCCTACCCAATGTGGCAGCTAGCCGATATTTTCACGGCGCGACTTTCTTCTCGGCGAGGTAAAGCCAGGTGGGAATGACCGTGTCGGGATTGAGGGACATGCTCTGGATGCCCTGTTCCACCAGCCATTTGGCGAGATCGGGATGATCGGATGGCCCCTGGCCGCAGATGCCGACATACTTGTTCTGGGCCCGGCAGGCGGCGATGGCCATGGCCAGCAGTTTTTTGACAGCCGGATTGCGCTCATCGAACATGCCCGCCACCACGGCGGAGTCCCGATCCAGCCCCAGCGTCAACTGGGTCAGGTCGTTGGAGCCAATGGAGAAGCCGTCGAAATACTGCAGGAACTCATCGGCCAACAGGGCGTTGGAGGGCAGTTCGCACATCATGATGAGCTTGAGGTCGTTCTCCCCACGCTTGAGCCCATTCTCGGCCAACAGAACGGTGACCTTGCGGGCGCCCTCGGGGGTGCGCACGAAGGGAATCATCACCTGCACGTTGGTGAGTCCCATGTCATTGCGAACCCGCTTCAGCGCCTGGCATTCCAGTTCAAAACAGGGCTTGAAGTCTTCCGACACGTAACGCGAGGCGCCACGGAAACCCAGCATGGGATTTTCCTCATGGGGCTCGTACTGCGCGCCGCCAATCAGGTTGGCGTACTCATTGGACTTGAAGTCCGAGGTTCGTACGATCACAGGATGCGGCCAGAATGCCGCGGCCAATGTGGCAATGCCTTCCGTGAGACGGGCGACATAGAACTCCACCGGGTCGGAATAGCCGGCCATCTGCTTGCGGATCTGGGCCTGCAGTTCGGGGGCCTGTTCGTCAAAATGGAGCAGGGCCTTGGGATGCACGCCGATCATGCGATTGATGATGAATTCGAGCCGCGCCAGCCCGATGCCGTTGTGCGGCAGCATGGCAAAATCGAAGGCGCGGTCGGGATTGCCGACGTTCATCATGATCTTGACCGGAATCTCGGGCATGGCGTCGAGTTCCGCGGTGCGCAATTCGAACGCCAGCTGACCGGGATAGACCATGCCGGTATCGCCTTCCGCGCAGGAGACCGTGACCGGCTCGCCGTCCTTGATCGTCGTCGTGGCATTGCCGCATCCCACCACGGCGGGGATGCCCAGTTCCCGAGCGATGATGGCGGCATGACAGGTGCGTCCACCGCGGTTGGTGACGATGGCGGCGGCCCGTTTCATGATCGGTTCCCAGTCCGGGTCGGTCATGTCGGTTACCAGTACATCGCCGGGCTGGACGCGGTCCATCTGGGAAATGTCGTTGATGATGCGCACCGGGCCGGCTCCGATCTTCTGGCCGATGGCGCGTCCCTGGGCCAGCGGGGTGCCTGGCTTTTCCTTGAGCAGGTAGCGTTCCAGGGTCCGATGCGTGACATTGCTCTTGACGGTTTCCGGACGGGCCTGAAGGATGTAGATCTTGCCGTCGCGGCCGTCCTTGCCCCATTCGATGTCCATGGGCCGACCGTAGTGCTTTTCGATGATCAGGGCCTGACGCCCCAATTCCTCGATTTCCAGGTCGGTCAAGCAAAAGCGCTGGCGATCGCTTTCCGGGACGGGCACGGTCTCGACGCGCTTGCCGCCCTGGGCGGGGTCGGCATAGATCATCTGGATCAGCTTGGTGCCCAGCACGCGCCGCAGCACGGCGGGACGTCCGGCTTCCAGGGTGACCTTGTGGACATAGAATTCGTCGGGATTGACTGCCCCCTGGACCACCATCTCGCCCAGGCCGTAGGAGGCGGTGATGAACACCACGCCATTGAAGCCGGACTCGGTGTCCAGGGTGAACATGACGCCGGATGCGCCGATGTCGCTGCGCACCATGCGCTGGATGCCGGCGGACAGCGCGACCAGGCTGTGGTCAAAGCCCTTGTGGACGCGGTAGGAAATGGCGCGGTCGTTGTAGAGAGACGCGAACACTTCCCGAATCGCGTGCAGGACCGCTTCCAGGCCTTCCACATTCAGGAAGGTTTCCTGCTGTCCAGCGAAGGAGGCATCCGGCAAGTCCTCGGCGGTGGCCGAAGAGCGTACGGCGACGGAAATCTCGCCGCCGGCCTGCGCCATCATCTGGCGATAAGCGATGGCGATCTCGTCATTGAGGCGCGCAGGCAGCGGCGCCTCCAGGATCCAGCGGCGAATTTCAGCGCCGGTCTTGGCCAGGGTATTCACGTCATCCACATCGAGCGCGGCCAAGGTGGAATCAATGCGCTCCTGCAATCCGGTCTCGCGCAGGAAATCCCGATAGGCCTGCGCTGTGGTGGCGAAGCCATCCGGCACATGAACGCCTGCGGAGCGCAAATTGCTGATCATTTCGCCGAGGGAGGCATTCTTGCCGCCCACGCGGTCTACATCGCCCATCCCAAGGCCATCAAACCAGATGACATAGCTTTCCAAGACCAAACCCCCAGAGGTTGAGAGGATGCCGTGCATGGGGTGCCGGCGTGCCCGTTCCGGTCATGGTTGAAGCGATTGCCGAAGTCGCCTAACCTGCCGGGAAGGTTCCATTCAGTGGCCGCCTTGTCGAGGGCGGAAGACACTATTGTGGCGCGGTTTTTTAGCGGGCGCAGGTTACCATAGATGGCCAGTAAACGTACCGTTTTCTATCTCTCCGACCGCACCGGGATTACCGCCGAAACGCTGGGCGGAAGCCTGCTCACCCAGTTCGATGGGGTGGAGTTCCGCCAGATCAGTGTGCCTTTTATCCAGAGCGAGGAAAAGGCGCGGCGCACGGTGGAGATGATCGACCGGGCGGCGCGCGATGATGGCGTGCGCCCCTTGCTGTTCTGCACCCTGGTCGATGATCGGGTCATCACGATGCTGCAACAGAGCCAGGGCTACCTGCTGGATTTGTTCGGGACCTTTATCGATCCGCTCGAAATGGAGCTGGGCCTGGAGTCCACCCACAGCGCGGGGCGCGCTCATGGCATCGCCAACCAGCGCGCCTATCAGGCTCGCATCGAGGCCATGCATTTCGCCCTCGAAAACGATGACGGCAACGCGCCCCACAACTACCGCCAAGCCGAGATCATCCTGGTGGGCGTTTCCCGCTGCGGCAAGACCCCGACCTGCCTTTATCTGGCACTGCAGTTCGGCCTGCGCGCCGCGAATTATCCGTTGATCGAAGATGACCTGCATGCGATGGTGCTGCCGGATCGGCTGGCACCTCATCGCAAGAAACTCTACGGCCTGAGCATCGATCCGGAACGGCTGGTGCAGATTCGATCCGAACGCCGCCCCAACAGCCCCTATTCCTCGCCGAAACAATGCGCCTGGGAAATCCATGAAGCCCAGCGCCTGTTCGAGGTGGAGTCGATCCCCTGGATCAACTCCACCTTCAAGTCGATTGAGGAGATCGCCAGCACCATCGTGGATCAGACCGGCGTCCCCCGGCGCTTTTTCTAGGCGCTTCCCCCCCCCGGCAAATCAGATCGGCGCGGCTCGCTTCACGGCATGGGGGAATAAGGCGTCGGATTGGCTGCGGCCGGTGGCACGGGAACCGGTTGAGGCATCACCACAGGCAGTGGCTGCGGTTTCCGCTTCAGAGGCGGGTTATAAAACGCCGCGACCAAGGCCGTCAGGCTGGTCAGGGCTTCATAGATCAGCGAAAAGCTCGTGTAGATGCTCTCCCAGCCATACGCGGCGACACCCGCGCCGCGTCCCAGCGCCAGTCCGCCCACCAAAGCCACCACGACCCAGATCCCAGCGCCAGACCAGTGCGGCAGGATGGCGCAGGCCAGCAGCAGCACGCCAAAACCGATCTGCAGGCCACCGTAGACTGCCTGCAGTTCAATCTGACCGGTGAGCGTGGGGGAAGCGATCCCTGTCAGACGGGTCAGCAGGTCGGGGTACAGCAGGCACAACAGACCGAAGCCGCTGAACACCACGCCCGTTATCAGCAACACCGTGCGCCGCAAATCAAATTGATTGGCCATTTCCAAGATCCCTCGTGCAATGGTGGATTGTTTTTTGAATCGTCCGGGATGTCGCTAGACCGCCGCGTCATCCTTGCCTTTGCCGGCGTGCGCTTGTTCCAGCGTCGCGAGCGGTTTGTCGGTAAACAGGTAGTCGCGCAGTTCCTTGTCGAAGCGGGCATCCCGGCGGCGCAGCCACTCGATCAGCATGGCGGCGTGCTCCTTCTCTTCGTCCCGATTGTGCGCCAGGATGGCCTGGAGCTCGGGGTCCTGACAGGCATCAACCCGTTGCTGGTACCAATCAATTGCCTCCAGCTCTTCCATCAGGGAAACGATTGCCCGATGCAGATCCTGGGTCTCAGGCCGCAGATTTGCCGCTGATTCATGATAGCCTTCATGCGCCATAAGTGCTCCTTAGCCAACGTCCATCGAGGCTGAAAACCTTATCACAAGCTTAGCCCACGCCACGCATCGAGATCCGTTTGTGCCAGGATGACCTGTCGTGAATCTTCTGTCCGTTTCCTCCGTTGCCGATCGCTACGCCCAACCCAATCTGGCGGGTCTTCTGGCGCTGTACGAACAAAACCATGCCGTGCTGGCCTGTCTGCTGGGCACCATCGAGCCTTATCCCTGGGGCGCCGTGGCCCGATCATCCCCGGCACTGCCGGCGCTGTATCTGTCCGTGCTGCAGCGGGATCGCTTCACCACGACCTATCACCTGACGCACTACTTCGGTGAAACGGGCGCCCCCCAGGCCATCCCGGATCTGCAGTTGCGGGTGTATCACGATGCCCGGCAGTGCGAGGCGATTCCAGATCCCGTTCCGGAAGCAAGGCGCGGCAAGCCGCTGATTCCCCTGTCTGAACGTTGGGCAATCAATGTTCTCCTGAATAAATGGCTGCGCTATTGCGTGGATCGGGGCTACCGGTTTGGGCTGGCCTTTCCCCCCGTTCCTTTCCCGCCCATCACCGTGCCGACGCCAGGCCAGGAGTGACGGCGCACTTCTCCCCATCCCATCGGCTGCGCTAAAGTCCATCAATTATGACAACGCCAGGGCGATGGCAAGCGTCGATCCGACCGCTCCAACCCAAACCAACGGCATGTGACACAAGGAGAACGGCAGAATGGCCAAACGGGTGATCAATGGCATCGCCGAACTGAAAGAGATGGTGGGCCAGGAGGTCGGCGTCAGCAATTGGGTGGAGGTCACCCAGGAGCGCATCAACCAGTTTGCGCAGGCCACAGGGGACAACCAGTGGATCCACACCGATCCCGAGCGCTGTCGCTTGGAATCCCCCCATGGCGTGCCCATCGCCCACGGCTACCTGACCATCGCGCTGACGCCCGCCCTGGTGGATGAGGTCCTCCAGATCAATGGGATGCGCATGGGGGTGAACTACGGCATGAACAAGCTGCGATTCACTGCCCCCGTACCGGTGGGCAGCCGCATCCGCGTGCGCGTAACGCTCAAGGGCGTGCGCGAGATTGCCGGCGCGATCCAGACGGTGACCCAGTTGAGTGTGGAACGGGAAGGGCAGGAAAAGCCCTGCTGCCTGGCGGAAACCCTGAGCCTGTACTACCCCTGAGGACGCACCGTGGTCGATGAACTGCCGCTTGCCACACGCACCATTGCACTGCCCGAAACACGGCTGCTGGATGTGCTGGCGGGCTTGCTGGAACGCCGGGGGGCGATGATCTGGCGTTGCCCCATGGTGGCGATCCTCGATCACCCGAATGAGGCGGCAGTGCTTCAATGGCTCCGCGAATTCATCCAGGATCCGCCGGCGCTGACCATTCTGCTGACCGGCGAGGGGCTGCGCCGCTTGCTGGGGTTTGCTGAACGCGCCGGACTCACGCGGGAATTTGGGGAAGCGTTGGCGTGCCAACCGATGTTGGTGCGCGGGCCCAAGCCGGCGCGAGTACTCAAGGAACTTGGCCTGGATGCGCGCTGGAACGCAGCTGCGCCCACTACGGCCGGCGTGATCGAGACCTTGCAGGGGATGGCGCTGGCGGGCCAGACGGTCGGCGTTCAGTTGTATGGTGATGAGCCGAATCTGCCCCTCATGGCGGCGCTGCAACAGGCTGGCGGAGTGGCCCGACCGGTGGCGCCCTATGTCTATGCGCCCCAGTCCGACGATGACCAGATTGTCGCCCTGATCCACGCCCTGGACCAGGGCGGCATTGACGCCATCGTCTTCACCAGCCAACCCCAGTACCGGCGGCTGCGGGACGTGGCCCAGCGTCATGGCCTGTCCGCCGCGCTGCTTCGGGGCATGGCACGCACCCGGGTGGCGGCCATCGGTCCCGTGGCGGCCGATGATCTCGCACGTCAGGGAATCCGGGTGGACGTGATGCCCACAGACAGTTTCTTCATGAAGCCCTTGGTGACCGAACTGGTCCGGGCCTTCTCCGGTTCTTCCGCTGGAGAAGTCACCTGATAGAACAACTGTAAATCCATGGCGTGGTGGTACGGCCTTCCGGCCCTGTTCGCGACCCTGCTGGCGGTGGCGCTGACCTGCCATGTGGCCCTGGTCAAACGCGACCCGCGCGCCGCGACCCTGTGGATCGTGGTGCTGTGGTTCATGCCCGTGTTGGGCGCCTTGTTGTACCTGCTCTTTGGTGTCAACCGCATCCGGCGCCGTGCCAGCAGCCTGAATCGACCGATCTGGCCGCCGCGTGGACAAGCCCTGCCGGGCATCCACTCCGCAGCGCTGCGCTTGGCAGTGGGGCCGGGCAATGCGCATCTGACCGAGCTGGCCGAGCTGGTGACCCGGGTCACCCATCTGCCGCTGCTCGCCGGGAACACTATCCAGACGTTGGTGGATGGAGACGGGGCTTTTCCAGAAATGTTGGCCGCGATCGATGAAGCGCGGTTCAGCGTGACCCTGTCCACCTATATTTTCGGCAACGACCGCGTCGGTCGCGCTTTCTGTGACGCGCTCGCCCGTGCGCGCATCCGGGGGGTGCAGGTGCGGGTGCTGGTGGATGCCGCGGGGGAACGCTATTCCTGGCCACCCATGGTCCCCGTGCTGCAAGGCGTGGGCATTACGGTCGCCCGTTTTTTTCCAGGGCGGCGCGCCAGTTGGCTGGTGGGCTTGAATCTGCGCAACCACCGCAAGCTGCTGGTGTGTGATGGGCGGCTGGGTTTTACCGGTGGCATGAATCTCCGCGTTCATCATTGCCAGAGCAGTGGTCGACGATTTACCCAGGACCTGCATTTTCGCGTGGAGGGGCCGGTGGTGCGGCAACTTCAGGAGATGTTTGCCCAGGACTGGGCGTTCGCCGCTGGCGAAAATCTTAACGGCGAATCCTGGTTCCCGCCGATGCTGCATCCTGCTGGCGCGGTGTTTTGTCGCGCGGTTCCGGATGGACCGGATGAGGATCTGGACAAACTGTCCTGGGTTTTGCTCGGCGCGCTGAGCGTGGCCAAGCGCCGGATTCGCATCATGACCCCCTATTTCCTGCCCGATCGCAGCCTGATCAATGCCTTGAATCTGGCGGCGATGCGCGGCGTCGAAGTCGATATTCTCCTGCCCGCCCACAACAACCTGCCTTTTGTGCACTGGGCCATGATGGGTCAGCTCTGGCAGGTGCTGGGCCATGGCTGCCGGGTGTGGTTCAGCACCGGGGCATTCGATCACAGCAAGCTGATGGTGGTCGATGAAACCTGGGTCTTCCTGGGCTCGGCCAACTGGGATCCGCGCAGTCTGCGCCTGAATTTCGAGGGCAACCTCGAATGCTATGATTCAAGACTCGCCGTGGCACTGGATGAACGGGTCGCGGCGCGGATACGGGCGGCGCGGCCTTGCAGCCTGGTCGATGTGGATGCGCGATCCCTGCCGATCAAATTGCGTGATGGGATCGCCCGTCTGTTCACGCCTTTTCTTTGAAAAAACAAGCGGCTCAACGGGTCGGCCTTACAGGCTGGACACGGTTGCGGTAGCGGAGGGAGCTGATTCATGACGCAGGTGGTGGAACTGGAAAAGTTTGGGCTGGATGGCCTGCGTCTGGCGCAGCGGTCATTGGCAGATCCCGGCCCGGGCCAGGTTCGGGTGCGAGTCGGCGCGGTATCCCTGAATTATCGCGACCTCATGATGGTCCTGGGCCTCTACAATCCTCGCCAGGCCTTGCCGCTGATCCCGTGCTCGGACGGCGCGGGGACGGTGGTGGCCGTGGGGGCGGGGGTGACCGCGTGGCGTCCCGGCGACCGGGTCATGAGCGTGTTTGCCCAGGATTGGCTGGACGGGGAAGTGGACAGCCGTTGTGGGCGGCGCACCCTGGGCGGTCCCCTCGACGGCATGCTGGCCGAGGAAGTGATCCTGCCCGATACCGGACTGGTGCGCAGTCCGGATTCCCTCACCGATGCCCAGGTCGCCTGCCTGCCCTGCGCCGGGGTCACCGCCTGGCATGCCCTGGTGGCGCAGGGCGGGATCCAGTCCGGCGACACCGTGCTGGTCATCGGCACCGGTGGCGTGTCCCTGTTTGCCCTGCAGATCGCCCGTGCCCATGGGGCGCAGGTCATCGTGGTATCCCGCAGTGAGGAAAAACTGGCCCGAGCCAAGGCATTGGGCGCCTATGCCGGCATCAATAGCGGAACCACACCGGCCTGGGGCAAGGCGGTGCAGGCGCTGACCGGCGGGCGGGGCGTGGACCAGGTCGTGGAGGTAGGCGGTGCGGGCACCCTGGCTCAGTCCATCGAGGCGGTGCGGCCTGGCGGCCGGATTGCCATCATCGGGGTCTTGTCCGGTGTTTCCAGCCAGATCGATTTGCGCCGGGTATTGATGCGCAGCGTGCGCTTGCAGGGCCTGTTCGTGGGCAGCCGCCGCATGCTGGAGGATCTGGGCCGGGCCGTCGATGCCACGGCGCTGGTGCCGGTGATCGACCAGATGCTGCCTTGGGATGCCGTGCGGCCGGCATTCGAGCACCTGGCCAGCGGAAATCAGTTCGGCAAAGTGGTGCTGGCCCGGTGAATCCCCAGCAAGCCGCCGCCCATCTGGCGTTTTTCCGAACCGTCTGCGGCGCGCGGGGTGTTCGATCCACCCCACAAGACCAGGCCTCCTTTCTGGAAGAGCCGCGCGGAAGATTCACCGGCGCAGCACTGGCCGTGGTGCTTCCGGGCAGCACCGCCGAGGTGGCTGCCGTGGTTCAGTACGCCCAGACCCACGGTATCGCCGTCGTGCCTCAGGGCGGGCTGACGGGGCTGTGTGGGGGCGCGCTGCCCGATGGCAGCGGCCGCCAGATCGTGCTCAACCTGAAACGCATGCGGCGCGTGCTGGCACTGGATCCGGTCGAGGCCACCGTGACGGTGGAAGCCGGCTGCCGCCTTGCTGAGGTGCAGGCGGCTGCTGATGCGGCTGGCCTGTGGTTTCCCTTGAGCCTGGCCTCGGCGGGGGAGTGCCAGATCGGCGGCAACCTGGCCACCAATGCCGGGGGGCACAATGTGTTGCGCTACGGCAATGTGCGCGAGCTGTGCCTGGGTTTGGAAGTGGTCCTTGCCGACGGACGGATCTGGTCAGACCTCAAGGGCCTGCGCAAGGACAACAGCGGTTATGACCTCAAGCAGCTGTTCATTGGCGCGGAGGGCACCCTGGGCGTCATCACGGCGGCAATTTTGCGCTTGGTGCCCCATCCGGCGCAGCAGGTGACGGCCCAGGTCGCGGTTTCCGATCCCGCCGCTGCCCTGCGCCTGCTGGGGCGGTTGAGCGGGGCAGTGGGGGAGGCCTTGACGGCCTTTGAACTCATGTCGGCATTTTCTCTGGAACTGGTGGCCCGTCACTTCCCCGACCTGCCGGCACGGCAATTGGAAACCAGCCCCTGGAACGTGCTGCTGGAACTCTCTGGGGCGAGCAGCGATGCGGGCTTGTCGGATCGCTTGAGCCAAATTCTGGGCGCGGCCCTGCGTTCGGGCGAGATCCGCGACGCGGTCGTGGCCCAGAACGCATCCCAAGGCGCGCGTCTCTGGGCGGTGCGCAATGCCATCCCCGATGCGCAGCGGCGCGAAGGGCCCAGCATCAAACACGATATTGCCCTGCCACGTGCCCGCATGGCGGCATTCATCGGCGAGATGCTGCCGTTGCTGGAAAGCCGCTTTCCCGGTGCGCGGCCCTGCGTTTTCGGGCATCTTGGCGATGGCAATCTCCACTTCAACCTGTCCCTGCCGCAGGGGGGCGATGTCCAGGATTTCCTGGACCAACGCGACGCATTGGAGCGGCTGGTGCACGATCGGGTGGTGGCCCAGGGCGGCAGCTTTTCCGCCGAACATGGCATCGGCCAGCTCAAGCGAGGCGAGATGGCGCGTTACAAGGATGCGGTCACCCTGGACCTCATGCGCACCCTCAAGCACGCTCTTGACCCGCATGATGTGATGAATCCCGGGAAAGTGTTGCCTGATCCGTAAGCGTCCGTACGGCTTCGTGGGTATGCAGGAAGATGCGACCCGGCGCAAGTTGTCCAGGCAGGTCGACCCGCCGCAGGCGGTCCATGACCGGCCCCTTGACCTCGGCCAGATGCAAGGTGACGTCCAGTGAGCGCAGGGCATCGATCAAACCCAGCAACATGTCCAGCGCACTGGTGTCAATGGCGTTGACCGCGCTGGCGATGAGTACGACGTGGCGGGTTTCGGGTTTTTCCCGAATGGCCTGCAGGATGAAATCCTCCACCGGCCCGGCATTGGCGAAACACAGGCTTTCATCGACGCGCACCAGCAGGATTTCCGGCCAGGTCTCAACGGCATGGCGCTGGATGTTGCGGAAATGCTCGCTGCCCGGCATCTTCCCGACGCGGGCGATATGGGGATGTCCGGCGCGCCAGATGAACAGCAACAGGGACAGGGCGAGGCCCAACAACAATCCGCGTTCCACGCCAAGCGCCACCACTCCCGCCAGGGTGGCAAGCAGCGCGCCGGCATCGGTCCGGTCATAGCGCCACGCCTGGCGCAGGGCTGCCACATCCACCAGGTTCAGCACCGCCACCACGATGATGGCGGCAAGAATCGCCTGGGGCATGTAGCTGAACAGCGGCGTGAGATAGAGCGCCGCCAGACCCACCAGGATCGCGGTGAAAACCCCGGCGAGTGGCGTGCGCGCCCCGGCCGTGTCGTTGACCACCGTGCGGCTGAATCCCCCGGCCACCGGCATGGCCCCGGTGAACGCCGCCCCCAGGTTGGCGACCCCCAAAGCGATCAGTTCCTGATCCGGATCGACCCGTTGGCGGCGCCGGTTGGCCAGCACCTTGGCCACCGACACGCTCTCCACATAACCGATCAGCGCAATCAAGGCGGCGGCCGGTAACAAGTCCAGCCAAGGCCCCCCCGCGCCCAGAAAGGACAAATCGATGTGGGGCAGGCCGACGGACAGAGCGCCCACCACGGCCACGCCATGGTGGATATTCCATTCCCCGCAGGCCACCAGGGCCGTGCCACTCAACACCACCGCCAGGGGGGCTGATTTTCCCATCAACAAGGCCGCCCGCTCCGGCACGCGGAAGCGGCGTAGCAGTTGCCCCAGCGGCGCGCCGGAGAGCCACAGGAATCCCATGGCGCCAAGTCCCAGCATGAGGGTCATCGGCTTGGTCTGGCCGACGCCAGCCATCAACTGAGCCAGCAGGGCGGGCGCTTCCTGCCCGGTCGCGGGGATGCCGGTCAGGTGCTTTATCTGACTGATCACGATTACCAGCGCCGCGCCGGTGGTAAAGCCCGACAGGACGGGATGGCTAAGGAAATTCATCAGCTTGCCGGCACGCAACAGGCCCAGCACGAACAGCAGTGCGCCCACTTCAAAGGCCAGGATCACGCCATGGATCAGGGCTTGCTGCGGATCGGTGATCCCTCTGCTTCCCAGGGTGCTGGCCACCAACAGGGCCGCCACCGCCACCGGTCCCACCGCCAGCGTCCGACTGGTGCCCAATACGGCATATAGAATGGGAGGCAGCATGCTGGCATAAAGCCCAGCCTGGGGCGGCAGGCCGGCAAGCATGGCATAGGCGAGGCTCTGGGGAACCAGCAGGATAGCGGTAATCATGCCCGCCACGAGGTCATCGGCAAGGTCGCGCTGCCCGTAATCGGCAAGCCAATGGCGCATCGCCAGATCGGGCAGGCGCAGCCGCTTCCCCGACCCCGGCGTTGGGGCGGGCAGTGGCATCAGGCCAGCTGGCCGCAAGCCAGATTGGCGGGAACCGCCACATCCATGTACTTGGGGTTGGGCAGCTTGAGGTTGTTCATGATGTTGACGTACGCCTCCACCGAGCTCACCTGCAGTCGCGGGTTGTAACGCCTTTCTTCGCCGATGGTGCTGACCGTCCAGCCTTTGTAGTCATGGCCGGGGTAGACCAGAATGTCCTCCGGCAGCTTGAGCAGCTTGTTGAACAGGCTGTCGTATTGGGCACGGGCATCGCCGTTCTGAAAATCCGTACGACCGGTGCCGCGGATCAGCAGGGTGTCGCCGGTAAACACCCGGTCGTCCATCAGGAAGCTGTAGGACTCATCGGTATGCCCGGGGGTATACAGCGCCTGCAGCGTGAGGCCGTCCACCGCGATGTGTTCGCCGTCCTTGACGCGCAGGGAAACGCATTCGGCTTTGGTTTGCTCGCCCATGATCGTCACGCAGCCGGTGGTGTCACGCAGCTGGCCCATGGCTGTGACGTGATCGGCGTGGGTGTGGGTGTCGATGGCCTTGACCAAGCGCACATCCAGTTCCCGGAGCAACTGCAGGTAGGCATTGACCTGCTCCAGGACCGGATCGATGATCACGGCCTCGCCGCCCGGGCGAGCCGCCAGCAAGTAGGTGTAGGTGCCTGTGTCGAGGTCATACAATTGTCTGAATAACATGGCCAATCTCCTTCTAATCCACGAAGCGGCTTGTGGGATTTGTTGTAACTAAATTATATATGCTTATAACATTTTTTCAATTCAATGCCCGATCAGACTGCTGAGTTGGATCAATTTTCCATCTGTCAGGGATCCAGCATGGCAACGACTTGCCTCTCGCGCCACCAGCCGTTAGCCTCGGGGCAGCATGGGGGAGGGCGGTGCATGCAGTCGGAAAGATGGTTCTTCTGGGGCGACTCGCTGGCAAATGGGGTGGTTGGCGTCGCGGCGGCTGCAGCGGGCTATGCGCTGGCGACGAGCGCGCTTCCCGTGTGGCTGGTGCCGCCCCTGGCCCTGCTGGGCGGGGGGCTGGGAGCCATGATGATCAATATGGTGTTTTTCTCGCGTTGGCTCGGTGCCATGGAAACCATGTTGCCGACCCTGTTGAGCGGCATGCTGGCCGGGCTCATCGGGGCATTGACTGTCCCCCTCGGCATCCTGTGCGCCGAAGCGGCTGGGGCAGGCGTGGGCTTGGTCGTTTTTGCGGTGTTGGCACTGCTGCAGGCCCACATCGTCGCCCAGGCCCGACGGGGGATCTGGTCGTGATCGCGGACGGGTATACCCGGCGCAAATGGGACCGGGCTGCGGCCCGCTACGATTTCATGGTGGCCGGGGGGCAGGAAAGGCGCTGGACGCTGCCCAAGCGTGCCCTGTTCAGCACCATGGGGGCCGGACCGATCCTGTTCGTGGCGCTGGGCACCGGGCTCGACATCCCCCATTTTCCAGCGGATCGGGATATCACCGCGATTGATATCAGTCCGGCCATGCTGGAGCGGGCTGCGCCACGGGTGGCTGCTTATCCGGGGCCCTTGCGTACTGCGGTGATGGACGTGCGGGCACTGGATTTTCCCGATGCACATTTTGATCAGGTGTTCACCGCCTGCACCTTCTGTTCGGTGCCCGACCCCGTGCGGGGGTTGCGTGAACTGTTCCGGGTGTTGCGGCCGGGCGGGACTTTGGGCATGTTCGAGCATACCGGCAGCCGTTACTTTCCTTTCAAGTACCTGCTGGATGCCATGACGCCGCTCAGCCGCCTGGTGGGACCGGATCTGAACCGGGATACGGTCAGCAATGTGATGCGGGCCGGGTTCGATGTGTTCGAGGTGCGGCCGGTTTTCCTGGACATCGTCAAGACGATTCGTGCCCGCAAGCCCCTCTGAACCCCGCGGTTTCCTGGCTCCTGGCGGCGTCCAGGAACTGCAGCCGGGCGGCTTTTCAGGCGCCGATCACCCGACCCGTGACCTCCAGGTGTTGACCGATCTCACCTGGCAGGACGCAACCGGCCGGCGCCACGCTGATCAGACCATTTTCGAGGCCGAGTTGGCCATGATCCGGGACGCACGCCGGCTGATCGTGGCCGATCAGTTTCTCTACAATCCCTGGCGCGGAGCGGCGGCGGGGGATTTCCAGCCGCTGTGCGCCGCTTTCACCGACGCCCTCGTGGCCCAGCGCCGCCGCTATCCCGCCCTGCGCGCGGTGCTGATCACCGATCCCGTCAACACCGCCTATGGGGCTGAATGGCCACCTCATCTCCAGCAGCTTCAGGACGCGGGTGTGGAGGTGGTGCTTACCCCCCTGAAGCGACTGGCCGACAGCAACCCCGCATGGTCCTGGTTGTGGCGGACCTTGCTGCGGCATCTTGCGCTGGATGGGCTGGGTCGTTTCCCCCATCCCTTCAAGCCGGGCCGGGTGCGGCTTGCGACCTATCTGCGACTGCTGCATTTCAAGGCCAACCACCGCAAGACCTTGATCGTCGATGCGGATGATCACTGGGTGGGACTGGTGTCGTCCAGCAATCCCCATGATGCGAGTTGTTGGCATCACAATCTGGCGCTGCGATTCAAGGGCGCGGCCGTCGGGGATCTGCTGGCCAGCGAGAATGCGGTGCTGGCCCTGGCGGGCCGGATGCCGATCGTGTTTCCCCCCTTGACGACCGGAAGGGCGCCGCGCGCGCCGGCAGCGAGCAGTCTGCGTCTCGCCGTGCTGACAGAGACCGCCATTCGGGAACGGTTGTTGGTCGAGTTGATGAGAGCCGGGCGGGGTGACCGGGTGGCGGTGGCCGTATTTTACCTGGCTCACCGGGGGGTGATCCGCGCCTTGATCGACGCTCATCGGCGCGGGGCTGGCGTTCGCTTATTGCTGGATGCCAATCACGATGCCTTCGGCCGGCGCAAGGATGGCATTCCCAATCGACCAGTGGCCTGGGAACTGCGTCGCGCGGGAATCGCCGTGCGCTGGTTCAATACCCACGGGGAGCAGGCCCATGGCAAGTTCGTGCTGATCCAGCGCGCCGATGGCTCGGCTTGTCTGGTCGGCGGATCGGCCAATTTCACCCGCCGCAATCTGGACGGCTTCAATCTGGAAACCGACGTGGTTGTGAGCGGGCCGGCGGATCATGCGGCTTTTCGGCAGGTGCAGGCTTACTTCGATCGCCAGTGGGAGAACGAAGGGGGTACCGCCTTCAGCCTGCCCTATGCCGCCTTTGCCGAGCCGCGTCCGTTCAAGTATCTGCGCTACCGGCTCATGGAGGCGAGCGGCTGGAGCACGTTCTGAGGCGGCGCATCCGCTTGTCGATATAATCGCATTTTCGTTCTTTTGGAGAGCCTGCCATGGCCCTGGATCCCCAAGCCGCCATGAATGTCGCCCGGGTATTGACCGAGGCGCTGCCCTATATCCGCCGGTTCGCCGGCAAGACGGTGGTGATCAAGTACGGCGGCAACGCCATGGTCGATGAGACCCTCAAGAACGGGTTTGCCCGCGATATCGTGCTGATGAAGCTGGTGGGAATCAATCCGGTCGTGGTCCATGGCGGCGGCCCCCAGATCGGTCAATTGCTGGCCCGCATCGGCAAGGAATCCCGCTTCGTCGAGGGCATGCGGGTGACCGATGCCGAGACCATGGATGTGGTGGAAATGGTCCTGGGGGGGCTGGTTAACCAGCAGATCGTCGATCTCATCAACCGCAACGGCGGTCGCGCCGTGGGGCTGTCGGGCAAGGATGGCGGACTGATCCATGCCCGCCGCATGACCTTGCATCGCGGCGAAGTCGGCGAAATGGATATCGGCCAGGTGGGCGAGGTCGAACGGATCGATCCGGGCATCGTGAACCTGCTCGATCAGGCCGATTTCATTCCGGTCATCGCGCCAATCGGGGTGGGCGAGGATGGCTGCTCCTACAACATCAATGCGGATCTGGTGGCCGGCAAGGTGGCCGAGGTGATTGGCGCCGAAAAACTGATGCTGCTCACCAATACGGCTGGGGTGCTGGATCGTGACGGCCAACTGCTGACCGGCTTGAGTCCCGCGCAGGTGGATGCGCTCATTGCCGATGGCACCATTTATGGCGGCATGTTGCCCAAGATCGCCTGCGCCCTGTCGGCGGTGCAGAACGGCGTCGGGGCCTCCCACATCGTCGATGGCCGGGTGGAGCATGCGGTGTTGCTGGAACTGTTCACGGACGAGGGGGTGGGGACGCTGATTCGTCCTTGAGTTTGCCGGGCGGCGTAGACGGCGCCGTGTTCAGGGCACGATAGGCCTCCAGATCCGCCTCGTAGGCCGCGCGGGTATGCTCAAGATCCTGCTGGCGCTGGGCGATGGCCCGTTCGTGGGCTTCCAGATCCCCGGCACTTTGCTGGATCTGTTTGCGCAGAGTGGGGGGGATCGTTTTCCCCCCTTCCAGAAAGGCGGCCTCGCGTGCCTTGAGCCCGGCGAGTTGGCTCACCAACCTTGCGCGCTGTTCCTGGAGGAATGCCAGGTTGGCTTGCAGATCATCGAGCTGCTGATCGCGAATGGTCTGGATCTCGGCTGCGGAGCCATAAAGTTGGCGCAGGCGAGCAGCTTGCTGCTCGTGGGCCTGCTGGGCAGCCCGGTCCTGGGGGGTGGGGGAGGACTGTGGGGCAACGTCTTGGATCCGGATTCCCTTGGGGTTCAAGGTGGTATAACGGGTTTGCCCGGCGGGCAGGCGGTCGCTGACCTGAACCCGTCCCTGTTCGTCCACCCAGCGATACAGTTCGGCCGCATCCACTGCAAACGCCCCTGCCAGACACAACACGCCCCACAGCCAGCTTCTTTTTGCCATCCTCGCCCCTCCGAATACCCCAAAGCGTAGGATCGACCGGAAAAAACCGAGCTTGAATCCGGTCAAGAAAGTGGTCAATTCCCGATAGGGTCGCCATAGCGGTCCCGATAGGCCGCGACAGCCGTCTTGAGTGCAGCGTTTCCCTGATGCCCGAGGTGACCTTCAATATCGCCCAGTGTGGCGATGCTGATAACGTCCAGGCCCAGGGTTTCCCGAGCTTCCCGCACGGCGGAACGTTCCCCCTGGCCTTTTTCCTGGCGATCCAGGCAGATCAGGACGGCGACCGGCGTCGCCCCCGCCGCGCGAATCAGCATGACCGACTCCCGCACGGCGGTGCCCGCCGTGATGACATCGTCCACGATCACCACCCGACCGGCGAGCGGGGCGCCGACAAGGCTTCCGCCTTCCCCGTGATCCTTGGCCTCCTTGCGATTGAATGCCCAGGGCACATCCCGATTATGGTCCCGGGCCAGGGCAATGGCGGTCGCCGTCACCAGGGGAATGCCTTTATAGGCAGGTCCGAACAGCATGTCGAAACCGATACCGGCCTGGATCAGGGCGCTTGCGTAGAACCCGCCCAGGGCCGAGAGCGCCGCGCCGGTCTGGAATTGGCCGGCATTGAAGAAATAGGGGCTGATGCGCCCGGATTTGAGCGTGAACTCACCGAAGCGCAGCGCGCCGTGGTCGATGGCGAAACGCACGAAATTCTGCTGGTTTTGGGGCATGGATGGACTCGTCTGGCTGGGTCAATGAGCGGGATGCCATGATACAGGGGCATCTCAGCGCTTGCGCGGCTGGCCGCAGGTGATGGATCCGCTCTCCTGATCATCACGCCATATTTTCCAGATATAAATTCTAAATAATTATATTTATCTAATTTTTAATTTCTTTATAGAATTTGTTTCTCGACTTAGACTGCGCTGGAACCATGGCGCAGGACCAATCCGATGCAATCCATCCTTGCTCAACAAATCAATGCGCTTCGGGCCAAAATTCTGATCGTGCCCGGCAAGGGCAATAGCGAATCCGGGCACTGGCAAAGCCTGCTGGAAGCCCGTCTACCGGGTGCCCGGCGGGTGCAACAGGCCAATTGGCAACAGCCTTCCCTGATGCCCTGGGCGGAACGGATAGCGATGGCAGCCCGGGAACACGACGGCCCCGTGCTGGTGGTGGCCCACAGCTTCGGTTGCCTGGCCGCCGTGCAGGCCTTGACCGCCCTGGGCGCGCCGATCGCAGCTACCCTGCTGGTGGCGCCGGCCGATCCGGATCGCTTCGGTATCGATCCGACCTGGCTGCAATCCGCGCTGCCCGGCGTCCACCGGATGGTCATCAGCAGCAATGATCCCTGGCTGAGCCTGGCGCGCGCGCATGCGCTGGCGCGGGCCTGGAAAATACCGGCCCTGAGTCTGGGCAATGCCGGCCATATCAACGTGGCAGCAGGATTTGGGGCCTGGCCGCGGGGAGATGTTCTGCTCGCCAAGCTCTTGGCGCGCCTCATCGATCGGTCCGCTGCCGGCGTATCGCTGCTGCCTGCAGACCCACAATCCGTCAATACCCCATTACCCAGCCAATTCGCCCGGCAAGGGATCGCCTTATGAAATTCAAGACCGATCCGCCCGCCGAGCCAACACTCAGCTTCGACATCCCGCATGGGACGCCAGCGACACGCACCGCCCCTGCGCAGGTGTTGACCCTGAACAAGTTGGCTCAGCAACCTCATTCCATCCGCGCCAGTGCGCTGGTTTTCGCCGACCCCCGTTCCCAGGAACTGCTTGATTATCTGGAGCGCATCAGCCCCAGCGATGCCAACGTCCTGATTCAGGGTGAGACCGGCACGGGCAAGGAACTGGTGGCGCGCCACGTCCATGAGTTGAGCTGCATGCAGAAGGGGCCTTTCGTGGCCATCAATTGCGCGGCGCTCAACGAAAACCTGCTCGATGCCGAGCTATTCGGTTATCGCAAGGGCGCCTTCACCGGCGCCGACAGTGATCGGGCCGGCTGGTTTGAAACGGCGCAGGGCGGCACCCTATTCCTCGATGAAATCGGTGATTTGCCGCTGGGCGCGCAGGTCAAGCTGTTGCGCGTGCTCCAGCAGCGCGAAGTGGTGCGGGTGGGCGCACGCACGCCAGTGCCGGTGAATTTCCGCCTGATCGCCGCGACCAACGTCAACCTGAAAGCCGCGGTGGAAGCCGGCCATTTCCGTGCTGATCTGTATTATCGGCTCAGCGTGGCTGAAGTCCGGCTGCCACCACTGCGTGAGCGGCCCGGCGACATTGCGCCATTGGTCAGCCATTTCCTGGGCATCTATGGCCAACGGCTCGGATATCGGGATGCGAACATTCAACCACCGGCGCAGGACCTGCTGCAGCATTACAGTTGGCCGGGCAATATCCGGGAGCTGGAAAACGTCATCCACCACACTCTGCTGGTCTGCCCCGGTACCGAGATTCGCGCCGAGGACATTCACCTGCCCGACCGGCCGCAACGACCCGGCGAATCGGTGACCACGCCAGAAGCGCGACTGCAGCAGGTCTTTCGGGAATTAATGGCCCACTCGACTGCGGATTTGCATGCGGTCAGCGAGCGGATCCTGATCGAAACGGCCTATCAGCACAGCGGTGACAACCAGATCCAGGCTGCCAAGGCCTTGGGGATCAGCCGTAATGTCCTGCGTGAGCGGCTGCAGCGTCTTGGCATCATCCCTTACCCCCCCTCGCGCCGATCGTGAGCGGGGGTCTTGTCCGCGTTTCAGGCCTGCAGGTCTTGCCACAATGCGCCGGCCAGCCGCTCGGCAGCCCGGCGAATGTCCGGAATCGCAGTGCATTCCAAGAGGACGCCTTGCATGGGCGCGCCCAGGCTATGAAGTCCAGGGGAAATTGCCCCGTTCGCCCCACGCAACGCGCCGGCAGGCGTGGCGTCAAGGCCCATGCCGAGCGGATGGGCACGCACATGGCCGGCCGCGAACAACTGATGCAGCAGGGGGTCGCGACTGCGTTCATAGTGAGCCTCGGGACCGGTCGCGTTGACCACCAGATCGAACCAGCCTTCCTCGCGCGAAGCTTGCCCCCGACGACACCAGCGCGCCTCGACCCGATTGCCGACTTGGCGCAGTCTTTCCAGACGCGCCGGCAGGATTTTGAGTTGCCCCGCTTGCCGTAACTGCCGAAGCGTTTCGTGGTTCCGGTCCGGAATGCGATGCCGATGGATCGCCCAAAATGCCCGCCCGTGCCGCATGAAACGCGCCTGATCCGCGAGCGACAAATGCGTCCAGAGGGTTTGCGCCTTGACCCGCAGTCCGTTCATCACGCGCTCCCAGGGTTCACCCGCTTCCACCTTCAGGCGCAGTTGCCGCAACAAGCTGCGCAGCGACGGGGCCATGTCCGATACATCAAAATCAAGCGCTTCCTGGGTACCCCAGGGCAGGGGCAGACGGCCATGGCGTGACAGGGCAGTCAGATGCACGCCGTTGCGAGCGGATGCCGCCAGACTCAGGACGCCATCCACCATGGTCAGTCCCGTGCCGACGAACAACACCCGGCTGTGCGGCCCGATAAAGTCTTCGAGTCGACATCGCCAGGGGTCATTTACCACCAGGCGCTCATCGATGAGCTCGGCGCCGGGCAACATCCGAGGCGGCAGATTGCCGATCGCGAGGACGACGGCATCGGCCTGGATGGCGGCGCCGCGTTCCAGATCAACCCGCCAGCGCTTTTCTTCCCGGGTCAGCCCACAGACGCCAACACGCACGCGGATCACCCGCCCGTCAGCGCGCAAGGGTTCAATCAGCGCGTCGAGATATAGCCCATACAGCTGGCGCGGGACGAAATCGGCCGCGACCACCGGCGGATCTATCCCCAGATGGTTCAGCCAGTGCAGAAAGCCCCCGGAATCATCGGTCGCCGCACCCATGTTGCCCGCAGGCACATTCAGCACATGCCGATGGTCGCAGCTCGCATAGGCCGGGCCGTTGCCCGGATGGCAATCCGCCAACACGATTCGGCCCCGAAAACCCAGGCGATCCAGATGGTAGGCCACCAGTGTGGCGCTGGCTCCCGCCCCGATACAGACGATGGTCTTGGTTCTCAACAGTGACTCCTGATGCGGGTTTCCAAGCAGCCATCCATGGCGAAGCACGCTCTTCGCGTCTGCCGTCCAAGCAGCAGAGCAGGACAATGGCATCGAATCAGACCGGATGATGCCGGGTCGGACCCAGGCGTGGGCCTCCACGCCAGTGCATGATGGATGCCATGAGTCAACAAGCTGATATTTAAATAATAAGGCGGAATATGAGACTTTCGCCTATGCTGCCAGCCCAGCAGTGGTGCTGAATTTTCAGCAATTGGGACCGGCGCACGACGTCACTTTCAGTTCGTCTTGCTCAGATCAACTCGACACGCGCTACAGACGCTGATGGTTTCCCTGTAGCGAATCCAGACGGGTGGTCGGCCTCCATCAATCCGAAAGCCCTGTCCTGCGGAATCCTCTCTTCGGGGTTGCCCGGATGCTCATGGAAATAAATCTCCATGGCCCTCCATCGATTGCCCTGATTGGAGTTGGTGAGTAAAGCCGCAGTAAAATCAGAAGGTTCGCCCAATACCAAATGACAAAAGTGGCATCGACATTTCCCCATTGGGGATAGCAATATCCAGTGACTGATCCAATGCGCGAATCTTCAGATTGATTTCATCGACATAGACGCGCAGGTATTTCGCATCAAGCCGCATGAACCACTGATCGGTTACGTCAAGCTGAACACCTGCTTGCACACCCCAGCCCCAGTTTAGCTGTGGAAATTCAAGTGACAACACATTGTCAACCAGGGGATTGGTCACGTCGGCCTTCCGTATCCAGGCCAAAGCGGGTCCAGCACCCACATAAGGGCGGAACGCCTGATTTGGGAACGGTCGATACAGAATATTGAATAACAGAGGGATGAATTCTCCGGTCTTGAATTCAGCAAAATGCCCTAGCGGTGCCAACAGGCCACCACCAATAAAGTCAATGGAGCCCGGGATTCCAGCCACCGCCTCGATCGCAAACCGCTCGGTAATCTGATAACCCAGGCTACCGCCAATCAGGGAAATGTCAGGGATATCGATTGCGGTCCCCGGAATTGCAGTTTTATTGCCCTTCAAGAGTTTCCCAAGCACTGGAATCTTTTTATCCAGCGTCACCGTTGGATCATCGTAGCTAAGATCGGGATAGATCAGGGCGGAGCCGGCGATAAAATAAAATTTACCGGCATCTGGGTTGGCTTGGACAATCAGTGGAAAGAGCATGGCAGCAACGGTCGACCACCGCCGGAATTTATAACCAAGAGACATGATAACCCCACTCCAGAATGCGCTGGATAAAATTGACGCAAGAATTCAGTTAGATTGAACGAGTGATACAGAGGAAACAACAACGACAAGCAAAGCCGAAAAATCCAGAAAAAGGTCTGCTTTCCCTTGTTTTGCAGAGCACTGTAGTTAGGTAAATGCCGCTCATTTTCCAGCCTGTTTGAGATCGATCACGAGTTCTTGTGGTGTATCGGAAACATCAAATGCAACATCTTCAAATCGGGGCGGACCAAATCGTAGCGCCGGGTTTTTGCTGACGCCAACAGGTTCTTTGGGGATGCCGATTAGATTGACATCAAGCTTGTTATTGCCATTGACATCATTCACCACCAACATCGCGTAGCGGCCCGCTGCGGGCGCCTTCAGCGCTATCGGCTCCTTGGCCACTTTGGCGGGAACAATTTTCCGCACCTCGCAGCGATCCTCGTGGGGAAAGGTCTTTTGGGTGCACAATGCCAAGATGATTTGGCCCTCATCTGTTGGCGCTGGATTGATCGCGACCTTGATCGTCTGGTCAGCCCATGCGTACGCATTGAACACGACCAAGGATTGAATAAATAGAATACGCTTGAAGTCCATGAAAACCTCTTTGAAATATCTGACGCAGCATATTCTTGATCAATATTCATGCCATTGGTAATTGACTGTATTTATTGAGTTCATTTAGATATCGGTGCTGATTTATAAGCAGCATCACAGATAAGATGCTAATTGGCGCGCATTTTTCGTTTTAGAAATTAATTCCGCGACGTTCACCTGAAACGTCCTCGTTGATTTAAGCCAGTCAGAAGTAGAGTTTCCCGACTAATGACCACTCCTTGATCAATCCGCGGGACCACCACAGGCGCTGATGATCTCCCCGTAGCGGATCCAGGCGGGTTTAGGAGTGCGATTTGCCTCCACCAATCCGAATACTCTTTCCTGGGGAATCCATTCCTCGGGGTTATCCAGATACTCATAGAAATAAATGCCCATGGCGCCTCCATCGATTGCCGATTGGATCATCGTCTGGACATAGGTTGCCTGGTAGGCCCGGGCCGTTGCGCTCTGCTCTCTCAGCGTCCAGAAGTTCCTGCGTGGCGTTGGGTATCCCGTTTCGAATATCAGCACTGCTTTACCACCACTGGCTTGCTTGGCAAGGGTGATCTGGGCCGCCACCTGCTCCTCGGAGCCCACCGGTTCAGCACTGGACATGGCGAATGGGTAGGAATACAAGCCAACCGCATCAAAACGGAAGCGTTGAGCCGATTGCCGGACAAAGCCCTCCCATCCAGAGAACATTGGGCTGAGCGTCAACACAATCTGGGCGCTAGGGTCATGTAGAACAACCGCTTGGGAGAGCGTGCGCATGATGTTCTGGTTTGTCTCGTCAGAATAGACCCAGTGCCGCCAACCGAGCAGGACATGCACCAGGGAAAACTGGAGTTCGTTTTCCAGCGCCCAGCTGTCTACATCATCGGCATAGCGTTCGGTGACGGCATTGGCATAGCGGCTCAAAGCCGCCACGTACTGCGGCCCCGTTAGTTTCTGGGTCCATAAGGGGGCAACGGGCCGCATGCTGGTGTTGTAGCCATTGCCCAGGGTGGCGGCGATGTGAAGGCCGTTCCTATGAGCCTCGGCCACCAAGTTGTCAAAATAACTGAAATCAAAGGCGCCGCCCTGTTTCGGCTCAATGCGACCCCAAGTAAAGTCAATACGGATCCAGCGGATGCCATTTTGTTCAATCCTTTTAAAATCTGCGGCATGGAGATCATACCCCGGAAGATTGACGTGGTAGGCCACCAGTCCCCACTGGAAATCAGCCGGAACCGGCCCATGGACGGGACAAGTAGTAGAGGCATGCAAGGGCATGGTCGAAACCAGTCCAATAATTATCGAAATGAGTGACCACAGTTTGGAAAATTCAGAAGAACCATTTACCACATCAAGAATCCTTTTCTTCTTTAAGGTTTTCACCAAGTAATCGAACGGTGGATTTAAAACATGATCTCAGAATGAGCTGAGTCATGGCTCATGATGTGAGATCTTTTCAGTTTTTCTACAGCGACGTCCCCACGCTTTCAGTAGCGGGGCCATTTAGAGTCCGGGATTAAGGTAGCCGATCTCGGCCGTCTGCTTGGCATAGGCGGCGGGCGTCAGCCCGCCGAGTACTTTCTTCGGTCTTTCCTCGTTGTATTTCCGGCGCCACGGTTCGATGACCGCACGGGTATGCAGCAGGTTTGCGAACCAGTGCTCGTTGAGGCATTCGTCGCGGACGCCCGTTGAAGTTTTCAATGAGACGTTCTGGCTTGCCCGGCTCGATCAGGCGCAGCGCCACGCCGTGGCCGGAGATCGCCCGCTCGACTTGGATCGCCACCGCCTCGTGGGTGGAGTCGTACACGATCGTCAGACACTTGATCACGCGGGCCTCGACGTTGCGGTCCGGCCGCAGCTCGTAACGAAACGCGCTTGCGCTCATGCACTCCACGGCCAAGGCCCGACGTTCCGTCAGGCCCCGCTCGACCCGTGACCGCATCAGTAGCCTGCGCGCCGGTGCGGTCACCAATTTTTTCGCAGTGCCTCGCGGGTCACCTCGTTTTCGAGTCTCGATTCAGCCAAAGCATTTTCGGCCTGGCGTTCACAATATCCAGTTCACACAGGCGCTTGGCATCCGGCACGCCCATACCGCTGAAATTGCTGCGCCACAGGGGGTACGAGACCTCACTGAAACCGTGCTTGCGGCACAGATCCTTCACCGCCACGCCAGCTTCCGCTTCGCGCAGGAAGCCAATGATCCGCTTGTCGGTAAATTGCTTCTTCACGTCCAATCTCTTGGTCAGGTGAGATTGGACTCAAAATCGGCCTAAAATTCAAAACAGGGAAGACGTCGCTAAAACATGACCGATGATAGTCAATCACTATCTCAAGAGATCATTGAAATTGACTAGCAAGCAATTCATTGATAAGCAAGATCTGATTTAGGATCATCCAGTGCGTTTTGTGCGAGCCTGATATCGGTTGTTTCTGAACTCTTACTTGTTAACAAGAAGTATGAAAGAGCCGGCACCAGCACCAGTGCGCCAAGCATGTTCCAGATAAACATGAATGCCAGCAAAATACCCATGTCGGCCTGAAATTTTATTGTCGAGAAGGCCCAGGTAGAAACGCTCACACCCAAAGTGATTCCCGTCAGCATAACGA
This sequence comes from Pseudomonadota bacterium, assembly GCA_002862435.1. Taxonomy (GTDB): domain Bacteria; phylum Pseudomonadota; class Gammaproteobacteria; order UBA5335; family UBA5335; genus Macondimonas. Next base: position 7,486 of record PKDC01000049.1, on the reverse strand, counting down.
CCTTCCCTGTAAAGGCCAATGCTTCTAGATACGCCTGATATAATGATTTTCCTTTCCTCAGATGTTCCAGAGTAATGCTCATTACATAAAGCGCGTAATCAACCCCGATTCCGACCCCCAATGCAATCACGGGTAAGGTGGTGACTTTTACGCCGATTCCAAGAACAACCATCAGTGCTTCGCACAGAAGAGATGTCAAGATAAGCGGAATAACAACACATACTACAGCACGCCAAGACCGGAAGGTTGCGAGGCAAAGAAGAATCACTGCACCATAAACCCATAGCAATATCTGTTGACTAGCGTGTTTAATAACCTCATTCGTAGCCGCCTCAATTCCGGCGTTGCCTGCGGCAAGAAGAAATTGCGCTTCAGGAGAGTCATTATCTTCTTTGAATTGTTCGACGGTTGAAACAATTGCGCTCAAAGTATCTGCCTTGTGATCAGCAAGATGGGCGTAGAGAGTTAGTAAACCACAGGATCCATCCACCAGATCACTTGGCACTCGAGTCGTTAGATTGTTGAGCAAAGATGGATTTGGGGTCAAGCCATACCACTTAAAATTGCCCTCATTGAATGCAGACAGCAGATAGCGATTATAGAGCGCAGCAGAACGAGTGAACTGTACGCCGGGAAGTTGTGCGATCTGCCACTCCAATGCATCCAAGCGACTCATGGTATTGTGGCTTGCACAAGTGCCATCCGGGGTTTTCACCATGATCGCAAATACATCACTACCAGTGCCATAATTAGTGGCCATAAACGCATTGTCTAGGTTGTAACGAGAATCGACGCGCAGCTCTGGTGCACCCGGATCAAGATCTCCTATTTTCAGTTTCGAGCGCGATTCAAATGCACTAAAACCCAGCATCAAGGCGACCAATATGGCCAGTATCGCCCAGTTGCGTTGAGTAAAAGAAGAAAGTAATTTCCAAAGAATGGGGGGAATTGCGCTTCCTTTTGTCTCCTTATTGCGTCGCGCTGTGTGTATGTTGACACCTACATATGATAAGAGAATTGGGAGTAGCATAAGATTCGTGAAAATTAAAAATGCTACACCCAAACTGGCAATGATCGCGAGATTTCGAATTACCTGAATATCAATCAACAATAAAACGGCAAAGCCAACTACATCGCAAAGGAGCGCTGTAAATCCCGCTATGAACAAGCGACGGAACGTAAGTCTTGCTGCAATCAACCGGTCCACGCCGCGTTCAATATCCTGCGTGATGCCATTCATCTTTTGGGCGCCATGGCTGATGCCAATTGCAAAAATCAGAAATGGCACCAAAATGGAATAAGGATCCAGATCCATTCCGAACAGCGGCAGCGCTCCCAGCTCCCATACTACCGCCAGAAGTGAGCAACTGATAACCATGAAGGTGCTGCGGACACATCGGGTATATGAATATAAAACAGCGGCGGTAATCGCTACCGCCAACAGGAAAAAAAGCAGTATCTGATGAAGCGCATTAATAATATCACCGACGATCTGGGCATAGCCGGTTATATGAATGTTTACATCTTGATCTTCATACTTTTCGCGCAAGCTTTCGAGGAGTTTAGAAAACTGCGCATAATCTAGAGTTGCACCCGTATTGGGATCATGATCCAGTAATGGCACTTGAATGATGCTGGAACCTTGGTCGAGCGAAACTAGTTTCCCGATTTCTCCAGAGCGCCCTACATTAAATCGCAATTGCTGAATTGCGGTAGCTGAATAGTCAAAATTTGTTGGGATTACCGGCCCGCTGTCTAGTCCTTGCTCGGTAACGCCTGTCCAGACGGTGGTCGGTGTCCACAGTGATTTCATGTATTGTCGATAAACACCTGGGAGCAAAAACACTTCGTCACTGATTTTCTGTAACGTGGCTAGGTACTTCGGGTCGTAAATGCTACCCGCGGCATTCTGAACGGAAATCCGAATGACATTGCCCGCCTCACTGAGGCTGGCGCGGTTATCCAAATAGTTTTTAATGTACGGATGACCTGTAGGGATCGTGCTTTCGAAATCGGCATTTAAACGCAAGTGCGTTAACTGATAGCCTAAGAAAAGTGTGGTTAGAAGGCAGAAAATTAACACCACGCCTCGGTGGTTGAACAGCAGGCGTTCTGTTCGCGAGCCTGAAGAGCGGTCAAAATCCTGCCCGACCTGTTTATCGATTTTCGCAGAGGAAATTTCTGGGATCTTCACTGCATGGCTCCTATCACAGTCGGCGCGGGATCCGGCTAATGCCACGCAATCCAACAGCAACCACGTTGCCATCTCCCGTCTGAAGCACAGCCGCTACTGGTACACCTGGCGTAGAATCAAGACGAACTAGGGTATTGGCCTGCGGCTGGCTCACCATTAATTGGCCGAACTGGTCAGCCAGCAGTGCTCGGTTCCCGCTCAGTGGCGTGCTCGCCATCCAGCTTCCACTGTCGGAGTTTATAAGGGCGTGCCAGCTTTTTCCGCTGTCATCGAATCTGTAGGCATGACCGTCCATGCCGGCCAAGATCAATTGATGGGGTGATATTCTCGTTAAGGTAAAAAAACTGCCTTGGTAGGGCGCATGAACAGCATGAAAAGATATGCCCCCGTCACTTGAGCTCAATAACAACCCACGTTCACCGGCCACATAGAGTGTCTGACTTAATCCTGTCATCGCATATAAATGCAGGCCATCGGGATTCGCGAGATGCTGCATCCATGGCTGCCAGGTCTCGCCAGCATCGATGGTATGAAAGCACAAGCCATAGGCCCCGATCGCCCAGCCTGTGCGATCATTTTGAAAATGAATGTCAAAAAATGGCTTGTCTACACCATCCTCCACAAGCCTTTTCGCATCATTCAATTGGCGCTCAAGCTCCAGCGGATTAGAATTTGGCGGTAGTTTTTGCGCCTGAACAGCCACGAGCGCCAACTGTGCCGCTTTATTCCCATCTAACTGCAACTGCCAATGTTCGCCGCCATCGGCGCTATGCAATATCACGCCTTGGTGTCCAACTGCCCAGCCTGAACGGGCGTTGACAAAATGTACGGCGGTCAAACTCACACTCACCGGTGTGGCGACCTGACGCCAGGTGAGACCAAAGTCATCCGAGACTATAATCAGGCCACGCTCCCCCACACTGACCAGTCGCTTGTCTGCAGCAGCAATGTCCAGCAACACCGCTCGCTCGGGGTGTGCGACGACTATCGCCGGGCGCTCTAATTCAGCGGCTACAGGTGCAGCCACCAATTGCCCCGATCCGCACAGCAAACCGACACATGCAACCGCCCTTCCCACATTTTTCTTCACGACCATTGCATGAGCGGTTTGCCAGGTGCACATTTGAGCCGAAATCGGCATCAGCGAATCCCTTCTGAGGCCAGAGCTTCTGGCGTGAACAGTGAATCAGGCGCCGCCTTGCGATCGATATAGGTAATTGGATCTTTGATCCCAACAAAGCTCCCTGCAATCAGCAAGGTTCCAGCAAGAAGGTCATAGCTGTAATAGCCCGCGGCACGGACAGCAGGAGCTTCCGGCGATGCAATCAAGGTTTGCCCATCGACCTTCCAGAGTTCACCTCGAGCGTCATAACGATCAGCAAAAAGACCTTGCCAAGTGTCTTCATCAAGATAAATGCGCGCCTTTGGAACCTGATTGCGCTGACCGGACCGCAAGTTTGCATCCACCACCCAGACGCGATGCAATTCCCAGCGGAACCAATCCGGATTAAAATGTTTTCCTTTGACCAGTTCTGCCTCGGTGGGAACATGTAGATAACGGTTATTGTTGTAAGGAACATACATTTCCTGCTTTCCAACAAGCGTCCAGTCATAACGTGTCAGAGGGCCGCTAAAAACGGAAATCTCATCGAGAGATACCGCGCCGAGCGCAGCTGGATTGGGTGTGTCGCAGCAGGGATTTGGCAGCTGACGTGTACGACGCTGGCCCGGGAAATAAAGCCAGGCCTGGGTTTTTGTAGTGTCCACATTGGCCCGAAATGTTTGCGCCTCGCCAACACGCGTGGGTGGACCTTGAAAGCTGATGGAAAAATACTGGGAGCCCCCGTCCCATGGTTTGCTTTTAGCATCCAGGCTATCGTAATTCGGCCTTAAGTCATAGGCCGTATTTTTTCCGATTTGGACCATCTTGCCGTTTGCCGCAAGCAGTTGAAATCCAAACTTATAGCGTACAGCGTGGCCTTGCCAGCCTAATTGATGATTCCAAATAGCCTCAGCGCCACTGCCAGGGATAGGAAATGGCACGCCCCCATCGCAGGATTTAATGTCCGGAATCAGGCCGGTTTCACCACCGATATCCACCAGTTTGCAGCGAGTGGCATTAAGGAAGGTTCCCTCATAGACTTGTTGTGGCGCCGCAGCAGTTCGACGAGTGGGAAATACATCGATTCGGTAGCTGTCGGGATATTTTTTCAATAAGACCTTTGTCCCATCAGTTAGCTTATCAGCGTATTGCGCCATATTTTGCGCAGTGATGGTGAATAGCAATTTGTCGGCAGCAAATGGATCCGGCGCCTTTTCACCGGGGATTCCGCCTGCAATCTGCGAAGTATAACCTCCGTCCCAGGCGGGAATGGAGCCGTCCTCATTACCTGCCCGCTGAGCCCCGAAAGGTGTCAGTCCGGATTTAAGCTGAGCCGCTTTTTCCGGCGTGGTGGCAGACCAAGCTGCTGGAATGATGATCATACCCAGCACCAAGCTCAATCGCTGGATGGAAACTCTGGCATTCATGAATACTGTTCCTTGTGAATCAGAAGGTACGCTGTACAGACAAGGCAATGAAATCCCGGTCTTTAAGAGTTTGCTTGAAGGTCAGCTGACCGACCTCATCGGCGCCTGTATCTTCTGGACCAAAGTAATGCGTCAGATTGATGCCAGCTTTCCAAACATTGAGGTAGGTCACATTGGCGCCAAAACTGACATCACCCCCGTGGTCGGGGCCAAACGCAGAGACTACGGAGGAAGTTCCCTTGGGTGCATAACCAACCCCGAATGGTACATCCAGGTCCAGGCCCGATAGAACCTGACGATAGGTCGGTGTAAAAACCATGCGTGTCGCAACAGCTTGAGGGGTCGCCCTGGCGGCCAATGCTTCAGGATTCCTGGAAACACTGGTCAATTTGTTCCATGCCACTTCGCCAAGAAAGCTGGCTTCCCTGAAGACGGGGGATACCGGCAGTGTCCAGAATGCAGATAGATTGGCATGGGCCGAATTTCCGACTGGATAGAGCGGATCATTACGGCCAGGGATTACTCCGGACGCCAATGTCACCCCGTCATTTACCAATGCGGTGTTGTGGCGCGCCGAAATTTCGGTTGCCAGGTTCAAGTTGCCAAAGGTGTGATTGGCGCTGACGCCATACGCATCAATGTCGTTCTGATAGGCGAGAAAATAACTGCCCACTCGACTAGCTCCATCAGCACCTGCTCCTGGTTGAATGTAGATCTGAGGGGCCTTGTCGTGATATCGGATAGCATACAGACCATAATCCGTTGTGCCATTAGGAAGACGAAACCGAAGCTGAACCCCTCCCTGGCCCGAATTTTTAGGATCCAGATCCGGGTTGCGTTCCAGGTAGAGCGCGTTTGCTGGAATTTCACCAGGAGCCGCAATCTGGCCGAAAAGAAATCGATTGCCACTGTCATCAAACAAGTCATTCGAACTGAAATAGCTGCCAACACCCGGCAGACGCGTCTTCTCCCATTCAGTCTGGTAATAAGCCGCAATCAAAAAGTCCTGATTCGGCTGGATTGATGCCGATAGCTGCTCTGTCGGGCGAATCAATTCCTTGAATTGTGTGCCTGGAACCGATAATGCCTTGATCACATCTACCGGCGCCTGACCACCTGCAATGCCATTCGCGCCAAAGAATAATGTCTCGCCCCACTGTAGCGCATACTGTCCGGCACGAAATGCTAACCGATTTTCTCCTATGCTGCCCCGACCGAAAACGAATGCATCCAGGACTTCTGCCTTTTGTCCATGCAGTTTTTCGGTTTCATTAACAAATTCATCGTTATCAACTGTCCCTTGATTGGACGTGAATGGTGAATTATTGTCATTCGATCTGTGATACACAGAATCATACCAGGCAGCGCCACTCACGCGCGCGCCAAAATCCTTATAGGCGAAATCAAGCTCAGAAAGAATATCAAGCCGATTTGAAATAATCCCTTTCTCAAAGTTGCGATCACCATCGTCGCTATTGGGATCATCAATCAGGCTTTCTGATTGATCCTTGAGACGGAATGCATCGCTGTATTTTAGCGTGTTATCCAATCTTAATTGCACATCCGACTGACCTGTATCAATCTCAAATGCCGATGCAGAAGAGGCGCATACCCCTGTAACAATGACAGGCAGGGTCATGAAAAAGACATTGAATGCATCAATACGACGATTCATGTGTCTTGGTTTGCAATATTTTGTTGATAATGTTTTCGACTTCATGAGTTTCTGCTCTGTTTGATATGAGTAACTACCATCATCAAGATCAAATTTGAAAAAAACACTCACCAAAAACCCCAGCTATTCATCTCACCCGATCCCAGGCTGCACTGAATTTCCAGCAGGACTCGTGAATTGACGACGCAGGGCGCGGGCGGTACCGAAATTCAGCAGCAACCACAACCAGCTCAATTTGAACTGAATGTCATCAACCTTGAACTGGCCTTTTTCGTTGACCCAGGTGGCTGCCAGCCTTCCTGGCTTCAGATGAAATACTGTGACGCTGTCGCCCTGGAGTGTGATCCGGGCACGCTCCAATCCCAGTAATGCCGGATCCACGGCTTCTTTTGGCATAAAGGGAACCAGTTTCTGCACCAGCCCGAAAGTCACCAGTTTCACGATTCCGAAAAATGAGTCCTTGCCCGGTCCTTGCATCAGACTCTGCATCGGATCAACAGCGGCATCATTGGGGGCGGGTGGTTGTTTATGTAGCGCATCCAACAGTCCTGACAGGTGCCCGCGCAACTGTTCGGATCGCTGCAAAAGAATCGAATTGTTTTCGCTCATCGTCAGTCCTTTGACCCGGCCGTCGGCCAGATGCAAGCATGAATGGGTGATGTGATCTCCCAAAAAAGCGGGGACCGCGCCGAAGCGCAATCCCCGCCAATGGGGAAGCTCGATTCAGATCAGGAGGTGAAACCCGGCACCGGATAGCGTCCATTCAGGGCGTGGTTGCCGACCTCGACGATCTTGTAGGCCACCGGATCGTGCAGGCTGTGGGTACGGACGTTGCGCCAGAAACGATCAAAGCCGTACTTGGGATGCGTGCCTCGCGAACCAATCACTTCGAAGATGCGGCTGGTGATATCCAAGGCCACCTTGGTTGACAGTGCCTTGACCCCGGAGACCTTCACCATCAGCTCACCCCGGTCTTTGGGGGTCAGGGCATCGCCTTTCTCCCAGACCTGCTGCAGCAGGCGCGCTGCCTCGCGTGCTGCGGCATCGGCCCCCTGCAGTTCGATGGCGAACTCGCCATAGGTGCGGAT
>PKDC01000005.1 GCA_002862435.1 Pseudomonadota bacterium | reverse complement strand
TGGTTCCGCTTCGTAGGTAGTGGTGCCGGTGGGGCGGCCCCTTTGGATCGAACGCTTTGGCATTGCCAAGAGCGTCGAACACGGTCACGATTTAAACCACGTTAAACTTAACTCATTCAACGGCTTCGAGATCAGTTGCCACGACTTCACCGCCTGGGGGGAGCTGGACGTGGAATCGAGTGACATCACCGCCGAAATTCGCATGGCCGTCCTCGGCGAATGGGTGCCTCCCCAGCTCGCCGACGTGCTCGCCCTGCAGCGCGCCGAAGAGCCGGAGACTCATGCCGTCCTGGCCGGATGGACAGATCCCGGTCGAGGCGCGGAGCTGCCGGGCGACGGCTTCGACTTCGCCTTGTCTGCGGCTGCCCGGCAGTGGCCTGGCTGGATATGCGAGCCGCTGTGGCATGACACGCTGGCGGTCGCCGTGGCCAAGCGCTCCCACCTGCTGGCCTACCGTGAAGTGCCGTGCGAGGAAGTGCTCAAGCAGCCCTTGATCTGCTCGCAGTCCACGGCCGATGAACCATGGCGCGTGACCGTGCAGCGCGTGTTCGAAAACGCGCTGCAGGAGCGGGAGCAAACGGTGGAGACATTCGATGTGGCGATGACGCTGGTTGCTGCCGGGTACGGGATCGCCATTGCGCCTGCCGCGAGACTGGCGAGCTACCTACGCCGAGGCATCGCCGTACGGCCGCTGGCCGGCGCACCAATGATCGTGATGGCTTACCTGCTCCGCCGCAACGCTACCTTGTCGGACACCCAGGCAAGATTCGCCCGCCGCGCGCGCTTGGTGTCCTGACTGATGCGCTGGCCTTCCCATTGATGCGTAACGGCCGGAACTGCACGTCTTCGGCCCTCCGGCTCTGCCGCCATACGTAGTCGCCGATCAAATTGATGTGCTCCCAGCCCAGCGGCGACAGGTATTGCAGCAACCCGTCGTCGATCCCGTTGCCGGAGTCGCGCAGCGCCTGCGTCGCAGCTCATCCTGACAACAATCTACCCTTGTTACCCTTGTCTCGAATTTCAAGGAACCTAGCGATCAAACAGCCGACTCCGATGGAGATCGCAACATCGGCGAGGTTGAACGCGGGCCAGTGCATGCCCTGCCAGTGGAAGTCGAGGAAGTCCACAACCTGACCGCGCAGCAGGCGATCCACCACGTTGCCAAGTGCCCCGCCAAGAATGAGGCTGTAGCCGACGGCTTCGAAGCGCGGCAGCGTCTGCTTCAGTTGTCGGATGAGCCAGACCGCGACGAGCAGTCCTAACGTGATGAAGAAGTAACGTTGCCAGCCACTCGCTCCGGCCAAAAAGCTGAACGCGGCGCCCGGATTGAGCACATGCACGAGGTTGAAGAACGGCGTGATCTCGACCTGTTTGCCATAGACGAACGCCCGTTCGATCGAGAGCTTGGCTGCCTGATCAGCAGCAACCGCTGCCGCAGCCACCCCGTACCACGGCAAGGCCGGCGCGAGCAGCCCCTTTGCGCGCGCCGCAGTGGCGAACGAGATCAGCCACCGCGAGAGCACGGTGCAGCCCAAGCCCAGCCCCCAGCCTGCCAGCACGTCGCCCGGGAAGTGCATACCTGCCGCCATGCGTGACCAGCCAACCAGGGCGGCATACATCAACAGGCAACCGCGACCGCGCCAGGCCAGCAGCGGCCACAACTGCATATTGCCAAGTTATTGAGCAGATATTGCCAGCCCAGCTGCGCACCTCTGCCACAGAAGTTGAGCATCGAATGGCAGGAGTTGCGCAACGCAATCCACACGCTGACTGGGCAAGGTCTTTCGGGCAGCCTACATTGATCCGGCAGCTTGCGAGCCGCTAAAAACGAGGCCTCCTAATTTGCAGGCCTGCGCACCTCAGTTATGCCGAATGCTTGCTCTTACGCGTAGGCTCGCCATTTGCTGCGTGGCGAACGTTCCTTTGAGAAGCGTCTACGGTGATCCGACGGTGCGCAGAGCAGCAATTGCATGTCTTGTGATCTTCGTCGTGCTGACCCAGTCCATCAGCGCGCCAGTCGGCGTACGGTGCCAACATGACGGCTTGCGCTCTTATCACGTGGTGGCTGCGCATGTCCAAGATATTCCGCGAGGCGCCGATGCGCACCATCATAAAACTGATGCAGAAGACGGCTTTGCAACTAATAGCTATTGCACCTGCCCACACTGCTACTGCCGAATAAGCTGCTCCGTAGGGCTGCATTTCCCGGCCGTCAGTTTGGGGGCTCTTATCAAGCATGTGGCGGACAAGCACTCACTGCCAATAGTGTTGGCTAGGGTCCTACCCGCCCATCGAATTCGTCATTTCCGGCCCCCAAGTCTTCCCTGAGTGCTTTTCTGGAGGCGGTCACGACTGCTGTGGCCACCTCCCACCTGTCATCCCATTCCGATGAAATGCATCGCAGCGACATTGGTCGGGATGGCCAACACGTCGACTCAGGAGTACCACCATGACTCATCTCGATCATTCAACACTCAAAGCATGCATCGACGCTTGTACGCAATGCCACAACGTGTGTCAGGAAACGATTCGCCATTGTCTTTTGCAGGGTGAAAAGCATGTAGCGCCAGAGCACATAGGCCTGTTAATTGCCTGCTCCGAAATCTGTCAAACGAGCGCAAATACGATGCTTCTCGGTGTCCATGAGCATCGCCATACGTGCAGGGCCTGCGCCGAAATCTGCGAATCCTGTAGCCATTCCTGCTCCGCACTCGCGGGTTCTGACGATGCCATGAAAGCGTGCGCCGACATTTGCGAGCGCTGCGCCGAAAGCTGTCGTCGCATGGCGGCCTGACTGCTAGGCCGTTTACTGGCATTGCAAATTCGCAACTCCCGCGAATTCGCGCGATGCCAATATGACTTCGCCAGTGGTGCCGCGCATGCTTACGAGCTACAGCGGGGCACTCCACGGTCAGCGCGTCATAGCACATCCGCTAACCCGCACGCCGTGCCGCGGACGCGGCGTGCGGGTTCTCCGTCGAAGTACGGACACAGAACCCTCCGCTATTTACATTCAAAGAGCGCGGCGTAGTCGCGTGGACCTGCGGACGCCAGACGCCCCGATCACGCGTGAGATGCGAGGTGTGCGCCGGGACCATGTCCACCGACAATGAGCATCAGTGCCAGTAACACGAGCAAGGCCACGGCGATCATTACAGCCCCCTTCACCCATCCCGGCGTCTCTGCAACCCCTGCCGCAGTGACGGTATCCGCTAGGTCGCCCATCCGCTGACGCTGAGCACGAACCCCATACGGCGTCAGCCCGCGGGGTTTGTAGATCGCCAGTGCTGCAATCGCAATCAGGATCAGCATCCCGCCAACCGCATGAACAAGCAGCGACGCCCGCAATCCAACGAAATCCGTCGTAACGAAGTTCGCCTGTGCGGCTGCGCTTTCTAGCGTGCTGATCGGCGCTAGTTTCAACAGCAGGACGCCGGTGGCAATTGCCGTAAGCAATAGCTTCGCGATCACCCAATAGTGGCGGACCAAGCCCCATGCGGTTCCAAGCGCTTGCACGATGCCCGTAGCGAGCGATGCAAGGCTGAGGGGGAAGATCACGAACCATGCCGTAAGCCCCATCGCCAGACAGGCGGATCGAATGATCATGGCATCTGCGCTGGTCATGCTGGCAATGGCGTGCGCAAGGAAGACGGCAAGAGCACCGATCCAGCCGACGGAACTGGTGACGTGCGCAGTCAACGCAAACTTTCTAACGGAAGGTGACATGATCACAGCGATACTCCCTGTTGGCGCGACGAATGATAGCGGGACGTGTCTTCATGGTACGGCTCGAAACAAGCGGCGGTGAATCAGTAGATAGGCCGCCGGGATGACGAACATTGACAGCAACGGAGCCGTGATCATGCCGCCGATCATCGGCGCCGCGATGCGCTGCATCACCTCGCTGCCGGTGCCCGCGCCGATGAACAAGGGTACGAGGCCGGCGATGATGACGGCCACCGTCATCGCCTTCGGACGCACGCGCAGTACGGCGCCTTCCACGAGTGCTTCGCGAAGGTCGGCCTCTGACTGCATGGTTCCACTTTCGCTACGCTCGCGGATCGCGCTGTCGAGATAGATCAGCATCACCACGCCAAACTCCGCCGCCACGCCGGCCAAGGCGATGAAGCCGACGCCAGAAGCCACCGACAAGTGGTGTCCGAGCGCATAAATCAGCCAGAACCCGCCGACCAGAGCGAACGGTAGCGTCGTCATGATCAGGGCCGCCGACTGGATACTGCGGAACGTGAGGTACAGCAACAGGAAGATGATGGCGAGCGTGAACGGCACGACGACCTGTAATCGCTTCGTTGCCCGCTCCAGATACTCGAACTGCCCGGACCACGAAACCGAGTAGCCCGCCGGCAGCTTCACTTGCGCAGCGACCGCCTGCTTTGCCTCGGCCACATAGCCGCCGAGGTCGCGACCGCGGATGTCGACGTAAATCCAGCCGTTGGGCCGCGCGTTCTCCGATTTGATCATCGGTGGCCCGTCGGTGATCGCGACGCTGGCGATGCTGCCGAGCGTCAGGGTTTCGCCGCGCGCCGTCACGATCGGAAGGTCGCGCAGTTTCTGCACCGAGTCGCGCAATTCTCTCGGGTAACGCAGGTTGATCGGGAAGCGCTGCAGGCCCTCGACGGTTTCACCGATGTTCTCGCCGCCGATCGCAAGACTGACGACGCGCTGGACGTCGGCGATGTTCAGCCCGTGACGTGCAGCGGCCATGCGATCCGGAACGACTTCGATATAACGCCCACCCGAGACGCGCTCGGAGAACGCCGACACCGTTCCGGGAACCTGTTTAACAACCGTCTCGATCTCGTTGCCGATGCGCTGGATCACGTTCAGGTCCGGCCCCGCGATCTTGATGCCGACCGGAGACTTGATGCCGGTGGCGAGCATGTCGATGCGATTACGGATCGGCTGCACCCAGACGTTGCCCATGCCGGGAATCTTGAGCGCTGCATCCATTTCATCGATCAACCGCTCGGTCGTCATGCCCTCGCGCCACTGCGACTTTGGTTTCAGGCGTACGGTCGTTTCAACCATTTCCAGCGGCGCCGGGTCCGTCGCGGACTCGGCGCGACCGATCTTGCCGAACACGCGTTCGACCTCAGGGAACGTCTTGAGGATGCGGTCGGTCTGCTGCAGCACTTCTGCCGCCTTGCCGACCGCGAGGCCCGGCAGCGCGGTCGGCATATACAGCAGATCGCCCTCGTCGAGCGGCGGCATGAACTCGCTGCCGAGACGCGTCGCCGGCCACGCCGTCGCCAGCGCAGCAACAACGGCCAGCGCCAAGGTCGTTTTCGGAAACGCCAGCACCTTGTCGATCAGCGGACGATAGAGCGCGATCAGCACTCGGTTCAGCGGATTCACCGTTTCGTCGACGATGCGGCCACGGATGAATGCAACCATCAGCACCGGAATCAGCGTCACCGACAGGCCTGCCGCCGCGGCCATGGCGTAGGTTTTGGTGTAGGCCAGCGGCGCAAACAGCCGACCCTCCTGCGCCTCCAGCGTGAATACCGGCACAAAGCTCAGCGTGATGATTAGCAGCGAGAAGAACAGCGCGGGTCCGACCTCGGCCGCCGCCTCGGCCATCAGGTGCAACCGCGTGCTTCCCTGCGGATCGGCACCGGCATTCGCGTGCCGGTACGCTTCGAGTTTCTTGTGGGCGTTCTCGATCATCACGACGGCGGCATCGACCATCGCGCCGATCGCGATCGCGATGCCGCCGAGCGACATGATGTTGGCGTTGATCCCCTGCGCGTGCATGACGATGAAGGCTGACAAGATGCCGATCGGCAGCGTGACGATCGCCACCAACGCCGAACGCAGATGCCAGAGGAACAGCGCGCAGACAACCGCGACGACCAGAAACTCTTCGAGCAGCTTGTGCGAGAGGTTATCGACGGCCCGGTCGATCAGCGACGAGCGATCGTAGGTCTCGACGATTTCGACACCTTCCGGCAGGCTGGCTTTCAGAATGGCGAGCTTTGCCTTCACCGCATCGATGGTCGAGCGCGCGTTTTCGCCCGAGCGCAGCACGATGACGCCGCCGACCACTTCGCCTTCGCCATCGAGTTCGGCGATGCCGCGCCGCGTTTCCGGACCGATCTGCACCGTGGCGATATCGCGTAGCAGGATCGGCGTGCCCTTGTCACCGAGACCGACCGGAATCGTCCGAAAATCGTCGAGCGATTTCAGGTAGCCGCGGGCGCGCACCATGTATTCGGCTTCCGCCAGCTCCAGCACGGAACCGCCGGCCTCCCCATTCGCCGCCTGCACCGCCGCCATCACCGTGTCGATGCTGAGGCGATAGGCGCGCAATCGATCCGGATCGAGCACGATCTGGTACTGGCGGTTGAACCCGCCGACTGTCGCTACTTCAGCGACGTTCTCGACGGTCTTCAGCTCGTACTTGAGAAACCAGTCTTGCAGCGCGCGCAACTGCGCGATATCCGTCTTCCCCGTGCGATCGACGAGTGCGTACTCATATATCCAGCCGACACCCGTCGCATCGGGCCCCAGTGCCGAGCGCGCCGTCGCCGGCAGTCGGCCCTGCACCTGCGACAGATATTCCAGAACGCGCGAACGTGCCCAGTACAGGTCTACACTGTCGTCGAAGAGCACGTAGACGAAGGATTCACCGAACAGCGAGTAGCCACGCACCGTCTTTGCGTGCGGCACCGACAGCAGCGTCGTGGTGAGCGGATACGTCACCTGATCCTCGACGACCTGCGGTGCCTGTCCCGGATACACCGTGCGCACGATGACCTGCGTGTCGGAGAGGTCTGGGAGCGCATCGAGCGGCGTGCGGCTGAGCGAGTACAGCCCGGCCGCCGTGAGGAGCACGGCCCCGAGCAGCACCAGAAAGCGGTTATGAACGGACCAATGAATGAGTCGTGCGATCACGGCACGGGCTCCGCGTTCGCGGTTGAGCTGGCACCCATGCGGTTATAGGCGCCGAGCAGGCTGGCTTCTGAATCGATCAGGAACTGGCCGGAAACCACCACGCGGTCGCCGTCGGCGAGCCCCGTGCGCACTTCGATTTCATTGCCGCGCTCGGCGCCCAGTTGCACTTCGACCGGCCGGTAACGGCCGGCATCTTCGGCGACGAGGACGACGTTGCGGGTGCCGGTGCGAATGATCGCCTCGGCAGGAACCAGCATCGCACTGCCGGTGCTGGCGCCGGCGACGGTCACGTCGGCATACATGCCGGGCTTGAGCACGCCATCGGCGTTGTCGAAGCCCAGTCGCGCACGCAGCGTTCGCGTCGAGGCATCCAGTGTCGGATAGATGTAGTCAACCGTTCCTGAAAAGCGGCGATCAGGAATGCCGCGCAGACGCGCTTCGACATGGCTGCCGAGCTTGAGTGCCGCAGCCTGCGCTTCGGGAATTTGCACGACGATCCAGACGCGCGACAGATCGGCCAGCTTCATCAGCGGCATGCCGGGTGTGAGCTGCGCGCCTTCGCGCACCATCAGCTCGGTCACGACCCCGGCGCTCGGTGCGGTGATGGCAACGCGATGCGAGACGGTGCTGCTGCCGGTGTTCGAAACACCCAGCAGCTTGAGGCGCGTCGTCGCGCCGTCGATCAGCGACGTGTCGCCGCTCTGGCGCGCGAGCTGCAGTTCCTTTTGCGCAGCAAGGATTTCCGGTGCATACAGCGCAGCCAAACGCTGGCCACGACGTACCCGTTCGCCGACGGCGCGTACATCGAGCGCTTCGACCCAGCCGGCTGCACGCGCTTCGACGGAGACGATCCGCGTCTCGTCGATCTCGACGCTGCCCACCGCCGCAAAACCTTGTCCGGTGGCCTTGCGCGTGACGGTCGCCGTGCGCATGCCGAGGTTCTGTGCCATACGCGGATCAATCGATACGACGACGCCCGAACTGCGGTCCGGTGATTCCTCTGCGTACTTCGGAATCAGCTCCATGTTCATCGGTGACTTGCCCGGTCCCTTGAACTGCTGGTCCGGCATCATCGGGTCGTACCAGTACAGGATGCGGCGCTCCTGTGAAGCCGGCGCTGCTGGCGCATCCACGCGCTCGACCAGCTTCATGCCACAGATCGGACAGTTGCCGGGCTGATCCTGACGGACCTGCGGATGCATCGGACAGGTGTAGTAGGTCCTGCCTTGCGCGTCCTTCTTCGCGACGAGCACATGGTGATGACCCTGATCGTCGTTCGACGGCTTAACCGAAGCATCGGACGCGGAGCCGGACATGCGCTGCTGCGTGATCAACGCGCCAGCGCTGGCGCTGAGCAACACGATACCTGTGATCATGAGAATGTTCTTCACGGCGACTCTCCGGCGAAATACTGCAAAGTGACGCGATAGCGAGCGGCTGCGGTCACGAGTTCCAGGCGCTTCATGCCGTTATCCAAGGCCATGCGCCGCGCGTCGATGACGGCGGCGAGCGTGCCTTGGCCGGCCTGCCACGTAGCCAAAGCTGCATCAATGCGCTGCCGGCTTTGCGGAAGAATCTCCATATCGAACTGCTCGATGCGCGCCTGCAGGCGTTGCCAGCCATTCCAGTTGAGGCGCAGGTCCGCCTCTTCCTGCCGGAACATGTCCTCGCGCGACTGCTCGGCTTGGGTCTGTTCGGCAAGCTTGGCGCCGAGCAGTCGATCCTGTCGGCTGCTCGTGAACACCGGCAGATCGACAGCGACATTGACGCTGACGTAGTCGGAGAAGTCGGGCCGGTAGCCGTAGCCGATGCCGGCGCGCCAGTCCGGCTTGTAGGCCTGCCGGGCCAGTGCCACCTCGTCTTCGGCAATTTCCAGTCGCTTCGCCTCGGTATTGAGGTGAGGGTGATTGCGCAGCCGCGCCAAAGAATCGGATAACGCCAGTGGCGGACTCCATGCTGGAAGCTCTGCAGGCAGCGGACGCTGTGCCGCCTCCACGCCGATCCAGCGCGACAGCGTGCTGCGGGCGAGCTGACTTTCGTCTTCTAGCGAGGCCACTTCGTCGCGCAACAGGCCCAGCGTCACGCGTGCGGCCAGCACGTCGGCCTGCGCAGCACGCGACGCGGTGTACGCAATTTCGGTGGCTTTGACCTGCAACTCGGCCTCGCGCAACGAAGCACGGGCCAGTTCCAGCGCGCGCTCCGGACGCCACACATCGAGCCACGCCAAGGCGGCGTCGCGCTCGACGGTAAGGCGGCTGGCGCTGAGCATTTGCTCGGCGAGTTCGGCTTCGTGTTCGCCACGTTCGCCGCGCAGGCGCCGCTTTCCGGCCAGCGGAAACTCCTGCTCGATGCCGACGTTGAGCATCGTGAAGTCGTCGCGACGCAGCGAGTAGCGATCGGGCCCGTCGATCGGCCATGACGAGACGCCACCGGTCAATTGCGGGTCGGGAAGTTGCGCGGCAGCCACGGCACTGTCTTTTGCCGCTTTTACCGCAGAAGCTTGCGCTTCGAGCATCGGCTGCTGGGTCACGGCCAAGGTCTGCGCGGCGCGAAGATCGAGCGCGAGACCGGAATCGTCCGCATGCGCGGCGCTCGTGACGACCAGCAATGAGGCGAACCAGAATCGCCTCGAAGATAAATCAAGCATGTGCCTCTCCTTGCTGAAGCGAGGCGCGGCCGATGCCGCGCCTCGCAAACCACGCTTTAGCGATAGATCGGCACGGTGCCACGCGGCCCAACCCAATGGTCGACGACGTGGGCCGCCGTCGGGCAAGGCCCGTGATCACCGACCACGACACCGCCACCGCGCGGGCCAAACCACGCCGGCTTGACGATGGGACCGCAGGGCTTTTCAGCACTGGCTGGCACGCTGGCGAGCGGGCGCCATTGCGGATCGGTGGGACGCGCCTGTGCCTGGAAGGACAAGACGCTGGAGGCGAGCAACAGCATGCCGACAAGGGCATGCGACAAACGGAAGGTAGACATGGGAAACCTCGCATTTCGACGGGAATGGATGCGCTGGCGAAACGCCAACGACAAACCACAGACGGGGCGTGATGCCCCGGTCGAAACGCGGGTCTTACAGCCTCAGTCTCTGCGTACGCAGATAGAGATCGGTTCCATAACGCGCAGGCCCTCGTCGCGCTTCCCAGAATTCAGCGGGGGAAGTCGGTTCGAGTACCAGCGAGAGCAGCGCCGGCAGTAGCGCCGGCGATAGGAGTTGCGGGGTCAGGTCCGGCAGCTTCGATTCGGCCTGCACATGGCCGACTTGATTGCCGGGTCCCGGTGAGACATCGATGACGGTCTGGCAGCAGCCTTTGCCCATCGCACCCTTGTCACAGCCTTCCCGGACTTCGGGTTTCTTGCAGCAGCAATGGCGCATCACCTTCGGTGCGCCGTCAGCCATCGCGCAGGCATACGCCACGCTGACCTGACTACTCAGGTTCGCGACGATGAACAGCAGCACGAGCAAGTGGCGAAGCATTGATAGGACAGGCGGTGATGTGCGGGATGGTTAGTCTTAAAGAGATCTCGTTAGCGTCGGGCTGTTCGACGGATTTCGTATGGATAGGCTGCGCCTTCCCATGGGGGTAAGGTCAAGCCGTACCCGATAGGCGGGGCCCAGCATGGTGCCAGCGCGGAACATCACGACAGTCCCCGAAGCGGCTTGGCGATTGCCTGAACCGCTTTCAATCCGCTGCCGAACCGGGCCATCGCGAGTCGGTTCTCGCGCAGGGCGTCGTATGGCAGAAAGCGCAGATCGAGTTCGGAAACTCGACTGAATGCCGGCCGCGCGAACTGCGTACGCACGGCCTCTTCGCGGTCATCCGGTGCGACGAGAAAATACGCACCGGCCAGATGATCAGGAAGGCCCAGCGCGAGATCAAGCATGCGCACGATGCCGGAATAAATGCTGGTGCTGTGCTCGACTTCGAAAGCAGCCGCGACGATATCCTGATCGGGCGCGAGCCACAGTACGTCGATCAGACGGATCGTATCTTCGGCGCCACAGTTGACGATAGGCATCGGCAGGCTGTCGAGACAGCCATCGCCAAGCCGGCCGCCTTCGTAGCTGCGCCCGCGATCATTGCTGGCAATCCAGACGCGAAAGCCGAGCGCACGACCAAGGTCGCGCAGCCAGCCCTGAATTTGCGTATGCGTCAGATCAGCTTCACGCGCCTGATTCTGCGCCTTCAGTTCACGCGCCCCTTCTTCGCGAACGCGTGCGAGGTCGGCCTGCCAATGCAGCAGCGCGTCATCGTCGGCTGTGTCGGCCGGCAGCGGATAGCGATCCGAGCCAACGTCGAACAGGAAGCCGGCGATCGCTCCGAGATCGTTCGACAACTGCGTCCGATAGGCGGCGTTGAGTTCGAGCATGCCCTGCCGCATCGCAAGGTACTCGTCCCAGCGGCCGAGCTTGACCTTGGCGCCGGTGACGCGGTTATAGCCGCGCACGATCGCGGTATTGAACGGCGGCACCAGCGTGGGATGCAGGAAGTACAGCAGGTTCGCTGCTGCCGGCCCGAGCCCTTTGATCTTGGCGGCATCGAGCTGATGAATTGCGCTGAGCACTGCGGCTTCGTGATGACAGCATGCGCAAGCGTCGAGAAAGCGCCCGAAAGCCTGCTGGTTGGCCCGATCTTCGTAGATGTCGGGGATGCGCAGTTTCGGTTTCCACAGGAACGCATGGTCCGCGCCTTTGAAAATCTGCCGCTGCTCGGCAATCGAGCCGACGACCGTTTCGAGCGTCGAGCCCTTATAAACATTGCCGAAGCGATTCGCCTCGATCTCTTCGACGACCGTTTCGACACCACGACGGATCGAGCGGAAATTCTTGAGCCGTTCCTCCCATAGGAACCAGCCCAAGTAGGTGCCACCGGGATCGCGGCGCCACTGCTCCAGCAATGGCTGCATCCAGGACGCGTGACGAAGTGCGTTCACGGCTTCGCCGCCGCAGATCGATCGCCATGCTCGGCAAACGTCTTGGTTGTTCCATCGGCATTGAAGAGAACGGTTTCGTACGGATCGTGCTGGCCGTCGACCTCCATGCCCGGTGAGCCGATCGGCATGCCCGGTGCCGAGAGGCCGCGCGCCTCGGGCTTCTCGGCGAGCAGCTTGCGGATGTCCTCTGCCGGCACATGGCCTTCGATGACGTAGCCGTTGACCAAGCCGGTATGGCACGACGCGACGGCCTCGGGTACGCCGAGCTTGGCCTTGAGCGGATTCATCGCCGGCTCTTCGTGTACCGTCACCTTGAAGCCTTCACGCTGCAGATACTCGACCCACTTCTTGCAGCAGCTGCAGGTCGGGCTTTTCCAGACTTCGATGCTGTACTGAGGCCCTGTCGCCGCCCGCGGTCCGCAGGCGGCGAGCAGCACCGCGAATGCGAGAACCAGAACCCGACTGAAACGCCACTCAATGCGCATGCGCGTTCTCCGCTTGCGGGGCTGCTTCAGCCGCTTCGTGGTCTTCATGGCCAAGGTCCGTCGGCGAGCGCGCCGTCAGAATCTGGTACTGCACCTCGTTGAGCGTCGGCAGCTTCTGCAGGAACGCGACCATCGCCCAGATGCGGGCGTCGTCATGGGTCTTGCCGAACGCCGCCATGCCGCTGGCCTTGATGCCGTGCTTGATGATCCAGAACTGGCGCGCCGCGCTGGCCGCCGCATCGCTGGCGTCGGCATCGCCGTGCGCATGGCCGTGAGCTTCCGCGCTCAGCGCGAGATTCGGCGGCTGCGGGTACAGGCCAAGCGTGAACTCCGACTCGGTCTTGCCCGGCTTCAGGTGACAGCTCGTACACATGTCGTTGTAGTCGGCACCGCCCGCGAGCAGCATCTGTGGCTCGTCGAGCGGCGGCACCTTGATGTTTCTTGTCGCGCGCGCAATGGAACGCTCGCGCAAGGTCTCCAAGGCCCAGTACGTCAGCCGGTTGTGCGGCACGTCGGCGCCCATCGGATACCAGCCCGAATAGAGAACGCCCAGCGCACCCAAACCTCCGAGCACCCCGAGGACGACGATGATTTTCAGTGTCTTCATGACGCGGCTCCCTTATCCGCCGTGCTTGGAGTGATCCATCGTCGGCATCGCCGGCTGCATCACTGGTGCTGGTGATGCGCTTCCATAAGGATGTCGGCGCGGCGGACTGCCGAAGTCCGGATCGGCACTGACGCGATGCGCCACGCTGCCCTTGGGAAAGCGATACCAGCCCGGGTCGCGGTAATCCCCGGCGGCGAGATCGTTGCGGACCTTCACGACGGTGAACATGCCGCCCATCTCGATCGGTCCGAACTGCCCATCGCCCGCCATCATCGGCAGCGTATTGGCCGGGCCCGGCACGCCCATTTTCAGATGCTCACCGTGCTCCGACATGCCGTAGCGTCCCATCGCCATGTAACCGGGCAGGTGTTTGCGAATGTCGTCCTGAACGCCGCTCTGATCAACACCGGCGGGATTCGGGATGCCGTGGCCCATCGCATTCATCGTGTGATGCGCCATGTGGCAATGCAGTGCCCAGTCGCCGGGCTCGGTGGCCTCGAACTCGAAGTCGCGCATCTGTCCGACGCCGACAATCTCGGTGACTTCGCGTCGCCACTGCGCACGTGGCCAACGGCCACCGTCCGATCCCGTCACCCAGAACGGATTGCTGTGCAGATGGATCGGGTGATTCCACATCGACAAATTGCCGATGCGAATGCGGATGCGTTCGCCGGTGCGCGCGACGAGATGATCGATCGCTGGAAATACCTTGCTGTTGAACGTCCACAGATCGAAGTCCTGCATGACGCTGGGATCAGGCCGGTAGGTGCCCGGATGCAGCGCCCAGTTGTGCAACAGGAAGGCGTAGTCGCGATCGATCGGCACATCCTCGGCTTCACGCGGATGAATGATGAACAGACCCATCATCCCGAACGCCATCTGCGTCATCTCGTCGGCATGCGGGTGATACATGTGCGTGCCGTTCTGTTTGAGCGTGAACTCGTAGACGTAGGTTTCGCCGGGTTTGATGTGCGGCTGGTTGAGTCCGCCGACGCCGTCGTAGCCGTTCGGCAGATCGATGCCGTGCCAGTGCACCGTCGTGTACTCACCGAGGCGATTGGTAACAAAGATGCGGACGCGCTCGCCTTCGACGGCCTCGATCGTCGGCCCCGGCGTCGTGCCGTTGTAGCCCCAGCATTTCGCGCGGCAGCCGGGTGCGAACTCGTGCTCGATCTCTTCGGCGACGAGATGGAATTCCTTGACGCCGCCCTTGAGCTGGTACGGCAGCGTCCAGCCGTTGAGCGTGCGGGTCGGCAGGTAGCCTTGCGAGTGTCGCTGCAGCGCCTTCGGCGGCGCCAATCCCGCTGCGGGTGGCACCGGCTTGTTCATGTCGCCCATGTCCATGCCGGACATGTCGTGGCCTTCATGCTGGGCACGCGCGCCGGAGGAGACGCCGGCCAGAAGGCCGGCGCCGCCCATCGCGAGCGCTTGTAGCAGATCGCGTCGAGAGGTCATCAGTGGTCCCCGTGAGCATCCGGCGCGGCAGGCGTCTTGGCCGGGGTCTTCGTGGACTTCATGTCCATCTTCGAGTGGTCCATGCCCTTCATGTCGTTGTGGTTCATGCCGCCGCACTTGGCCATCATTGCCTTCATGACCGGATCGTTCATGTCCATCTTCGAGTGATCCATGTCATTCATCGCGGCGCAGTCCGGCGCGGCGTTCTTGGCAGCGGCCTCCTTGGCGTGCTCCGCCGGATCGTGCGCACTGGCGAGCTGTGCGAACGCGCCGAGGGCAACGATCGAAACGAGGCGAAGGGTCTTGTTCATCGGGGTACTCCGGTTGATGCGGCAACGGTCGCCGCGGTTATGAAATTCAGTGTTCATGGGAAGGCTCCTTTGCAGGGGGCGATGTGCCTGGTGCCGAGGGCGTCGCTGCATGACCCGCATGCGGATCGGCAGCGGGCGGCGCTTCGCCGCACTTCTGCGTCAAAGCCTGATTGACGGTGTCGTCGGGGTGCGCCGTAGCTTGCTTGCAGGCCGCGGGAGCCTCATCACCCGGAGCGGCATCGGGTATCGGGTGATGCATGCCGGGCATCGAATGCCCTGCGTGTGGATCGGTTACGGGCGCGGATGACGGCGTCTTGTGCTGCGAGTGATCCATGCCCTCCATGCCCTCCATGCCGGACGAGGACGGCGCCCTGTCGGGCATCGCATGTCCTGCATGCGGATCGCTGGATGGCTTCGGGCTGCCTCCGTGTTGCGAGTGATCCATGCCGCCCATCGAGTGCGCGCTGTGATCCATGCCACTGCGCTTCGGCGCCACGATCTGGCTCGCATCGATCGTCGGCTCCGCCGCCTGTTCGCTGCTCGGCAGACGCCGACCGACCGCGCGCGCCAGTGCGCTACGACTGGCCCAGTAGTCGCGGACCGCGTCGATGTAGCCGGCGTAGGCCTCGTACTCCTGCTGCTTTGCTGCGAGCACTTCGAAGACGCCGATCAGCATGTAGTTCTGCTCTTCCTGCATGCGGGCGGCGACGGCTTCACGCTGAGGAACCAGCACGTCGCGGTACTCCTGCGCGAGCTGGCGCAGCGCCTGCACTTTCGCAGCCTCGCGTGCCACGTCGTTCGACACGTCGAGCACGCGACCGTCGAGTTCCGCCTCGACTTGGTCGAGCGCAGCCTGTGCCGCGGCCAAGCGCCCGCCGCCCCAGTTGAACAGCGGCAGTTCCAGCGACAGGGTCGGACCGACATCGAGGGCGCCGTCGAAGTCACGCTCGCGTTCGACGCCGATTTCGAGGCTGTTGATGAAGCGCGTGTGGCGCGTCAGACCGAAGCGCGACGCAATGGCCTGCGACCGCTGCCGCAGACTCGCGACATCGAGGCGACTGTCGAGCGCCAAGCGCTGCAGCCCTTGCAAGTCGTCCTCTTGGGGCAGTGGCTCGGCGAGGCGCGCATCGAGCGTCCAGTTCGATTGCGCTGCTGGCAGACCCATCAGGCGATTCAGTGTGCTGTGCGCTTCGACAGCGTCGGCCCGCGCAGAAAGTGAAGCCAATACCGCTTGGCTCGCCGACGCGCGCTCCATCGCCAGTTCGCGCGCGTTGATGTTGCCGGCGTCGAAGTAGCGCTTGGCAAGATCGGCAGAGGCCCGCTGGGCTTTGGCGGCGGCCTCACGCATCTGCGCGAGCTGTTCGGCACCCACCGCTTCGTACCACGCCGTCTCGACCTCAGCCGCGAGATCGAGCGTGGCCGCACTGACCTCCAGCTTCGCCGCCTCGAACTGGGCGTGGGCGAAGCGGCTGTTTGCGGGCAGGAACAGCAGATTGACGAAGTTGAAGGCGATGCCAAGTGTCAGCTGCGGGACGTTCGCGCCCGCGCTTGAATCACCGGCGAGCCGCGTCAGCGAGAACGTCGGATTGGCCAGCCGCCCGGCGTCATATAGATCGGCGGCTGCGAATCCGAGGGCCGCGGCCTGCTTGCGCAGCTCGGGGTTGTTGATCAGCGCCAGCTGCACGGCGGTATCCGCGGACAGCGGGGTACTCAGCGCTTGCGCCGTGAAGCTCTTGGCGTCGGTAACGTGAGGGGGAACACGGCCGTGCTCGGCGGTGAGGCGGGCGACGTCGCCACGTCCACCATCGGCAGGCACGCTCGCACAGCCTGCGATCCCCAGAAACAACAGGGACACAGGAAACAGCAAATGTCGGGGAACCACGCGGAATCTCCCAGAAAGCCATGAAGGGTG
Source organism: Pseudomonadota bacterium (assembly GCA_002862435.1). Lineage (GTDB taxonomy): Bacteria > Pseudomonadota > Gammaproteobacteria > UBA5335 > UBA5335 > Macondimonas. The sequence goes on along the minus strand of PKDC01000005.1, from coordinate 39,407 downwards.
CCGCGCAGCGCCGATCGCGCAGGCGGCAGCGGACAGTCGCGCGCAGGCAGAGCCTGCGCCGCGACCGCGGCTTTATTTCAGGACTTACTGGGGGGTCGAATCAGATCGAGGCCATGCGCCGCGAGCGGGCGCATTGGAACCTCAGCAACAGCATAGGAATCGGTGAGGCGATCGAAGGCGCGAGTGAACGTCATCGGTGCGATGGCGGCTACCGTGCCCACACAGCCGGGCATCACGCAATGGCCCCCGCACTGACAGCCACTGGATGCAGCCGTCGCCGGAGCCTTCGTGGTAGCTGATTTCTCCATATGGCATTTCTGCCCATGCATGCCGTGCATCGAGTGCATTTCATGTTGGGTGTCATCGCCGGCGACCACCGCCTGCGTCGTCGTCTCCGCACGGCCTGCGAACCGGTCGTGCATGCCCATGGCCTGCGCGACGGGTTGGAACCCGATGCACCAGACCAGCAGCAACGCAATGTGGAGAGAAAAACGACGCATGGTGGGCATTAGACGCCGGGAATCGCGGAAGTTCAATGACTCTTCGAACAACAGTCGCTGCTGCCGCCGGATAGGTCTTCGAGAATCGGACAATCCGGTCGATCATCGCCATGGCAGCGCGTGGCCAACCCTTGAAGGGTGTCCCGCATCGCCTGCATCTCGGCGATCCGCTGGTCCAGTTCGGCAACATGCTGCAGCGCGAGCTTCTTGACCTGCGCGCTGCTGCGGCGACGCTCCTGCCACAGCCCGAGCAGAGCCTCGATCTGCTTCATCGAGAAACCGAGTGTCCGTGCCCGCTTGATGAAGCGCAGCGTGTGGATGTCGTTATCACTGTAGATGCGATAGTTCGAAAACGTGCGATCCGCCGCCGGCATCAAGCCGATCGACTCATAGTGACGGATCATCTTGGCGGACACGCCGGTCACTTCGGCGGCCTGCCCGATGTTGAAGTAGCCCGCGTGACGCGCATCGGCCAGTTCTAGTGTCGGGCGCGAGCGTCGTTTGGTCGTCGATGGCATCGTGAACTCCGATTGATCAAAGATTGCTGACGCGGTACGGCGTCCAGCGCATCAGCAACAAGGCATTGGCGAGCACGCTGACGCTGCTCAGCGCCATGGCCGCACCGGCGATCACGGGCGACAGCAAGCCGAACGCGGCGAGCGGAATGCCTGCGGCGTTGTACACGAAGGCCCAGAACAGGTTCTGGCGAATCTTGTGGTACGTCCGCCGAGAGATATCGAGGGCGTCGGCGACCAGTGCCGGATCGCCCCGCATCAGCGTAATGCCGGCAGCCTGCATCGCAACGTCGGTGCCGGTCGACATCGCAATGCCCACGTCAGCGGCGGCCAGGGCCGGTGCATCGTTGATGCCGTCGCCAACCATCGCCACGACTCGGCCTTCGCTGCGCAGAGTTGAAACAACCTCGGCCTTGTCGGCGGGCAGCACTTCGGCGCGCACGTGCTCGATGCCGAGTCCCTGCGCCACGGTGCGGGCCGCGGCTTCGAGGTCGCCGGTGATCATCACTGTCGCGATGTGCTGATCGTGAAGTCGCGCGATCGCAGCGCCCGCGCTGGGCTTTGGTGCATCGCTGAACGCGAGCAGGCCGATTAGTCGCGGCGATGCCCCCGCTAGGGCAAGCCACGATAGCGTGCGCCCTTCGCGCTCCAGATCGATTCGTGGGCCGTCTAGCACCTGGATATCCACGCCTCGCTCCTGCATGAGGCGCGTGCTGCCGAGTTCGTACGACTGACCATTGACGGTTGCCGCAATCCCGCGTCCCGGCAGCACACGAACATCGGTTGCCACCACAGGCGAAATCGAAGCCTGCCGCGCGGAAGCCAGCACCGCACGCGCCAGCGGATGCTCGCTGTTCGACTGGATGGCTGTGGCCAGTTTCAGGACCTCCGATTCCGCGCCCGCCAGCGCGTGGATCGACACCAGCTGCGGATGTCCCACAGTCAGCGTGCCCGTCTTGTCGAACGCAACCGTATCGATGCGGTGTGCGATTTCCAGCGCTTCGGCATCTTTGATCAGGATGCCGTGCTTCGCTGCCACACCCGTACCCGCCATGATCGCCGCTGGCGTGGCCAGCCCCAAGGCACACGGACAAGCGATCACGAGCACGGCGACGGCGTTAAGCACCGCGGCGCTCCAGTCACCTGTGAAGAATCCCCAGCCGAGTAGCGTCAGCAGTGCAATGCCCAAGACGACCGGAATGAAGACTGCCGTGACGCGGTCGACGAGCCGCTGAATCGGTGCCTTCTTTCCCTGCGCGGTTTCAACCAGGCGGATGATCCGGGCTAGCGTGCTTTCGGCGCCAACGGCGAGCGTACGCAGCAGCAGCACCCCTTCGCCATTCACCGCACCGCCGGTGACGTGTGCGCCGGCTTCCTTGGCAACTGGAAGGCTTTCGCCGGTGATCAGCGATTCATCGACGTGACTGACCCCCTCGATGACCTCGCCATCAACCGCGATCCGCTCGCCGGGGCGTACGACCACAAGGTCACCGACCCGAACCATCGCCGCGGATACGTCGCGTTCGATGCCATCACGGCGGACGCGCGCAATTTCGGGCCGTAAGGACTGAAGCGCGCGAATCGCCGCCGTGGTTTGGCGCTTGGCGCGGCTCTCCAGCCATTTGCCGAGGAGCACCAGCGTGATGACGACGGCCGAGGCTTCAAAGTACAGGTGCGGCATGCCACCGTCATCGCGAAGCAGCGTGACGACAGACAGGCCGTACGCGGCCGATGTACCGATGGCCACCAGCAAATCCATGCTGCCTGTTCGGGCGAGCAGCGATTTCCAGCCTGCGCGATAGAAGCGCGCACCGAGCCAGAACTGCACCGGCGTAGCCAGAACCCATTGCAGCCACCCGGCCAGCATGAGGTGTTCGTTGATCAGACTGCCGAGCATCGGCAGCGCCAGCGGTGCCGACAGCAGCGCAGCCAGCGCGACCGGCCACCACTCGGGTAGCCTTTTTGATGCCGTTGTTGCAGGCGCCGGGGTACCACGCTTATAGCCTGCCTTTTCGATGGCGGCGGTAAGTTGTGCGTCGCTGACGCCTCCTTGGTGCTGGACCGTGGCACGCTCGGTCGCCAAATTGACCTGTGCTTCGATCACGCCGGGCACGGCATTCAGCGCCTTTTCGACCCGACGCACGCAGGATGCGCAGGTCATGCCTTCGATAAGAATGTCAGCGGACATTGGCGGCGAAGGGCTATCCATAGCAGTTCTCCCTTGGAGGAGCCTATAGGCTGATGGTTCCCACGGTGGGAAGGTCAAGAAACGACGCTTACCCCTTGGCAGCTTGACCTTCCCACGGTGGCAGGGCTCAAGCTTATTTCACGATCCGGCAGGTCTCAGGAGCATCACGATGTATGAGTTCGAAGTGAAGGGCATGAGCTGTGGTCATTGCGTGCAGTCCGTTACGCGCGCCATCTATAGTCAGGACCCGAGTGCAAAGGTGTCGATCGATTTGGCGACCAAGCGGGTCAAGGTTGAATCGCAGGCAGACGAGGGCGCTATCAGGCGAACGCTGGCGGATGCTGACTACCCCGCGACGTAAGCTGGGGCCACTAAAGAGGTTCGGTGAAACCTTCACCATAGGGAATCCCGATTTGCGCCGGCAGCACTTCATCCAAGTGCTGCAGAGGGTTCTTCATGAACGTCGCGCTCATGATGGCAAAACGCCGTTGGGGCGAGCGTAACCTTTGCGACGGCGATATTGCTCCGCATGAACGCCGAGGAAGACTGTCATGGCGTCGCGGTACTGCAGCACATCGGCGGGCAGTTCCAGCGAGAGTTCGCGGGCGATGGCCACCGCATACTTCACCTGCTTTTCTGTCGGCGGAAGCACTTCGCCTTCCAGCATGGCGGTAATCAGGTCAACGAGCCGCCGGGCCAAGTCGTTGCGCGTGCGTTCGGCCGACTGAGGGGGCTCAGCGATGCTAACGATCCGAAACAGGCGATCCTCAATGTGCGCCTCGAAGGGCAACGCAACCTGAAACTCGGAGTCCTCGTACACCAGTCGGAAACACACGCGTAGCCCTTAGTCCTATTGAAAAATTCACGAAGCACGCACCTCGTCGTACTTCTCTCGCGAATTCGGACTGTCCGCTGATGCATCGAGAGACGGCGCTCCCGGAGCCTAGACGTCGGCATCGCCGATCGCCCCGCAGAGCCGGGAAGTTGAGATATCCGCATAGTGTCTCGGACTATAGTCCGTAGATCAATAGTCGTCGGCGGATCATCGTCCGCCGGATGGCGTCCCCCTCCAAACACCGCAACCCCGTAGCAGTCGCATTTGGCGCAGTGCTGCGGGCGGCCCGAATGGAGGCAGGCATTTCACAGGAGGCCTTGGGGCTGGCCTGCGAAATCGACCGAACTTATGTGTCTTTACTAGAGCGTGGCGAACGTCAGCCTACGCTGAGCACAGTTTTCGCCCTCTCCGAACAACTGGGCGTGGCGCCGGAATCATTGGTTGCTCGAACCGGAAAAGCCTTACGCCTTCCCGGCCGCTGATCTCAATAGAGCCTTACGGCCTAGCGGAAGAGTTGATTGATTCGCTCGAAGAGGGCTTCGAACGTCGCCAGCACGGATGGATCGGGCGATGCGGGCGGGTTCTGCGAGAACGCCACGGCAGGCAGGTAATGATTGAAGCCGCCGGCCTTCTTCAATTTGATGCCCGAGTCGGCCAGTCACGCATCGAGGCGCCCTAAGATGCGGCCTCCCGGTGGCAATGCTGCAGTAGCACCTCCGAGTTGACTCGCGAACGCTCGGTCAAAGCATTCGAGATAGGCCGACGGATCGAGCAGGTCCTCCAAGTCTGTCGCGACCACAGGATCCGCGCCGGGGCGAAACTCAGCCGCATGCATCATGGCTTTCGCCGCGAGCATCTTTTGTTTAACCAGATCGGTCAGCCTTGACGCTTACAAGGGCCAACGTGTTAGCGGTTGTGAATCGGCCGCAGGGACGGCTCTAGGTCTTATCGGGGTGCGGTTGCGCGTATAGCAACAGGCTTATCGGGCGGGACCAATCTTTATTTTCTTGAACAACTGCCGCTGCACAAGCCAAGGCTTGACATAGAGCCAGTAAATTACAACGCATGATAAGAGCAGCACGATCAGCGCCATGAGAGGCTTGACCGTCTGCGAAGGTTCGGTCCAGAACCTCGGCCATAGTGAGAGAAACAGCGTGACGAACAGAAGACCGAAAAAGGCGAGCTGCACGCCGCCCCACAATGCCACCCAACGGTTTGCGGTCAGCACTACCCCGAAAATCGTTTTGCGTAAATTGCCGGTGTAATGGAAGAGCCGAATCTCCCTATCGGTCAGGTCGTACTGCCTTTTTAGTTCGATCAGCCCGCGACGATCGCGGTGGTTCCAGTGAAAGCCGAGACCGAAGCGGCGACGGAATTTGTGTTCATCCTTGATGACCTCGTCGTCTGAGTATTGCGTGTCGATTGGCTCAGATTCCGAGAGCAGCTGCCGAATCTCCTCCAGGCGCGGATCAAGCTGCGGCGATGGCTGACTCGGCCGTAGAGGAACAACTTTTCTAGCTTCTGGCGGCGGATTATCCGCGCCAACATCGTGCTGGTCCGGGCCCAGCTTTTCATCGTCCATGAGCTAGGCTGCTATCGACAACATGTCGCGCAGGTGGGCCGCATCGACCTCGCCCTTGGCAATGCAGTGTTCATAGGCGAGCCGGATAACACGGGCCTTCTTGTCGGGCTTGAGCGTCCGGCGGTGCTTCGCAAGCCACTCCTCAATGAGTGTGATCACGCCCTCCATTAGGTTGAGGTCTAGCACCCTTCGGCCAACGTGAACGGGGGCCTCTCCGGGGCCCGTGAGTTGCCAGAGCGGGTCGATGCGAAACGACTCGCAGAGCGACCTGAATAGGACTGTTGGCATCTCACGCTCGCCTCGCTCGTAATTCGCATAGGCGCGCAACGACAAATCGAGCTTTTCGGCAAATTCTGCCTGCGTAAGACCGCTGGCAATGCGGATCGCCATCAAGCGATGCCCCATAACGGCGTTGTTCTTCTCGTTTGACAACTTACTCATATCTGCCTACTGTGAGTCTCAGGACTTCCCTTGACGATATCACGCATGCGCCCGGCCTTGGAACAACATGAGCGGATCAAGATGCGGCTTCGGCTGGCAGGCAGTTCGCTGGCGGAGGTTGCACGCGAGCTGGGTGTTGCTGGGACGACCGTAACCAGCGTTAGCCAAAGCTACCGGCGCTCGCGTCGAATCGAAGCCGCCATCGCAGCCAAGCTGGGCGTTCTGCCTCGAAGCTTATGGCCGGATCGCTATCCCGACGGCGGGTGCGGCGACGCTCGCATCGGGGCGCAAGGCATGGACTGTAAAGGAGGGGGGCGCACCCAGCCGCCGATATAGAGGCGCATTTTTGGGCAGCAGAAAATGAGAAACCCACGCCTGCCAGGGCGTGGGTCTCGTGCAGCTTTCAACAGAACTTTGAGACTGCATTCTCGTTTCTGCCTACCGGGGTGTCAAGCGTACTAGCCGACTGTTCGGCTGCGCATGGGGTTATTCGGCTCGAAATTCGGCGGGTCGCCCTAGCACCCATCGAATCTAGAACGATGACACGAGAACGCAGGATGAACCTGAAAGAGGTATGTCGTCTGCTGCTCACGACCGACTTCTCCAACCGGGAGGTTGCAGTAGCGGCGGATGTCGCCCCGAATACCGCGGGGCGTTACCGCAACCGTTTGGCCGAGGAAGGCCTCGACTGGCGCAGCGTTGCGGCTATGACAGACCGCGCGCTCGAAGATCGGCTCAACAACGGTCGCCAGCTTGCACGCAAGACGTTTGTTATCCCCGACTTTGCATACGTGCACGCCGAACTTAATCGGCCCGGGGTGACGGTCACGCTGATGCATGAGGAGTACGCGGTAGCGGCCGGCGAAGGCGCAATGTCCGATCGCGAGTTCCGCCGACGCTTGGATCAGTACCAGCGCTCGTTAGGCATCGTCATGCGTCAGCCGCATGCGCCCGGTTACCGACTGTTCCTCGACTACTCCGGTAAGCGCCCCAGCATTCTTGACCTGAAGACTGGCGAGCGCAGATCGGTGGAGCTGTTCGTGGCAGTCATGGGCGCCAGTCGCAAAACCTTCGCTTATGCCACCTACACGCAGCGCTTGCAGGACTGGTGTGAGGCCAATGTTCGTGCACTGGAGTTCTACCGGGGCGTGCCGAGGTTGCTGGTCCCGGACAACCTGAAGTCCGCTGTCGACCGGGTGACCGTGGCCGAAGGCCACGTCATCAACTACACCTATGCCAAGTTGGCCCAGCACTACGACTGCATCGTGATGCCAACGAGGCCTCGCAAGCCTAAGGACAAGGCGGCGGTAGAGGTGGGCGTTCGCTTCACACAGCGTTGGATTCTGGCGCGGTTACGCAACCGCGTCTTCACATCAATCGGCGAGTTGAACGCTGCGATCGCCGAGCTGCTTGTACGCATGAACGACAAGCCTATGCGCGCCCATGACGGTAAGAGCCGCAGCCAACTTTTCGAGGAATTGGACCGGCCAGCGCTGAAAGCGCTACCCGAGCTGCCTTTCGAATATGCGGACTGGAAACTCAACGTCACCGTGGCGCAGGACTATCACATCCTGTGGGACGGCCATCATTACTCGGTGCCGCACACCTACATAGGCGCGAAAGTGCGCATCCGCGCGACGGCTAGACAGATCGAGGTCTACGCGAAGGACGACCATTGCCCAATCGCTACGCATCTGCGCAGCTCTAAAAGAGGCGGCTGCACAACTCAAGTCGAACACCAACCTGCCGCTCACCGTGTGTATGCGCAGGATCAGGGTACGGAGCTGATCGCGTGGGCTGAGCGTTCCGGCTCGTGGATCAGCGCCTTCGTGAAGAAGCATATCGATGCGCATCGCCGGCCTGCGCTGTCGATGCAGGCGATGCGCGGCCTGCGCCGCATGGCCAAGGAGTACGGGCCCGAACGCCTCAATGCGGCCTGTCACCGGGCGCTTCGTATCAACACAACCTCCGTGTCGTCCGTCCGTTCAATGCTCCAGCGCGGAATTGAAAGTGCGCCCTTGCGCGGCGCCAACGACGACGCCCCCATGCCGGGCCACGACAACGTCCGTGGCGCCAAAAACTATGACTCTTGAGGAAGCTTCATATGACCATCATGAACACAGCACAGCAGCTCCGCGAATTGCGCCTGGTCGGTATGGCCGAAGGGCTCGACCAGCAAATGTCACAGTCAGCGTTCCTTGGCGTCTCCTTCGAGCAGCGTCTGCAGATGCTGGTGGACGCCGAAATGAGTCACCGCGACATGGTGCGATACAAGCGCATCCTGCGCAACGCCAGACTCAAGGTGCTGGCCGCCCCCGAGGACATCGACTATCGCCCCGGGCGCGGCATCGACAGGGTGGCCATCGCTGATCTGCTGACCTGCGCTTGGCTGCACAAGCAAATGAACCTGTTGATGACCGGGCCGACCGGCACCGGTAAAACGTGGCTGGCTTGCGCACTGGCAATCCAAGCGGCGCGAAAGGGAATCACGGTAGCCTATCGTCGACTTGGCCGATTGCTCGAAGAGATGGCCATTGGCCACGAGGATGGTTCGATCACAAAGCTGCGCAGTCAGGTGGCCAAGGTTCAGCTCCTGATCCTCGACGATTTTGGCCTGACCGGCCTCGACAATCGGGGGCGCGCCGATCTGTTGGAACTGCTGGACGATCGGGTGGGCACGCACTCGACCATCGTGCTCGGTCAGATGCCAGTGCGAGAGTGGCACGGATTCATTAACGATCCCGCACTGGCCGACGCACTCCTTGATCGTCTCGTGCATTCCAGCCTCAAGATCGCGCTCAAGGGTGAATCAATGCGCCGGCTCAAATCCGACGGCGCGCACTAGCTTGCCGGAACTGCGCAGTATGCTGGCGAGGCTGCGCAGCAGCTTGGCAGACGTGCGCAGGATGTTGGCGGCGCTGCGCAGCGGCTTGGCGAAGTTGTGCAGCTCTACGCCGCCGTTGCGCAACTCCCAGCCGCCGGTGCGCAGGTTCTATGGCGGCGATGCGCAATTACGCTGGCAACGGATGCTCATGTTCTAAAGCGACACTGCGCAAGTGGATGGCGGTTTGTACCACAACGCAGCGGCCACCAGCGCCGCGTAGGTCGCGTGCCCGCTGGGCAGGCTGTAATGCAGCTCCACAGCGCCGATGACATGCACCGCTGCGCCCAGCACCGCATGCGGGCGCGGAAAGTCGAGCCACCACTTCAAGGCCGACGCCGCCGCCAAGGCCAGCAAGAACGCGACGCCGAAGTGTAACAAACGGCTCCGCACTAGCCGAACGCGGGCCGGATCGGAAGATGCCTTTGACCATGCCCATAGGCCCAGTACGGTTAGGGGCGCGGTCCAGTAGCTGCCGATTAGGCTGAAGAGCGACGCCAGCGGCCACAGCACTGCGGGCGTCCCAGCATTGATCGCTTGAAATAGCGCGAGATTCAGACCGGCCCAGTCATACAGCACGAATTTCCAACTCATCGGCGCAGCAGCCTCAAGCCATTGCCCACCACCAGCAGGCTAGCTCCCATGTCGGCGAACACCGCCATCCACATGGTCGCGTGGCCGGTGAAGGTGAGCACCAGGAACACGGCCTTGATGCCCAGCGCAAGCGCGATGTTCTGTGTGAGCACCTGTGCCGTGGTGCGGGACAGCCGCACGAAGGTCGGAATCTTGCGCAGGTCATCGTCCATCAGCGCCACGTCGGCCGTCTCGATGGCCGTGTCGGTGCCCGCCGCGCCCATCGCGAAGCCAATGTCGGCACGAGCCAACGCCGGAGCGTCGTTGATTCCATCACCGACCATGCCGACCCCGCCGGACTGGGCAAGCGCTTCGATCTCGCGCAGTTTGTCATCGGGGAGCAGGTTGCCTTGTGCGCGGTCGATCCCGGCCTGTGTGGCAATCGCCTTGGCGGTGTGTGGGTTGTCGCCGGTCAGCATCATGGTCTGGATGCCCAGCGCGTGCAGTTCGGCCACGGCGCTCCGGCTGCTGTCCTTGATGGTGTCGGCCACTGCCATGAGCGCCTGCACGCCCTCGGGCTCCACCAGCATCACCGCCGTCTTACCCTCGGCTTCCAGTGCGGTGATGCGTTGTTCCATTGCGGGGGAGCAATGTCCCAGCTCGTCGAGCATCCGATGGTTGCCGAGGTGATAGGCCACTCCGTCGATCACGCCGCGCACGCCTCGGCCGGGCAATGCGGCGAATTCCGCGACTTCGCGCAGCGCCACGCCGTCGGCAAGGGCGGCTTGCGCGATTGCCTTGGACACCGGATGGTCGGAGCGGCTGGCCAGGCTGGCCGCGAGACTACGGGCGTGCTGGGGCGAAGCGTTACCCAAGGCAACGAAGTCGGTCTGCGCGGGCTTGCCGTGGGTGATGGTGCCGGTCTTGTCCAAGGCCAGCCAGCGCAGCTTGCGGCCCTCTTCCAAATACACGCCGCCCTTGATGAGAATGCCGTGGCGTGCCGCTGCGGCCAACCCGCTGACGATGCTGACGGGTGTCGAAATCACCAGCGCGCACGGGCAGGCGATCACCAGCAAAACCAGCGCCCGATAGATCCAATCCAGCCATGCCGCTCCCACAAAGAGCGGCGGCACCAGTGCGACGACCACGGCCAAGGCGAATACGGCGGGCGTGTACCAGCGCGCGAACTGATCCACGAAGCGCTGGGTCGGCGCGCGGCTGCCTTGTGCGGCCTCCACCGCATGAATGATGCGGGCCAGCGTGGAGTTGTTCGCCAGCGCCGTGACACGGTACTCGAACGAGCCTGACTCGTTGAGGGAACCCGCAAAGACGGGATCGCCTAGGCCCTTGTCGACGGGCAGACTCTCCCCGGTGATCGGCGCTTGGTTCACGGTCGAGCGGCCTTCTACGACCTCCCCATCGAGGGCGATGCGTTCGCCAGGCCGCACTCGCACCCGGCTGCCGATCGCAACCTGCTTGGCATCCACCTCGCGCCATGAGCCATCAGGCTGTTGCACCGTGGCTCGCTCCGGGGCCAGATCGAGCAGCCCCGCGATGGCGTTGCGGGCGCGGTCCAGCGACTTGGCCTCGATGACCTCGGCCAAAGCGAACAACACCATCACCATCGCCGCCTCCGGCCAGTGCCCGATCAACATGGCCCCGGTGACGGCAATCGACATCAGGGCGTTCATGTTGAGGTTGCGGTTCTTGAGGGCAATCCATCCTTTCTTGTAGGTGGACAGGCCACCGGTGAGGATGGCGACCAGAGCCAGAACCATCACCGACCAATGATTGCCGCCTTGGAGCCAGTACACGGCCTCCGCCGCAACAGCGGCGACTAGCGAGATGCCGAGCGGCCACCAATGGGTCGTGGTCTGCCCCGGTGCTGATGACGCAGGCGTGCGGTTGGCTTCTTCGAGCACTTGGGCCTCGAAGCCGAGCGATTGCAGAGCACCCAGCACGTCAGGCAGCACGGCTGGGGCATGGCGCACGGTGAGCGTGCGTTGCATCAGGTTGAAGTCGAGATCGATCACACCGGCCAGCGTGGCGAGATTGCTGCGGATCAGCGCCTCCTCGGACGGACAATCCATCTTGGCGATGGCAAGGCGGGTGGTCTGCACCGCCGAGCGGTCGTCCTGTCGCACCGCCTGCATATCGACAGCCGCCAAGGCTTGTTCCACGGGGGCCAACGACGCCAGGGTGTGCCGCACGGTCAAGGTGCGCCGCATCAGGTTGAAATCGAGCTCCACCACGCCGGGCACGCCGCCCAGCTTGCCCCGGATCAGCGCTTCTTCCGTGGGGCAGTCCATGTTCTCGATGTGATAGACGGCAACCGCCACCCCGGTAGTGGCGCTGGTCTGTGTTTCTGATTTGAGAACGGGAGCATCAGCACAACCGTACCCGCTTGATCCGCAACTCATAGCAATTCCTCGGCGTCGTCATTCGTTCAAATGCATTAAAATCCCTATAGTGGCTATAGGGTCAAGCATTGGAGGACCAGCATGGAAATCAGGATCGGCGAACTGGCGCAGCGCACGGGATGCGAGGTCGTGACCATTCGTTACTACGAAAAGGAAGGGCTATTGCCTGAGCCGGCGCGAAGCAGCGGGAACTATCGGCTGTACGGCGAGGAGCAAGTCAAGCGCATGCAGTTCATTCGCCACTGCCGTTCGCTGGACATGTCGCTGGGCGAGATTCGGACCTTACTGAACCTGTGGGACAGCCCCACCCAGGATTGCGGAAAAGTGAATGCCCTGCTGGATGACCATATCCGGCAGGTGGAGGCGCGGGTCGAGGCGTTGTTGCAGCTAAGGCTGCATTTGACGGCCTTGCGTGAAAAGTGCGCCGGCGCACGACCCGTCGAGGCGTGCGGCATTCTTCAAGGGCTCGTGAATTGTTCTTGCCATACCGTCAGCACCCGAGACGAGGCCAGCGCTGGCGTTTAGCGTACGATTTTTCCCAAATTCTGTGGCTTCCCCTGCTAGGCGACCCCGACTCGCGGCGGGGTCCATTCGCTTTCCTTCACGGCCGTGCTCACTGCCATGGCGAGCTTGTCGAGATTGCTGGCAGTCACGCCCTCCAGTGCCGAACGCCCCCGCAGCATCGAGCGCGGTTGCAGCAGTGCATGGTAGATCTGCCAAGGGTCCGCATCCCTGGTCAGCTTCAGGACGGACTGGATCAGCTCGTGCTTGAGCGGGTCGAGGTGCCAGTCCGGCACGCGCTGGCCGCGGTTGCCTACGTTCAAAGCCAGCAAGTTGCCCGCCTTGATCTCGTAGCTGATCCACCTGCGGGATTTGCCTGCCATCTTGGCAAACGCAGCGACGGGAAGGTTGTGCGGCGCTTCGAAGACATCGAACAGCTCCATCTTCTCGCGCTGAATGTCCGAAGGCACCAGCGGCGCGGCTGATCGAGGGGGCGGAACCGCCGGCAGCCGATGTGTGGCGGCAGAAACCAACGGCATGGCGTCACCCGGCTTCGTCACGAGCAGGATTGGCGAAGCGGCAACCGGCGTGGAGGGTGCGCTTGCGGTTTGCTCATTCGGGAACGCGGGCACGCCTTCCAGATGCACGGTGAGCGGCATGCTGGCCGCCTCGACCTGGTTCTGCTCGAAGAGGTCGAGCCGATCGGCCCAGTCCTGCATCATGCGGCGACGCTGCTCCACGTACTCGGCATGGTTGTAGGTCGCGCTGACCTTGTTGGGATCGACATGCGAGAGCTGTGCATCCACCCAGACCTTCGGGTAGCCGATCTCGTTGAGCGCAGTGGACATCGTGCCGCGGATGCCGTGCCCCGTCAGGCGCTCCTGATAGCCCATGCGTTTGAGCGCACCATTGAGCGTGTTCTCGCTGATGCGCTTCTTCAAGTCGCTGTCGTGCCGGAACAGGTGGCGCTGGGCCGGCTTGAACTCATCCAGCAGGTGCCGGACGATCTCCATGGCCTGAATCGACAGCGGCACGATGTAGGGCGGGATGTCCTTCGGCTGCTGCCGCTTCTTGCGCATATCCAACTGGAGTTGCTTCACGACGTCGGGCGGGATGATCCACAACCCCCGGTCCAGATCAAATTGATCCGGCATCGCCTGTCGCAGCTCGCCGGTTCGCACGCCGGTCAGCAGCAATAGCCGCAGCCCGAGCTGGGTCTGCCGCCTGCCGCGATAGCTGCGCAGACGCTGCAACAGCTTCGGCAGTTCGGCCATGCGCAGGAACGGGTTGTGGTTGACGGGTGGCAGCGGCAGCGCCACCACATCGAGATCGGAGGCGGGGTTCTGTTCCAGGCCCGGCACGATCACCAGCGCGTAGCGGAACAGTTGGTTGAACCACGTCCTGACTTTCTCGGCGACGGAGAGCGCCTTGCGCTTCTCGATCTTGGCGATCACCTCCAAGAGGTCGGGACGCTTGATCTCATAGACCGACCGCTTGCCCAAGGCGGGCAGCACATCCTTGTCGAAGATGCGCGGAAGTATCGAGAGGGTCGTCTGCCGGCCTTCCTTGAGGCTGAGCCCGCGATGCTTGAGCCACTTGCGATACACCGCCTCGAAGGTGTTTTCGTCGGCGAGCCGGACAGCGGTGCGCTTCTGCTTGCGGTGAACGCGAGGATTGGTGCCTTTGGCCAGCAGGGCGCGCGCTTCGTCGCGCAGGCTGCGGGCCTCGCGAAGCGTCACCTCCGGGTAGGTGCCGAGCGACATCCGCTTCTGCTTGCCCGCCCAGTAGTAGCGGAAGTGCCAAGTCCTGCCCCCTGCAGCCGTGACGGCCAGGGAGAGGCCATCCAAGTCAGGGAGGGTGTATGCCTTGCCAGTTGCCTTGGCCTGTCGAACGGCCAGGTCTGAGAGTGCCATGCTCTTGCTCCTGAACATGAGTCAGGAACCAGATGCTGGTCACGTCGACCTCGCCCCTCCATCAACAATCCGGAATCAGCCGCGCCCGCAAAAATGGACTTGTTTGTGGACTTAAAAGTCCCGGCTGTAGGCGGATCGCAGTGGACTACGGCAGAACGTCAAAGAGAGGAAAAGTCCTTGTGTGGCAACGACTTGCAGACTCTCTTGGACTTCTGCGGAAGTCCGCAGAATGATGCAGTGGAGCGGGTGATGGGAATCGAACCCACGCCATCAGCATGGGAAGCTGAGGTTCTGCCATTGAACTACACCCGCATTGAAAGTCGATTTTCCGGGGTTTCACCCGACCTGTAAAGCCGGGACGCCCAGCTGCGCCGACCGCGCGGCAGGCCTTGAGGTTAGAATAAGCTTAATTTCACCCCTCCGGCCGTGTTGATCCACCTGATGACCGCCCCGATCTCAATCGAGCTCAACGGCCTCGCCGCCACCGTGGATGCGGGCAGCACCCTCGCCGATCTGCTGATCCGCGAGGGCTTGATCGAACGACGCATCGCGGTGGAATACAACGGCGAAATCGTCCCCCGCAGCGCTTATGGGGACATTCGCCTTGCGTCCGGCGATCGGCTGGAGGTGGTTCACGCCATTGGCGGCGGTGCCCTGTGATGCCCAGAGGAAGACTCCCGTGCCCATGACCCAGACCGATGCCACCCTCCCCGCCGACCGTCCGCTGATCCTCGCGGGCCGCACCTACCATTCGCGCCTGCTGGTGGGCACCGGCAAATACCAGGACCTGACGCAGACGGCGGGGGCGGTCGCGGCCAGCGGCGCCGAAATCGTGACGGTGGCGATCCGTCGCACCAACATCGGCCAGGACCCCAAAGCGCCGAGCCTGCTGGAGGTCATCCCCCCCGAGCGCTATACCCTGCTGCCCAACACCGCGGGCTGCTTCGACGCCGAAAGCGCAGTGCGGACCTGCCGGCTGGCGCGCGAGCTGTTGGGGGACCACCGGCTGGTGAAACTGGAAGTGCTGGGGGATGAGAAAACCCTCTATCCCAATGTCCGGGAAACCCTGAAGGCCGCTGAAATCCTGATCCGGGAAGGCTTCGAGGTGATGGTCTATACCAGCGACGATCCCATCGTGGCGCGCGACCTGGAGGCCATGGGCTGCATCGCCATCATGCCGCTGGGTTCGCTGATCGGCTCCGGAATGGGCATCGTCAACCCCTGGAACATCCTCACCCTCGTGGAGCAGGCCAAGGTTCCCGTGCTGGTGGACGCAGGCGTGGGCACCGCCTCGGACGCGGCCTTTGCCATGGAGCTGGGTTGCGACGGGGTGCTGATGAACACGGCCATTGCGGGGGCGCGCGAGCCAGTGCGCATGGCCCGGGCCATGGCGCTGGCAGTGGAGGCGGGCCGGGAAGCCTTTCTGGCCGGCCGCATCCCGCGCAAACGCTACGCCACTGCCTCATCCCCCCTGGATGGCCAGCTTTTCAGTCGACCCTGAACCCCGGAGATCGCGCCTTGCACCCCCCTCTTCGTCCGGTGCGCAGCTTCGTGCGCCGCCAGGGCCGCATGACCTTGGCCCAGCAACGGGCCTTCGCCACCCTCATGGACCGCTATGGCGTTCCCGCCGAGCCGGAGGCCGTGGATCTGTCCACGTTGTTCGGTCGCCCGGCACCCGCGCTGCTGGAAATCGGCTTCGGGACGGGGGAGGCGCTCATCGATTTTGCCCAGCGTCATCCGCACTGGAATGCGCTAGGGATCGAGGTACATCAACCGGGCGTGGGCAGGCTGCTCAATGCCATCGAGAATCTGGCGCTGGACCACGTCCGGGTCCATGCCGAGGATGCCGTCCCGTTTCTGTCCCAGCGCCTGCGGCCGGGACAACTGGACCGGATCCACGTGTTTTTTCCCGATCCCTGGCCCAAGAAGCGCCACCAGAAGCGCCGCCTGATCCAGCCCGCGTTCATCGGTCTGCTCTGCGCGCATCTCAAATCCGATGGGGTCTTGCACTTGGCCACCGACTGGGAGGAGTATGCAATACAGATGGCTGAAGTTCTGGCGGATCGATCAGAGCTGGTCAGCGAGAATGACGCCAGTCCATTCACACCCCGTCCCCCCGAGCGCCCGCTCACCCGCTTCGAGCAGCGCGGCCAGCGCCTGGGCCACGGCGTATGGGATTTGTGCTTCAGGCGCAGGCTGGACACCGACGACGCGCCCGAGGTGAGACTTGCGGGGGATTAGCCGATGTCAAAACTCCATCCCATCATCGCGGTCACCGGCTCCTCCGGGGCGGGCACCAGCACCGCGCGGGTCGCCTTCGAGCACATGTTCACGCGCATGAGCCTGCGCGCTGCCATCGTCGAGGGCGACAGCTTCCATGCCTATGACCGGGACACCATGGCCCAGCAGTTGCACCGGGCCAATGTGCGTGGCGAGCGATTCAGCCATTTCGGGCCGGCGGCCAATCTGTTCGACAAACTGGAAGCCCTGTTCCGCAGCTATGGCGCCAGCGGCCAGGGGGAACTGCGCCGCTATCTGCATACCGACGCCGAGGCCAGCGCCTTCGGCCAGAAAGCCGGCACCTTCACCCCCTGGACCCCCCTGCCGGCGGATACGGACCTGTTGCTGTACGAGGGGCTGCACGGCGGACTGGTCACCGACCGCGTCAATGTGGCCCAGCATGCGGATCTCCTGATCGGCCTGGTGCCGACCATCAACCTGGAATGGATCCAGAAGATCCATCGCGACACCAACGAGCGCGGCTACAGCCCCGAGCGGGTCAAGGAAACCATCCTGCGGCGCATGCACGACTATGTGCACTACATGGTTCCCCAGTTCTCCCAGACCGACATCAATTTCCAGCGTGTCCCCACCGTCGACACCTCCAATCCATTCATCGCTCGCGACGTCCCGACCCAGGATGAAAGTTTCGTGGTGATCCGCTTCAAGGATCCGCGCAAATGGCCCATTCACTTCCCCGAAATGCTGGCGATGGTGCAAGGCTCGTTCATGTCCCGGCGCAATACGGTGGTGGTCCCCGGCGGGAAGATGGGCATGGCGATGGAAATCATCCTGATGCCGATCCTGGAACAACTGATGCGCAACCGGGATAACCTGCGCCGCCGACAACGACGAAAATCCGTTCCGCCACAAACCCCCTGACGCTTACGGAGACTGGCATGGATTACCGGCCACTCGGACGCACCCCGCTGCGCATCAGCGCCCTGGGGCTGGGCACCATGACCTGGGGCGAGCAAAACAACGAATCCGAAGCCCATGCCCAGATCGAGCAGGCGCTGGCGGCTGGGGTCAATTTCATCGACACCGCCGAGATGTATCCCGTGCCGCCCCGCGCCGAGACCCAGGGGCGCACGGAGGCCATCCTGGGCAACTGGCTGGCGCGTCACTCAAGCCAGCGCGATCAACTGATCATCGCCACCAAGGTCTCGGGACGGGCCGATTGGCTGCCCTGGATCCGCGACGGCGCTCCCCGTCTGACCCGGATGCAGATCACGGCTGCCCTGCACGCCAGCCTTGAACGCCTGCAAACCGATTACATCGACCTCTACCAGCTGCATTGGCCCGATCGGGACACCAATTTCTTCGGCCGGCTGGGCTACGCGCACGCTGAGAGCCCGGACGCGACGCCGCTGCTGGAAACCCTCGCCACCCTGGATGATCTCGTTCAGGCCGGCAAGATCCGCCACATCGGCCTGTCCAATGAAACGCCCTGGGGCGTGATGCGTTTTCTGGAACTCTCCGGGCGCCTGGGGCTGGCCCGCGTGGCCAGCATCCAGAATCCCTATAATCTGCTCAACCGCAGCTTCGAGATTGGCCTGGCCGAGATCGCCCATCGCGAAGACGTGCCGCTCTTGGCCTATTCCCCGCTGGCCTTCGGCGTTCTGAGCGGCAAGTATCTGGATGGCGCCCAGCCCCCGGCAGCACGCTTGAGCCGTTTCGAACGCTTCAAGCGCTACACCAACCCCCAGGCCGCGGCGGCTGCTGCGGCCTATGTGAAACTGGCCCGAACGCACGGCATCGATCCGGCACAGATGGCTTTGGCCTATGTGCTCTCCCGCCCTTTCCTGGGGGCCGCACTCCTCGGCGCCACCACGCCCGCCCAGCTGGCAAGCAACCTCGCCGCAGCCGAACTCCGCTTGTCAGGGGAGCTTGTCGACGGCATCGAGGCGATTCATCGCCAACACCCCAATCCCGCGCCCTGAAACTTTCAGGCATTTGTTTTTTTTGGTCATCTGGCCTCTGCCCGATGGCTGAGCGGGGAACTTTACACGCAACCGCCAGTCTTCTTAACGTAAGCCGCGCTATGAAAAGCGCGCTCCCTGTCACATTCCGCTTGACTCAAAACGGGAGATTAACCCATGTTTGGACGCCGCAAATCGATGGCCGATCAGGCTCGTATAAAGGCCCGCAAGGCCGCTGACAACGTCAATTTCAACGCATTGGACGACTTGTTCGACGATATCGAGGAAATGGCGATCAATCGCCTGCAAGCATTGCGTGATCGTCTCAAAACCAGTGCCGGTCATTTTCGCTGGAACGACCTCAGCGGCTCGGCGCGGGACGAATGGGAAGTGGCCAGTGACAAGACTTCGCGCTATGTTCATAGTCATCCCTGGCAGGCGATCGGTGTGGTCGCGCTGGTGGTGCTGGCCGTGTCCAGCCTGAAATCCCGTTCTTGAACTGAACCCTTCCCTTAGGGGCGGGGATAAGGACTGCGCAACATGGCACAAGCCCCGTTTGGCGCTCAAATCCGACAGCTTTTGGCGCTCCTTGTGGCGACGGCGGGTACCCGACTCGATCTGGCACGCCTGGAGATGGCCGAATGGCGCGGCCAGTTGGGCCGGGTCCTGATTTTTTCCGCGCTGGCACTCATCACCGCATTTTTTGGCTTGTTGACCTTGGTGATCGCGGTGCTGGTGCAGTGCTGGGACACTTGCCGCGAGGTGGCGGCTTGGTCCTTGCCCGCCTTTTTCGGCGTCATCCTGCTGATGTCACTGATTGGTTTAAGCCTCGCGCTGAGACGAAGCCGGCGTTTTCTGCCCGCCACGATGGATGTGTTGCGTGAGGATCTGGAGAGCCTGAAGCATGACTAAATCCCGCATTTCCTCCCGCATGGCACGGGACGCTGAAAAAGCGCGGCTGGCCCGACAGGCCGAGCGCCAGCGAGGCCGACTGATTACCCAAACCGAGCACCTTGGCAGCAATCTGGATCCCCGCAGCTGGTTCGGTGGGCTCTTGTCACGGGCGGGCAGCAGCGCTGGCGCACCGGTAAGCGGACCCAGGTTTCATCCACTCCTCATCGGGGCGGTGGGCCTGATTCTGCCGCGGCTGATCCGTCGTCACCCGGTGTTGCGCGTGGCCGCGCTGGGGTGGAGTGCCTTCCAATTGCTGAGAGGCGCGCGAGGCGAAGATCGGCCCCTCCCCGCCAAATCCGGCACTTCCCTGTTTCGACGTCGCGGCTGAACGAACCTGCCAACAGCCGCGACCTTGATCCTGCACCCTGCCTCTGTTCCACGCCTTGCCTTGCCCTATCGAGCCCGCCATTATTCGAAACTGCGGATGGCGCGTGAATTCGCGCCGCTCCGCAATCAATAACCCGCAGGAAGGATCCTCGGGAAACGGGTGTTCATCAGGGATGATTTCCAATGAAAAGCTTGGTCTACGGAGCCGTCATCCTGCTGACGGCAGGGCTTGCCTATGTGGTGGGCCTGATGGTTTGGAGCGAACTGCAGACGCGGGGCGATCGCTACTTCGCCCGCCCATTGGCCGAGCGCCGCCGCCTTGTGAAGCGGCTGCAGTGGCATGCGCGCTACATCCGCCCTGTATTTGAAGCCATCGCCAAGGTCATGCGTCTGAAGAAAATGCCGGTCATGCGCTATGGACAGGTGACCGGCCCGCTCATGATGTGCAGCAAGCAATCCTATGCGCGCACCAAACACTACCAGCCCGAAGCGGCGGATATCTTCATCGCCACCCAGATGAAATGCGGCACGACATGGATGCAACAGATCGTGTTCGAGATCCTGCACGGGGGCGAAGGCGATCTTTCCGACACCGGCTATCGCCATATGTACGCCCTGAGCCCCTGGATCGAGACCAGTCCGACTTCCAGCGTCTCCATGGAGAACGCCCCGCTGGTGGGTCCTGGGCGCAATCGCATCATCAAGACCCACATGCCCGCGCAGTTGATCCCCCATAGCGATGTCGCGAGATACATCTATGTGACGCGCCATCCGGTGAGCTGCTTCGCCAGTTGTGTCGACTTCATCCACAAACTCGGCGGGCCGTTGATGCCCGCACGCCACGACCTGCTGGCATGGTATTGCAGCGACGACATGTGGTGGATGTCCTGGCCCGACCATGTGGAAAGCTGGTGGCAGCGCAACCGGCAACACGACAATGTCTTGTTCGTGCATTACGAAGACCTGAAGCGCGATCTCGAAGGCGGTATCCGCCAGATCGCGGCTTTCCTGAACCGTCCGCTGAGCGACGCGGAAGTCGCCAAGGTTGCCCACAAGGCCAGCTTCGCCTACATGCGCGACCACGAAGATTTTTTCGAGATGTTTTCCCCGAACCTGTTCAGCGTCTCGGCCGAGACCATTCGCTTCATGCAATCGGGCTCCGTGGCCCGCCACGAAGACACGGAAATCCACGAGCGCGAGCGCATCCTGGCCTTCTGTCACGAACGGCTGGCCCACGCCAGCTATCCGGTCGGTGATCATTATCCGGATGTGCTGGCGCTGCCTGCGACCTCATCGCCCTAAGCACTGCCCCGCTGGCTTGGTCCGCAGCGCGCATGGGAGACGTCGTTGAGCACAGATGGCCAGCGGGGCGGGGCATGCACCGAGGCGCATGACTCGCTGAATGTATATCGTTTGGCCTGACTGCCGGGCAACCCCCATTAACGGTTATAATGCTGCCCCCATCAGTCTCGCGGCCCCCAGGCCGCTCGCCGAGCCCCTTGTGATCGAAAATCTGCGCAATATCGCCATCATCGCCCACGTCGACCATGGCAAGACCACCCTGGTCGACCAGTTGCTCCGTCAATCCGGCACCTTGCAGGAGCGCACGGGTGGCGGCGAGCGGCTCATGGATTCCAACGACCTGGAAAAGGAACGCGGGATCACCATCCTGGCCAAGAACACCGCCATCCGCTGGCGCGATTACCACATCAACATCGTCGATACCCCCGGCCACGCCGACTTTGGCGGCGAGGTGGAGCGTGTGTTGTCCATGGTCGATTCGGTGCTGCTGCTGGTGGATGCCGTGGACGGCCCCATGCCGCAGACCCGCTTCGTGACGCAAAAGGCCTTTGCCCTGGGCCTCAAACCCATCGTGGTCATCAACAAGGTCGACCGCCCCGGCGCGCGGCCTGAGTGGGTGCTGGACCAGACCTTCGACCTGTTCGACCGTCTCGGCGCCACCGAAGAGCAGCTCGATTTCCCGGTGATCTACGCCTCGGCCCTGCGCGGTTACGCGGGCATGTCGCCCGATGTGACCGAAGGCAGCATGGAGCCTTTGTTCCAATTGATCGTCGATCGGGTCTCGCCACCCAATGTGGATCCCGAAGGCCCGTTCCAGATGCAGATCAGCAGCCTGGACTACAACAGCTACGTGGGCCTGATCGGCATCGGCCGCATCCAGCGCGGCCGCGTCAAGACCAATACACCCGTGACGGTAATCGATCCCCAGGGCCAGCGCCGCCCGGGGCGCGTGCTGCAGATCCTGGGCTTCCTGGGGTTGGAACGGGTGGAATTCCCGGAGGCCTCGGCCGGCGACATCATCGCCTTCACCGGCATGGAACAGCTCAACATCTCCGACACCCTGTGCGATCCCGCGCAGGTGGAAGCTCTGCCGCCGTTGACGGTGGACGAGCCCACGGTAAGCATGAACTTCGTGGTCAACACCTCGCCCTTCGCCGGTCGCGAGGGCAAGTATGTCACCTCGCGCCAGTTGCGCGATCGGCTGCAGCGCGAACTCAAGCACAACGTGGCGCTGCGCGTGGAGGACACCGAGGACCCCGACAAATTCAAGATCTCCGGACGCGGCGAACTGCACCTGTCCATCCTGATCGAGAACATGCGCCGCGAAGGCTATGAGCTCGGTGTTTCACGCCCCGAGGTCATCATCAAGGAGATCGACGGGCAGAAATGCGAACCGTTCGAGGCCCTGACCGTGGATGTCGAGGAAACGAGCCAGGGCAAGGTCATGGAAAAGCTCGGCGAGCGGGGCGGCGAACTGCGCGACATGGTGCCGGACGGCAAGGGCCGGGTGCGCCTGGACTACCTCATTCCCGCGCGTGGCCTGATCGGTTTCCAGACCGAATTCATGACCGCCACCAGCGGCACCGGCCTGATCTACCACGTCTTCGAACATTACGCGCCGATCAAGAAGGGCAGCCTGGCGGAACGCAACAACGGTGTGCTGATCGCCAATGGACCGGGCAAGGCGCTCGCCTACGCCCTGTTCAATCTGCAGGAGCGCGGCCGGCTGTTCATTGGCCATGGCGAGGAAGTCTACGAAGGGATGGTGATCGGCATCCACTCGCGCGACAACGACCTGGTGGTCAACCCGCTCAAGGCCAAGCAGCTCACCAACATCCGCGCGGCGGGTTCGGACGAGAACATCATCCTCGTCCCCCCCATCCGGCTCACGCTGGAACAGGCGCTGGAATTCATCAACGACGACGAACTGGTCGAGGTGACGCCCAAGGCCATCCGTGTGCGCAAGCGCTACCTGAAGGAGCACGAGCGCAAGCGCTCCTCGCGCAGCGACAGTTAATCCTTTCTTACTGCCCGCATCCCCCCGCCGGAGAGATCCGGATGGGGGGAATCCCCTTGAATCCACATCCGGCGCACTTTACATCCCACTCCCTTTCTGAAATCTTCCGGTAACGTTGTTTTCGGCTACCCAGCCTTTATGTGCGGGGCGATGTGTCCCCTGTTCTCGGAAGGAAACCGCCGTGGCATTCGATCGCATTCTGCAACCGGGGCGCAATTGCTGGCGGCTGGAGAAAGCTGAACAGGTTGCGTTCCTGATCGACGGACAAGCGTATTTTTCCGCGCTGAACGATGGCCTGGTGCAAGCCCGGCGCACAATGTTCATGCTGACCTGGGATATCTACAGCAGCCTTTGTCTGTCCCCCGAAGATGCCGAGCGGCCGGAAGCGGCATGCCCGTCACTGCGGGATCTGCTCAATGAGCAGGCGGCTCGGCATCCGGATCTGCAGATCTTCTTGATGAATTGGGATTTTTCCCTGCTGCTGGGCCGCGGACGGGAATGGCTGCTCCGCTACAAGCTGGGCTGGAGCACCCATGAACGGGTGCACTTTCGCCTCGATGACCAGTGCCCGTTGGGTGCCTCGCATCATGAAAAGATCGCGGTAATCGACGATGCCCTCGCTTTCGTCGGCGGCTTGGACCCGGCCCGTGGCCGCTGGGATACGTCGACCCATCGGGTGGACGATCCGCGCCGCATCGCAGCCGACGGCCTCGGGGGTCGCCCGCACCACGACGTCCAGATGATGGTCTGCGGCCCCGTCGCGACCGCGCTGGGCGAGCTGGTGCGAGAGCGCTGGAATCGCGCTGTCCGGGATGAACCCACGCCCCGCACGCCGCCGCCGGTACGGGCACCCCCGGCGATCTTCTGGCCGGGGCACGTCAAGCCCGATCTCCTGGATGTGCAAGTCGCCATCACCCGCACCCGTCCGGCCTACAAGGACCAGATCGAGGTGCGTGAAGTCGAACAGCTCTATCTCGATAGCATCGCGGCGGCGCGGGCGAGCATCTACCTCGAAAACCAGTACCTGACCTCCGACAAGGTGGCCTGCGCGTTGGCCGAGCGCCTGCAGGCAGCTGACGGTCCGGAAGTGATCATCTTGTTGCCGCGGCAGACCGACGGCTGGCTGTCACAGAATTCCATGGACAGGATGCGCATCCGCATTTTGCAGCACCTGCGCCAGTCCGATCATCACGGGCGCTTGGGCGTTTACTACGCCGATATTCCGGGCTTGGATGAGACACAGTCGATCCGCCTCCACAGCAAGGTCATGGTGATCGATGACCGTTTCGTGCGGGTGGGTTCGTCCAACCTCAACAACCGCTCGATGGGCCTGGATACCGAATGTGATCTGGCGGTGGAACTCACGCCAGAGGAAGCCCTGACCCAGCCCGGAATCGTGGCGTTTCGCAACCGCCTGCTGGCAGAGCATCTGGACACCACCCCAGAACGGGTCGCGGCCCGTATCGAAGCCCAGGGCAGCCTGCTGCGCGGAATCGAAGCCCTGCGCACGGAGGGGCGTTCCCTGCGGCCGCTGGAGCCGGAATTGCCGCCCTACGACGAAAGCTGGCTGACCCGCCAGGAAATCTGCGATCCGGAGCGTCCCATTGATTCGGAGTCCCTGCTCAAGGAGTTTTTCCCGACGCCGGGAAGGATGCATCCCAAGTCCTCCCGCTGGATCGCTGGCGCGGGCGCTGTCGCGGTGCTGCTGGGACTGACGGCGGCCTGGCGCTTCACCCCGCTGGGCGAATGGCTGGAGCCACGGCAACTGCGGACAACCCTGGAGTCGCTGCGCCAACTCCCCTTCGCGCCCGCCTTGCTGGTGGGCTTCTTCGTGCTTGCCAGCCTGCTCATGGTGCCGGTAACGGCCTTGATCGTGGCCACCATCCTCGTTTTTGGTTCCGGGGAAGGTTTTGCCTATGCCCTTGCGGGAACCCTGCTGAGCGCCTTGGTCGGCTATGGCTTGGGCGTCTGGACAGGCGGCCGGACACACTGGCCCATGACCGGCGGACGTACGGAAGCCATTGCCGATCGCATTGCCCGCAATGGTTTGCTTGCTATCGCAACGGTCCGGATCGTTCCGGTGGCGCCCTTTGCCGTCATCAATCTGGTGGCCGGTTCCTCCCGCATCCGCTTGCGGGATTACATGCTGGGCACCTTGATCGGCATGGGGCCGGGTATCGCGGCGCTGGCATTTTTTACCGATCGCCTCTGGGCCAGTCTGCGCGATCCCGATGCAGGAACCGTCGCCACGCTCGTGGTCAGTACCCTCGTCGTCGTTGGCCTGCTGTTCGGCCTGAATCGCTGGGCGAGAGGTGCGCAAAACGGCGGGGATTTGGCCGATCGGTAGTCCAGCGATGCCCACTTCCCCACTGCGGGTGGCAACTTACAACATTCATGGCTGCGTCGGGACGGATCGATGCTTCGATCCCGTGCGCATCCAGGGCGTGCTGGCGTACATGGCGGCCGATATCCTGGCGCTCCAGGAAGTGGAAACCTACCACCATGGCGAGGATGTGCTGGGCACCTACCAGCAAGACCCGCAATGGCAGGTGATCGCGGGTCCCACGCTGTTGCGCGAGCAGGGCCAGTATGGCAATGCGCTCATCACCCGTTTGCCGGTGCTGGACTATGCCTTGATCGATCTCAGCGTCGCCGCCCGGGAAGCCCGCAGCGCCATCCATGCGGTACTGGCGCATGAGGGCGCGCGCCTGCAAGTGGTGGCGACCCATCTGGGCCTGCGTCCCGCGGAGCGGCGTCATCAGGTCCGCACGCTGCTGGATGCGCTGCGGCGCCGCGACACTCAGGCCGATGCAAGCCTGTTGCTGGGCGATTTCAACGAATGGTTCCTCGCCGGGCGTCCGTTGCGCTGGTTGCATCGCCATTTTGGCCGCAGCGAACCGATGCCACCCACCTTTCCCTCGCGCTGGCCCCTGTTCCGGCTGGACCGGATCTGGGCATCTGCGCCGGCGCGGCTGAGCGATGTGCATGTCCTGCGCACGGCCCAATCGCGCTGCGCGTCCGATCATCTGCCCTTGCTGGGGGAGCTGCGGTTCTGACGATTGCTCTAAATTCCGCCCGCTCGCGGTCAAGGAGACGCAGCAGGATCGGCCAACAAGCGCGCCACCACATCCTGCACCTGCGCCGCCGGGATTCCCCGCAGGCAATCGGTATGGCCCAGCGGACAGCTGCGCTCGAAGCAGGGGCTGCAGGGCAGGCGGCGCCAGAGGATCTCGGCCCGATCGGTGAGCGGCGGGGTGTAGTCGGGGGTGGAGGAGCCGTAGATTGCCACCAAGGGCACGCCCACCGCGGCAGCGACATGCATGAGCCCCGAGTCGTTGCTCACCGCGATCTGGCACAGGCCGAGCAGGTCGATGGCGTCCGCCAGCGCTGTTTGGCCGCACAGATTGCGCGTCCCCGCGCCGGCCTGCTGGACAATGGCTTCCCCCAATGCCGCCTCCTTGGCCGAACCGAACACCCACACCCGCGCGCCCTGCGCCGTGAGTCGCTGCGCCAGCTCGCCGAAGGCGGTCCATTGCTTGGCCGGTCCGTATTCGGCGCCGGGCATGAGGCCGATGCAGGGGTGGGACAGATCTTCCCCAAGCCCGAGCGCCGCGGCCAACGCCTGCTGATGTGCGGGGTCGGTGCGCAGGCGCGGGAAGGGGATCGGCGGCGGCAGCGCTGCGCCGGGATCCTGCCCCAGGGCGACGAAGCGTTGGACGGTCTGGGTGAGGATGGACGGGTCGAGAGGACGGATATCATTGAGCAGGCCAAAGCGCAGCTCGCCACGATAGCCGGTGCGGCGTGGGATGCCGGCAAACCAGGGCACCAGGGCCGATTTCAAGGAGCGCGGCAGCACGATGGCCTGGCCATAAGCCGCCCGGCGCAGCGCCACGCCCTGGCGCCGGCGCAGCGCCAAGCCAAAATCGCCATGTCCCAGGGGCATTTCGATGCCGGCGCGCACCTCGGGCATGCGGGCGATGAGGGGCAGCGACCACCTCGGCGCCAGCACGTCGATGGGCCGCTCCGGTTGGCGCGCCTTGAGCGTCATGAACAGGCTCTGGGCCATCACCATGTCGCCCACCCAGGCAGGCCCCACCACCAGGATGGGCGCGGTCTCAGCCATGCGCGTCCAGCCACGCCATGTAGCGGGCTACGCCGGTGGCGACATCCAGAAACGGCCGATCGTAGCCGGCTCTCCGCAGGGCGCTGATGTCTGCCTCTGTAAAGCTCTGGTAGCGGCCTTTCAGATGCTCGGGAAAAGGGACATAGCGGATTTCGCCGTGACCGGCATGGGAGATGACCGCCTGGGCGAGTTCGTTGAAGGTCTGGGCGCGGCCGGTGCCGACGTTGAAGATGCCGCGTTGCTCGGGGTGCTCCCACAACCACAGGTTGACGGCCACCACATCATCCACGTGGATGAAATCGCGCCGCTGCTCGCCCGCGCCGAAACCATCGCTGCCCTCGAACAGGGCGATGCCGCCTGAGTCGCGGAGCTGGTTGCGGGCATGCCAGGCCACGCTGGCCATGGCGCCCTTGTGCTGCTCGCGGGGACCGTAGACATTGAAATAGCGCAGACCTGCGACTTGCGAGGCGGCCCGTGGCAACGCCCGGCGCACCACTTGGTCGAACACCAGCTTGGAATAACCGTAGGCATTCAACGGCGCCTCGCAGGCGGGATCCTCGCGGAACACGCGACCGCCGCCGTAGACCGCCGCCGAGGAGGCGTAGATCAGCGGCACCCGCCGCTCCAGACACCAGTTGAGCAGGTCGCGCGAATAGGCGTAGTTGTTGCGCATCAGGTAGCGCCCATCCCATTCGGTGGTGGCCGAACAGGCGCCCTGGTGGAATATGGCCTCGATGGGGGGCAGACCCGGCCCGCGCAAGCGCGTGAACATCTCATCGCGATCCAGGTAGTCGGCCAGGGTGCAATCGGCCAGGTTCCTGAACTTGGTGCCGTCGGTCAGATCGTCCACCACCCAGATATCGCGGTGTCCGCGGTCATTCAAGGCCCGCACCAGATTGCTGCCGATGAAGCCGGCGCCGCCGGTGACGATGATCATGTTGCGTGCTCCTGGGCAATGTCGTGGTAGAGAGCGGCATAGGCCGCGGCCATGGCCTCGGGGGTGTAGGCGGCGGCAGCCTGTCGGGCCGCCGCGCCCAACCGGGCGCGCAATTCGGCGTCCGCCACCAGGCGGGTCAGCGCCGCCGCCAGCGCAGGGGCGTCGCCCGGCGGAACCAACAGGCCGGTTTGACCGTCTTCGATCAGCTCCGGGATGCCGCCCACCCGGCTGGCCACAATCGGCAGGCCCTGGGCCATGGCATCGATCAGCACCGAGCCCAGGCCCTCCTCCCGCGAGGGAAACACGAACAGGTCCAGCGCGGCCAGATGATCCGCCACATTGTCCACGAAGCCGGTGAACACCACCTGCGGCAAGTCGCGCGCCTCCCGGCGCAGGGCCGCCTCGTCCTCGCCCGCGCCGATCAGCAGCACGGGACACTGCGCGAGAGCGGGCGCCGCCAGGCGCAGGGCCTCGAACAGCACCCGCTGGCCCTTGTGATGATCGACCAGCGCGCCGACCTGGCCGATGCGCAACGGCCCTGGGTAGGCGAGGCGCAGGACCGCGAGGCGTTGCGGATCGGGTGTTTGCAGGCTGGCGGCCGAGGGAATGCGCACCGGTTTCACCTGCGGCTCCCATGCCCGCAGGACATCGGAGACTGCCGTCGAAATCGCCACCACGCGCGCGGCATGCCGATACACGGCGCGCGTCCAGCGCCCGGCCTTGGGCAGATTGGGAACGCGACGGGTGATGAGGTAGGGTCGGCCGCGCAGCCGATGCACGGCGTGGGCAACATGGGCCGCCTTGGCCTCATGGGCATGCAGCACGTCCCCGCCGCGGCTGGCCGGCAAGGCGCCGAGGTAGGGCGGATTCAGCGCCAGGCAATCAAGTCGCGGCACATCGCGCAGGCGTTCGAGCAAGGGTTCACCCGTCCGTCCCCAGAGCGCTTGGGGCACGTCCGTCGCGGCCAGGGCGCGGATCAGCAGCTCGGTCTGGCGTTCCCCGCCGCGATAGCCCCGGGCCAGGTTGACATGGACGACGCGCAAGACCGGCCCAGCGCCTCAGTCGACCAGCCGGAAGCGGGCCCCGCAATAGATACAGCGTGCCTCGTCGCCGGCGTTTTCCAGCTGGATGTAGACTCGCGGATGGCCGTTCCACAAACTGCTGCCCGGAACCGGGCAATAGGTAGGCAGGTCGACCCGATGCACCGTATAGGCTTGTTCGGCCGCCGGGGTATTGGTGCCGATCTGGGGCGGTTGCACGTTGACCTCACCATGATCCATGCGTCGTTCTCCGTCGTCGAGGTGGAAAAGCCTTAACTGCGGCATCTTGCCCCACGAGGGCGGATGCATCAACCGCGCGCACGACTGCAGCCGGCGACCAAGTCTTTCAGCCGGTTTTCCCGGTCCATCGACGAAGCGCAGGCCACCCGCCCAACGATCGCCGGGCGTGTACCGCGTTATCGGGAATCCACTGGGGGTGACACGAAGAGGCATCCCGGCTGGCAAACGCCCGCTCGAAGCTTTTCCGCCACAGCGTTGTTTAGGCGACGGTCAAACGCATGCCATGGCATCGAAACAATACGCGGGGTGTTGCAGGTTGGCGATCCACTGCATCCCGGGCAACAATCCAGCAACCAGAACCATTGCGGTAGACACCATGACCAACGCGAACCCGTCCGACACGCTGCGACTGCGCTTGCGCCATATCGTCTTCGGTACGGATAGCCCGGCTGGGCGCGCGTTTGATCAGTGCCTGATCGTGGTGATTCTCGCCAGTGTCACCGCGGTCATGCTCGACAGTGTGCAGACGATCCACGATCAATACGGCCATTGGCTCTATCTCGCCGAATGGGGCTTCACCGTCATTTTCACGGTGGAATACCTGCTGCGGCTCTGGATCAGCGAACGTCCGTCGCGCTATGCCTTCAGCTTCTATGGGATCGTTGATCTGCTATCGATTGTGCCGACCTACCTGAGCCTGCTGGTGCCCGGCGCTCACTATCTCCTGACGCTTCGCGTCCTGCGTGTGCTGCGGATATTCCGCGTGATGAAGCTGCTGTCCTTCGTCAGCGAGGCCAATTTCCTCGTCGACGCTCTGGTGCGGGCACGCCGCAAGGTGGTGGTGTTCTTGCTCACGGTGCTCGTGATCATGATCAGCTTCGGCAGCCTGATGTACGTCATCGAGGGGCCGGAACACGGCTTCACCAGCATTCCCGTCAGCATCTACTGGGCAATCGTGACCGTGACCACGGTCGGCTACGGCGATATTTCCCCCCAAACCCCACTGGGCCGGGCGATCGCCTCACTGGCGATGATCACGGGCTATGCGATCATCGCCGTGCCCACGGGCATCGTGACCGCGGAAATGACCTCGGCCATGAATCGCAATCGCTATGCCCGGGAATGCCGCCACTGCAAGCTTCGTGAGCACGAAGCGGATGCCTTGTACTGCCGGCGCTGCGGCGAGCCTCTGCCGTCCGTCGAGACTCCCGAACAAGCCTGAAAAGCGCTGATGGGTCGTCTCAGCCTTCTCGACTGAAACCGCGCGTCGTGGGGGCGGCGTGATCCGGTGGATCCCATGATTCAGCGGGCGGGCGACTGGACATCCATGCCGCGAAAGCAGGAGCAGCGCTGGAATACCTCAAGGGTGGGCGACAGTTGCTTGTGCTGGCAGAACTTGGCCACCAGCTTGGCCAGTCCCTTGATGTCGCGTCCGCTGGCCTGGGGAAAGCACATCACCAGCTCCTCGATCAGCGCGCCGTCGAGTGCCAATTGAAACTGGCTGGCCATCACCCGCCAGATCCGGCGCCGGTCGTCCGCCTGGGGCGGATGGTATTTGATCATGGCGATACAGCGGGAGACGATCGCCTCGTCGATGTCGTCCACCCGATTGGTGGTCAGGAACAACAGGCCGTTGAAGTATTCCAGCACCCGCAGGAACACGCCGACGACGGCATTGGCGGCGATGTCGGCATCCCGCCGCTTGATGTACACGTCGGCCTCGTCGATCAACATGACGGCGCCCCAGCGCTGCGCCCGCATCAGGGTCTCCTTGAGGACCTTCTCCATCTCCGACACGTTCAGGCCCAGTTGACCCGAGTGCACCCGGTACAAGGGACGCTTGATGATCTCTGCGTACACCTCGGCAGTCAGGGTCTTGCCGACGCCCGGGGGGCCTGCGCACAACACCGTGGTGCCGCCGGATTTGCCGGCCACGATGTCGTCCATCAACACATCCATCTCGGCGGTGAGGATGTCGATCAGATCGGTTTGTTCCTGGGGCAGGATCAGTTTGTCCTTCAATTCCGGCTGATAGCGGTAGGGCTGCATGTCGTCGGCATGGACCCAGAGATGATGGTGCAGCTCCAGATGGAACATCAGAATGTAGCCATGCACCGGCAGTTCAGTGAACATGCCCCTGGGGATGGCGCCTTTGGAGGCCGCCATCCGATTCTCCACGGCTTCGTCATAGCGCAAGCTCTTGGCCGCCTTGCGCAGATAGGCGCTGAGGATGTCGCCGGAGCCCTCGAAACGGGTGACGCGCTGGCCGAGGATTTGCTCCTCATTGACCAGCCGCGCGGAGGTGCCGCTGGACGACAGCACCACCACATTCTTGCGCGACCAGTCGGTATTGCGATGGCTGGCGGTTGGGTCCTCGGCGTAGTAGCCGGTGCCGATGGCCGAGAACTGCTGGCCGTAGGCGGCCCGCCACGCGAAGTAGCGCTCGCACGACGCATCGTAGGCCCCAAGCAGCGCCGGGGTTTCCTTCAGATAGCCCTTGTGGGCAAGGATCTCGCCCACCGTCTTGTTGACGATATCGCGGCTGCGGATGGTCAGCGTCTCGACGGCGATCTTGCTGAGGGAATTCGCCTTCAGCTCCAGCAGGATCCGCCCGGACTCTTCCTCGCCGGCTGGGGTGTAATCGAGGCGGGTGACCACATAGGCCAGCGGCTTGGCCGAAGCGGTGGCCAGGAACAACCACCCGCGCTCGCCACCTTCGAGCAGGTACTGGGCGATGGCCGGCAAGACCCGCTCGAGGTCGTCCTCGCCGAATCGCTCGCCGTCGTCGTTCAGTGCTTGTTGCAGGGTGGCGAGCTGAGCCACGTGCCCTTGCATATCCGGCCCGGCGCGTTGATAGAGTTGTCGGAGAAAATCCAGCTCCGTGGCGGAGAGCTGGCTCACGGTCACTTCGGCCCGGTTGCCGAAGCGCAATTGCTCCTTCAGCAGCGTCAGCTCGGGAAACGCCGCCAGCATCGCCTCCACATGGGGGCGGTCAATGGAGAGCTTCATGGCGTTCTGCTGTCAGGCATCGGCGCACCGTCATATGAAGGGGCTTGCCGAGATCGAATTGCAAGGCTTATACCACCGGAAAATGCGCTGTAAGCGGCTGAATCGACTTGCCTACCGCAGCGGCGTGTCCATTTCCCCACAGCGCCCCTGTGGCCTTCAAGACACTCACCGACGCGGCCATAGTAATGATCCGGGTCTTGTGATTTCCTCGCGCTCAGGCGAAGGTTTCGACACGAGGTCTCCGCGCCGGCATGACGCTGACCCGCGTCCATCCCGCAGGGAGAATCCATGCAAGACACAAGGCCCGCCCCCCATGCCCTGCCCTGAATGGATCACGCGCTTGTGCGAAACCCATCGCTACCCGCATCCGGTCACGGCGGTGACGCTGGTCGAGACCCACATCTCCTGGGTCCTGCTCACCGGCGAACGGGTCTACAAGATCAAGAAACCCGTGGATTTCGGGTTCCTGAATTTCTCTACCCTGGAGCGGCGACGGCACTTCTGCGAGGAAGAGGTTCGCCTCAACCGCCGCTTCGCGCCGGCGCTTTACTTGGGCGTGAAGCCCATCACCGGTACGCCGGATGATCCGCGGATCGATGGCGTGGGTGCGCCCTTCGAGTACGCCGTGCAGATGATGCAATT
This sequence comes from Pseudomonadota bacterium, assembly GCA_002862435.1. Classification (GTDB taxonomy): domain Bacteria; phylum Pseudomonadota; class Gammaproteobacteria; order UBA5335; family UBA5335; genus Macondimonas. Next base: position 6,265 of record PKDC01000005.1, on the reverse strand, counting down.
CGATCAGGATGCGTTGCTTGATCGCCAGCTCGCTGCAGGCCCTTTCACGTCGCAAGAGGCCTTCGCCCTCGGTACGACCCTGGCCCGCCTGCACCAGGCGCTGCCTCCGCTGCCGGCGGACTCGCCCTTCGGCGACGCGCAGGGCGTCTGGCAGCCTGTTGCCGCCAACTTCGACGCGCTGCGGCCGCGGCTGACGGCCGACCGACTGTCGCGGATGCTGGCGCGGCTCAGCGCTTGGAGCGAACGCGCGTTCCAGCGGTTGAAGCCGCTCATCGCAGAGCGCAAACGCGGCGGCTGGGTCAGGGAATGCCACGGCGACCTGCATCTGCGCAATATCGCGCGCATCGATGATCGCTTCGTGCTGTTTGACTGCATCGAATTCGACCCGGCGCTGCGGGCGATCGACGTACAAAGCGAGCTGGCGTTCCTGCTCATGGATCTGGACGACCACCAGCGCCGCGATCTCGCCGCCATGGCCTTGAACGGTTACCTGGAACAAAGCGGCGACTATGAGGGGCTGGCGCTGCTCGATTTCTACCGGGTCTATCGGGCGCTGGTGCGGGCCAAGGTGAGCGCCCTGCGTGCGGATCAGCAGGACGCGCCGCAGGAAAGGCAATACTGCCTTACCGAAGCGGAAACCTACCTGCAGCTCGCCCATGCTTATCTGGAGCGGGAGCGGCCCTGGCTCGCGATCACCCACGGCCTCTCCGGCAGCGGCAAATCCACCCTGGCCCTCGGGCTTGCGGCGGCCACCGGCGCCATCCGGATCCGCTCGGACGTCGAGCGCAAGCGGCTGTTCGCAATCGCCCCGGACGATCATGACGCGCCCCCCGACCTGTATGGCCCCGCGGCCAGTGAACAGACCTTCGACCGCCTGGAAGCCATCGCGACCGGCATTCTGGCGGCGGGCTTTCCGGTGATCGTCGATGCGACCTTTCTGGAGCGCAGCTTGCGCGACCGCTTCCTCGCCATCGCGACGGCACGGGGCGCGCCGGGGGTGATCCTCTCGCTGCAGGCCGATCCCCAAATCCTGCGGGCGCGTCTGGCCCAGCGCCAAACGGACGTTTCCGATGCCAATGTCGCCGTACTGGAAGCGCAGCTCGCCCGGCAGGAAGCGCTGACACCCACCGAACGCCAACAGACGCTCCACGTGGACGCCGCGCAAGCCTTCGATTTCCCGGGTCTGTACCAGCGGTTGCGGCGCCTGGTTCCGGGCTGATGGAATCGCGCATCGCCCCCACTGATCCTGCGCGCCTCGTGACCGCGGCCATGGCGCGCTGCTGAATCGGGCCTGTTTCTCGTACCATGCGGAACACAAAAGCGCGCTGCGATCGAAGGAGCCAGATTCTGATCACCCCCCGCCGCACCGGAAACCTCGCCCTTCGCGTGTCTCAATCGCTGCGTGGACTCGGCCGCCACGAAGTGTCCTTGCTCCTCTGGGTGGCCGCGCTGTTCGGCGGCATCTGGGGCTTCGTCGAAATTGCCGAGGCCGTGATGGGGCAGGAGACCCACGCACTGGATGAAGCCCTGCTGCTTGGCTTGCGCAGCCCCACCGATCCCCGCGATCCGTTGGGCCCGCAATGGCTGGAGGAATTGGCGCGCGACCTGACCGCGCTGGGGAGTGTGGGCGTGCTTACCCTGGTGACGGTCGGCGTGCTCGTCTATCTCTTGCTCGCCCGTCACATGCGGGCGGCCGGATTCACTCTGGCCGCCGTGGGTGGGGGAATGCTGCTCACCAATCTTCTCAAACTGGGCTTTGGACGCCCTAGACCTGATCTGGTACCCCACGCAGCGGTTGTCTACACGGCCAGCTTCCCCAGCGGCCACGCCATGATGGCCGCCATCACCTACCTCACGCTCGCTGCCATGTTGAGCCGGGTGGAGCGGCGTTGGCACATAAAGGCGTATCTGCTGCTTGCGGCCGTCTGCGTCACCGGGGTGGTGGGGATAAGCCGGGTTTACCTCGGCGTCCACTGGCCCACCGACGTGCTGGCGGGTTGGGCCGTGGGCGCCGCGTGGGCAGCGCTATGCTGGCTCATCGCCCGCTGGATCCAGCGCAAAGCATCCCCTAGCGTCTGATGCCGGCACGCGGGCAGCGGCGGCGCCATGAACAAAGCGCGCATCGGGTATCATCCAAGGGCCTGGCAATGGGGCGGCCCGCCGTGCGTGAATGAAGCGCGCTCGCAACAAGCGCCGCGCGTATCCTGCACTACCGTGAATGCACTCTTGACTCACCGCCATCCGCGAATCGTGGACGTGATCGCTGCCTGCCGGAGATCCTGCATGACCTGTTTGCTGCCATGAGCATGCTGAACGCCCCGCTACTCGCAGCTGACGAGCCGCCTCCCTGGCACGTCGAGCGCGCGGAAGGCCCGTCCCCCTGGTTCCTGATTTGCGATCATGCGGGCACGCGGATTCCCAGGCGCCTGGACACGCTGGGCCTGGATCCGACGGCGCTTGCCAGCCACATCGCCTGGGACATCGGGGCGGCCGCCGTCGCCTCCGGGCTGGGCGCAGCGCTGGGTGCCACCGTGATCCTCCAGCCCTATTCCCGGCTGGTGATCGACTGCAACCGGCCGCCGCACAGCCTCGATGCCATCGTCAGCCTCAGCGAGCACACGACGATTCCCGGCAATCAGACGGTTTCTCCCGCCGAGGCCGCCGCACGGGAGCGGGAGATCTTCGCGCCCTACCACGCACGCATTTGCGGGTTGCTGGATGCGCGCCTGCGGCGCGGACAGCCCACGCTGCTCGTTGCCCTGCACAGCTTCACGCCGGTGTATCTGGGCGTTGCGCGACCCTGGCAGGTCGGCGTGCTCTACAACCGCGATGCCCGTCTGGCGCATGCGCTGGCCGAGGCATTGCTTGCTGAAGGCGATCTGGTGGTGGGCGACAACCAGCCCTATGCGGTCAGCGATGAGACGGACTACGCGATCCCGCGTCATGGCGAGGCGCGCGGGCTGGCGCATGTGGAGCTGGAAATTCGGCAGGACCTGATCGCCGATGCAGCGGGACAATCGGCATGGATCCAGCGCCTGAGCCGCCTCCTCGGCTCAATCGAGCGTACACTGGTCGCCTGATCGCGCACCAAAGTCCACGCCCGGCGGCCTGCGCCGCTTCAGCCCTGATTCGCCATTTGTTTCCTGCACGCGCGAGCGCCAGCGCGTGATCGCCCAAGGGAGGACGCCATGCAGATTCGCCTGGGTTACGACATGGTCTACCAATGCCCGCAACCGACGCCCATGATCGTCACGCTCAACGTGCACTACACGCGCGCCTCCGACCTCGTGCGCCCCGACCAGATGCACACCGATCCTTGGGTGCCGATGACCATGTATCGCGATGGCTTCGGCAACTGGTGCACGCGCCTCGTGGCGCCGGCCGGGCGCATCCGGCTGAGCGCCGATACCGTGATCAATGACCGCGGCACACTCGATCCGGTATTTCCGATGGCGATACAGCATCCGGTGGAAGACCTGCCGGAAGAAACCTTGGTCTATCTGCTGCCGAGCCGCTATTGCGAGTCCGACCTATTGTCCGAGACGGCTTGGCAGCTCTTCAGCTGGACGCCGCTGGGGTGGCCGCGCGTGCAGGCGATCTGTAATTTTGTCCACAACCACATCGTATTTGGCTACCAATACGCCCGGCCCACGAAAAGCGCCTGGGAAGTCTTCAACGAACGCGCCGGCGTATGCCGTGATTACGCCCATCTCGCGATCGCCTTCTGCCGCAGCCTCAACATTCCGGCGCGCTATTGCACCAACTATCTGGGCGACATTGGCGTGCCGCCGGTAACGGCGCCGATGGATTTTGCCGCCTCGATGGAAGTCTTTCTGGGCGGCGCCTGGCACAGCTTCGATCCGCGCAACAACCAGCCGCGCATCGGCCGTGTGCTGATCGCCCGCGGCCGCGATGCGGCCGATGTGGCGATCACGACGACCTATGGCCAGCATACGCTGGAGAGCTTCAAGGTCTGGACGGACGAGGTCCTGGCCTGAAATGGCGCCGAACCCCTGATCCAAGCCGATATTGAAAAACAACCATGGCTTGAATAGGGCGCCTTGCGCATCTCTCCAGAGGCAAGCTGACTGTGCAGTTCACCACCAATGGCCCAGATATCCCCGATGCACTCTTGCAGGCGCACGAGGAAGGTCGCGTGGTGTTTTTCTGTGGGGCGGGTATTTCCTATCCCGCAGGCCTGCCTGGCTTCAAGGAGTTGGTGGAGCAAATCTACCGACTGAACGGGACCGTACCTTCTGATTCGGAGATTGAGCATGAGGCCTTCAAGCGTGGGCAGTTCGATGCCACATTGGATCTGCTCGAACAGCGCCTGCCGGGTAAGCGTCTAGCCGTCTGTCGCGCACTGGCACAGGCCCTGAAGCCGAAACTCCGCCGCAAAGGTGCCACCGATACGCAGGCGGCGCTGTTGCGTTTGGCGCGCAGCCGCGAGGGCGCGCTGCGCCTGGTCACCACCAACTTCGACCGCATCTTTCAGGTAGCGGCCAAACGCACTGGCCAAGCGTTCCAAGCCTACGCTGCCCCGATGCTGCCGATTCCGAAGAACAGCCGTTGGAATGGGCTGGTCTACCTGCACGGCCTGCTACCCGAAAAGGTGGACGACACGGCCCTGAGCCGTCTGGTGGTCACCAGCGGTGATTTCGGCTTGGCCTACCTCACAGAGCGCTGGGCGGCCCGTTTTGTGAGTGAGCTGTGCCGCAACTATGTGGTCTGCTTTGTCGGCTACAGCATCAACGACCCGGTGCTGCGCTACATGATGGATGCACTGGCGGCCGATAGAAGGCTGGGTGAAATTACGCCGAAGGCCTGGGCGCTGGGTGATTGCGAGCCAGGGCAAGAGCACCGGATAACCATCGAATGGGAAGCCAAAGGCGTCACGCCCATCCTCTACAACCTACCTGCAGGCAGCTTCGACCATTCAGCGCTGCACCAGACCCTGCACACCTGGGCAGACATCTACCGTGACGGCGTACAGGGCAAAGAAGCCATCGTCGTCAAACACGCCCTGGCGCGCCCACAGGACAGCACGCGGCAAGACGATTTCGTCGGCCGGATGCTATGGGCCTTGTCGGACGAATCCGGCTTGCCGGCAAAACGCTTCGCTGAATTTAACCCCGCCCCTCCGCTGGAGTGGCTACTGGAGCCCTTCGCGCACGAGCGCTTCGGGCACGGCGATCTACCCCGCTTTGGCGTGCCGCCGCATGACGAAGTGAACACCAAGCTGCGCTTCAGCCTCATTCAGCGGCCTGCGCCCTATGACCGTGCACCGCCGATGCTGCTGGCCTCCGGAGGCGTCACCGACAGCCTGTGGGATAAAGTGATGCTCCATCTGGCCCGCTGGCTGGTGCGCCACCTGGATGACCCAAGATTGGTCATCTGGATTGCGGAACGAGGTGGGCAGTTGCACGACCGTTGGCCGTGGCTGATCGAACGCGAGCTGGATCGCTTTGCTTCACTGGAGCGTGAGGGCAAGACCTCCGAGCTCAATGAAATCCGCTTGCATGCACCCAAGGCCATTCCTGGCCCACTTATGCGCACCTTGTGGCGCCTGCTGCTCAGTGGCCGGGTGAAGTCTAAGTCTCAGTGGCACGATCCCGATTTATATCGCTGGAAAGGACGTCTTAAGCGGGAAGGATTAACCGCCACATTGCGTCTGGAATTGCGCGAGTTGCTCGCACCCAAGGTGCTCTTGAAGAAGCCGTTGCGCTGGAGCGACGACTCGGATAGCGATGACGAACCCACGCGAATCAAGCAATTGGTGGACTGGGAACTTGTGCTGGCGGCCAATCACGTGCATTCGGCCCTGCGCGACTTGGCCGACGAGCGCTGGCCATCGGTCCTTCCTCTACTGATCGAGGAGTTTCAGCAACTATTGCGTGATGCACTGGATCTGTTGCGCGAATTGGGCGAGGCCGACGACCGCAGCGACCGATCGCATTGGGATCTGCCCTCCATCACGCCGCATTGGCAGAACCGGGGGTTCCGTGACTGGGTGAGCCTGATCGAATTGCTGCGGGAATCGTGGATGGCGGTTCGCGCCAACGACAGTGCGCGCGCGACCCGAATTGCGCAAAGCTGGTTCGAGTTGCCATACCCCACCTTCAAACGCCTGGCCCTATTTGCCGCCAGCCACGATGATTGCATTCCGCCCGAGCAGTGGGTGGATTGGCTGCTGGCAGATGGCGCGTGGTGGCTGTGGTCCACAGATACGGGGCGCGAAGTGTTCAGGCTGTTCGTTCTGCAAGGG
>PKDC01000046.1 GCA_002862435.1 Pseudomonadota bacterium | reverse complement strand
GCCCAGCCGTGAGGCGGTGGGATACCGGCGGCCGGTAGAAGTCGTGGCCGGTGTCGTCCTCCCGCGTCCAGACGACTTTCACGGGGTGGGGTGTCTTGAGCGCGCAGGCCACGGCCTCGGCGACGAAATCATTGGCGACGCGGCGGCCAAAGCCACCCCCCATCTGGGTGGTATGCACCACGACATTGGCAACGGCCACGCCGGCCAGCGCGGCGGCCGTGTCCCGTGCGCCGCCCTGATTCTGCGTCGGTACCCACAGTTCGCAGCGGCCCTCGTGAATCCAGGCAGTGGCGTTCATTGGTTCCATGGTGGCGTGGGCCAGCAGGGGCACTTCATATATGGATTCCAGGGTGCGCGGCGCCTGGTCGATGACCTCCAAGGGGCTGCCATCCTGGCGAACCCGCAAACCGGGGTGGGCCAACAGTCCCCGCAACTGCGCCGCGACGGTGGTGCTGTCAGCGGCCGGGGCGGGGGGCGGATCCCAGGTGATCGCCAAGGCATCGCGCCCCTGGCGCGCGGCCCAATAGCCCTCGGCCAGTACGGCCACGCCGCTGGCGATGACGAACACCTCCCGCACCCCCGGCACGGCCCGCGCCGCGGCATCCTCCAGATGCAGCAGCCGCGCGCCGAAGACGGGCGGTCGGGCGATGCAGGCCACCAGAAGATCGGGCAGGCGCACGTCCATGCCGAATCCGGCGCGACCGGTGACCTTGTCGTGGGCATCGAGCCGGCGCTGCTCGTGACCGATGAGGCGGAACTGAGCGGGCGACTTGAGCGCCACCTTGCGGGGCACCGGTTGAGCGGCGGCCTCCGTCGCCAGTTCGCCATATCCCGCCTGTCGACCGCTGGCATCGTGATGGATCTGCCCCGCCTGGGCGCGACATTCAGCCACGGGCACCTGCCAACGCGCCGCTGCGGCGGCCCGCAGCATCTCCCGGGCTGCGGCGCCGGCCTCGCGCAGCGGTTCCCATGAGGTCATCACCGACGTGCTGCCGCCGGTCGCCTGGATGAACATCATGGGGTTGTCATAGACGCGATCGGCGGGGGCAAAGGCCACCGTCACCCTTTCCAGGTCCACTTCCAGTTCCTCGGCCAGCAGCATGGGCAGCGCAGTCATCACGCCCTGGCCCATTTCCGAGCGCGCCACCAACAGGGTCACCGTGCCGTCGGGATCGATACGGATCCAGGCATTGGGGGCAAAACGGCCCGCCGCATCCGGACCCGCCGCCGGCGTGCAGCCGGTGAGTTGCAGGCCCAGCACCAGGGCGCCTCCGCCCGCCGCCGTCAGTTGCAGGAAATGGCGCCGACCGGAATTGAACTTCATGGTCATCGATCAGCCCTCCCGCATCAACGCAGCGGCGCGGTGGATGGCCTGGCGGATGCGATCATAAGTGCCGCAGCGGCAAATGTTGCCGGCCATGGCGCTGTCAATGTCGGCATCAGTGGGATTGGAATGGCCCGCCAGGAGCGCGGCAGCCGACATGATCTGCCCCGATTGGCAATATCCGCACTGTGGCACATCCAGTTCCAGCCAGGCGCGCTGGACAGGATGCAGTGTGTTTCCGGCCAGTCCTTCAATGGTGGTGATTCGTTGCCCTGCAACGGCTACAACGGGTGTGACACAGGATCGAATCGGCGCGCCGTTCAGATGTACGGTACAGGCGCCGCACAGGGCCATACCGCAGCCGAACTTGGTGCCGGTGAACCCCAGGTTTTCGCGCAAGGCCCAGAGTAGCGGCATCTGAGGATCTGCGGCCACTTCGACCGGCTCACTGTTGAGTTCAAAGGCGATCATGGCATGCATCCATTGGGCGATCGGGGGAATCTGATGCTAAAGTTAGCACAGGAATTTTCCCGGCTGTTGCCGTCCTCGGTGTCGCATGGAGGCGGCGCTTGTCATGACCCCGAACGATCCGGCCGAACAAAAAGCCCAGACTCTGCGTATCCAGCGTTTTTCGCTGGCCGCCGTTTCCTATCTCGTTGGCGGCGTGTTGCTGCTGGCGGTGAGCGTGTTGGGGAGCGGTGAAATCCCGCTGACGCCGGCGGTGGCAGCCGTTTTCGTGGCCCTGGTGGTGGTCGCCAATCTCGGTTTTTACGTCCTGTTGCGCACTGGCGCGAACCTGCGCTTCCGTGATCCCAGCCTGACCATTCCACAGATGGCGTTCGGCATCGCGCTCATTACCTACCTGATTTATTTCGCCGGCCCCTATCGCGGCCTGCTGTCGATTTTCTACCTGGCGGTCATGACCTTCGGTCTGTTCCATCTCAACACCCGCCAGTTGCTCGGGATAAGCGCCTATACCGTCGCCTGCTTCACGCTCATGGCGGTGTTGCTCAAGCTGCGCCACCCCGAGACGGTTTCCTTCCTCGACCTGTTCGCCCAGTTGGCTGTGATCAGCGGGCTGTTGCCCTGGTTCGCGGTATTGGGGGGACACATCAGTACGCTGCGGCGGCGGCTGGTCGAGGGCAATCGCCGCCTCGAACAGGCACTGGAACAGATTCGCCAGATTTCCATCCGCGACGATCTGACCCAGATCTTCAATCGGCGCCATCTCATGGACCTTTTGATGCACCAGAAGGCCATCGCGGATCGGGGCCAGTATCGTTTCAGCGTGTGCATGCTGGATCTGGATTATTTCAAGCGCATCAACGACAACCATGGCCATCTGGCGGGTGATCAGGCGCTGCGGGTGGTTGCTGAGATTCTGCACGAGCAGGTGCGGGTGGGGGATATCCTGGGCCGCTACGGCGGCGAGGAGTTCCTGGTGCTGCTGAGTGAGACGACGCTGATGGGCGCGGTGGAGACCGCGGAACGGTTGCGGCAACAGATTGAGCGCAATAGCGCCGAACACATGCCTCATAAGCTTCCAGTCACCGCCTCCATCGGCGTCACCGAATACGCCCCCGGCGAGTCCATCGAAACCGCGCTTGGCCGGGCCGATCGAGCGCTTTATCGCGCCAAGGGAGCCGGGCGTAATTGCGTTCGCATGGAGCCGCCGCCCTCCAACGATCCCGCGCGCCGCGCTGCCGTCCCCTCCTGAATCGCCCCCAACCAGAGCTATTCCCGCTGGTCGTCCTCAGCTGATTGAGCCAGAATGTCCGCGTTCTCAAAGCCCTCGATCTACCCGGAGTTTTGCGCCATGCGCCCTTTGTGCTTGCTTGTCCTGACTGGCTTCATGGCCCTGCCGGCTGGCGCCGCCGAAGTCTCCCCGTTTGCCACCAAACCCGGCCAGTGGGAAATGAAAACCCAACACAACGGCAAGGCCATGCCGGTCATCCGCACCTGCGTGGATGAGGAAACCGCCGCCCAGGCCGAGAAAACGCTCGCCAGTCCCGAGATCCCCAAGGAGTGCAAGGCGCTCTCACAGCACACCAAGGGTCAGGAAATGCGCTTTGAATATGTTTGTGACGATCCAGGTCAACAGGTTCACGTGCGCGGTCAGGGCCGCCGGTTGAGCGAAAACGCTTTCGAATCGCAGCTTGAAACGCTGGAAAATGGCCAGGTGACAGGCACTACCCTGATCGCCGGGCAATGGCTGGGGGCCTGTCCGACCCAAGCCAGGAACACCATCGATATTCCCGGCGTTGGCCAAATGGACATGGATCAACTGGAGCGGATGGCGAAGGAGTTGGGTGGCACGGCGGGCCGCTGACGCCTGAGTTCGCCCCTTACGGATGGATGCCTCGGCCGGCTTCCCCCTGAATCTTGCCCTGGCCCACAGCCTGCGGGAAATCGATGCGGCCTTGGGGCAACCCAAGGGGAGCGCTTTCCGGGCCTTCAAATCCTTGCCGTTGCGGGAAGGCATTGATTTCCATGTGTTGCATCCAGTCTGCGATGGCCCCGCTTTTACCGCCGTGAGGGCAGCCGGGCGGCTCTATCCCGGCGCGCTGCGTGCTATCCTGGTCAACGATGAGGCCCGCCTTCGCATCGAGCAGGTCTTGAAGCCCGGCGTGGAAGCGTCCGATGGATGATTCGGCGCAGGGCGTCAGTCGCGCATTTTTCCGCCTCCTGCAAAGATGGCGGTCCAGCAGCGCTGAACCGTTGGGGGGATCGGGGCTGCAACGAGACTCGGCAGCTTGAGTTCAGCGCAGACGCAAGCCATGCATGGCAGTTGGACCACGGTCGTGGGCTTGTCGCGAGGCCAAATGGCTGGCTCAGCGCCCGCTAGGAGCGGAACAGCCGGCTGTGTTGGATCTCGTGGTGGGCGCTGGCCAGCGCCAATCCCGGCAAGGCCATGCCAAGCTCGTCATCTTCCAGGCTCAAGCCCAAGTCCAGCGCTGTGCGGATCGCTGGGTGCAGCTTGTTGAGGAGGCGTTGTGCGCCGGTCTGGCCCAGCACACCGAGCTTGATGAGGGCGGTGGCCTGATTCTCGCTCCAGGCCCACAGGTAACCCAGGGCGGCCATGCGCGCCGGTAAGTCCGCATGCACCGTCGCCAGCGCGAAGGCTGCGGCGTAACTGAGCGGCTTTCCGCCTTGGGCCGCCTGCCAGCGCTGTGCAACCGGCGCGTCCAGATCGAGCAGCAGTCGCAGCAGGGCAGCGCCGATGTGGGTGTCTTCCTGCAGCAGTTCGCGGGTTTCGCGGCAAGCCAGCAACCAGCGATTCCATTGCGCGGCAACATCAATATGTTGCGTCGCTATGGCCTCATGCAGACGCAGCAGTACAGGCACGTCCGATCGGGCGAGCGCGTGATCCAGAACGGCCGTGAGCCAATCCGTCGCCTGGGCTTCGTTGCCGATCCAGCTCGCCTGCACCGCCGCCTCCAGCCCCTGCGACCAGGCAAAGGCGCCAATCGGCAGGCTGGGGCTGGTCAATTGCAACAGGCGCAGCAGGCCGAGCTCGTCCGTTTCAAGGGGCATCGCGGGGCGATCCGGGCAGGGATTCGGGGTCATGCGTATGGGTTGCGTGGGCATGTCCACCGCCAAAGTAAGCGCCGCTTTCCGGCTCGAACGGCGCCTGTTCACACGCCACCGGCAGCCCCAACGCGGCCACCATGCCGTCCAGTACATGATCATGCCGGTAGCGCAGCCAGTCCGCGCCGATCTGCAGCGGCACATGGCGGTTGCCCAAGTGATAACAGATCCGCGCCAGCAACCGGGGATCTTGCGATCGGGCGGTGGATACGGTCTCATCCGCCGCCCGCACGCGGATGATCTGGCCCGCTTCATCCCGCAGCCAGTCGCCGTCGCGCAGCACGGTACCGCGTGGCAAGAGCAGCGCCCGCTCGCTGCCGTCGTCCAGGCGCACCCGTTGCCGGCTGCGCTGGCGCGCATCGAAGGGCAGCGTGAGCGCCAACGCATCCGGGGCGGCGTCCATTTGTGGTTCGGGCGCCAGGCGCACGCGGATTTCCAGCATGTCAGACTCCAGGAGGGGCCAGGTTGACGGGCGTATGTGGCTTGAGCCGATGCCGCACCGCTTGATTATCCCATTGCCGCCGGAAAATTCAGCAAAAGCCGGAATGCCAGGGATTTAGAGCGCAGGCGCGGAACGTTAATCCGCCCTGCCTTTGGGGGCGTATTGACGCCTGCTGTGGGCCTTGGCTCCCTGATTCAAAAAGGCTTATTTTGTTCGCGCCGTCTCTGGATTAAGGGGGAGTCATCATGTCCAGTCAGGTTTCATGGCCCGTCAAGTCGCGGGAATTGCACAATCATCACTTCGATTCGACGATCTGGAACGACTTTCAGTTTCGGGATGACGACGTCATCGTGGCCACCTATGGCAAATCGGGTACCACCTGGACACAACAAATCGTCACGCAATTGCTCTTCGGCGGTGATCCGGATGTTGCCGTCGCGGAAATTTCCCCCTGGCTGGACTTGCGGGTTCCGCCCAAGGCGGTGAAGCTGCCTGAAGTCGAGGCGCAAACCCATCGCCGCGTGTTGAAAACCCATCTTCCGGTTGATGCGCTGGTTTATTCATCCAGGGCGAAATACATCTACATCGGGCGCGATGGTCGGGATGTGATCTGGAGCATGTATAACCATCATGCCAACGCCAACCAGGATTGGTATAACGCGCTGAATGACAGCCCGGGTCGGGTGGGGCCACCGATCGTGCCGCCACCCGCCAATATCCGCCAGTATTGGCGTGACTGGATGGATCAGGATGGGCATCCCTTTTGGCCTTACTGGGAAAGCGTTCGCAGTTGGTGGCAGTTCCGCGCCCTACCGAATCTCCTGATGGTTCATTTCAACGATCTCAAACGCGATTTGCCGGGGCAGATGCGCCGAATCGCTGGTTTTCTCGATGTTTCCATCGATGAGTCGCGCTGGAATGACACCGTCGAGCACTGCACTTTTGACTGGATGAAAAAGAACGCCGCGAAAAGCGCGCCACTGGGCGGTGTGTTCTGGGATGGCGGCGCCGAGGTCTTCATCAACAAGGGCACCAATGGACGGTGGACGGATACCCTGACCGCCGCTGAAGTGGCGGAATACGAAGCGCGTGCCCAACGCGAATTGGGGCCGGCGTGCGCCCATTGGCTGGCCACGGGCGAGCGCGAGAGCTAAGCACCCGACTTCCGGCCCAACGCGATCGCTCTTTTTCCACATTGGGAAACGGCCGGAGTTGTGAACGGATGGCGGATTCGAAGGCAATCTTGTCGAGTTGGCAGGCCAATGCAGACGCTTGGTTGGCGGCTGTGCGGGAGCAGCGCATCGACAGCCGCCGCGTCACCAATGCGGCAGTACTGGACGCGATAAAAGCGGGCGCGCCGCGTCGGGTTCTGGATGTCGGTTGCGGCGAAGGCTGGCTTTGCCGGGCCTTGCACGATGACGGCATAGAGGCCGTGGGCGTCGATGCGACGGTGCCCCTGATTGGCGCCGCGCGGGCGGCCGGCGCAGGGCGCTTTGAGGTGCTGCGCTACGATGAACTGGTGACCGATCCGCTGCGGCTGGGCCAATTCGATGGGGTGGTGTTCAATTTCGCCCTGTTTGAAGCCGATCCGAGCCCGATCCTGCGAGCCGTGCGCCAAGCGGTCTGCCCGGTAGGCCGGCTCATCATCCAGACCGTGCATCCGGATCGGGTGGCGGGCGAGGCGGGGTGGCGAGAGGAGCGATTTGCCGGCTTCGGCGCTGCGTTTCTTGCTGTCATGCCTTGGTATTTTCATTCGATAGCAGGTTGGGGGCGGCTGCTCCTGGATTCGGGCTGGCGCCTGATTCATCAGATGGCGCCAGTGGATCCAGCCGGCGGCCTCCCGCTGTCTTTGATCCTGATCGCCGAGCCGCGCCCCGATTAAGCGCAAGCGGCTTCAGCGATTACCCGTCTCGATCCACAAGTCCTTGGTGTAGTGCTGGTTCATGATGTTGGGCTGGTAGCCCTTGACCCATGGCTTGATCAGGGTCTTGCTGACGTAGAAGAACAACGGAATCACCGGATCATCGGCCAGCATCATGGCCTCGGCCTGGCGCATCAGGGCATTGCGCTCCGGGCCACCGGGGAGGACGCTGATGCGTGCGAGCAGGGCGTCATAGGCGGGATTGGCGTAGCCGGAATCGTTGATGCCGTGCTGGGAGTGCAGCAGTTCCAGGAAGGTATAGGGATCGGCATAGTCACCGATCCAGCCGCTGCGAAACACCTGTGTGACTTTTTTCTGCTTGCGGTTTTGCAGGAAAACCTTCCATTCCTCGTTGAACAGCGTGGTTTGCACGCCCAGCACCTGCTTCCACATCTGGGCCACGGCGACAGCGATCTTGCGATTGTCTTCCTGGGTGTTGTAACGGATCTCGATCTTCAAGGGTCGCTCGGCTGAATACCCTGCCTCGGCATAGAGTCGCTTGGCTTCCGCGAAGCGTGCCTCCCGGGTCCAGCCGGCATAGTCCGGGGGCGCCGGCTGATAACCCGGCAGCCCCGGCGGCACCCAGCCATAGGCCGGAATCTCGCCGCCGCCGGTGATTTTCTCGGTGAGGATTTCCCGGTCGACGGCTAAATTCAGCGCCCGGCGCAGGGCAGGAGCGTTCTGGAACGGCGGCCGGGTGATATTCAGTCCGAAGTAAAACACGCCCAAATAGGGGTGGATGCGCAGTTCATCGCCCAGATGTTCCTTGGCCCAGCGGAAGTTGGCGGTCGGCACGCCGCCCCAGTCCACCTCCCCGGCGCGGTAGCGCTTGAATTCGCTGGAAGCGTCCTCGATGGCCGAGTAGCGCACCTTGTCGATGCGGGTATGGGCATTGTCCCAGTAATAGGGGTTGCGGCTCAGGGTGATGTGGGATTGCACGACCGCCTCAGTCAGTTGGTAGGCGCCATTGGTCACCAGATTGCCCGGCCGCGTGAAGCGGTCACCATGGGCCGCCAGCGAGGGCCGGTGGATGGGGTAGGTGGTGGAATGGGTGAGGAGGCTCAGAAAATAGGGCGTGGGGGCCTTGAGACGGATTTCCAGGGTGTGGTCGTCGATCGCGCTCACGCCCAGGGTGTCCGGTTTGGCCTGCCCCGCCAGGATGGCCTCGGCCTGAGCGATGGGGGCGAGGATCATGCCGTAGTTGGAGCCGGTGGCTGGGTCTACGGTGCGGCGCATGCCGGCGACAAAATCCGCCGCCACCACCGGATCGCCGTTGGACCAGCGAGCGGTCGGGCGCAGGTGGAAGACATAGCGCAGGCCGTCTTCGCTCATCGTCCAGGACTCGGCTGCCCCCGGTTTGGGCCCGCCATCCGGTCCAGTGAGGGCCAGCCCCTCGTAGAGATCGCGCAAGATGTTGGCCGAGGAAACATCCTCGGCGCGGTGCGGATCGAGCGTCTGGGGTTCGGTGCCGTTGGCCTTGCGCAGCATCGTGAGGCCGTTTTCCACCAGCGGCCCCTGGTGCTCGCTGGGATTGGACGAATCCGAACAGCCGCAGAGGAGCGTGAACGCGAGGACCAGCAGTCCGAGGGCCCAGAATCGAAAGCTTCCCACCGGCCTCATGCCGCGCTGCGCTTCAGATGGATGAGCAGCAGGGAAATTGCAGCCGGCGTGATGCCGGGCAGGCGCGCGGCCTGACCCAAAGTGATGGGTCGGCTGGCGTCGAGTTTCTGGCGCACCTCGTGGGACAGGCCCGTGACGCGGGCATAGTCGAAGGCCGGGGGCAGCCGGGTTTCCTCGTTGAGGCGCTGACGCTCGATGTCGCGTTGCTGGCGTTCGATGTAGCCGGCGTATTTGGTCTGTACCTCCACCTGTTCAGCCACGGCGGGGTCGGCCACCGGATCGTCAATGATCGCTGTGAGCGCGGCATAGTCGACCTCGGGTCGGCGCAGCAGGTCGAGCGCCCACTGTTCGCGCTCCAGCGGCGCGCCCAGCATGGCCTCGATCGCGGCGGCATTCGGACCCTGCGGCCGCAGCATAAACTGACCCAGTCGCGCCAGTTCAGCGTTGATCGCGTCCTGTTTGCGGCAAAACGCATCCCAACGCGGTGCCTCCACCAGCCCCAGTTCGCGGCCGGTGGGCGTCAGACGCAGATCGGCGTTGTCCTCGCGCAGCAGCAACCGGTACTCGGCCCGGCTGGTGAACATGCGATAGGGTTCGGCCGTGCCGCGGGTGATGAGATCGTCGATGAGCACGCCGATGTAGGCCTCATCGCGGCGCGGCGTCCAGGGAGCAAGGTCCCGGGCCTGCCGGCCGGCATTGAGTCCGGCAATCAGCCCCTGGGCTGCGGCTTCCTCATAGCCCGTGGTGCCGTTGATCTGTCCGGCCAGGAACAGCCCCGGCAGATGGCGCGATTCCAGCGAGGGCAACAGATCGCGCGGGTCGAAGTAATCGTATTCGATGGCATAGCCCGGCCGCAGGATATGGGCGTTTTCGAGTCCGGCGATGGAGCGCACCAAGGCGTATTGCACATCGAAGGGCAGGCTGGTGGAAATGCCGTTGGGGTAGACCTCACTGGTGTGCAAGCCTTCCGGCTCCAGGAATACCTGGTGGGCGGTCTTGTCGGCAAAGCGGGTGATCTTGTCCTCCACCGACGGGCAATAGCGCGGGCCGATGCCCTCGATCACGCCGGTAAACATCGGAGAGCGGTCGAGCCCCCCCCGGATGATGTCGTGGGTGCGCTCGTTGGTGTGGGTAATGTGGCACAGCACCTGCGGGGGATGCTGTTCCGGCCGGCCCAGGAAAGAAAATACCGGCCGCGGCGTGTCCCCGGGCTGCGGCTGCAGGCGTGCGTAGTCGATGCTGCGGCCATCCAGGCGCGGCGGCGTACCGGTCTTGAGGCGGCCGACTCGCAAGGGCAGTTCGCGCAACCGCGCCGCCAGCGTCTTGGCGGGTGGGTCGCCGGCACGACCGCCCTCATGCTGGTTCAAGCCAACGTGGATGCGTCCGGCGAGAAAAGTGCCGGTGGTCAGCACCACCGCCCGCGCCCTGAAGCGCAGCCCCATTTGCGTGACCACACCGCACACCCGCCCCTGTTCGACGATGAGGTCGTCCACCGCTTGCTGGAACAGGGTCAGCTTGGGCTGGCGCTCCAGCGCCCGGCGCACAAAGGCCCGGTACAGCGCGCGGTCGGCCTGGGCGCGGGTGGCCCGCACCGCCGGGCCCTTGCGGGCGTTGAGCGTGCGGAACTGGATGCCGGCATGGTCCGCTGCATGCGCCATGAGCCCGCCCAGGGCATCGATCTCGCGGACCAGATGTCCCTTGCCGATGCCCCCGATGGCCGGGTTGCAGCTCATCTGCCCCAGGGTTTCCAGGTTGTGGGTGAGCAGTAGGGTGCGGCAACCCTGCCGGGCACTGG
Organism: Pseudomonadota bacterium; assembly: GCA_002862435.1. Lineage (GTDB taxonomy): Bacteria > Pseudomonadota > Gammaproteobacteria > UBA5335 > UBA5335 > Macondimonas. Next base: position 46,596 of record PKDC01000046.1, on the reverse strand, counting down.
CCAGCGCGGCCTCGGTGCCGGCGTGGCCGCCGCCGATGACGATGACATCGAAGGATTCTGGATAGTGCATGGAACGAACCGCTGGGTCAGGTGAGCGCGCGCAAGGGGTTCAATCTTAAGGGAATCGGCGCTGCAGTGCCAGAATTGGGCTTCCCTGTCTTCGGGAATCATCCAAAATTCCTTTTTTCGACATCCGAGCCAACGGGTGCCGTCGCGATAAGCCCGGTCAGCGCACCAGCGGGAGGCGGGAAGTGATCATGGCCCGCACCAAAGCGGCGCTCGGCAGCGACAAAAACGCTGTAAATTCGGGCGGATAAGCCCCGAAAGCTGCTCTTTCCAGCCCCCCCGATCTTATGGCACGAGCGCTGCATCATTGATTGCAGCAATAGTGCAAGCAGTGGTTCGATTGGAGGTTTCATGGCGGCTCAACTCAAACCTACGCTCGGCACTGCGCACCTCTGGGGCATCGCCGTCGGGCTGGTAATCTCGGGCGAATATTTTGGCTGGAGTTACGGCTGGGGCGCGGCCGGCACGCTGGGGTTTCTGGTCACCACGCTGGTGGTGGCGACGATGTATACCTGCTTCATCTTCAGTTTCACCGAGCTGACCACCTCGATCCCTCATGCTGGCGGTCCCTTCGCCTACAGCCATCGGGCATTTGGGGAGAAGGGCGGGCTGATTGCCGGGCTGGCGACACTGATCGAGTTCGTGTTCGCGCCGCCGGCGATTGCGATGGCGATCGGCGCCTATCTCAACGTCCAGTTCCCGGCGCTCGACCCCAAGCACGCGGCGGTGGGTGCCTACGTGATTTTCATGACCCTGAACATTCTCGGGGTGGCGATCGCGGCGACCTTCGAGCTGGTGGTGACGCTGCTCGCAGTAGGCGAGCTGCTGGTGTTCATGGGCGTGGTGGCGCCCGGTTTCAGCGTCAGCAACTTTGTGCTGAACGGCTGGGCCGGCAGCAACGTCTTCAGCGGCGCGGCGGTCTCGGGCATCTTCGCTGCGATTCCGTTCGCGATCTGGTTTTTCCTCGCCATCGAAGGCGCGGCGATGGCCGCAGAGGAAGCCAAGGATCCCAGGCGCACCATTCCGAAAGCCTATGTGGGCGGCATTCTGACCCTGGTGTTTCTCGCCCTTGGTGTGATGATCCTGGCCGGTGGCGTCGGCGACTGGACGGCGTTGTCGGGGATCAACGACCCGCTGCCGCAGGCGATGAAAATGGTGGTCGGCGACAGTTCCGGCTGGCTGCACATGCTGGTCTGGATCGGCCTGTTCGGGCTGGTGGCGAGTTTCCATGGCATCATCCTCGGCTATTCGCGGCAGTTTTTTGCGTTGGCCCGCGCCGGCTATCTGCCCAGTGGACTGGCGAAATTGTCGCGCTTTCAGACCCCGCACCGGGCCATCATCGCCGGCGGCGTCATCGGCATCATCGCGATCTACAGCGACAGCCTGATCACCTTCGGCGCCATGACGCTGACCGCGGTGATGATCACCATGTCGGTGTTTGGCGCGATCACCATGTACATCATGAGCATGCTGAGCCTGTTCGCGTTGCGCCGCAGCGAACCGGACCTTGAGCGCAGCTTCGTCGCGCCGGGCTATCCGCTGGTGCCCGCCATTGCACTGGGCCTCGCGCTGCTGTGTTTGGTGGCGATGTTCTGGTTCAATCTGCAGATTGGGCTGATCTTTATCGGCTTCATCGCGGTGGGCTTCGGCTATTTTCAGGTCACCGGCCACCACCGCGCCGCCGCGCCGGCCGATGCGCTGCTCAAGGCTGTTTCCTGACGCGACTTTATCGGGTTCCAAACGATGTCGTACCAGACCACTGTCGGCATCCGCCACTACCACTTCGATGACTTGCGCACGCTGCTCGCGCGCGCCAGTCCGGCGCGTTCCGGCGACACCCTGGCGGGCGTCGGCGCGGGGAGTCGCGAGGAGCGCATGGCCGCCTGCATGGCGCTGGCCGAGGTGCCGCTCCAGCGTTTTCTTGACGAGGTGGTGGTTCCCTACGAAAGCGACGAGGTCACCCGCCTGATCATCGACGGTCACGACGCCGGTGCCTTTGCCCCCATCAGTCATCTGACCGTCGGTGATTTTCGCGACTGGCTGCTGCTCGACAGCACCGACGCGGCGACGCTGACGGCGGTCGCACCCGGCATCACCCCGGAAATGGCCGCCGCCGTCAGCAAGCTGATGCGCAATCAGGACCTGATCCTGGTGGCCAAGAAATGCACGGTGATCACCCGCTTTCGCAACACCATCGGTCTGCCCGGCCAGCTGTCGGTGCGCTTGCAACCCAACCACCCCACCGATGATGTGCGCGGCATCGCGGCGAGCCTGCTGGACGGCCTGCTCTACGGCGCGGGCGATGCCACCGTCGGCATCAACCCGGCCAGCGATGCGCTGCCAAGATTGGCGCGACTGTGGCAAATGATGGACGCGGTGCGCGAGCGCTTCGCGATCCCGATGCAGAGCTGTGTGCTCACCCATGTGACCACGCAGATTCAGGCCATCGAACAGGGATTGCCGATCGATCTGGTGTTCCAGTCCGTCGCCGGCACCGAGCAGGCGAACAGGAGTTTTGGTATTTCGCTGGCGCTGCTGCGCGAGGCCCATGACGCGGCGCTGGGGCTGAAGCGCGGCACCTTGGGCGACAACGTCATGTATTTCGAGACCGGCCAAGGCAGCGCGCTGTCGGCCAATGCCCATCATGGCGTCGATCAGCAAACCTGCGAGGCGCGCGCCTACGCCGTCGCCCGCGCATTCCGGCCGCTGCTGGTCAACACCGTGGTCGGTTTCATCGGCCCGGAATATCTCTACGACGGCAAGCAGATCATCCGCGCCGGGCTCGAGGACCATTTCTGCGGCAAGCTCCTGGGCCTGCCCATGGGCTGCGATGTCTGCTACACCAACCATGCCGAGGCCGACCAGGACGACATGGATACGCTGCTTACACTACTCGGCGCGGCCGGCGTCACCTTCATCATGGGCGTGCCCGGCGCCGACGACATCATGCTCAACTACCAGAGCAGCTCGTTTCACGATGCGCTCTATCTGCGCGAGCTGCTGGGCCTGAGGCGGGCGCCGGAATTCGAGGCCTGGCTACAGGCGATGGACATCACCGGCGCCAACGGCAAACCACGGCCCATCAGCTCCCGCAACCCGCTGTTGCTCGGTTTGCCGCAGCTCGCGACAGCCCCATGAAACCGCCACGCCCTGTCCAGGACGATCCCTGGGGCGGACTGCGCGCCCACACCCCGGCGCGCATTGCGCTCGGCCGCGTTGGCGGCAGTTTGCCGACCCGCGAGTTGTTGCGTTTCGGTCTGGCGCACGCCCGGGCCTGCGACGCGGTGCATCATTCGCTCGATGTCGATGCGCTGCGCGTCGAGCTGGAACAAGCCGGCTTTCATTCGCTCCGGGTTGCCAGCCAGGCGCCGGATCGCCACAGTTATCTGCTCCGCCCCGATCTCGGTCGCCGGCTGACAACGGCATCGCGCACGCTGCTGCAGCAGCAGCGTTCCGACCCTGATTTTGCGGTGGTCATCGCCGACGGACTGTCAGCCATCGCGATCCAACGTCATGCGCCGCCGCTGCTGAAGGAATTTTGTGGGCGCCTTGGTGTCAACGCCAACAGCGTGCCGGTGATCGTGGCGGAGCAGGGCCGGGTGGCGCTGGGTGATGATATCGGCGAGGCACTGGCTGCGCGCCTGGTGATCGTGCTGATCGGTGAGCGCCCCGGTCTGACCGCGCCGGACAGCCTCGGCATCTACCTGACTTTTGCGCCCAGGGTCGGCCGCATGGACAGCGAGCGCAACTGCATCTCCAACGTTCGCCCCGAAGGCCTGCCCTATGCGCAAGCCGCCCAACAACTAGCCTATCTGGCGCGCGAATCGCTGCGTTTGCGCCTGTCCGGCATCGCCTTGAAGGACAACAGCGAAGGATATCGATTGGTCCCGGAAACGGATTGACGTCCGGAGGGCGGGGCAATGTCTGGTGCCCTTGGGGAGGGGCGACGGGTGCGGCCTTCCCGAATCACCATCAGTCCAATGGGTAGAAGGGCTTGCTTGATCGTGGCTGCGGGGGCAACGTCATGGGCACGATCCCCGCCAATCCGGGGGAGGATCAGGTTGCTTGTCGTTGTAAGTGGCTTATCGCCAGCGGCGCTGGGCAAGGTTTCAACACGTTATGGCCTCGCGCTGGCTACCTTGAGTTACCTCATGTGGCGATATTTGGCGAGAGGTTCAAATGCCCATCTTGCTGTTCGATTGCTTGTGATGACGAGCTTGAAGCGCCCTGATTCGCGCGAAGAAAATCGCGCTATGGGGAAGAAGTCCTCCCTTCAGGAGTCGCATTGGGCCGCTTCCTGTTCCCGCAGCAATTCCACTTCCTTGTTTTTTTCCTGATCGCTCAGGATCTGATTCTTTCCGTCCGCGCCTTCGCGTGCCAGATATTCGGCTTTTTGGTAACGCGCCAGAAGCTCGCGCACCTTGGCGCAGCGCGCCTTGCGGACCTCCGGATCTTCGACGGCGGTCGCCTTGTCGTTCTGCGGTAGCGCGGTGGCGGGGACGGCGGGAGATTGCCCTGTGGGTGGCGCGGTGATGTCGCTCTTGTGGGAATTTGCGCCCAGCGGACGGTCGCTATAGACGGTATTTCCGGAGGCATCACGGGACTGGTAGATCTCGGCGCTGCCCCAGAGCGGCCAAAGCATTGCACTGCAACACAGAATCCAACGGATAGCATGCATGTGCCTGTCCCCTCTTTTTATGCCTGTGTGTTCAAAATAACCGGGAGGATGATGGATTTTTCCGTCGCATGGCTGTGCAGGAGACCGTTTTTTTACTTACTGATCCATGGCATCTGATTGCCATGGCAGCCAAGAGGTCGACCCGGTCCGACTCCATGAACCAGATATCGGCGGCTTCCTGGTGATGCTTGAGGCGCAGCCTGATCCCGCAGCGGGTATGCGCGCACACCCTGGGAACGCGTTATAAAGCGGCGGTTGAGGCGATTTTGGACAAAAAAAGCCCTGGAATCACCGAGATTCCAGGGCTTGATGGGAGACGTCGGGACAGGCTCAGAGGTTGTAGCCGCGCTCGTCATGCAGGGCGATGTCGAGACCTTCGGTTTCTTCTTCTTCGCTCACGCGCAGCCCCACCAGCACGTCGATCACCTTGAGGATGATGAAACTCATCACGCCGGTATAGATCAGGGTGAACAGGCTGCCCTTGATCTGGATCCAGAGCTGGGCGCCGATGGTCACGCCTTCGGCCAGACCCTTGCCGCCGAAGGAGACGTCCGCGAACAGGCCGGTCAGGATGGCGCCGACCAGCCCACCGACGGCATGCACCCCGAAAACGTCGAGAGAGTCATCGTAACCAGCGGCCCGCTTGAGCTTGGTGGAGGCCAGGAAGCACAGGACGCCGGCAATGATGCCGAGCAGCAATGCGCCCATGGGCCCGCAGGTGCCGGAAGCCGGTGTGACCGCGACCAGACCGGCTACGGCGCCGGAAGCGATGCCCAGCACGGAAGGTTTGCCATGGCTCAGCCACTCGGCAAACATCCAGGCCAGTGCGGCAGCGGCGGTAGCAACCTGGGTGGTCAACATGGCCATGCCCGCGGAACCGTCGGCAGCCACGGCGGACCCGGCATTGAAGCCGAACCAGCCCACCCACAGCATGGAAGCGCCGATCAGGGTATAGGTCAGGTTATGCGGTGGCATGGCGGTGGTGGGAAAGCCCTTGCGCTTGCCCATGACCAAGCAGGCCACGAAACCCGCGATACCCGCATTGATGTGGACCACCGTGCCGCCCGCGAAGTCCAGCACGCCCCAGTCCCACATCAGGCCACCATTGCCGCTCCACACCATGTGGGCGATGGGCAGGTAGACCACAGTCAGCCAGATCGTGGTGAACAGCAGCAGGGCAGAGAACTTCATGCGTTCGGCAAAAGCGCCCACGATCAGCGCCGGGGTGATGATGGCGAAAGTCATCTGGAAGGTGACGAAGACCGATTCGGGGATGGTCCCGACCAGGCCATCGCGTGTCAACCCGGACATGAAGGCCTTGGACAGGCCGCCCACAAAGGAGTGGAAATTGACGACCCCCTGCTCCATGCCGGTGGTATCGAAGGCCAGCGAGTAGCCATAAACGACCCACAACACGGACACCAGTGCGGTGATGGCAAAGCACTGCATCAATACGGACAGCACGTTCTTGGAGCGCACCATGCCGCTATAGAATAGCGCCAAGCCAGGGATGGTCATGAACAAGACCAGCGCGGTTGAGGTCAGCATCCAGGCGGTGTTGCCGGTGTCGAGGGTGGGAGTTGGAGCGGCCTCCTGGGCGCCAACAGCCAACGGGAGCGTGGACAGTCCCGCAAGGGACAAGGCCCTGAGCAAGGGGAAGCGATGGTGATTCATGTTTACTCCTGGAGCGGTTTTGAAGGGGAATTATCCCCGGCCCTGCCCTAGAGTGCGTTGTCTCCCGATTCGCCAGTGCGGATGCGGACCACTTGTTCCAGTTCCACCACAAAGATCTTGCCGTCGCCGATTTTTCCGGTATTGGCGGCTTTGGTGATGGCATCGATCACCTGATCCGTCAATGCATCACTCACAGCAATTTCGATCTTGGCCTTCGGCAGGAAATCGACCACATACTCGGCGCCCCGATACAGTTCCGTATGGCCTTTCTGGCGCCCGAAGCCTTTGACCTCGGTTACCGTCATGCCCTGGATGCCCATGTCCGACAAGGCTTGGCGGACATCATCCAGTCGGAACGGTTTGATGATGGCGGTCACCAGTTTCATGGAATCGATCTCCTGCGAGAGGTGGTATGGGCTGAGTGGTCAGCCAGTCTAGCACCGCAACGCGGATCGGAAACATCAAATGCACTCAGTCAGTGCCGGTTGGATCGTGAAACGCATCACCGGGTGATGCGAGGCAAAATCCGGGCTGGCAAGCCAAGTGAGTTGGGTTGTTCAGATGGCGTCACCTCCCGATTCGCCGGTGCGGATGCGGATCACCTGCTCCAGGTCGAAGACGAAGACCTTGCCGTCGCCGATCTTGCCCGTATTGGCGGCTTTGCTGATGGCTTCGATCACGGTGTCGGCCATGTCATCGGTCACGGCGACTTCGATCTTTACTTTCGGAAGGAAATCAACTACATATTCGGCGCCTCGGTACAATTCAGTATGGCCTTTCTGGCGTCCAAAACCCTTGACTTCGGTGACTGTGATGCCTTGTACACCGATGTCCGAGAGCGCCTCTCGGACATCGTCCAGTTTGAATGGCTTGATGATGGCGGTGACAAGCTTCATGCGCGATTACTCCATAGGGCTGGGGAAAACGGATGCGCGCGGATTTTGTGGAAATCCGGCACAATCGTGTGAGGCATAAAGCAGGTTCCATGCCATGCCTTTGAGAGTGCGCTATGTCATCGTAATGACAGAAATGGGCGTCTTGGGCATGAGCCTCTAGAATGAAAGATGTGGATGGGGCAATTTATTGCCCTCTTTTTGGGCGCCAAAATGGTGCATTGCCAGAAGCCCAGAGCGGCGGGAGGATTCCTTGAGTGAGCGACAAGCGTGGGTTGATGAGGTCGCGGAAGAGCTGGCCGGTCGGGTGCCGGCGAGTTTGGGTGTGTTGCGGGAGGATCTGGGGCGTAACTTTCGGGCCGTGTTGCAATCGGCTTTCGCCCGGCTCGATCTGGTCACGCGAGAGGAGTTTGATGTCCAGCGCGCCGTGCTGGCCCGCTTGCGCACCGAACTGACAGAATTGGAACGCCAGGTCGCTGAGCTGGCGCTGCGCGGCTGACAGCCGCACGCTGACCATTCGCGAACACCGAATGGGTGATACAGGCTGGCAAGATGCCAGCCGATAACTGCCCAAGGACACGGGGAAGGTATCATGGGACTGGCTGTCGTTCACACCCGGGCGCAGGCGGGTTTGCTCGCCCCGCCGGTGACCGTTGAGGTCGATCTCGCCAATGGTCTGCCGGCTGTCACGGTGGTCGGTCTGGCCGAGACCGCGGTCAAGGAAAGCCGGGATCGGGTCCGCGCTGCGTTGCACAATGTCGGATTCGAATTTCCGGTACGACGCATCACCATCAACCTTGCTCCTGCCGACTTGCCCAAGGAAAGCGGGCGCTACGACCTGGCCATTGCCTTGGCGATCCTGGCTGCGTCCGGCCAGATTCCGGCGCAATCCCTGGCCGGGCTGGAGCTGTTGGGCGAGTTGTCCTTGAGCGGGGAATTGCGCCCCGTGCGCGGCGTATTGCCCGCTGCCCTGGCTTGCCGGGATGCGCGGCGAACCCTGATTGTTCCCCTGGCCAATGGGCTCGAGGCACACCTTGTGCGCGACCTGTCGCTGCGCACGGCCGGTCATTTGTTGCAGATCTGTGCCCATCTCAAGGGGGAGGCCATCCTCCCCGAACCCGACTTCCCTGCTGACGCATACCCACCGCCAGAGGCCGTTGAAGATCTGCGCGACGTGCGCGGCCAGTTCAGCGCCCGGCGAGCGCTTGAAGTGGCGGCGGCGGGTGGACACAGCCTGCTCATGATGGGGCCACCGGGGACGGGCAAGAGCATGCTGGCGCGGCGATTGCCCGGGATCCTGCCACCATTGGCTGAATCTGAAGCCTTGGAAGTCGCGGCCATCGCGTCCATCAGCGAAAACGGGTTCCAGCCTGAAGCCTGGGGGCGCCGACCGTTCCGCGCACCCCACCATACTGCTTCCGCGGTGGCCTTGGTGGGCGGTGGCAGTATCCCGCGACCAGGGGAAATCTCTCTGGCCCACCAGGGCGTGTTGTTTCTGGATGAACTGCCGGAATTTGATCGGCGCGTGTTGGAAGTGCTGCGGGAGCCTTTGGAAAGCGGTGAGATCCATATCTCACGTGCAGCCCGGCAGGCGGTATTCCCCGCGCGTTTTCAGTTGGTGGCGGCGATGAATCCCTGTCCCTGTGGTTTCCTGGGGGACGTGCGGGGCCGTTGCCGCTGCACCGAGGAACAGGTCGCCCGCTATCGCGCCCGCATTTCTGGTCCCTTGCTCGACCGCATTGATCTTCATGTGGAGGTTCCGGCCGTCAGCAGCGAGTCCCTGAGTGGCCATGCGCCGGAGGGCGAGTCCAGTTGTGATGTGCGCGCACGGGTCTTTCAGGCGCGAGCACGCCAACTGGCGCGCCAGGACAAGCCCAATGCGACCCTCAGCCAGCGCGAGACGACGCAGGTGTGCACTGTCAAGGGTGCAGTGCGGGACCTGCTGTTGCAGGCCATGGAACGACTGGGGCTGTCGGCCCGCGCCTATCACCGCCTGTTGCGCCTATCCCGCACCATCGCCGACCTGGATGAGTCGGACACCATTACCGCGCGGCACATGAGCGAGGCAATTCATTTTCGCCTGCTGGATCGCCAGCCCATCCGTTGAGCGGAACATCGTGGGTCGGCTGAGGAGACCATTCCGAGGCGGCACTGTCGTGAAAGAGCCGTGCAGCGGATGGCGCAGGATGAGGCTGAATGAACAAGAAAACGTCATTCTTCACGGAACGGCGCATGGCTGCGTCCAGGGCAATGAGGAGCACTTTGGCGTTTTCTTGGGCCAAGGATGTCGTGGGCTTGCCGATAAAGGATGGGAGCGGCTGCATCGCTTTTGAATCGGCCGGCATACTGGCGAGTTTCTGATCATGAATCGTGTCACGACCTGGTTGGGGCGGCGGTTGAGCCTTTATCTCAGTCAGCGTCTGGCGTCCCATGAACCCGCGGTGCCCATGGATCCGGCGCGCTATGCCGCCTGTCTCCGGCCGGCGGATGTGCTGCTGGTGGAGGGCAATACCCGTCTGAGTGTCGCCATCAAGTACCTGACCCAATCCACCTGGTCCCATGCAGCGCTGTATGTGGGGCCGTCCGCGGGGCTCCACGATGCGGCTGGCCGGCCATTGGTGTTCATCGAGGCGGATGTGGCGGCGGGGGTGCGGGCACTTGGGCCGGATGCCTATGCCGGGCTGCACTGTCGCCTCTGCCGACCGGTGGGCTTGTCCGCCGCCGAACAGCGGCAGGTGGTGGCTTATGCCTGTGGCCGGCTGGGGCATCAGTACGATCTGAAAAACGTCCTTGATCTCGCGCGCTATTTGCTGCCAACCCCGCCGGTACCGGTGGGGTGGCGGCGCCGCTTGTTGGCGCTGGGCAGCGGGGATCCAACCCGCGCCATCTGTTCGACGCTGATCGCCCAGTGTTTTGCCGAAGTGCGCTATCCCATCCTGCCGCAGGTCGAAACCCTGCCGGCGACCCGGCCGGATTGTCCCGATTGCGTTCAGCGCGTGCACCATGTCCGCCACCACAGTCTCTACGTGCCACGGGATTTCGATGTCTCGCCCTATTTCCAGATCATCAAGCCCACGCTCACCTTGGGGTTTGATTTCCATCGCCTGGTCTGGGCGGCGGAGAGCGCCTCGGGGTGAGGCGCGCATGGCCGGAGCGATCACCGGAACAGGGAATTCCGGCCGCCGGTTTGCTGCGTCGGTGCTTTGGGGCAAGGAAAGCCGGCCCCGCTGTTGGAGGCCGGCGGATCAGGATGAAAAAACCAATGTCAGGGCGCGAGACTGCTCTGCTTGAGCATCTCTGTCAGCGCCGCCTTGAGTTCGTCTTCACTCAGGCCCGGATTGCCGCCCTTGGGCGGCATGGCGCGGATACCCGTGATGGAATGCTTCAGCAGGGTATCGAAGCCCTGTGCCAGACGTGGCTCCCAATCGCCCTTGGCGCCAATCTTGGGTGCGCCTAGAACCCCGGCGGCGTGGCATGCGGCGCAGGCCTGTTGCACGACCTCAGTGCCCGAACGGGGCGCGACCGCAGCCTGGGGTTCTCCCGCGTTGGCGGTTTCCATCGGCGGCTGGTCGCTGGTGCGTACCTGACCGATGGGCGCGATGCGTTCCTTGAGCGCGGCCATTTCCCGCTCATCCAGCGGGCGATCATGGCGTGCAAATCCCCCAATAACCGCGGCGAGCACACCAATGAAGACGGCAAAGGCCACCATTAGGCCGAGTACGCTGACCAGCGGGAGCATTGAATTGTTTTCCTGCTCGGACACAGGGACCTCCTTATAGGGGAAAGGCAGGGGGTGGTTTGCAAGCGCCGCTCGGGGATCGCCAGGTCCCGGAACCGCAGGGTGGCTAAGTATACGCGGCGCACCGCCGACGTAAAACACGCTTGGGCGCGAAGATGGACGTTCGGGGGTCGAAACGCTATGCTATGGCCCCTTCGCGCCCGTAGCTCAGCTGGATAGAGTGTTGGCCTCCGAAGCCAAAGGTCAGAGGTTCGAATCCTCTCGGGCGCGCCACTTCCATAAATTCCCCTCCAAATCCTTGCTTCCGCCGTTTGGGCGGGCGGATACCGCCGCGCCTGTAGTTTGCGCGGTTCATTGACCGCCATGATCGATCGACTGAAACCGTGCCGTGCAAGGCTCGGATGCTCGCGCAATCTCCCACATGCGGCTGGAAGAATGATCTGGCGAAACTTGCTGAAAATGCCGATCCCCGTGGGGTTATGGCAAGGAGCGCGCCGACATGGCCCGGCCCTGCGGCCCGTTGAACCCTGATGCGCCGCGCGCTGGCTTGGATTCCCGCTGGGCGCGTTGCTTCATGACTTGATATCGATCAATCCTCTGTCGTGTCCATCGGGTCACTCTGGGACCGGACGGTCTTCCCAAGTCAAGGATGAGGGTATGCGCACTGAAGCATCGGATGAGGCGCGCGGGGGATCGGCATCAGGGCGACGGTTCCCATCGCCTTTTCCAGCCAATTGGCGGGCCGATGCGATTGATCCGGATTCGGTCGGTACCCTGGATGGCTTGTTTCGGGAGCGGGCGCGTCGCACACCCCAAGCGACGGCCTACCAGGCCTTCGACACCGCGCGCCAGGTCTGGCGGGATCATACTTGGGCCGAGATGGCCGGCTTGGTCGGCCGCTGGCAGGCGGCCCTGGTCCGGGACGGGCTGTTGCCCGGTGAGCGTATCGCCATCGCCCTGCCCAACGGGCCGAGTTGGGTGGCTGTGGATCAGGCGGCGTTGGGTCTTGGGCTGGTGGATGTTTCGCTTTATGTGAACGATCGGCCGGAGAACGTGGCTTTCCTGCTGGCTCATTCCGGCGCCCGCCTGTTGGTGGTGGACTCCGAGATCCAGTGGCAGACGCTGGCGCCGGCTTTGGCGGCTGTCGCCACGCTGGAGCGGATTGTGGTGCTGGGTCCCGTGACGGGCAAAGCAGATCCCCTGGTCGTCTCGGCGCAGCAGTGGCTGCCGGCTGAGCCGCAGCCGTTGCGCGCGTCCTCTACCTTGCCCGATGATCTGGCCACGCTGGTCTATACCTCCGGCACCACGGGCCGGCCCAAGGGCGTCATGCTGAGCCACCGCAATATCCTGTCGGTGACCTATGCTGCGCTGCAGCGGGTGACGGCCTATCCGCAGGATGTGTTTCTCTCCTTTTTGCCGCTGGCGCATCTGTTCGAACGCACGGCAGGTTATTACCTGCCCATGATGGCCGGCGCCACCGTGGCGCATGCGCGCGGCGTGCTGCAATTGACCGAGGATTTGCAGACGGTCCAGCCCACGGCATTGATTGCCGTGCCGCGGCTGTTCGAAACGGTTCATGGCCGGCTGCAGCGCGAACTCCAGCGCAGCGGATGGCTGGCACGCCGGGCTTTTGCCTTGACGGTTCACGCGGGCTGGCAACAGAACCGTTATCGCCAAGGCAAGCGCCGCTGGCCGATGGCCGCGGTGCTCTGGCCGGCTTTGTCGCGGCATGTGGCGAGCCGGCTGCACGCGCGGCTCGGCGGACGACTGCGGATTGCCGTCAGCGGCGGCGCGCCGTTGCCGCCGGCCATCGCGCGCACCTTCATCGGGCTTGGCCTGCCCTTGCTGCAAGGCTACGGCCTGACCGAGGCCAGCCCGGTGGTGAGCGTGAACCTCTTGGAGGACAACGAGCCGGCCAGTGTGGGACCGGCGCTGCCCGGGATCGAGGTGCGCCTGGGCGAGAACGATGAAATCCTGGTGCGCGGGCCCAATGTCATGCAGGGTTACTGGCAGAATCCGAGCGCCACGGCCGCCGCCATCGATCCCGAGGGTTGGCTGCATACCAACGATCGCGGGCGCATCGACCGGGCCGGCCGGCTCTACATCACTGGGCGGCTCAACGAGATCATCGTCCTGTCCAACGGCGAGAAGGTTTCGCCCGAGGATCTGGAGATGGCGCTGCGGATGGATCCATGGGTCGAGCAGTGCATGGTGGTGGGCGAGGGGCAGCCGTTGCTGGCGGCGCTGGTGGTTCTGGCGCATACGCCGTGGGTTGAATTCGCCAAGGCGCAGGGTCTGGATCCCGCGGATCCGGCCAATCTGGCGCATCCACGCTTGATTCGTGTCTTGCTCAGACATCTCGACAGTCGTTTGGCAAAATTCCCGAAATATGCCCGGATCCGCCGCGTTCATGCGCTCCTTGAGCCGTGGACACCCGAGAACGGACTGCTGACCCCCACGCTCAAGATTCGCCGAAAGGTGCTGCAGCAGCGCTATGCAGCGCAAATCGAAGCTCTCTATGATCGGCATGTCCGGGCGGTCAACCCCCATTGACAGCGGTGGATCCTGACCCTGGCGGTTCGCCTCGCCACTCGGGTGCTTTCACAGGCGGACGCGTGCGCCGGCCTGCCGTGGAACGAGTCGGCTCGATCTGTGCTAGGGATCGAGGGGCAGGTTTTTTTCGGGCCGGATGTTGCGGTATTCCATGGCGATCAACGGGCGAATCGGGGCGTGAGTGCGTCCGCTCGCAGAGGATTTGGGCAAGACGATGGGTGATTTGGATGGTATGAAGAAACCGCAACTCGCGCCGGATGCCCCCGGCCGTCCCGGTATCGCGCCGACCTGGACCAGCAGCGCGAAAGATGCGGTCGGCTGTTCGCTTGGGCTTTCGCGGTTGTGGTTCACCACCGGCTTCGGGATCCTCAACGAAGTTTATTATCCCCGTGTCGACATTCCCCAGATCCGCGATCTGGGCTTCATTGTTGCTGACGGCCGCGGCTTCTGGTCTGAAGTCAAGCGACTGGAAAACTACGCAGTGAATTTCGTGGCGCCGGGGGTTGCGGCACTCGAAATCTGTCATGAACATCCGCGTTACACCCTGCGGTTGCGGATCTCCCCTGATCCGCGACGCGATGTGCTGGCGATCGAGGTTCGGCTGGACGGCGACGCGGAGCTACGGCCCTATGTGCTTCTCGCCCCCCGTCTGGGGGCAACCGGCCACGGCAACCGCGCCACGGTCGGGCGCCATCGCGGCCGCTGCGTCCTGCTGGCCGAACAAGGGCCTTTCGCGCTCGCCCTCGCGGCCGTGGATGAACACCAGCAGGATGCCTTCGGTGCGGCCAGCGCCGGTTATGTCGGTCGCAGCGACGGCTGGCAGGATTTTGCCCGCAACGGCGCCTTGACCTGGCGTTATCTCAGTGCCGGTCCAGGCAATGTCGCCCTGATCGGCGAATTGCCGCGCCGGGCGGTGCTGGCCTTGGGCTTCGGCAGCAGCGTTAGCGCGGCGGCGACACTCGCCATCTCCAGCCTGCTGCAACCGTTCGATACGCTCCTGCAACACCAGATCGCCGATTGGGAGGTCTGGCAGGCGCGCCGCAGTGAACGCTATGCGCTGCCGCTCGATCTCCCCGATTCCCTGCGGCGGCAGTTTCAGGTCTCTGCCATGGTCCTGCGCACCCATCTCGACAAGACCTATCCGGGGGCGATGGTGGCCAGCCTCAGCGTTCCCTGGGGGGACACGGGGGAAGAGCGGGGCGGTTACCACCTGGTCTGGCCGCGCGACCTGGTGGAGTGTGCAGGCGCTCTGCTGGCCCTCGGCGCCGAGGAGGAAGCCCGGGACACTCTGCGCTACCTGATCGCCAGCCAGCATGAGAGCGGCCACTGGAGCCAGAACCAATGGCTGGGCGGTAAACCCTTCTGGTCGGGGGTCCAGCTCGATGAAACGGCGTTTCCGGTGCTGTTGGCTGCGGCGCTCGATGAACGGGGTGGTCTGGGTGGAATCGAAGTGAGCGCCATGGTTCGCCAGGCGTTGGGCTTTATTGCCCTGCAGGGGCCGGTCACGCAGCAGGATCGCTGGGAAGAAAATACCGGCATCAACAGCTTCACGCTCGCCGCCTGTATCGCCGCCCTGGTGGCGGGCAGTGCCTTCCTGTCCGAGGACTCCCGCGAATGGGCGCTGGATCTGGCCGATTACTGGAATGATCGCATCGAAGCCTGGACTGTGGCCCGCAACACGGAACTGGCTGCCCGTCTGGGCGTGTCGGCCTACCATGTGCGCACCGCTCCCGCAGAAGTGCTGCAGGAGGGAGCGGCCGCCCTGCGGCGTCCGCTGCCGGTCCGCAACCGCGAAGATGGCCTGACCCTGCCGGCCGATGAACAGGTTTCCACGGACTTTCTCCAGCTCGTGCGTTTCGGTCTGCGACTTGCCGATGATCCCCTGATCCTCGACAGCCTGGTGGTGGCGGATCATCTTCTCAAGGTCGATACCCCGGCGGGACCGGTGTGGCGGCGCTACAACGGCGACGGCTATGGCGAACACGACGATGGCCGCGCCTATGATGGCACCGGGCGCGGGCGGCCCTGGCCCTTGCTGACGGGGGAGCGCGGGCACTACGCGCTTGCCGCAGGCCAGGACCCCTTGCCCTGGCTGGAGACCATGGCGGGGTTGGCAAATGCCACCGGCCTCATCCCCGAGCAGGTCTGGGATGGCGCGGAGGTCCCGGCGCGGCGCCTGGTCTTCGGGCGCCCGACGGGGGCGGCCATGCCCTTGGTCTGGGCCCATGCGGAGTTCACCAAGCTGATGGTGTCGCGCCATCTGGGCGCCCCGCTCGACCGGCCCCGATCAGTCTGGTTGCGCTACCAGGGGCAACGCCCGCGCATCCAGCGCGCCTTCTGGTCCCAGATGGCGCCCATCGGCGCCATCCAGGCCGGGCTTCGGCTGGTGATTCTCCTGCCCCGCCCGGCCCTGATTCACTGGGGCGTCGATGGCTGGCAGGATGCCCGGGATCTGGCCAGCGTCGACAGCGGCTTGGGTTTTCAGGTGGCGGATCTGGACGCCCGGTCCCTGAGGCCCGGCCAGCGGCTGGATTTCACGTTTCGATGGCAGGCGTCCAACGCCTGGGTGGGCTGCGACTATCATGTGAGTGTGGGGTCCGACTGATTGGGGTCGGTTCCGGTCCGCAGTGCGGCGGGAGGCGTCCGATGAAACTTGTCATCCGGGATACCTGGTTTCCCTCGGGAACCCGAATCGACATCGAGGCAGGCCAGGATGAACTGGTCTTTGTCCGATGCACCTTCGAGGGCGGTGAAATCGCCGTGGATGCGGCTGTCGACCGCCCGATCTTCCTGACCTGCCTGTTCCAGGGAACCCGTTTCAGCGGCCAGCCCCTGTCGGCGCGCATTTCCCATGAATGCCATTGGTGTGCCCCGGCGACCGAGGCCTCTGCTTCCGCCCCTGTCGGAATGGGTGGCAACGACGTCCATCCCAAATAGCCCATTTGCCGCCACTCCGTCACAGGGCGGCACCATCATGGAACTGGGTGCCGGATTGTCTGGGCCCGATTCCGCCGCTTCGCGCTCCACGCGCTACTGATCTTGTCCGGACGACAAAAGCCTCGCCGAAAGGGCTAAAAAGGGTGCAACGCGCTTTCGTCTTCTTGATGGATGCGCCTGGATGCACCACAGGCCGCGCTTTCCGGTGGATCTCCCGCCGTGCCGGCCACAGTCCCGCCAGCACGGGCTGCCAGAGCGTGATCCGCACCGCAGGAAAGTCGCCGTGAAGGCGTGTCCGGTGGAAAGGCGAAACGGATGGCGGCTGCGCCCCCGGTCCGTTGCCGTTACAGGTCCGGATTGTGAAGGTGGCTGCGGAACGCGCCCGGAGAGTGGTCGTCATCGGGCGGTCGTGTTGTGGTTTGCATTGGAATGGGTGACACGTCATGACGAATCTGGTGTTGAAGGCTTACTGGAGCCAGCCCGCCACAGCGGTCGTCGCGGCCCTGGACAGTGCCGCCGGGGGCCTCACCGACGCAGAGGCCCAGCGCCGGCTGCGGGAGTTCGGGCCCAACCGTCTGCGCGACGCCAAGGGCTCGGGCGCGTTGTCGGCTCTGGTCAAGCAGTTCGCCAGTCCGCTGGTGCTGATTTTGCTGTTCGCCGCCATAGTCTCCCTGGCGATCGGCGAATGGCTGGACGCCTCGATTATCCTCGCCATCGTCGCCGGCAGCGGTCTGCTCGGTTTCGCACAGGAATACAGTGCCTCGCGGGCGGTGCAGAAATTGCGCCAGCAGGTGTCGCTCAAGGCCCGCGTGCTGCGGGATGGCGCGCCGGTCGAGATCCCGGCCGAGGCGGTGGTGCCGGGCGATGTCGTGATGCTCGCGGCGGGCAGCCTGATTCCGGCCGACGGACTGATCCTGGCTGCGAGGGATTGTTTCGTCATTCAGGCCGCGCTGACCGGCGAGACCTTTCCGGCGGAGAAGATGCCGGGCGTGGTGGCGCCCGATGCCAGTCTGCCGGAGCGGACCAACTGCGCGTTCATGGGCACTTCGGTGCGCAGCGGCACGGCGCAGCTACTGGTGATCGAAACCGGTGCTCGCACCCAGTTTGGCAACATTGCCCATCGCCTGAACCTGCGGCCGCCGGAAACTGAATTCGAGCGCGGCATCCGCCGTTTCGGGTATCTGCTCACGCAAGTCATGCTGGTGCTGGTCGTTGTCGCGTTTGCCATCAATGTGCTGTTCGAGCGCCCGGTGCTGGAGGCGCTGCTGTTTTCGATCGCTCTCGCCGTAGGCCTGTCACCCGAGCTGTTGCCGGCGGTCATCACCGTCACCCTGGGACGCGGTGCCCGCGCCATGGCGGCCAAGGGCGTCATCGTGCGGCGACTCAACGCCATCGAAAACCTCGGCAGCATGGATGTGTTCTGCACCGACAAGACCGGCACCTTGACCGAGGGCGCGGTGCGCCTCGAACAGGGCGTCGACCCCGCCGGCGTCGATGCCCTGCGGGTGCGGAGCCTCGCCTATCTGAACGCCGCGTGGGAGACCGGCATCGCCAATCCGCTGGACCAGGCCATCGTCGCCGGTGGCGCGCCGGTGGGGTTCAGGCCGGAGGACTGGCGCAAGCTCGATGAGATTCCCTACGATTTCCAGCGCAAGCGGCTCAGCGTGGCGGGGCTGGGGCCGGCGGACGAGCGCCTCTTGATCTGCAAGGGCGCCTTTGCCACGGTGGCGGAAGTCTGTACCCGGGTGCGCGACAGTGACCAGGAGCGCCCACTGGATGCAAGCTTGCGCGCCGGGCTGGAGCAGCGTTTCGGGGCCTGGAGCCAGCAGGGATTTCGGGTGCTGGGCGTGGCCAGCCGGCGCGTGCCCGAACAGCCGGCCTACACGGCGGCCGAAGAACAGAGCATGACCTTCGAGGGCTTCCTGCTGTTCGCCGATCCGCCCAAGGCCGGGGTGCGCGAGACCCTGGACCGGCTCGCCGCACTGGGCGTACAGGTCAAGGTGATCACCGGCGACAATCGTCTGGTCGCCGTCCATGTGGCGGAACAGGTCGGCATGCACGCGCCCCGGGTGCTGACCGGCCAGGAGATCAACCAGCTCAAGGACGAAGCCTTCTGGCATCGGGCCGCCCGCACCGACCTGTTTGTGGAAGTCGACCCCAGCCAGAAAGAGCGCATCATCCTGGCCCTGCGCCACGCCGGGCACGTCGTCGGCTACCTGGGCGATGGCATCAACGATGCGCCGGCGCTCTATGCCGCCGATGCCGGCATCTCGGTCGACACGGCGGTGGATGTGGCCAAGGAGGCGGCGGACTTCGTGCTGCTGGGTCCGGATCTGGAGGTCCTGCGTCAGGGCATCGAATACGGACGCACCACCTTCGCCAACACCCTCAAATACATCTACATGACCACCAGCGCCAACTTCGGCAACATGGTCAGCATGGCGTTTGCCTCGCTGTTCTTGCCCTTCCTGCCGCTGTTGGCGAAGCAGATTCTGCTCAACAATTTTCTCTCCGATATTCCGGCCATCGGCATCGCCATCGACCGCGTCGACCGTGCCGCGGTGGATCGGCCCCATCGCTGGAACATTGCCGCCGTGCGCCGATTCATGCTCACCTTCGGCCTGATCAGTTCGCTGTTCGACGGGCTCACTTTTGCGACCCTGTTCTGGCTAACGGATGCGTCGGCGCCACATTTTCGTACCGGCTGGTTCGTGGAATCGCTGCTCACCGAGCTGCTGGTGGTACTGGTGGTGCGCACCCGATTGCCCTGCTACCGCAGCCGCCCGGGCAATCTGCTGCTGGGGCTGACCGCGATCCTGGTCGCGGTGGCACTCGGTCTGCCCTATCTGCCGGGAGTCGCGGTGTTCGATTTCGTGCCGCTGCCTGGCACCGTCATGGCTGCCATCTTGGCGATTGTGGGGTTGTATCTGCTGGCCACGGAAATGGCCAAACGCCGGTTCTACCGCCGCTAGGCGCCCTGAGGGACGCGCAATGGTTCAACGCCGTTTTGATGATTTGGCTATGCCCCTTGCTTTCCCATCGGATGGGCTCGGCTTGACATCGGTCATGCCCGTCCCCATCTCCATGGGCAACTCTTGGGCCTGACGGCCCATTCGAAACTGACGGGGGATTGCTCATGCGCATGGATAAACTGACCAGTAAATTCCAGATGGCCCTGGTCGACGCCCAGTCGCTGGCCGTGGGGCGCGACAATGCCTACATCGAGCCAGTCCATATCCTGCTGGCGCTGCTGGATCAGCAGGGCGGCAGCGCGCGACCCCTGCTGTCTGCCGCGGGAACGGAGGTGAACGGGCTGCGTGCGGCCCTGGGCCAGGCGCTGGAGCGACTGCCCCAGGTCCAGGGCGCCTCGGCGGGGGAAGTGCATTTCTCCAATGATGTCGCGCGCCAGTTCAACATCGCCGACAAGCTGGCCCAGCAGCGCAAGGACCAGTACATCAGCTCCGAGCTCTACCTGCTGGCGGTGTTGGAGGATAGGGGGCCGGCGAAGGAGCTGCTGCAGCAGTTCGGCGCCTCGAAAACGGCCGTGGAGCGCGCCATCGAGCAGATCCGGGGCGGCGCCAGCATTGATGACCCCAATGCGGAGGAAGCCCGTCAGGCCCTGACCAAATACACCATCGACCTCACCGAGCGGGCCGAGCAGGGCAAGCTGGACCCGGTGATCGGTCGCGACGATGAAATCCGCCGCACCATCCAGGTGCTCTCCCGGCGCACCAAGAACAATCCCGTGCTGATCGGCGAACCCGGCGTGGGCAAGACCGCCATTGTCGAAGGGCTGGCCCAGCGCATCGTCAACAGCGAGGTGCCCGAGGGTCTCAAGGGCAAGCGCGTGCTGTCGCTGGACATGGCGGCCCTGATCGCGGGCGCCAAGTATCGCGGCGAATTCGAGGAGCGCCTGAAGGCCGTGCTGAGCGATCTGGCCAAGCAGGAAGGGCAGGTCATCCTGTTCATCGACGAGATCCACACCATCGTCGGCGCCGGCAAGGCCGAGGGGGCGATGGATGCCGGCAACATGCTGAAACCCGCGCTCGCCCGCGGCGAGCTGCACTGCATCGGCGCCACCACGCTCGACGAATACCGGCAATTCATCGAAAAGGACGCGGCGCTCGAACGGCGTTTCCAGAAAGTGCTGGTGGATCAGCCCACGGTCGAGGACACCATTGCCATCCTGCGCGGCCTGAAGGAGAAATACGAAGTTCATCATGGGGTGGATATCACCGATCCGGCCATCGTCGCGGCGGCGACCCTGTCGCATCGCTACATCACCGACCGCCAGTTGCCCGACAAGGCCATCGACCTGATCGATGAGGCGGCCAGCCGCATCCGCATGGAAATCGATTCCAAGCCCGAGGAGATGGACCGCCTGGAGCGGCGGCTGATTCAGCTCAAGATCGAACGCGAGGCGCTCAAGAAAGAGTCGGACGAGGCCTCCCGCAAGCGCCTGGCAGACCTGGAAGATCAGATCGGCCGGCTGGAGCGGGAATTCGCCGATCTGGAAGAGATCTGGAAGGCGGAAAAAGCCGCTTTGCAGGGCAGCCAGCACGTCAAGGAAGAGCTGGATCGGATGCGCATGGAACTGGAAACGGCGCGGCGGGCCGGCGATTTGACCCGCATGTCCGAACTGCAGTACGGCCGTATCCCGGCACTGGAAAAGCAGCTGGCCGAGGCGAGCGAGGCCGAGCAGCGCGACATGACCTTGCTGCGCAACAAGGTGACCGACGAGGAAATCGCCGAAGTCGTCTCCAAATGGACCGGCATCCCGGTCGCCAAGATGCTGGAAGGCGAGCGCGAAAAGCTGCTGCGCATGGAAGACTCCCTGCACCAGCGCGTGATCGGCCAGCAGGAGGCGGTGCGGGCTGTTTCCGATGCCATCCGCCGTTCGCGGGCAGGCTTGTCCGATCCCAATCGCCCGAATGGCAGTTTCCTGTTCCTGGGGCCAACCGGCGTAGGCAAGACCGAACTCACCAAGGCGCTGGCCCTGTTCATGTTCGACTCCGCCGATGCCATGGTGCGCATCGACATGTCCGAGTTCATGGAAAAGCATTCGGTGGCGCGTCTGATCGGGGCGCCTCCGGGCTATGTGGGCTACGAGGAAGGCGGTTACCTGACCGAGGCGGTACGGCGCAAGCCGTATTCGGTGATCCTGCTCGATGAAGTGGAGAAGGCCCATCCCGACGTGTTCAATGTGCTGCTGCAGGTGCTGGATGATGGCCGCCTGACCGACGGGCAGGGGCGCACGGTGGATTTCCGCAACACCGTGATCGTGATGACCTCCAACTTGGGCTCCCAGATGATCCAGGAGATGGCCGGCGAGGAGAATTACACCCGCATGAAGGCGGCGGTGATGGAGGTGGTGGCCCAGCACTTCCGGCCCGAGTTCCTGAACCGCATCGACGAAGTGGTCGTGTTCCACCCGCTGGGCCGCGAGCACATCCGCCGCATCGTCGACCTGCAGGTGGACATCCTGCGCCAGCGCCTGGCGGCCCGCGACATCGGCCTGGAGCTGACCGAGGGCGCGCTGGACTGGCTCGGGGAGGTGGGTTACGACCCGGTTTATGGCGCCCGGCCCCTGAAGCGCGCCATCCAGCAGTACATGGAAAACACCCTGGCGCGGGATCTGCTCCAGGGCCGCTTTCTGCCGGGGCAAATCATTGTCGTGGATCGTGCGGGCGACCAGCTCGCGTTCCAGTCCCGCGCCGGCTGAGGGGCGATATACTATGGCGCTTTGCCGGCATCCTTGAAATGGTGCGGGCCGTCCCCAGACTCAGGCCGTCATCCGGATGGGATGACGGCCGCCGGGGCCGGCCCAGCACAACCCGGCATGATCGTTCCTGAATAGCCCTTTCGCATTGTGAGGATCCCATGCCCATCTACGAATACCAGTGCCAGGCCTGCGGGCACCGCCTGGAAAGCCTGCAGAAACTCAGCGAAGAACCGCTCAAGGACTGCCCCGCCTGTGGCCAGCCGACGCTGAACCGATTGGTGTCGGCGGCCGGCTTCCGACTTAAGGGCAGCGGCTGGTATGAAACCGATTTCAAGAGCGGCAACAAACGCAACGTCGCCGAATCGACCGGCTCGTCGAGCGCCTCGAGCGCCTCATCCGGCGATTCCGGGAGCGGCAGCACCCCAAGCGCCCCAGCGAGCAGCACGCCGACGAGTTCGAGCGACTGAAACGCCTCTTGTCGGGGTCCAGCCCCTTCCCTAACATGGCCCCACCCCGCCGGTGCCGGCGGACCTGAGCCCAGGTTCGCCCGCGCTGTTTTTTCGATGCGGCCCTCGCCGATCGCAGCACGGATTTTGGATATGCGCAGTCATTATTGTGGAACCCTGGATGTCACCCTGCTGGATCAGGAGGTGGAGCTGGCCGGCTGGGTGCATCGGCGGCGCGACCATGGGGGGGTGATCTTCATCGACCTGCGCGACCGGGAAGGCTTGGCGCAGGTGGTGTGCCATCCCGATGCGGCCGAAGTGTTTGCCGCCGCCGAGACGGTGCGCAGCGAATATGTGCTGCGCATCCGTGGCCGGGTGCGGCGCCGGCCGCCGGGCACCGAGAATCCCCGCATGTCGACTGGGGCGGTGGAAGTGGTCGCAGAGTCCCTTGAGGTGCTGAACTCTGCCCAGACGCCGCCGTTCCAGTTGGATGAAGATGATGTCGGCGAGGACGTGCGCCTGCGCTACCGCTACATCGACCTGCGCCGTCCCGCCATGCTCGCCAACCTGAAGCTGCGCGCCCGGGTGACGACCTTCTTGCGCAACCATCTGGATCGCCAGGGCTTCATGGACGTGGAAACGCCCATGCTGACCCGCGCCACGCCGGAGGGCGCCCGCGATTATCTCGTGCCCAGCCGCACCCATCCGGGCCAGTTCTTCGCCCTGCCGCAGTCGCCCCAGCTTTTCAAACAGTTGCTGATGATGGGCGGCATTGACCGCTACTACCAGGTGGTGCGCTGTTTCCGCGACGAGGACTTGCGCGCCGACCGCCAGCCCGAGTTCACCCAGGTCGATATCGAGACCTCGTTCCTGGACGAGGAGGGCATCATGCAGCTCATGGAGGGCATGATCCGCGAGCTGTTCGCCGAGGTGTTGGGCGAGCGCCTGCCCGAGTCATTCCCGCGCATGACCCATGCCGAGGCCATGGCCCGTTATGGTTCCGACAAGCCGGACCTGCGCATCCCGTTGGAGCTGACGGAAGTCGCTGATCTCCTGCGCGAGGTCGATTTCAAGGTGTTCGCCGGCCCGGCCAACGATGCGGACGGTCGTGTGGCGGCGTTGCGCGTGCCGGGCGGCGGCCGGCTTTCGCGCAAGGACATCGACGGCTACACCGAGCTGGTGGGCCGCTACGGCGCCAAGGGCTTGGCCTACATCAAGGTCAACGAGCGCGCTGCCGGGGCCGCGGGCCTGCAATCGCCCATCGTCAAATTCCTCCCCATGGAGGTGATCGAGGCCATGCTGGCGCGCTGCGGCGCCGAGGACGGCGATCTGGTGTTCTTCGGCGCCGACAAGGCGCGCGTGGTGAGTGAATCGCTGGGCGCGCTGCGCCTGCGCCTGGGGCAGGATCTGGATTTGGTTGCGGCAGGTTGGCGGCCGTTGTGGGTGGTGGACTTCCCCATGTTCGAGTGGGACGAACAGACCCAGCGCTTCCAGGCCCTGCACCATCCCTTCACCGCGCCGCGGGTGAGCGATGCCGCCGCGCTGGCGGCCGATCCGGGGCGGGCGGTGTCGCGCGCCTACGACATGGTGCTCAACGGCACCGAGCTGGGTGGCGGTTCGGTGCGCATCCATCGCCCCGAAATGCAACAAGTCGTGTTCAACCTGCTGGGCATCGGGCGGGAGGAGGCCGAGGAGAAATTCGGCTTCCTGCTCGACGCCCTCAAGTACGGCTGTCCACCCCATGGCGGGCTCGCCTTCGGGCTCGACCGGCTGGTGATGTTGATGGCCGGCGCCAGGAGCATCCGCGATGTCATCGCCTTCCCCAAGACCCAGACCGCGAGTTGCCCGCTCACTCGTGCGCCGGGATCCGCCAGCGAGGCGCAGCTGCGGGAGCTGGGCATCCGCCTGCGCGGCGCGCCGGCTGCATAGGCCGTTCACTGTCTCGCTCGGTCTTGAGGGTGTGAAAGAATCGCTGCATCGGGGATCAGCCGATGCGGCGAGCGCCGCGAGAATTCAAACGCAACGCCCCGTATTCGAGTTCGGAAACGGGTTTTCCAGAGCTTCGTTAGAACTTGTTGGGTTTGATGCGGGCGGACTGGTCGATACAGGCATCGAAGGCGGCGCCTTCAGGTTCGCGTTCGATGCGCGCCAGTCGATCCTGCTCGAAAAACACTGTCAGACGGCATTTTTCTTCATCACGCCGGTTCCGGTGGTAAAATACGTAGTCCCAGCGATTGGCGTCGAACAGGTTTTTGAGAACGGGTCGACCGAGCAGATACTGCACTTGGTCCCGGGTCAAGCCGGGCGCGAGCTGATCCACGGCCGCACGATCCAGCGAGTTGCCTTGGCGAATCTCCGGTTTGTACACGAAGCATCCTCCAGAGAGGGCGCCGAGCGTCAGAATCAAAGGCAGGATCAATCGTTTCATGGGGCTCACAGTCCGTTCGAGGCACGTCATCTTAGCGAAAAACAAACCGGGTGACGATGGGTTTTCCGGAATGGAGCGCACCAAATTGGAATCCAAGGATATTCGCAAGGTCGGCCTGAAGGTCACGTTGCCCCGCCTCAAGATCCTGGAGATGCTCGAAGCGGGGGACACCCGCCACATGAGCGCCGAGGATCTTTATCGGGCCCTGCTCGATTCAGGCGAGGAGATCGGGCTGGCCACAGTCTACCGGGTGCTGACCCAGTTCGAGAGCGCCGGGCTCGTCAATCGCCTCAATTTCGAAAGCGGCCACTCGGTTTTCGAAATCAATCAGGGCGCCCATCACGACCACATGCTGTGTGTGAAGTGTGGGCGTGTGGACGAGTTCATGGACGATGCCATCGAGGCGCGCCAGGCGTCGATTGCCCAGCGCATGGGCTATGAGATGACCGATCACAGCCTCTACATCTATGGTATTTGCCCGGATTGTCGGCACAAGCCATCCGCCGCCGCACCCGGTGATAACGCCGATCAGACCGCTGCTACATCCGACTGAAGCGCCTGGGCACGCATTTCACGGGCGTGCTCCCGGGTGCGTTCGGTGATGGTGCGCCCGCCCAGCATCCTTGCGAGTTCTTCCGTGGTTTCCGATTCCGACAGGCGCTGGACTGCGGCATGGGTCTCATCCTGGCGCACCTGCTTGGACACGCGGTAATGCTGCCGGGCAAACGCGGCGACCTGGGCCTGGTGGGTGACGCACAGGATTTGGCCGTGGCGCGCCAGTTGCGCCAAGCGCTGGCCGATCAGCTCGGCCACCGCGCCACCGACGCCGGCATCCACTTCATCAAAGATCATGCAGCCCGCCGGGGCATGGGCCGCCGCCACAACGGCAATGGCCAGCGCGATGCGCGACAGTTCCCCGCCCGAGGCAACGCGCGCCAGGGGTTTCAGCGGCTGCCCTGGATTCATACTGATGGTGATGTCCACACGCTCCCGCCCATGCGGGGAGAGACGATCGAGTTGAGTCTCCACGTCAATGGCGATGCGGGCATGGGGCAAGCCCAACACGCGCACCTGTTCCTCGATCTGTCCGGCCAGACGCAGCGCGGTGGCGCGCCGCGCCGCGCCCAGGGTTTCGGCGGCCTGTGCATACGCGGCTCGCAATTGGATCTCACGAGCCTGCAATTCCGCCTGCCGGTCGGCGCTGTGCGCCAAGGCCACCAGTTCCTGGCGCAGCCGTAGCTGGGCGTCCGCCAGTTCCTCGGGCGGGCAGTGATGCTTGCGCGCGAGCTGGTGGTAGCGCGCAATCCGCGCCTCCAGCCAGGCCAGGCGCTCGGGATCGACCTGGGTGTCGGCCAGATAATGCGCCAGCGCCCGTTCGGCTTCCTGGGCGGGGATCAGTGCCTGATCCAGCAGTAGGGTGATTTCATCCAAGCGAGGATCGAGTCGGCGCGCCTCGTCCATGTCACGGTGGGCCTGCTGCAATAGACGCAAGGCCTGTGGCCCTTCGCCGTCGAGTCGTTCCAGGGCATCCTGTGCCAGCGCCAACAGCCGTTCGCCATGGGCCTGGCGTTTGTGCTCGGCCACCAGCTCCGCCCATTGCGCGGCCTGCGGCGCCAAGTCGTCCAGTTCGGCGATCTGGATCTCCAGCCACTCCTTTTGCGGGCCCTTGTCGCCTCCTGTGCCCTGCAGGTGCGCCAGCGTATCCAGAACTTCCTTGAGTTCGCCGTGGGCGTGTTCCACGGCAGCCAGCAGAGCATCGTGGCCGCCGATCCGGTCCAGCAGGCTGCGTTGCGCCGCGCTGTGCAGCAGGGATTGGTGAGCGTGTTGACCATGGATTTCCACCAGCAGCGGTCCCAGGGTGCGCAGGGACAGCGCAGTGACGGTGCGGCCGTTGATGGTGATCCGGGAACTGCCATCGCGTTGCAACACCCGGCGCAACTGACAGGCATCCCCATCGTCCAGTGCCTCGTCACTGAGCCAGCGCGCCGCCTCGGGCAGGGCTTGCAGGTCGAATTCGGCGCTCAGTTCCGCTCGCGTGGCGCCTGAGCGGATCAGATCGGTGCGGGCGCGATCGCCCAGCAACAGACCCAGGGCATCGATGAGAATGGATTTGCCCGCGCCGGTTTCGCCCGTCAGGGCGGAGAAACCGGCCCCGAAATCCAGTTCGAGGTGGTCGATGAGCGTGTAGTTGCGGATTTCCAGGCGTGTCAGCATGCCGCGCGGGCCTCAGGGGATCGGTTGGCTGCCCCAGCGCAGCTTGCTGCGCAGGATCCGGAAGTAATCATGGTTGCTGGGGTGGATCAAGGTCAGCGCGAAATCGCTGCGGCGGATGCGCACGCGGTCCCCGTTGCGCAGCTCGACGCTGCTCTGCCCGTCCCAGGTGACCTGCACGGGATTGGTGTTGCGCGCCGCAATGCGAATCTCGATTTCCACCGCGGCATTGACCACCAAGGGCCGATCGGCCAGGGCGTGAGGGCAGATCGGCACCAGGGTGATGGCCTGGAGCTGCGGGTGCATCACCGGACCGCCGCCAGAGAGCGCATAGGCCGTGGAGCCGGTGGGCGTTGCCACGATCAGCCCGTCGGCACGGTGGTTGTTGACGTAACGGCCATCGATGTAAGTGTCGAACTCGATCATGCGCGCGACGTGGTGCTTGTTGATGACGACATCGTTGAGCGCCGTGTCCCGATGCAGGACGGTATCCTCGCGTAGAGCGGTGCCCTCCAGCAGGAAGCGCTGGTCGGTCTGGTAATCGCCGGCCAGGATCGTGTCCAGCGCCAGTTCCATCTGGGCGGGCGGAATGTCCACCATGAAACCCAGGCGACCCAGGTTGATGCCCACCAGCGGCACCTGTTCGGGACCCACCGCCCGCGCCGCATCCAGAAACGTGCCATCGCCACCGATCACGATGACGAGATCCACCTGCCGGGCGATGTCGCTGCGCGCGAGCAGCGGTAGCGTGGGATCGGGACTGGCCGCCTGGCAGCGTTCGTCGAGCAGGATGCGGCAGCCGCGTCGCAGCAGGTAGGCCGCCAGTGGCGCCAGGGTAGCCGCCAGTTGGGCGTTGGCGGGGTTGCCGATCAGGCCGATGGTCGCGAAGCGCGGTGGCGATTTGGGCATATGGCTAGCCTTGTTTTTCCAAGGCCGGACAGTGAGTGTGACAAGTCGTTGACACTGTTTGCCGGCCGTTGCTATGGTGACGATTGGCACTCCATTGGGCTGAGTGCCAAGCGATCTTGGACAAAGCCATTCTGGGTGAGGATGATGTCAACGACAACACCGCATGCCCTGGGCGAACGGGCCCAGATCATTCTGAAAACCCTGATCGACCGCTTCATCCGTGAAGGTGAGCCGGTCGGGTCGCGTACCATTGCCCGGGAAAGCGGGTTGGATCTCAGTCCCGCGTCGATACGCAATGCCCTGCTCGATCTGGAGGAACAGGGGTTTTTGCAGTCTCCGCATGCCTCTGCCGGTCGCGTGCCCACGGTGCGCGGCTATCGTTTGTTTGTCGATAGCCTGCTGACGGTCCAGCCGCTGGAGTCCGCGCAGTTGGCCCTGCTCGAGCAGGGGTTCGTGGCCGACGAGACCGTGACTCGCCAGCAGGTCATAGATACCGCGTCCCGCCTGCTCTCCGGCATTACCCGCATGGCGGGCGTGGTCACCTTGCCGCGCCGTGAGCAACTGGGTTTGCGCCATATCGAATTCCTGCCGCTGTCCGGGCATCAGGTCCTCGCCGTGCTGGTCTTCGAAGGCCAGGAGGTGCAAAACCGTATCCTCAAGGTGGAACGTCCCTTCAGCGCCTCCGAATTGCAGCAGGCCTCCAACTACCTCAATACCCTGTTCGTGGGGAAAGGCATCCAGCAGGTCCGCGACGCCATCGTCGAGGAAATGCGGCGCACCCGGGCGGACATGGATGAGCTGATGCGCGCTGCGGTCGAACTGGCCAGCGTGGTGTTCGACGTCCCCGAAGAGGCTGATTACGTCATTGCCGGTCAGTCCAACCTGATGGATTTCAAGGAGCTTTCCCATGTGGAGAAGCTCCGGGCGCTGTTTGATGCCTTCACGGCCAAGCGCGAGATGTTGCACCTGCTCGATCAGGCGCTCCAGGGAGAGGGCGCACAGATCTTCATCGGCGAGGAATCGGGCTATCGCGTGCTGGATGACTGCAGCGTGGTGACGGCGCCCTATCGGGTCAACGGTCAGGTGGTGGGGGTGTTGGCGGTGATTGGACCGACACGCATGGCCTATCAGCGCGTCATCCCCATCGTCGATATCACCGCGCGGCTGCTTGGCAGTGCCTTGAATTTATCCAATTGATCCCCATCATAGGGCCGCCGTGACGCCATGCCAGGGGCGCGCGGCGCCTTTATTGTATTTATGGCATCCGGCGAGGGAGCGGTCTCATGAACCCATCCGATATGAACAGTGATTTGTCCCCGCAAGACGGCGCGACCACAGACCCTGGAATCGCTGACGGCGAAGATCTCCAGACGCGCCTCGCCCAGGCCGAGCAGAAGGCCGGCGAGCACTGGGAGCTTTACCTGCGTGCCCGGGCCGATCTAGAAAACCAGCAGCGCCGAATGGCGCGGGAACTGGAAAATGCCCACAAATATGGCCTGGAGCGCTTGGTGAACGAGCTGCTGCCGGTCAAGGACAGCCTGGAGCTGGGCCTGGCCGCCTCGGGCACGGAGCAGTCCGGACCCCAGGCCTTGCGCGAGGGCATGGAGCTGACGCTCCGCATGCTGGGCGCGGCGCTGGAAAAATTCGGCGTGCGCGAAATCGCGCCGCAAGGGGAGGTTTTTGATCCCCAGTGGCATGCGGCAGTTTCGATGCAGGAATCCGCCGCAGCGCCGGAGAACACGATTCTGCACGTCATGCAAAAGGGCTACGCCTTGAGCGATCGGCTGATCCGGCCCGCAATGGTGGTCGTGGCGCGCGCTCCGGGCGGCTGACGCGCCGGGGCATTGAAACCGATTCCTCCCGTCCCCATCTTGGGGAGAACGCAATTTCCGTTTTTTTGGAGTAGCTAAACCATGGGCAAGATCATCGGCATTGACTTGGGCACCACCAACTCCTGCGTGGCGGTGCTGGAGGGCGGCAAGCCCAAGGTGCTGGAAAACAGCGAAGGCGCGCGCACCACGCCTTCCATAGTCGCCTACACCAAGGACGGCGAAGTCCTGGTCGGGCAGGCCGCCAAGCGCCAAGCCGTCACCAATCCGCAGAACACGCTGCATGCAGTCAAGCGCCTGATCGGCCGCAAGTTCAGCGATGCAGTCGTGCAGAAAGACCTGCATCTGGCGACCTTCAAGATCGTGGGCGCCGATAACGGGGATGCCTGGGTCGAGGCCAGTGGCCGCAAGATGTCGCCGCAGGAAGTCTCCGCGCAGGTGCTGCGCAAGATGAAGAAGACCGCCGAGGATTACCTGGGCGAAACCGTCACCGAGGCGGTGATCACCGTGCCGGCCTATTTCAACGACGCCCAGCGCCAGGCCACCAAGGACGCCGGTCGCATCGCCGGGCTGGAGGTCAAGCGCATCATCAACGAGCCGACCGCGGCGGCGCTCGCCTATGGCATGGACAAGCAACGCGGCGACAGCAAGATCGTGGTCTACGATCTGGGCGGCGGCACTTTCGACATCTCCATCATCGAGATCGCCGAAGTCGACGGCGAGCACCAGTTCGAGGTGCTGGCCACCAACGGGGACACCTTCCTGGGCGGGGAGGATTTCGACCTGCGCATCATCGATTACCTGGCCGGCGAGTTCCAGAAAGAAAACGGCATGGATCTGCGCAAGGATCCCCTGGCCATGCAACGCCTGAAAGAGGCGGCGGAGAAAGCCAAGATCGAGCTGTCCTCGGGCCAGCAGACCGAGCTCAACCTGCCCTATATCACGGCGGACGCCAGCGGTCCCAAGCATCTCAATCTGAAGCTGACGCGCGCCAAGCTCGAAGCCCTGGTGGAGGATCTCATCGAGCGCACCATCGAGCCGTGCCGTTTGGCGCTGAAAGATGCGGGCCTGAAAGCTGCCGACATCAACGAGATCATCCTGGTGGGTGGCCAGACACGCATGCCGCGGGTACAGGACGCGGTCAAGAGCTTCTTCGGCAAGGAACCGCGCCGGGACGTGAATCCCGACGAGGCAGTGGCCATCGGTGCCGCCATCCAGGCCGGCGTGCTGGCCGGTGATGTGCGCGATGTGTTGTTGTTGGACGTGACGCCGCTCACCCTGGGCATCGAGACCATGGGCGGGGTGATGACCTCGCTGATCAAGCGCAACACCACGATTCCCACCAAGGCGTCGCAAGTGTTTTCCACCGCCGAGGACAACCAGTCCGCAGTGACCATCCATGTTCTGCAGGGCGAGCGCGAAATGGCGCGCCAGAACAAGTCACTGGGCCAGTTCAACCTGGAAGGCATTGCCTCGGCGCCGCGCGGCATGCCGCAGATTGAGGTCGCTTTCGACATCGACGCCAACGGCATCCTGCATGTCTCGGCCAAGGACAAGAACACCGGCAAGGAAGCCAACATCACCATCAAGGCCAGCTCCGGGCTGACCGAGGAAGAGATTCAGCGCATGGTGAAGGATGCTGAAGCCCACGCCGAGGAGGATCGCAAGTTCCATGAGCTGGTCACGGCGCGCAACCAGGCCGACAGCCTGGCCTATGGAGTGGAAAAATCCCTGCGCGATCTGGGCGACCAGGTGGAAGCCGAAGAGAAAGGCCGGATCGAGGCGGCTTTGACGGCAGTGCGTGAGGCCATTGAGGGTGAGGACAAGGCGCTGATTGAGCAGTCCACTCAGGCCCTGGCGGAAGTTTCCGCAACCTTGGCACAGCGGGCTGCGGCGGCGGATCAGGCGCGGACCGCAGGAGCTGGTGCTGCCACAGGTGATGCCGATGTGATGGATGCCGAGTTTCACGAGGTGAAGGACGACAAGTCCGCTTGATGCGACGGCAACGCGCCCGGGGGTGATACCGATCATCCCCGGGCGCGTTTGCGAATTGAGACCGGGCAGGGCGGCGCGCACTGCCGATTGATGCACGAAGGCGCAAGCATGGCGAAAGCGGATTATTACGAGACTCTGGGGGTGGCGCGGGACGCCGATGAGGCCGAGCTGAAGAAGGCCTACCGGCGTCTGGCCATGAAATACCATCCCGACCGCAATCCCGGTGACAAGGCGGCCGAGGAACAGTTCAAGGAAATCGCTGAAGCCTGGGAAGTGCTTTCCAATCCGGAAAAGCGCGCCCTGTATGACCGCTTCGGTCATGCCGGCGTGAATGGGCCGGGCGGCGGTGCCGGGGGCGGCTTCGGGCAGGGCGATTTCGCCGAGGCCTTCGGGGACATCTTCGGTAACGTGTTCAGCGAGGTCTTCGGTGGCGGTCGCCGGGGTGGGCGATCGGGCGGCAGCTACCGCGGCGCCGACTTGCGCACGGTGGTGGAGATTGACCTGGAGCAGGCTGCGCGCGGCACCACGGTCGAAATCGAGGTGCCGGGGCATGAGACCTGTACCGCCTGCGGCGGCAATGGCGCCGAACCCGGCACCCAGCCCATAACCTGCTCCACCTGCGCGGGACAGGGGCAGGTGCGGGTGCAGCAGGGCTTTTTCTCCCTGCAACAGGCTTGCCCGCGTTGCCGTGGTCGCGGCACCGTTGTCGAATCCCCGTGCAAGGCATGCAGTGGCGCCGGGCGCATACGGCAGGACAAGACCCTGTCGGTGAAGGTTCCGCCGGGGGTCGATAGCGGCGATCGCATCCGCCTGGGCAGCGAGGGCGAGCCGGGCCAGGGGGGCGGTCCGGCAGGGGATCTGTATGTCCAGATTCAGGTGCGCGACCATTCCATTTTCCACCGCGAGGGCAAGGATCTCTTGTGCGAGATGCCGGTGAGCTTCACCACCGTTGCGCTGGGCGGGGAAATCGAGGTGCCCACGCTGGATGGCCAGGTCAATCTGAAGGTCCCCGCGGGCACCCAGACCGGCAAGGTATTCCGCCTGCGCGGCAAGGGCATGCCGGGCCTGCGTGGCGCCGAGACCGGCGATCTCTTGTGCCGTGTGCAGGTGGAGACGCCGGTCAACCTGACGGCGGAGCAACGCGAGCTGCTGGAACGCTTCGGGACCCTGATCGGCGCGGGTGAACGCCGCCACAGCCCGACTACCAGTGGCTGGCTGGATGGGGTGAAAGGCTTCTTTGATCGATTCACGTCTTGAACTCCCGGCCGGGGGAGATGGAGCGGCAAATGGCGCAGGTGGCGATTGCAGGGGCCGCGGGCCGCATGGGTCGGGCGTTGATGGCAGCGGCCCAGGGACGCAGCGATCTGGCCATCACCGTGGCGCTGGAAGCCCCGGCGCATCCTGCCTTGGGTCAGGACGCCGGCATTCTGGCGGGATTCGGACCGCTGGGCTTGCCGCTGGTCGATGACCTGGCTGCCCAGCTTCAGCGTTTCGCGGTGCTGATCGAGTTCACCCGACCCGAGCCCACCCTGGCCCATCTGGAGCTCTGCCGCCAGCATGGCAAGGCCATGGTGATCGGGACCACCGGGCTGGATGCCGCCCAGCGGGCCACCGTGGCGGCCGCGGCGCGCGACATTCCGATCGTGCTCTCCCCCAACATGAGCATCGGGGTCAACCTGACCCTCAAGCTGCTGGAAATGGCGGCGCGGGTGTTGGGCGATATGGTGGACATCGAGATCATCGAAGCCCACCACCGCCACAAGGTCGATGCGCCCTCGGGTACTGCGCTGCGCATGGGCGAGGTGATCGCCAGCACCCTGGGGCGCGACCTGAAAACCTGCGCGGTGTATGGCCGCGAAGGTCAGACCGGTGCGCGTGATCGGCACACGATCGGTTTCGAGACCATTCGCGCGGGTGACATCGTCGGCGACCACACGGTGCTGTTTGCCGGCGAGGGTGAACGGCTGGAAATTACCCACCGCGCGACCAGCCGGGAAAACTTCGCGCAAGGCGCCCTGCGCGCCGCTGCGTGGCTGGCCGGGCGCCCGCCGGGGCTCTATGACATGGCGGATGTGTTGGGTCTGTGATGGCCCTCGCATGGACATCCAGGGCCAAGACCCTTAAAATCAGAGCGGTTTGAATGCACTCGCTGGGCATTTGCCTCGGCACTCCGGCCTCGGGGTGGCCGTTGAGTCAGCGTCTCTTCCCGGGGGCGTGATCGCTGTTTCGGATGCAATGGATTTTCCGGGCGGGACGCAAATCCCGTTCCGTTTTCGCACGCCCGTGCCGGAGGTGGCCCCTTGTCTGTACCCGCCCTGCTCGTTCTTGAAGATGGCAGCGTGTTTTCCGGCCGTTCCCTGGGGGTTGCCGGCGTAAGCGCCGGGGAGGTGGTGTTCAACACCGCCATGACCGGCTATCAGGAAGTGCTGACCGATCCCTCCTATCATCGCCAACTGGTGACGCTGACCTATCCCCACATCGGCAACGTCGGCGTGAATGCGGCCGATGCCGAGTCCGATGGGGTGAAGGTTGCCGGCCTGATCATCCGGGACGCATCCCAGGTGGTCAGCAACTGGCGGGCCGAGCAAAGCCTGGAAACCTACCTTCAGGCCCAGGGCATCGTTGCCATTGCCGAGATCGACACGCGCCGCCTCACCCGACTGTTGCGCCAGAAAGGCGCCTTGCGGGGGGCGATCGTGGCAGGACAGGCCGATCCACAGCGCGCCCCTGAGCTGGGACGGGAAGCTGCGCTGGCCTTCCCCGGCTTGCTGGGCCTGGATCTGGCCCGCGAGGTCAGTGCGTCCGCTGCCTACATCTGGGAAGAACCGACTCCGTCGTTCGATGCCGACCGCGAGGCGCCGGCATCGGGCCGCTTCCATGTGGTGGCCTACGATTTCGGCATCAAGCGCAACATCCTGCGCTTGTTGGTGGACGCAGGGTGTCGGGTCACGGTAGTGCCGGCCACCACCACCGCCGCCGAGGTCTTGGCCATGGCGCCGGATGGGGTGTTCCTGTCCAATGGGCCTGGCGATCCGGAACCATGCGACTACGCCATCGCGGCGATCCGGACTTTCCTGGAGCGCGGTGTCCCCTTGTTCGGAATCTGCCTGGGCCATCAGTTGCTGGGGCTGGCCAGTGGCGCGCGCACGGTCAAGATGAAATTTGGCCACCACGGCGCCAACCACCCCGTGATGGACCTGGACAGCCGCCGGGTGTTGATCACCAGCCAGAACCACGGCTTTGCGCTGGATGAAGACAGCCTGCCGGATCAGTTGCGCGCCACCCACCGCTCGTTGTTCGACGGCACGCTGCAGGGGGTGATGCGCACCGATCGGCCGGCCTTCGGTTTCCAGGGCCACCCGGAAGCCAGCCCGGGACCCCACGACCTGCGGCCTCTTTTCGCCCGTTTCACCGAGATGATGGAGCGCCAGCGGGCGGCCTGAGCCCCTTACCGCCATCCGCCTGACTGACAGGTTTTCGCATGCCCAAACGTACTGATCTTTCCAGCATCCTCATCCTGGGCGCCGGCCCCATCGTCATCGGCCAGGCCTGCGAGTTCGATTACTCCGGCGCCCAGGCCTGCAAGGCGCTGCGCGAGGAGGGTTACCGGGTCATCCTGGTCAACTCCAATCCGGCGACCATCATGACCGATCCGGAGATGGCCGACGCCGTCTACATCGAGCCCATCCACTGGGCCACGGTGGCGCGCATCATCGAGGCGGAGCGCCCCGATGCCGTGCTGCCGACCATGGGCGGCCAGGTGGCGCTCAATTGTGCGCTGGACCTGGTGCGCGAGGGTGTCCTCGCGCAATTCGGTGTCCAGCTCATCGGCGCAAGCCAGGAGGCCATCCACATGGCCGAAGACCGCAACCTGTTCCGGCGCGCCATGACGGAAATCGGCCTGGCCACGCCGCATTCGGTGGTGGTGCATTCCATGGAAGAAGCGCTGGCCCAGCAGCCCGAGGTGGGTTATCCCACCATCATCCGCCCGTCTTTCACCATGGGTGGGTCCGGTGGCGGCATTGCCTACAACCGCGAGGAATTCCTCGCCATCGTCGAGCATGGCCTGGATCTGTCCCCCACCACCGAGGTGCTGCTGGAGGAGTCCGCCCTGGGCTGGAAAGAGTTCGAGATGGAAGTGGTCCGGGACCGGGCGGACAACTGCATCATCGTCTGCTCCATCGAAAATCTGGATCCCATGGGCGTGCATACGGGCGACTCCATTACGGTAGCCCCGGCGCAGACCCTGACCGACAAGGAATACCAGCGCATGCGCGATGCCTCCATCGCCGTGCTGCGCAAGATCGGCGTGGACACTGGGGGCTCCAATGTCCAGTTCGCCATCAATCCGGCGGATGGCCGCATGGTGGTGATCGAGATGAACCCGCGGGTCTCCCGCTCCTCGGCGCTGGCCTCCAAGGCCACCGGCTTCCCCATTGCCAAGGTGGCCGCCAAGCTGGCGGTGGGCTACACGTTGGATGAGCTGAAGAACGACATCACCGGCGGCGCGACCCCGGCGTCCTTCGAGCCGGCCCTTGACTACGTGGTCACCAAGGTGCCGCGTTTCACCTTCGAGAAATTCCCCCAGGCGGACGATCACCTCACCACCCAGATGAAATCGGTGGGCGAGGTGATGGCCATTGGCCGCAATTTCCAGGAATCGCTGCAGAAAGCCCTGCGCGGATTGGAAACCGGCGTGGACGGACTCACCGAGCGCATGCCGCTGCCCCAGACCGAGGAGGCCTGGGCGCGCTTGCGCCAGGAACTGAGCGCCCCCCGTGGCGAGCGGCTGTGGTATGTGGCGGATGCCTTCCGCGCCGGGCTGGATCGTCAACAGGTGTTCGATCTGACAGCGATCGATCCCTGGTTTCTGGTGCAGATCGAAGACCTGGTGCACGAGGAAGGTCAGGCGCGCGAGGGTGGCCTGGCAAACCTGGACGCCACCCGGTTGCGCGCGCTCAAGCGCAAGGGATTCTCCGACCGCCGTTTGGCCACGCTGCTCGCCACCGATGAGGGCGAGATCCGCGCGCTGCGTCATGGCTGGGGCATCCGTCCGGTCTACAAGCGCGTCGATTCCTGCGCCGCCGAGTTCGAGTCGGCGACGGCCTACCTCTACTCCACTTACGATGAGGAATGCGAGGCGGCGCCCACGACGCGGGAGAAGATCATGGTGCTGGGCGGCGGTCCCAACCGCATCGGCCAGGGCATAGAATTCGACTATTGCTGCGTCCACGCGGCACTTGCGCTGCGCGAGGATGGCTACGAGACCATCATGGTCAACTGCAATCCGGAGACGGTGTCCACTGACTACGACACCTCTGATCGGCTCTATTTCGAGCCCCTGACGCTGGAAGATGTGCTCGAGATTCTCGCCAAGGAAAACCCCAAGGGCGTGATCGTCCAGTACGGCGGTCAAACCCCCTTGAAGCTGGCGCGCGCCCTGGAGGCGGCCGGGGCACCCATTATCGGCACCAGCCCCGATTCCATCGATCTGGCCGAGGATCGCGAACGCTTTCAGGGGCTGCTGCATCGCTTGAAACTGAACCAGCCGCCCAACCGAACGGCCCGCAGTGCCGCCGAGGCGCTGCACCTGGCACAGGATCTTGGCTTTCCCCTGCTGGTGCGACCGTCCTATGTGTTGGGCGGGCGGGCGATGGAGATCGTCTATGACGAAGGCGACCTGGAGCGCTACATGACCCAGGCGGTGCAGGTCTCCCATGATTGTCCGGTGCTGCTGGATCGCTTCCTGGACGATGCGCTGGAAGTCGACGTGGACGCGATCTGCGACGGTGAGCAGGTGCTGGTGGCCGGGATCATGGAGCACATCGAGCAGGCCGGGGTGCATTCCGGCGATTCAGCCTGTTCCCTACCGCCCTTCAGCCTCAGCGAGGATCTCCAGGCGCAGATGCGCGAACAGGTGCGCGTCATGGCCCATGGACTCGGTGTGGTGGGGCTGATGAACACCCAGTTCGCCATCAAGGACGGCCAAGTCTACGTGCTGGAAGTCAATCCGCGTGCCTCGCGCACCGTGCCTTTCGTTTCCAAGGCAACGGGGGTGCCGTGGGCCAAGGTCGCCGCGCGCTGCATGGCCGGCCGCTCCCTGGCGGAACAAGGAATTACCGGCAGCGTGACGCCGAAATCCTATTTTGCGGTGAAGGAATCGGTGTTTCCTTTCATCAAGTTCCCCGGCGTGGATCCCATCCTGGGACCGGAGATGAAGTCGACGGGAGAGGTCATGGGCGTGGGCCGCTCCTTCGGGGAAGCGTTTGCCAAGGCCCAGCTCGGTGCGGGCGTGGTGCTGAAACGGGGCGGACGGGTGTTCCTCAGTGTGCGTGACGCGGACAAGCCGGCGGCCGTGGCGCTGGCCCGCACCCTGCTGGAACGCGGCTTTGACATCGTGGCGACCCGGGGCACGGCGGCCGTTTTGGAATCCGCGGGCATTGCCTGCCAGCAGGTCAACAAGGTCACCGAAGGGCGCCCGCATGTGGTGGACATGATCAAGAACGACGCCGTTGACCTGATCGTCAACACCACCGAAGGCAAGAAAGCGATTGCCGAATCCCTATCCATCCGCCGCGCCGCACTGCAACATCGGGTGACTTACTACACTACCCTGGCCGGGGCGCGGGCAAGCTGCCGAGCGCTGGATTATCTGGACAATGTGGAAGTGCATCGGTTACAGGATCTGCACAAGGAGCTCAAGCCATGACACGGGTTCCCATCACCGTCCGCGGCGCCGAATTGCTGCGCGAGGAACTCGCGCGCCTGAAAAAACAGGATCGGCCTCGCATCATTGCCGCCATTGCCGAGGCCCGCGCCCATGGGGACCTCAAGGAAAACGCCGAATATCATGCCGCCCGTGAGCAGCAGGGCTTCGTCGAGGGGCGCATCGCCGAGATCGAGGCCAGACTCTCGAATGCCCAGGTGATTGATGTGCTGGCGCTGGAGCCATCGGATCGGGTGGTGTTCGGCGCCACCGTCGACCTGGTGGATGAGGATACCGGCGAAGAACTGACCTATCGCATCGTCGGCCAGGATGAAGCCGACATCAAGGCGGGCCTGCTGTCCATCAATTCTCCCATCGCCCGCGCGCTGGTGGGGAAGCGGGAAGGGGATGTCGTTGTCGTGGAAATCCCCGCTGGCAGCCGCAGCCTGGAGATTATCAAGGTCCGCTATCTATGACGACGCGGCGGGGCAGCCGCGCTTGCCATCTGCTGGCCCTGTGGTTGGGCGCGCAACTGACGGTGGGTTATGGCGTCGCACCGCTGCTGTTCGCGCGCTTGCCGGATCCGGTGCTTGCCGGCGCTCTGGCGGGAGAATTGTTTCGCATGGTTTTCCTGAGCGGGATTCCCGTCTTGCTGCTGGCCCTGTGGAAAATGCCGACGGTGACGTCACGCTGGCCGCGTTTTTTCCTGTATGCAGCCATGGCCAGCGTGACGCTTCAGGCATTGGCACTCCAGCCCCTCATGGCGCATTTCAAATCCCTAGGGCCGGATGCCCGTGTCAGCTTTCTTGCGGTCCATGGCACCAGCCAGATTCTCTACGCCGGTATCAGTCTGATGCTGCTCGCGGTGTTGTTCGCGCCGCGTCGCCCGGGATGACCAAGGCGTTCGTCGCGTGTGCGTCGACTGAAGGTGCGTGAGGGTGTAACAGGGGCATGCGCCCGCGCAGGCGCAGCCAGCGGGGATGAAACCGCCGCAGCGTCCTTTTGAATCGCGGCAACGCCTGCGGCGCGGGCTCGGGGCCGTAGCGCAAGGCCAGGTATTGCTCGCACAGCTCGCCGAGCGGGGCATGCCAGGCTGCCTCGGCTGCGGCGCAACGGGCCAGGTAATCCCGTGGCCCCTCCCCCGGTCGAACTGGATAGCCCGACCGCGCCAGCCGACGGGTCAGGCGGCCGAAACCTGCGGCCACGGGATCATCCTCAGGCCGGTATTCGCGCCGGCGTCCCATCCACAGTCCCACCATCGCGCCCATGCCCACGGTGATGAGCGTCATCCACCCCATCAACCGTCCCGGTTCGACCGACTCAAAACCCAACTGAGTCAGCGTCGTGCGTTGCTTTTCCGGGCCATAACCCAGCACCCAGTCATTCCAGCGGTAGTTCACTGCGTCCCAGCTCAGGCGCAGGCGTTGCAGCGTTTGGCTCTCGCGCAGCAGGCGCACCGGTGCCGACAGTTCACCCGCCAGCGCTGCGGCCGCGCCGTCCTCGATTCGCTCCGGGGCGACGGCCGCGGTGGGATCGATGCGCACCCATCCCCGGTCCGCGAGCCAGATTTCAGCCCAGGCATGGGCGTCGGCCTGGCGCACGATCAGATAATCCCCCAGGGGATTGGTCTCGCCTCCCTGGTAGCCGGTCACCACGCGCGCCGGGACCCCGGCTGCCCGCATCAGGAACACAAAGGCGCCGGCATAGTGTTCACAAAACCCGCGCCGGCTGTTGAACAGAAAATCGTCGATCCCGTTTGGGCCCAAGGGTGGCGGGTCGAGGGTGTAGTAGAAGGGCGCTTGTCGGAACAAAGTCAGCGCTGCGCGGGATCGCTCCGCCGGATCGGCGAGACGCGCCTGCCACTGTTCAGCGAGCGCGCGCGCCGCGGGATTGCCTTTTTCGGGCAGTGCCAGGGCGCGTCCGCGCAGACCCGGGTCGAGTTCCGCGGCAAGTCGGTAGTTCAAATAGGAGCTGGCTTCGTAACGCAGGCGTTCTTCCACTGGCTTGCCCTCGATGGCCTCGCGTCCCGTGAGCCGCGCCTGGGGGCGCTCCAGTCGGGCGGGAACGTCGAGCA
Source organism: Pseudomonadota bacterium (assembly GCA_002862435.1). Taxonomy (GTDB): domain Bacteria; phylum Pseudomonadota; class Gammaproteobacteria; order UBA5335; family UBA5335; genus Macondimonas. Next base: position 5,736 of record PKDC01000046.1, on the reverse strand, counting down.
GCGGCAGCCAGGGTTGTCCCTGCGGTTCCAGTGTGATCTCGTAGCTCAGCGGTGCGCCAAGAGGGGTCAACGGCGTCGGGTTGGTTTCGGCAGGTTGCCGGGTGCGCCAGGTTTGACCGTCGTAATCCCAGAGCACCAGGGCGCGCCAATAGCGGGATGCTGGCGGCGGTGTGGGACCGAAGAAACGCACGCGGAAAGCCACCGCCCCGGATTGGCCCAGCGCCGCGATGGCGCCAGGGGCCATGTGGTCGCTCAGTCCGAACCGGGTGGTTCCGGTATCCCGCGGAATGCTCCACAACGGCCCCGACAGACGCGGAAACAGCAGGAACAGAATCAACATCAGGGGCAGCGCCTGGGCCAGAAGCACCGCTGCAGTGCGCAGGGCCATGGCCGGCGACGGTCCGTCCGCGCCCGCCTGCAACAAAATCCAGGCGGCGGTCAGCGGTAGCAGACCCAGCAGCGCCAGCGCCCCGCCGGGCAAGGCTTGGTCGTGCAGGAAGCCACTGCCTAACAGAAAAAAACACAGATACACCACCAGGATGCGATCCCGTCCGGTGCGAATCTCCAGCAGCTTGAGCCCCAGCATCAGCGCCAGCAGGGCGCTGCCCGAGTCGGCGCCATTGATGCGCCCATACTGGGCCGCCACCGCCGCCAGGCCGGCGAGCGCCAGTCCCAGCCGCAGCCAGCGCCCCGGCGCGGTCATCCGTCCGCCCGTGATGGCGATGAGTCCCGCAGCGGAACCGGCCAGTGCAACGCCGACCCACAGCGGCAGATGGGCCAGGTGAGGCAGATAGGCGATGGCGACGCAACCCAGCAGCATAGCAAGCGTGCGGCCGGGCCGGGCGGCCTTCATGGCGCTGCCCGTGCCGGCAAACCGAAAAGGGCGAGGTGGCGCAGTGCCTGTTGCAGGTGGCGCTCGCCGACGCCCAAGGGCAACTGGCGATCGGGCAAGCGCAGGGCGAATGGCGCGCCGCAGTCGTGCGCTTCCAGGGCCTGGCGGCACAGCAGCGACAGAATGCGTTCGGCTTCCGCTTCTTGGGCAAACTGCGTCCAGTCCAGCTGCCATTCGGGCTGATCGGTTTCGCTGAATTGCTTGACCATGAGCCCTCGTTCCCGCGCCAGCGTGCGCCAGGCGATGTGGTGCGCGCCATCGCCGGCGCGGTAACTGCGCAGGCCGCGATAGTCCTCGCTGCCCTCTCCGTGATCGGATGCTGCGCCCACCCCGCCCTGCGCCGCAGGGCCCCGGGGCAGCGGCGCTTGCCGGGCCGGATGCGGATAGACCAGGGTTTCCAGCGCCGGATGAATCCAGGTCCAGGCTTCGAACAATCCGAGCGGATAGGTGGTCGACAGTCCCAGGCGGGGGACTGCCAGACGTCCGCGTCGGGGAGCCGGAATGGCTAAGGGAATGGGCGTTTCGGCGCCTGCGGGCAGCGCTGCGAGCGCCAGGATCTGCGCATCGTGATGGAGGTGCAGCCCGTAGCGGGGCAGGGTGTCGGGGTGGGAAAGATGCAGGCTGAACATGGCTGGGTTTCCGGCGAATACGGGCGCAGCGTCTTGTCCCGTGATGACCAGTCCCAGCAGGTTGCGGTGGGTGTGATACATGGCCAGGAAGGCCGCGCCGCCCATCCAGAAGCAGACCACGAACAGCAGGCTGTTGCCATAGTTGAGGGCGGCCAAGAGCATGATCCCCAGCAGCAGAGCGAATCCCCAGCCCTGCCGGGTGGGCAGGATGTAGATGCGGTTGCGTTCCACACGGATGGGTCCGGTGACCGGGGGATGGCGCCGATTGACCCAGCGCAGCACCCAGGCATGACGCATCACGGCCCCAGGCATGGTCAGGGCACCGCCACCGCAGCCAGGATATCGCGGGGACCGATGGGTTGTTCTTCGCGGCCTTCCAGTGGCTGCAGGCGATGATCGGCGAGAGGTTCGAACAGCGCCTGCACATCCTCCGGTAACACATGCTGACGCCCCGCCAACAAGGCCCAGGCCTGCGCGGCGCGCACCAGGCCCAATCCCGCGCGCGGCGAGAGCCCTTCGCGAAACCGCCCACAGCGCCGCGTGTAGTCGAGCAGCGCGAGCACATAGGACAGCAGTGGTTCGGCCAGATGCACCCGGCGCACCTGCCGTTGCAGATCCAACAGATCAATGGCGCTGAGTCGACTGGGCAATTGCGCCAGTGCGCTGCGCCGCTCCCCGAGGCGCAACAGTGCCCGCTCGGCCTCCGGGTCCGGATAACCCAGGCTGATGCGCAGCAGGAAGCGGTCGAGTTGCGATTCCGGCAGGGCGAAAGTGCCTGTCTGGCGTGTGGGGTTCTGGGTGGCGATGACGAAGAAGGGTTGGGGCAGCCGGTGACTGACGCCATCCACGCTGACCTGGCCTTCTTCCATGGCTTCCAGCAGCGCGCTCTGGGTACGTGGTGTCGCCCGGTTGATCTCATCGGCTAGCATCAACTGGGTGAAGACCGGCCCCGGATGGAAGGTGAAGCGACCACTGACGCGGTCATAGATGGAGGTGCCGGTAATGTCGGCGGGCAGCATGTCGCTGGTGAACTGGACGCGCTGGAATTCCAGCCCCAGGCTGCGCGCCAGCGCATGGGCCAGGGTGGTCTTGCCCACACCGGGTACGTCTTCCAGCAACAAATGCCCCTCGGCCAGCAGGCAGGCCACTGCCTGGCGGATCTGGTATTCCTTGCCGAGGACGACGCGCGCGACCTGATCGATGGCTTCATGGATGAGGGTCAGCGGCCGCTCATCAATCAGGGGCGGGAGAGGAAGATCGAATACGTCGGACATGGGAACTCCGGAGAACTGAACAGGGCTTCAAATGAGGTTTTCGGCCGACCTCGGTAGAATATGACGGGAAGCGATCGTGAAATGATCGGTCGGTCGGTTTGCAAACGGAGAATGAGATGACGCAGCGCGATGAACGCATGGGATTCTGGCAGGTGATGGGCAGTGTGCTCGCGGCCTTGCTGGGGGTTCAGAGCGAGAAGAATCGTCAACGGGATTTCACCAGTGGCAGCCCCTTTGCCTTCATCGCAGTCGGCGCGGCGGCCACGGTGGTGTTGATTGGACTGATCTGGCTGGGTGTGCGGCTGTTGCTGGCTCAGGCCGGGCATCCCGCGCCCTGAAGGTAATTTGGGTGCTGATGGCGCCCGCGAATTTGAGATAAAGGTGAGTGCGGAAGATGGCGATCAAGGCATTGCTGAAGACATGGGAAAGTGAGGGGCATTCGCCCCTGAGCCGGCGTGATTACTGCCTGCGGCTGACGATCCATGACCTGGCCCGGTTGCGGGCCTTGCACGAGATGTATCCGGCGCGCTGCGAGGATGATTTGCTGCGGGAACTGATCAGCGCCGCCCTCGATGAGATTGAGGGCCTGCTGCCTTACCGGGAAGGTTCCCAGGTGGTGGCACGGGACGAGTTGGGCGATCCCATCTTCGAGGACGTGGGACCATCGCGCCAGTTCTACGAACTGACGCGCAAGCATCTCAAGACGCTCCAGGAAGAGGCAGAACAGAACTGACTGGTCGTCGGGGCCTGGAGGCGATCGTCCAGGCCCCCGGCGTCGCGTCATCCATCCCTGCTCCGCGGCGGTGGGCGGAATTTTTCTGACTTCAGGCCAAGCGGGCGAGGCGCGCTTTCTGGCTCTCCAGTCGGGCCAGATCGGCGGTCAGGCTTTCCAGGCGGGCCTGTTCCTTGCTCACCACCTCGGCGGGTGCGCGTTCGACAAAGGCGGAATTGTCCAGGCGCCCTTTCAGCTTGTCCCGCTCCTGACCCAGACGCGCGATTTCCTTGTCCAAGCGCTGCTGTTCCGCCGCCGTGTCGATCAGTCCTGCCAGGGGAACGAGGACACCCATGCCGCCCACCAAGGCAAGCGCCGCCTCCGGGGCCGATGCCCCGGACGGGAGGAATTCGAGTTCGGCGAGCCGTGCCAGTTTGCTGAGATAGGGCAGGTAGGCGTCGAGCCGCCGTCGATCAGCGTCGCTGGCGTCCTGCAGCAGCACGGGCAGCGCTCGGCCGGGGGCGATGTCCATTTCGCCGCGAATGCGACGCACCCCCAGGATGAACGCCATGACCCAGGCCATATCCGTTTCGGCGGCCTCATCAATGCGCGCGGTATCCGGTTCAGGGTAGCGCTGGCGCATCAATGTGTCGCCCGGTTTGCCGGCCAGCGGTGCCACCCGCTGCCAGATCTCCTCGGTTATGAAGGGCATGAAGGGGTGCAGCAGCCGCAGCGCCGTTTCCAGTACCCGCACCAGCGTGCGCCGGGTGCCGCGCAACTGAGCAGGATCGGCATCGGCGTTCTGCAGCGTCACCTTGGCCAGTTCCAGGTACCAGTCGCAGTATTCGCCCCATAAAAAGTCGTAGGCCACCTGGGCGGCGAGGTCGAAGCGATAGCCGTCCAGGTGGTCGCGCACACCCGCCTCGGTACGCTGCAAACGCGAGATGATCCAGCGTTCGGCCAGCCCCAGTTCGATCGGCTCGGCGCCAAGCCCGGTGTCCTCTGCTTCGGTGTTCATCAGCACGAAACGGGCGGCGTTCCACAGCTTGTTGCAGAAGTTGCGGTAGCCTTCGATCCGCCCCAGATCGAACTTGATGTCGCGGCCGGTAGAGGCGAGCGAACAGAAGGTGTAGCGCAGGGCGTCGGTGCCGAAGGCGGCGATGCCGTCGGGGAACTGGCGGCGGGTGGCCTGTTCGATCTTTTTCGCCATCTGCGGCTGCATCAGGCCGCTGGTGCGCTTGGCCACCAGCGCGTCCAAGGTGATGCCGTCGATCAGATCGATCGGATCGAGCACATTGCCCTTGGACTTGGACATCTTCTGGCCTTCGGCGTCGCGCACCAGACCATGGATGTAGATCTCCCGAAACGGCACCTCACCGGTAAATTTCAGCCCCATCATGATCATCCGGGCGACCCAGAAGAAAATGATGTCGAAGCCGGTCACCAGCACGGAAGTGGGGTAGAAGGCGGCCAGCTCGGGCGTCGCCTGCGGCCAGCCCAGCGTCGAGAAGGGCCACAAGGCCGAGGAGAACCAGGTATCGAGGACATCCTCGTCCTGCCTCAAAAACGGCGTAGACCAGTTTTTTGCAGATGTACCCAGAAGTCTCAACTTGGCAAAGTCACTGAAAACAGCTTCATATTTCTCGGAATTCACTCTCTGCAAATATGCAAGATATTGGCGGTGAGCCTCTTCGCCATTAGGTGCGACGTAGATATTGCCGTCTTCGTCATACCAGGCCGGGATGCGGTGGCCCCACCAGATCTGCCGGCTGATGCACCAGTCCTGGATGTTCTCCAGCCACTGGAAATAGGTTTTTTCCCAGTTTTCGGGCACGAAGCGGATGCGGCCGCTGGTCACCGCATCGATGGCGGGCTGGGTGATGGCGGTGCGGCCACCCGGACGGCCGTCGGGCTGGCTGTCCCGCGTCAGATCGACATACCACTGGTCGGTGAGATAGGGCTCGATGACCGCGCCGCTGCGATCGCCGCGCGGCACCATCAGCTTGTGCGCCTTGACCGAATCGAGCAGGCCGGCGGCTTCGAGGTCCGCGACGATGTGCTTGCGCGCTTCGAAGCGATCGAACCCGCGATAGGCGACCGGCGCCCGTTCATTGATGCAGGCATCGACGGTGAACACGTTGATCTGCGCCAAATCGTGACGCTGGCCGACGGCATAATCATTGAAGTCATGCGCCGGGGTGATCTTGACGCAGCCGGTGCCGAAGGCCG
>PKDC01000032.1 GCA_002862435.1 Pseudomonadota bacterium | reverse complement strand
CTCCGCGATGCTCCTGCACCAGGCGCACTGCACGTTCACGGACTTCAGGGGAAAACTTGTTCGATTTCTTCATGGCTCCATCTTCTCAGGTGTTGGAGCCTCCTCAAAACCCAGGGCGGTTCATAGAGCTTGCCCTGAAAGCCCTAGCGATTGCTAAATCAATGGAGTTCGAGACCAATCATCGTCTCTATGACTTATGCGAATTAGTTGGGCTTAAGATATCCAAAAACCAAGAATGTACGCTGGAGCTTCTATCTGAGCTTATTGTATGGGGTGGGCGATATCCTGTGCCAAAAAAAGAAGGACAATGGGACAACCATCATGATGTAGTGCAAGAGAAGCACATCGTGCGTGAGAGAGAGGTAAATGTCGGTAGAACACTTGCAAATAGAGATCGATTCCCAACTGTGGATAATTTTCTTGTTATCTGGGGTATTTGCGAAACTGAATACAAACTAACAGTAGCCGGCAAGGCATAACAAGTCATTCAAGCGGACCCGCTGACACGGGCCGCTTAACTCCGGAGTTATGCGCGTGGAGGAAGCAAATAAGAATAATAGGGGACAGACCACGGTTTACTGCTAAACTAATTCCTTTCGCTTACTCGACCAAGCAGAGCGCCGTGCCCCGCCGTGCACGTTTATCGTTGCCCAATGTTCCGCTGCACATCATCCAGCGCGATGGATTCGGTAAGGGTTCTACCAAAACAGCGATCAAACTTGGACACATCACATGACGTCGGATGATACTGAAAGGCGTTCTGGCAGGTGTACACATGGCATCCCTTGTGGTGCCTATGCGCAGATACGCTGACCTGCTACCCTGCAAATGCAGCCTCTTGCCAGGAGCGCGCCATGAACTCGGAACGACTTTCCTCAGAGGAAATCGCCAACGCGATCACGCACGGCATCGGACTTCTCCTCAGCATTGGCGGTGGAATCAGCCTGATCACCCTGGCCGCACGCCACGCCAGCGCCCGTGAAATCATCAGCGCCGCCGTGTTCGCCACCACACTGGTGGTAATGTACGTCGCGTCAACGCTTTACCACGCCATTCGCCACCCGCGTGCCAAGCGAAACCTCAAGGTGTTTGATCACTGCGCCATTTTCCTGTTGATCGCGGGAACCTACACCCCGTTCACTATCGTGGCCCTTAAAGGAACACTGGGTTGGTCGCTGTTCGGGATTGTCTGGGGGCTGGCCGTGCTGGGGATCGTGTTCAAATTGTTCTTCACCGGGAAAATGCGCCTGCTGTCGACCATTACCTATGTGCTCATGGGGTGGATTGCCATCGTCGCCGTGGTGCCGATCAGCAGGGCGCTGCAGCCCGCGGCGCTGTATTGGCTGATCGCCGGCGGCATCGCCTATACCGCCGGAACACTGTTCTATCACAATCAGCGCATTCCTTATTCCCACGCCATCTGGCACGTATTCGTGCTAGCCGGGAGCGTGAGCCACTTCATCGCAATCCTGCTCCAGTTCACTTGGCCCGCAGCCAATGGCGGGAAGGCGGTCAGCCTCGCTTTACTGGGCTAAATGCCCATCAATGCAGCATCCAGAACGGTCTCCGATGCTCGGCGCGCCCAGCCAGAATTTCGTCTTCGTTCTCATCGACAGCAGGCTAAGGTCAACCGATCCAATGACGATATTTGTTTGCCCCTTAGACGGAGCACTCGTCAACAGCATCGGATTCAGGCTAAATTTTTTAGCCATGGAATCACATCACGCGCAACAGCGTGTCGCGCGTGATGTTTACACGCTATGAGCTCCAGGCCTCCTGACGAAGCGGCTGATTAAGTATTGCCGCCTTCATCGCATCAAATGCATCTTGCATGAGATCGCCTATCTTCTCGATATCCGGCGCCTTTGTTTTGTCCGATGCCAGACCGAATACAAGATTACCAAGATAACTGCTCACCGTGATATTGATTCCAATGCCATCCATCACCAGTGACAAAGGATAGATTCCCAACAGCTTTGAGCCCTTGTAGTAGCGAGCCTCCTTGAAAAGAGGAACGTTTGAAATCAATACATTGGTCATCGTGCGTGGATTGACCTCCCTGATGCCACGCAGCCGCTTGTAAATGAGGGTAAGGATTCTTACTCCCATCAAGCTGTAAAGAACGCTTTGTGGGACACCGCCAATCTGCTTTTTGGCTCTTTCAGTGGCTTGTCTTATGACGTTAATTTGCTCGCCGGGTGATGTCATGTCCGTGCCAAGACTATAGGCACAAAAAGAAATTCTATTGCTTTGATCCAAATCATCTTCAGTGTGAAGAGAGATTGGCATTGTTGCATATAGGCTTTTCTTTACTGATTCGCCTTTTTCTTCCAGATAGCGTCGCAATCCAGTACCAACGATTGCGCTGACAATGTCGTTAATGGTGCTTCGTGTCACTCTGGCAATTTCCGCAACGGCATTCAGCGGGAGACTCGTCGTTGAAAAGCTCCGTGTCGGAGCAACGATCTGGTTGAATCGGGTAACGGGAACTGCTCCCGCAGGTGGTATCAACATGGTTTCGCCAGATTTAATCTGGGCTCTTATGACTCCAAGACCCTTCCAGTACGCTTTCAGTCTCGCCGCTCTGCTCGCAATGGGCGGCCTCCGGCTGGAATGTCTTTTTTGATTCATCTTTTTTGCGGCCATGTCTGCATTTGAAACGTCATTCGGATCGGTCTTGAACACTTCCTCCATGACATTCCGCGCGGATACACCGTCTATGCTGCAGTGATGGACTTTCACGACAAGGGCAAATTCATCTTTATTCTCCAGCCCATCCAGAACATGGATTTCCCACAGCGGGCGATTGTAATCCAAAGAAATTGAATGGAGATCTGTTGTATAGTCCCTGATCTCCTGGGCGGAGCCGATTCCAGACAGCCGGACAAAACGGACGTGGTGATTCATGTCCACTTCTTGGGCATTCACCCAATGATATCGTCCAAGCGTCCGAACCGATCGATGCAGGCGTTGATTGTAGTGAGGCAATGGCCAGGGATTTTGGCGAATTTCTTCGACTAGTTTTTCAACATAATTTTCCGCGCATTGGCGAGGTTTTTCAAACGTAACATAAGCCAATATGTGCATCTTCTGTTCAGGATTGTCCATGAGCAGAAACATGTTATCCAGTGCGGTGAGCTTCGTCATGATGTGTCCTCGTGGAATGGATGGCTAGCCATTCCCCCCAATCACAAGATTGCTGATGCATGGTCAGCAATTATTGCTATTAAAATCTTGTCGGGACTGCTGAGATCAGCCCTTCACCGGCAAATTGAACCTTAATCGCCTGGACAAGTTAAGTCCGCACCCGGACGCATGAGACCCTCGCCACAGGGCCTCGCCCAAGACATGTCACTTCCCCGCTTTCTTTTCTTTCTTCGCCGCTTTCTTTTCCTTCATGGTCTTTGCGGGTAGCTTCTTGTCGGTCTTCTTGCTGTCCATGCCCTTGCTCATAAAATCTCCTGTTGTGGTGCCGAAGCAATGACGGCAGTAATCTGCCGGGGTCATGTCAGACTATCGGAAAAAGGACTGGATTGCTGAACTTTTTCTGTCCCGAGCGCTTAGAAATCGCCTGCACCATCGATTGAAGCCGAATATTTCGTCACTTCATCGTATGCCTGCTCTTTCACCATAGTTTCATTTCGCGCCTGGTCAATGGGCTTGAGGGTCGGGCAAGGCGCTCCCAGCGGGCATCCCACTGCCCATATCATCCGAGGATCAATCCGTGCCAGCGCTCTATTTCTGCATTCTGCTCAGCAAGCTGGCTGAACCGCTCCGGATGTCGTGGAGGCCATTAGGGTTTAAAGCAGGTTGTTGATTCGGCCTGGTCGGCGAGTTGCCGGTCGTCGTTTGCCTCAGCTTCGGCGGGCGGGATGAGCCTGCGGATTCGAGCAGCCGGACGTGGTGGAACCACGCCACCCATTCCAGCGTCGCCAGTTCGAGCGCCTCCCGCGTCTTCCATGGCGTGCGCCGGTGAATGAGTTCCGCCTGGTACAAGCCGTTGCTCGTCTCCGCCAAGGCATTGTTGCAGATGTCGCCACGGCTCCAGACAAACGGCTCGACACCCCCTCGGTCAGGCGCTGGCTAGAGCGGACAGCTCGCTCAATAAACGCCTGCCCAGGTCGAAATATCTGGTATTGGCGCGGCGCGCCACAGGATCTTCATGCGCCGCCCGTTCTTGCCGAGTTCAACGGGCTGAGGTGAGCTTGCGTACCAATTATGTGTTGATCGACTTCGAGAACGTCCGGCCGGAGGCGGTATCCCTGCTCGACGGCGAGCATTTCAAGATCATGGTCTTCATCGGGGCGGCGCAGTCAACGGTTCCGTTTGCTTTCGCCGCCGGCCTCCAGTGTTTCGGCAACCGGGTCGAATACATCAAGATCAGTGGCAACGGCCCCAATGCGCTGGACTTCCACATTGCCTTCTATATCGGTCAGTTGGCCCAGGGCGATCCGACCGCTTACTTCCACATCATCTCGAAAGATACTGGCTTCGATCCGCTGGTTAGGCATCTCCGGGCGAAAAAAATCGCTGCGGGTCGGGTCAAGGATATCTCGGATATCCCCTCGATCAAGCTGGCCCGAGCGGCATCGGTTGATGAGCGGCTTAGCCTTGTTATTGAAAATCTTCAAAAACGCACAGCAGGGCGGCCGAACAGCGTGCAAACCCTGTCCAACACCATCGCAACGATTTTCCAGAAGCGGCTGTGCGACGCGGAGGTAGCGGCCCTCGTGGAGCGGCTCAGAAGCCAGGGGTATGTGACCGTCGCCGAAACGAAAGTCAGCTACGCATTGCCGCGAGACGGCTGATCCGGCGACGCAGAACGATCCCGATGGCGCCATGCCATCCGGGGCATGGGCGAACGCAGTGCCGGACAGGATGAACTCCCCTTCAAGCGGCGTAGGTGCTATCCAGATAATCCAGGATGCGGGTCGACTCCAACAGGTGCGTGCCGGTATTGGGGTCCTCGAGATAGGGGACCTGCATGTGGCCGGTGCGGCGGAAATGCGCCTCACGCTTGCCGCCGGGCACGGGCTCGAATGGCCCGCCCTGGATGCGCCGCGCCGCCGGTCCCATTTCCTGCCAGCGCTCCTTGCCGACATTGTGCAGGACGTAGGGCAGTTCCAGCTCCGTCAGGCGCTCGCGCACCAGCCGCGAATAAGGACTGGATTCGAAACTCCACAAGTGCAGCAATTGCTCCGGCCTCCGGGCGGGCCGCCCCTGAATCCCATGCAGGCCACGTACGGCGGTCCCCAGGCTGTTGCCGATTTGCTTGAGGAGGGCGCCCCGGTAATAGGCCGGCACCTCGCGCCCGCCGTAAGTGCGAAAGAGGTAGGCGATGATCGCCTCGGATTCATACATCCGGGTGTCGGTGTTGGGATCGACCAGATAGGGAAACTGCGCCTTGCCGCCCAGCGCGATCACCTCGGGGCGAAACCGCGTGCCGCCCTTGGGGCAGGGATAGATTTCCGCGTCCAGGTGCAACGCGGTCAGCGCTTCGCGCACGGCTCGGCAATAGGGGCAACCCTCCATATCGTAGAGCTTGAGCAATTGTTCCGGGGCCGGCGCCTGGACAGACGACGCCATCACGCTGGTACCCCGCCACAGGCCGAGCGTGGACGATAGCACTGAACCCAGCACATTGATCTGATGCATCACGAAATTTGGCATGGGGACTCCAGAGTAAGGAATGATTGCGAATCATCGCATCGAGACTTGGACTGCCGAGCCGTGCGGGTTGTTCGAACCGAATCCTTGGGCCGTAGCGTGCCGAAGGCGAAAGCGCTGCTTCATCCTATGCCCCATTGCCTGGAACACAAAGCCACAATGCCAGTTGATGCCGGTCTCAAACCCCATCTAACGGGGCAAACCCGGCGATCACCGGGGCATGGTCGGAGGGACGTTCCCAGCCCCGCGGAATGGCGTCCACGCGGCTTTCCACGCAGCGTTCCGCCAGCGCGGGACTGACCAGGATCAGGTCGATGCGCAGGCCGCGCTTGCGGCGAAAAGCCTGCATGCGGTAGTCCCACCAGCTATAGATGCCGCCGGCCGCCTCATGCAGGCGCAGGCTGTCCCGCAGCCCCAGATCCAACAGGGCGCCCAGCGCCGCCCGCTCCGGCTCGCTGCACAGCACCTGCCCGGCCCAGGCAGCCGGATCGTGCACGTCGCGGTCTTCCGGGGCGATGTTGAAATCCCCGACCACCGCCAGTTGGGGGTGATTGGCCAGTTCCGTTTGCAGGTAATCCCGCAACTGGGCCAGCCAGGCGAGTTTGTAGGCATATTTGTCGCTGCCCACGGCCTGCCCATTGGGCACATACAGGTTCACCAGCCGCAGCGGGCCGATGGTGCAGGCCAGCACGCGCTGCTGCGGATCCTCGAAGCCCGGCAGGCCGGTGCGCACCGCGCTGATCGGCAAGCGGCTGAGCACCGCGACGCCGTTATAGGCCGACTGGCCGGCGTAAATCGCCTCATAGCCGGCCGCGCGCAGCGCCTCGACCGGAAACTTGGCGTCGACCAGCTTGGTTTCCTGCAGGGCCAGCACCTCCACGGGGTTCTCCCGCAGCCAGTCCAGCACATGAGGGAGCCGCACGTTGAGTGAATTGACGTTCCAGGTGGCGATGCGCATGGGCGTGATTGTGCTGGAGCATGCGCGGATTGCCAATCCGGCACGAAAACGGATCAGCCCCTGGCCCGTTCGGGAGATTCGTCACCGAACGTGCGGACGCGCTTGATCCGTGTAACCCACCAGAGAGGCCATCACCGCGAAGCGGACGGCTTGAGTGAACGAACAGGGCGCGTCCAGGCGGTCAGCGAACATGATGCCCCTCAGTCGATGGTGGGGCGCGGATCGTTGATGCCGATACCGTGCAGGCGGGCGCTGGCCGCATCCAGACCCGTCACGTCGGCAAACGGACCCACCCATACCTTGTGCACCGGACGGTCCCCGGCGGATTCAGTGCGGATATCCACTGGCCCCATCTGGGCCAGCAACAGGCGCTGGCGCATGCGTTCGGCATTCTCGCGTTGGGCAAAAGCGCCCGTCTGGAGATACAGCCGCGGCTTGCCCATCACCGGTCGGGGACCCGGATCGGCGACCTGCACGCCGGCGTCGCCGGGTTCGACCACTGCAATCTCTACCGGCGCAGTGCCCTTCTGGACCACACCCAGGCGGGTGGCTGCGGCAAAGGAGAGATCGATGACACGATCATCCACGAAAGGACCCCGATCGTTGACGCGCACGATCGCGCTGCGACCATTCTCGAGATTGGTGACCTTTACATAAGACGGCAAAGGCAAGGTCTTGTGGGCCGCCGTCATGCTGTGCATGTCGTAGTCCTCGCCGTTGGAAGCCTTCTTGCCGTGAAAATCGGGCCCATACCACGAGGCAATGCCGCGTTCCCGGAAGCCGTGGGCGGTATCCAGAACCACATAGCGCCGACCGTTCACCACATAGAAGGGTGGATTGCCCAGCCGGCTGCGGGGTTCAAAGCGCGGCTCGGCATCGCGATAATTGCCGACGGGTGCTGGCGTGGGTAATGCGTGCCGTGGAGCGGAGGTTGATGGCGGTTGGGGAAGCGTGCCGCAGGCGGCCAGCAACAGGCTGAGCAGCGCCGACCCAGCCATGGGGAGGCCGTACCGGCCCCTTCCCGGGCTTGTCCTGGAAGGGGTGGGCTCAAATCTGTTCCTGGTAGGCACGACGGATTTCCTGGCTGAGCTGGAACACGGCCATGGCGTAGAGCACGCTGTGATTGTAGCGGGTGATGACATAGAAATTGGGCAGGCTGACCCAGTATTCCGGTCCATCGACCTGATCCAGCATCAACAGGTTGGCTGGCGAATTGGCCGGCAAGTTTGCCTCGCTGCGCACCCCCGCTTGCTTCAGGGATGCCACCGTATGGGGGGTTTCCCGTTTCTGGCTGCCCAGCGCCTTGGCTTCGGGCGTCGTGGCTTGGGCGGGAAAGGCAACCAAGGCATCTTTCTGCCAGCCGTGACGGGCGAAATAGTTGGCCACGCTGCCGATGGCATCGGCCGGCTGCCACAGGTTGCGCTGGCCGTCTCCATCAAAATCGACCGCATAGCTGCGATAACTGCTGGGGATGAACTGCCCCATGCCCATGGCGCCGGCATAGGACCCCAGGGTCTGGCGTGGATCCAGATGTTCTTCCTGGGTCAGGGTCAGAAACTGCTCCAGCTCGCCCAGGAAAAAGGCGCTGCGCGGGGGATAGGCAAAGCCCAGGGTCGCGAGGGCATCCAGCACGCGGTAACGTCCCAGATTGCGACCGTACTGGGTTTCCACACCGATGATGGCCACCACGATTTCCGGCGGTACGCCATAGCGGGCCTGGGCCTGTTCCAGGAGCGCGCGATGGGTCTGCCAGAACGCGGCCCCGCCGGTGATGCGGGCGGCGGTGAGGAACAAGCCGCGATACTGGTGCCAGGGTTTGGCCTCGTAGGGGCGGGTCATGGCGTCGATGATGTCCTGACGGAACGTCGCTTCGCCCAGCAGGGTGCGCACAGCCGGCTCGGACAGGCCGTGCTGATCCACCAGGCGGCGCACCAGTGCTTCGCGCTGGGCGGCATCGCTCCAGGCGGCAGGCGCTTCCGGGGCAGCCGGCGGGCCATCCGCTGCCATCGCCGGCAACAAGGACAGTGCGCCGAGCAAGCCGGCGAGGCACAGGCGGAACCGTATTCTCATGGGGCAAGCATCTTCTTGTGGGTCTGGATCGACATCAGCATACCGAAGCCCGCCAGCAGGGTCACCATGGACGTGCCGCCAAAACTGACCAGTGGAAGGGGCACGCCCACCACCGGCAGCAAGCCGCACACCATGCCCGTGTTCACCAGCACATAAAACAGGAAGGTGAAGCTCAGGCTGGCGGCGAGCAGGCGCTCGAAACTGTTTTGTCCCTGCGCCGCGATCTGCAGGCCGCGTGCCGTCACCGCGAAATAGAGCGCCAGCAGTAACACCAGGCCGATGAGGCCGAATTCCTCGCCATACACCGCGAAGATGAAATCGGTGGTGCGCTCGGGGAGGAACTGCAGGTGAGCCTGGCTGCCGTTGAGCCAGCCCTTGCCGAACAGACCGCCTGAGCCGAGGGCGATCTTGGACTGGATGATGTGGTAACCCGAACCCAGGGGATCGGCTTCGGGATTGAGCAGGGTCAACACACGCTGGCGCTGGTAGTCGTGCATCAGACCCCACAGGAGCGGCAAGGCAGCCCCCAGGCCACCCAGGAACAGTCCAATCCAGCGCCAGGAAATGCCGCCAAGGAACAGCACTGCAAGGCCCCCAACCGCGACCAGCACGGCGGTCCCGAGGTCGGGCTGCTCGGCAATGAGCAGAACAGGCCCGCCAATCAGCAGCAGGATGAGCGGGATATCCCAGCGCTGCGGCGGCAAACCCCGATCATGCAGATAGCGGGCCGTCATCAAGGGCATGGCGAGCTTCATGATCTCCGAGGGCTGGAACCGCACCACCCCCAGGTCGAGCCAGCGCTGGGCGCCCTTGCCGATGTCGCCCAGACCCATCACCAGCACCAGCAGGATCAGACCCACGCCGTAGAGCACGGGTGCGATGCGATGCAGCCATTCACTGGGGATCTGCGCGACCGTCAGCATCACCAGGAAAGCCAGCCCCAATCGCAGACATTGGCGCACCAGCAGATCCATCTCCTCGCCGCCCGCGCTGTAGAGGATCATCAGGCCGACTGCGGACAATAGTCCGAGGCAGACAAGCAGGGGCAAATCCACATGCAGCCGGGTGGGCCAGTCCCGCAAGGGTCCGCGCATCCCGACCCCGAGTTCATAGACCGAGCGATTCATGGCGCCGCCTCCTGCAGCAGATAGGCGTCCAGTACCTGACGCGCGATCGGCGCGGCGGTATGCCCGCCGCTGCCCCCGTGCTCCACCACCACCCCCACGGCGATGGCCGGATCGTGTTGTGGCGCAAACCCAAGGAACAGGGCGTGGTCACGCAAATGGAGCGCGACGTTCTCTTCCTCGTATTCCTCCTCACTGCCAAGGCCATAGACCTGGGCGGTGCCGGTCTTGCCGGCATAGGCATAGGGCGCACTGCGCCCGCTGCCGTAGGCGGTGCCTCCCGGAGTCTGGACGACGTCGTGCATGGCATCGATCACCATTTCCCATTGGGCAAGCGTGCCGAAGGGCACCGGTGTTCCCGGTGTGGGTGCCAGGGGGAAATATTGCCCGCTAAACGTATCCTCGCGCGCCCGCACCATGCGCGGCTGCAGCACCTGACCGCGCCGGGCCAGGGTCGCGGCGGCCTGGGCCAGTTGCAGCGGCGTGGCGAGGTTATAGCCCTGGCCAATGGCGTTGACCAGGGTTTCACCGATATACCAGGATTGCTTGCGCACACGCTGCTTCCAAGCCTTGGATGGCACCAGGCCAGCGCGCTCGCCGGGCAAATCCACGCCCGTCGTGCGGCCGAATCCAAAGGCCGTCAGGGTATCGTGGAGACGGTCGATCCCCAGCTCCAGGCCGAGCTGGTAGAAATACACATCGCAGGATTCCGCAATGGCGCGACGCAGATTGGTCTGGCCATGGCCACTGCGTTTCCAGTCCCGGTAGCGGCGCTCGATATTGGGCAGCTTCACATACCCAGGGCAATACACCCCGCCCGCCCCCAGTGGTTGGCCACTGGCCAGATCGGCCACCCCGAGCAGCGGCTTGACCGTGGAACCGGGTGGATACTGGCCCAGGATGGCGCGATTGAAGAGGGGACGGCCCGGATCGGTATTGAGCGCGCGATAATTTTCGGAGGAAATCCCGCCGACAAACAGGTTGGCATCGAAGGACGGCTGGCTGACCATGGCGAGGATTTCGCCGCTGTCCGGTGCAATCGCCACGATCGCGCCGCGACGTCCCGCCAGGACCACCTCCGCGGCCTGCTGCAGATGAATGTCCAGGCTCAGGTAAAGGTTCTGACCAGCGGTGGGCGGATGGGTTTCCAGCACCCGGATCGTGCGCCCCTGGGCATTGACCTCCACCTGTTCATAGCCGGTCACGCCGCGCAACTCGGCTTCGTAGGAACGCTCCACCCCATTGCGACCGGCTTCGGTGATGCCGGCATAGATGCCTTCTGCCCCATTGCGCAGGTCCCGCTCGTCCACAGCCCCCACATAGCCAATCACCTGCGCCGTGCTGGCGCCGAAGGGATAATGACGGGTGAGGTCGGCGCGGATATCCACGCCGGGGAAATGAATGCGGTCAATCGCGAGCCGCGCCACTTCCTCGTCGGTCAGCCGGTAACGCAGGGCAATGCCATCGAATGGCCGGCTGCGTCGGCGCTCGCGTTCGAAACGCTCGCGGTCCTTGGGGCTGATCGCGATGAGCTGCGACAGCCGATCCAGCGTTCGGGGCAGATCCGGCACATCCTCGGGGACGATTTCCAGGCGGAAGGATGGCAGATTCTCCGCCAACAGGATGCCATTGCGATCGTAGATCAGCCCGCGTTGCGGCGGCAGGGGTCGCAGCCGCACCCGGTTGTCCTGCGAGAGGGTGACGAAATGCGCATGATGCTGCACCTGCAACTCATAGAGCCGCAGGCACAGTCCGACCAGCATCAGCCCCGCCAGCACCAAGGCCAGGCTCATGCGATTGCGGATCAACCGCCGTTCGAGTTCCGGATTGTGCAGCCGGACCTGATGGCCCGACCGCCAGCGCCGACGCATGGGAAGCCTCACGCCAAACCGAAGCGACGCCGCAGATGGCGCAGCACGGCAAAAATCCAGGGCCAGATCAAGGCACTGGTCAGCAGGCCCGGCCAGGGAAAGCTGGGGTTTCCCCGGTTGCCCATGCCGGCCAGCCAGAATGCCGGGAAGGCGGCAAGGGCCAGCATGGGAATCAGCAGCACACTTTGCTGCCACACGGGAAACGCCCGCAGCTGCAGATGAAAGCGCGCCACGGGGTAGGCCGCCAGGGTCAGGCTCAGTGCCTGAACCCCAAGAACATCGCCACGGCAGGCGTCCACCAGGAGCCCCAGGCTCCAGGCGGTGCCCAGGCTGATCCGCTCCGGCAGCGCCATGATCCAGTAAATCAGCACCAGGGCAACCCAATGAGGTCGCAGTTCAACCGCCCAGGCGGGAAGCGGTACAAACGTCAGCATCAGGGCAATGAAAAAGCAGCCCCCGACCACGCTCCAACGCGTCCACATCAGGGTAGCCCCTCGGTATTTTCGGCGGGCGGCGGGCTATCGAGCGGTGGATGATCCCAGACCAGCAGGACTTCGCGACTGCGATCCACCTGCGCGGTGACCTCCGCCCGTACACGGGCGAAACGACCTTCGCCTTGACGATCCACCGTCCTTACCACCGCCACCGGATAGCCGCGCGGAAAGCGTCCTCCCAGGCCAGAGGTGGCCAACAGATCACCTTCCCGAATATCCGCATTGCGTGGCAGATAGGGCAGCACGATCCAGCGGCCCTCCCCCGTGCCCTGGGCCACCGTGCGCAGGCCATTGCGGTTGACCTCGACCGGCAACGAGTGATTGGCATCGGTGATCAGCAAGGCCGTGGACGTGTTCAGGCCGACATGGGTGATCTGGCCCATGACGCCGTGGGCGTCGATGATGGGCTGGCCCACATGCACCTGATGAACGAGACCGCGGTTGAGCATGATGCGCTGGCGATAGGGGTCCAGGTCCATGGAGAGGATCTCGGCGATGGACAAGCGGTCATCCAGGCGGCTGGAGGACTGCAGCAGCTCGCGCAGGCGGCTGTTCTCGGCCTGAAGTACGGCCAGTTTCTGGATCTGGGCCTCCAGCAAGATCAGCCGGGTCCGGAGTGCTGCGTTCTCCGCGCCCAGGGTGCGGCGGGTGCTGACGTTCTCCAGGAACTCGCGGCCCAGGCGCAACGGCACATCCACCGCGAGCTGCACGGGATAGACCAGCGTCCCCAAGGCCAGGCGCAGCCGCTTCGGCTCGGTCTGCCCAGAGTCATACAGGATCAGGGCGATGGCAGCGACGACGAACAACACCAGCCGCAGATGCAGGGCACGGGTCTTGAGGAACAGCGGTTTGATGGCCTTGCCCCCCGTGGCGCGGCGTTCGGGCTACCCGTGTGGGGCAGCCCGTGGCAAAAAATCCATTCAATCCAGAGCGAACAGATCGACCCCATGTTCGTCGATGAGTTCCAGCACCCGGCCACCACCACGCGCCACGCAGGTGAGGGGATCATCCGCCAGCACCACCGGGATGCCCGTTTCTTCCATCAACAAGCGGTCGAGGTCACGCAGCAGGCTCCCGCCGCCGGTGAGTACGATGCCGCGTTCGGCGACATCGGAGGCCAGCTCCGGCGGGGTCTGCTCCAGCGCCGTCTTGACCGCGCGCACGATGGCGCTCAGCGGTTCCTGCAGGGATTCCAGGATCTCGTTGCTGTTGAGCGTGAAGCTGCGCGGCACGCCCTCGGACAAATGGCGTCCCTTGATCTCGGTTTCGCGCACTTCCTTGGCCGGAAACGCCGAACCGATCTCGCGCTTGATGCGCTCGGCGGTGGATTCGCCGATCAGGGTGCCGTAGTTGCGGCGCACGTAGTTGATGATGGCCTCGTCGAACTTGTCGCCACCCACCCGAACCGATGCGGCATAGACGATGCCATTCAAGGACATCACCGCCACCTCGGAGGTGCCGCCGCCCACATCCAGCACCATCGACCCGCGCGCCTCGTGCACCGGGATGCCGGCCCCCATGGCGGCGGCGACCGGCTCCTCGATCAGGTAAACCCGACGCGCGCCGGCACCGGCAGCGGATTCCTTGATGGCGCGCCGCTCGACCTGGGTCGCGCCGTAAGGCACGCACACCAGCACGCGCGGGCTGGGGCGGAAATAGGGCGAATCGTGAACCTTGCGGATGAAGTGCTGGAGCATCTTCTCCGTGGCGGTGAAGTCGGCAATGACGCCTTCCTTCAGCGGCCGAATGGCGGTGATGTGGCCGGGGGTGCGGCCCACCATGGCCTTGGCGGCGGTGCCCACTGCCTCGATGGTCTTGCCGCGGCCATTGCCGTCGTCGCGGATGGCCACCACGGAGGGCTCATCGAGGACGATGCCCTTGCCGCGGGCATAGATCAGCGTGTTGGCTGTCCCCAGATCAATGGACAGGTCGTTGGAGAAAAATCCCCGAAGCCCTTTGAGTTTCAGCATGAAGGTTCTTAGGTCCGTATGAGCCGGGTTATGGCGGGAGGCTGTTAAAATGGCAGACTCTAGCAATGCGCCGAAGTTCGGGCAAGGCCCGGGCACAACCCCAGTCGGTTGTGTGTAAACTGCGCGCACTGGGGGCGCAGCTTACTTTTGCGCCCTTATCCGTTCTGTCGGGGAGTGTGTCATGTCGTTCACCATCGAAACGGTACGCGGGATCGCCCATCTGGCGCGCCTGGCGGTCGATGAGCCGGAACTGGAAGCCTACACCCAGGTCCTGTCCCGCTCACTGGATCTGCTGGCCCAGATCAATGCCGCCGATACCACCGGCATCACCGAAATGGCCCATCCGCTGGATGTGGCCCAGCGTCTGCGGCCCGATGCCGTCACCGAGACCGACGTGCGCGAGGCCTGCCTGGCCCAGGCCCCGGCGGCCGACGCGGGCCTGTTCCTGGTGCCCAAGGTCATCGAATAACCGCCACGATTATCCCGTCGGGAGTTTGCATGCACAGCCTGTCTGTCGCCGAAATGGCCTCGGCCCTGACCGAGGGTCAATGCACCAGCGAGGAGCTGGCGCAAGTGTTTCTTGATCGCATTGCGCGATTCGACACCCAGCTCAACAGCTTGATCACCGTCGACCCCGAACGGGCGCTGGCGCAGGCGCGCGCGGCCGATGCACGCCGGCGCCAGGGCGGTTGCGGCCCCCTGACCGGAATCCCCATCATCCACAAGGACATCTTCCTCACCCAGGATCAGCGCACCACCTGCGGCTCGCGCATGCTGGAGCGCTTCGTGCCGCATTTCGATGCCACCATCGTCGCGCGCTGCGCTGCCGCGGGTCTCGTGACCCTGGGCAAGTCCAACATGGACGAATTTGCCATGGGGTCTTCCAACGAAACCAGCTATTTCGGCCCGGTCCGTAATCCCTGGGACACCGCGCGGGTGCCCGGCGGTTCCTCCGGCGGTTCGGCGGCGGCTGTGGCGGCCCGTCTGGCGCCGCTGGCCACCGGTTCGGACACCGGCGGCTCCATCCGCCAGCCGGCGGCGCTGTGCGGCATCACCGGCCTCAAACCCACCTACGGCCGGGTATCGCGCTGGGGCATGATCGCCTTCGCCTCCAGCCTCGATCAGGCCGGGGTGTTTGGCCGCGATGCCCGCGACTGCGCGCTGTTGCTGGAGCTGATGGCGGGATTCGATCCCCGCGATTCCACCAGCGTGGACTGCCCGGTGCCGGCCTACAGCGCGTCCCTGGAGCAGTCCCTGGCCGGACTGCGCGTCGGGGTACCGGCGGAATTCTTCGGCGCGGGCCTGGAGCCGGCGGTGGGCGCTGCCGTGGAAACGGCCCTGGCGGCGCTCAAGGACCTGGGCGCGACCGTGCATCCGGTCCATCTGCCCAACCTGGGGCTGTCGGTGCCGACCTACTACACCCTCGCCCCTGCGGAAGCCTCTTCCAACCTGTCGCGCTTCGACGGCGTGCGCTACGGCCACCGCTGCGAACAGCCCGCCAACCTGGAAGATCTCTACAAGCGCAGCCGGGCCGAGGGCTTCGGCACCGAGGTCAAGCGCCGCATCATGATCGGCACCTACGTGCTCTCGGCCGGCTATTACGATGCCTACTACCTCAAGGCCCAGCGCTGCCGGCGCCTGATCACGGAGGATTTCCGCCGCGCCTTCGAGACGGTGGATGTGCTGGTGGGCCCTACCGCCCCCGAGGTGGCGTTCCGGCTGGGCGAGAAGACCGACGACCCGGTGAAGATGTACCTGTCGGACATCAACACCATCGCCGTCAACCTGGCCGGCCTGCCCGGACTGTCGTTGCCGGCCGGCTTCGTGGATGGCCTGCCGGTGGGCATGCAGCTCATCGGCCCCCACTTCTCGGAAGGCCGGCTGCTCAACGTGGCGCACCAGTTCCAGCGGGAAACCGACTGGCACCGGCAGTTGCCGCCCGCCTTCGCCTGACCGTCCCGAGCTTCGAGGAACCGCGCAATGGAATGGGAAGTCGTGATCGGGCTGGAAATCCACGCCCAGCTCGCCACAACAAGCAAGATTTTCTCCGGCGCCGCCATCCGCTATGGCGCCGCGCCCAACACCCAGGCCTGCGCCATCGACCTGGGCTATCCGGGGACCTTGCCCGTGCTCAACGAGGCGGCGGTGCGCATGGCCGTCAAATTCGGTCTGGCGGTGGACGCGCAGATCGCGCCGCGCTCGGTGTTCGCACGCAAGAACTACTTCTACCCCGACCTGCCCAAGGGCTACCAGATCAGCCAGTTCGAGCTGCCGGTGGTGAGTGGCGGTCATCTGGATATCGACCTGGAGGACGGCGGCCACAAACGCGTGGGCATCACCCGCGCCCATCTGGAAGAGGACGCCGGCAAGAGCCTGCATGAGGATTTCCACGGCCTGACCGGCATCGATCTCAACCGCGCCGGCACCCCCTTGCTGGAAATCGTCTCCGAGCCGGACATGCGTTCGGCCAAGGAAGCGGTCGCCTACATGAAAAAGCTGCACGCCCTGGTGCGTTATCTCGAAATCTGCGACGGCAACATGCAGGAAGGCTCGTTCCGCTGCGACGCCAACGTCTCGGTACGCCCGCGCGGCGCAACCCGTCTGGGCACCCGCTGCGAAATCAAGAATCTCAACTCCTTCCGTTTCGTGGAGCGCGCCATCAATTTCGAGGTCGAGCGCCAGATCGACGTGCTCGAAAGCGGCGGCCAGATTGTGCAGGAAACGCGACTGTACGATTCGGTGAAGGATGAGACCCGCACCATGCGCAGCAAGGAGGAAGCCAACGATT
This sequence comes from Pseudomonadota bacterium, assembly GCA_002862435.1. GTDB lineage: Bacteria > Pseudomonadota > Gammaproteobacteria > UBA5335 > UBA5335 > Macondimonas. The sequence goes on along the minus strand of PKDC01000032.1, from coordinate 41,432 downwards.
ACCGTTACTTCCCCGACCCGGATCTGCTGCCGCTGATGATCGAGCCCGCCTTCATCACCACCGTGCGCGCCACCCTGCCGGAGCTGCCCGACGCCCGGCGTGCCCGCTTCGTCATCCAGTACGGCCTGCCCGACTACGACGCCGCCGTGCTGACCACGACCCGCGAGCAGGCCGACTACTATGAACGCCTGGTCGCCGAGGCGCCCGCCGATGCCAAGTTAGCGGCCAACTGGGTGATGGGCGAGCTGGCGGCCCGGCTCAACGAAGAGAACCTCGACATTACCGAAAGCCGGGTGAGTGCGGCGCAACTGGGCGGCATGCTGGTGCGCATCAGCGACCAGACCATCTCCGGCAAACTCGCCAAGCAGGTGTTCGAGGTGCTCTGGACCGAGGGCGGCGAGGCCGATGCCATCATCGACCGCCTGGGCCTGCGCCAGATCACCGACACCGGCGCCATCGAAACCATGATCGATCAGATCCTGGCCGACAATCCGGCCCAGCTCGCCCAGTACCGGGCCGGCAAGGACAAGCTGTTCGGCTTTTTCGTCGGCCAGGCCATGAAGCTCACCGCCGGCAAGGCCAATCCCGCCCAGCTCAACGAACTGTTGCGCCGCAAGCTGGATGCCGAATGAACAGCAGCGACGGCGATCGGCTGTACCGCTTCCTGTTCGAGGATTTTCCGATCCGCGGCCAGTGGGTGCGCCTGGAAGCCACCTGGGAGGAAGCGCAGTCGCGCCGGACGGATCCCGCGCCGGTACGCCGGTTGCTGGGAGAATCCATGGCCGCCGCTGCCCTCCTGACCGCTGGCATCAAGTTCGAGGGGCGGCTCAATCTGCAAGTGGAAGGCGACGGCCCCCTGCGCCTGCTGCTGGCCCAGTGCGATCACCACCTGCATCTGCGCGCCACCGCCCGCTACGATCAGGACCTGCCCGCCGAGCAGCTCGACTTTGGCGACAACGGCCGGCTGCTGCTGGCGCTGGAAGGCCAGAAGCCGGGCGAACGCTATCAGGGGGTGGTGCCGCTCGCCGGCGATGACCTGGCCGGCGCCATCGAGCATTACTTCACCCAGTCCGAGCAACTGCCCGCGCGGCTGCTGCTGGCCGGTGACGCGCACGCGGTGGTCGGCCTGTTGTTGCAGCGCATGCCGGGGGACTCGCCCGACGAGGACGCCTGGAATCGCTGCAACCACCTGCTCGACACCCTGAGTCCAGCGGAATTACTGCAATGGCCGGTCGAGACGCTGTTGCGGCGGGTATTCGCCGAAGAAACCATCCGCCTGTTCGACCCCACGCCGGTGAGTTTTCGCTGCCGCTGCTCGCGCGAGGGTGTCGCGACCATGCTGCGCCAGTTGGGCGAGGCGGAATTGCAGGACATCCTGCGCGAACAGGGTGGCGTGACGGTGACCTGTGAGTTCTGCGGGCGCGACTACGGTTTTGACGCGGTGGACGTGGGCCAGTTGCTGGTCGACGCTACGCCGCCCTCCTCCGGACTCACGCACTGAACGGCAGCTGGCTCAGCCGCAACGGCCGCAGTCGGCGCAAACAACCCATACCGGCGTTGAAACCATAGACGCCACCACTGGGTGGTCCACCAGCCCAGCAGGCCGCCCGCCAGGGCATCACTCAGGTAATGGGCGGTCACCACCACCCGGCTCAACGCCAGCATGAACCCCGCCAGCAACAGCAATGCGCGCCAGCGTGGCCACAGATAGCCCAGGGCAAAGGCCAGCGCCATGGCCGTGTTGGCATGGCCGGAGGGAAAGGAGCTGAAGTCATAGCCGGCCTGGAAAAAATAAAACCCGTACTCTCCCCGCAGCATCAAGGCGTTGAAACGGGCGCGTCCGAACAGGAATTTGAGCCCGTTCACGAGCAAGCCCGAACTGGCCACGCTCAGGAACACGAAACCACAGGCGAGCGCCAGTCGCCGCGCGCGTTCTTTCCCATGCGGATCGGCAAGACGGCGGCCAACGATCCGCCCCAAAGCCCAACCCAACAGGCTGATGGAAAGCGCCCAGCGCGAGTCCCCCCACAGCGTGATCAGCGCGGCAAAGCCATCGAAGAACAGGGTATTGCGCCGAAAGTACCAGGCCAATGGGACATCGATCCACAGCACGCAAAGCGCCATCACCCCGGTCACAGCCAACAGCCCAGCGGCCCAGCGGCGCCGAACCGCATGCGACGCCGGCCGCTCTCCGCCCCGGATCCGAAGGGAGATCATGGCGCCTCCCTCACCGGCAATTGATAGAGCGTCAGGCGCAGGGGGCCGCCGCCGTTCAGATCGTAGGCGCGGATTTCCGCCTGTCGCTCGGCCTTGGCGCCCCCGACCGCCACCGCGGCCAGAAAGTCCGCCTCGGTGCGCGCATTCACCAGCACCGGCCGCCCCGGCGTGGCCAATGCGAGCTGGGCGGCCTGCCGCCCTTCGCTCACCAGCGTCGTTTCGCGACCGGTCCAGAACACCAGGCTGGGCTCGGTATAACCGGCCGCAATCAGCGGCGTCGACACCCCCAGCCGCTGGAGTTGCCGCGCCACCTCGCGGCTGGGCCACAAGCCCTCCAGACGGGGCAGCAACAGACCCATGATCACCCCGGCCGGCACCAGGGCGCTCAATCCCAGCGCCGTGCGGGTCCGGCCCCAGTACAGCAGCAGCGCGGCGGCGGCCAACAAGCCCCCCGCCAGCGCCAGCGTGACCCCGTCCAGCGTTTGCAGCCACGCGGGCAGGATGCCCACCACCCCCAGCCAGACCAGGGCGCCCAAGGCCCACAATCCCATACCCAAGCGCCGCGCCCACCGGGGTGTCGCAGCCTCCCCTGGGCGCGTCGCCAGCGCCGCCATCAGGCACAGCGCCGGCAGCGTCGGCAGGATGTAATGGGGCAGTTTGGTGGGGATCAACTCAAACATCAGCCAAACCGGCAGCGCCCAGGCTAGCAGGAAGCGGGGCGCAGCCAGCGCGCGCTGGCGCCAGACCCACAGCAGAGCGGGCGGCAGCAGCAGGATGGTCGGCCACAGGCTGAGGGGCGCCAACATCAGGTAAGTGCCGGGCGGCGCGCCATGGGATTCCTGGCCGTTGCCCACCTTGGCCAACAGATCGCGCCCGAGGGACTCGGCCAGGAAGGCGCCATCGGTTGCGCTGTTGAGGGCCAGCAGCCAGGGCAGCACCAGCAATGCCAGCCAGAACAGTCCCCAACGCGGCCCCACCGCGCGCCAGATCCGCCCGTCCCGATCCGCGACACCCAAGACCAATAGAGTCAAGCCGGAAACCAGCGGGGCGATGGGCCCCTTGACCAGAATGGCGGCCGCCTGGGCGATCCAGAACCCGTGCACCGCCGCCAGGCTCGGCGGGCGGGCTTCCCGATGGCTGCGATAGAGCGACCACAGGGCCGCCTGGGCCGCCACCACCCCCGCCAGCAGAACCGCATCCGTCTTGGCCAGCCGGGCTTCCACCCCCAGCAACACGGTCATCGCCAGCAGCGCGCCGGCCCACACGCCCGCACGCCGACCCCCCATGCGGGCGCCGAGTGCGGCGGTTGCGAGCACGGCCGTCAGCGCGCCCAAGAGCGACGGCAGCCGATAGGGCCAGATGGGATTGGCCCAGCCGTTCCCCGCCAAACCCGCCGCCGCGCTTTGCAGCCAATAGATGCCGGGGGGTTTCTTCAGTCGCAGCCGGTCCTGGAAACGGATATGCAGATAGTCTCCATCCTCGTGCATCTGGCGGCTGGCCTGGGCGAAGCGGGTCTCGTCGCGATCCGTGGGCGGCAGGGTGGCAAACCCCGGCAGCAACAGCGCCAGGCAGGCCAGCAGCAGGAGCAGCCACGGACCACAGCGGCGCAGCGGGAAGAGGGGCGGGACGGACATGGCGGGTTTCATGGAATCGTCGCGAAAGGGCATTAGCCTAGCGCCGCCATGTGAAAGGGCGATGACCAAACCAAGGGGAGGAAGACCAAGGGATGCAGGCGAATGGCAGGGGCAGACCGCAGGATCATGGCGGTGAGCCGACACTCAGCGCCCTGCTGGGCGTCCTGGCGACTCTCACCGCGCTCCGGATCGCCCTGCTGGCGGCATCCCCGCTGGATCTGTTCGTGGACGAGGCCCAGTACTGGCTGTGGTCCACCACCCCGGACTTCGGCTACTACTCCAAGCCGCCCGTCATTGCCTGGGTGATTGCCCTCACCACCGCCCTGGCCGGGGATGGGGAATGGGGGGTGCGGCTGGCATCGCCCCTGCTGCATGGCGGCACGGCAGGCTTCATCTTCCTCGCCGGCCGGGCACTGTACGGCCCGCGCGTGGGCGTGGGGGCGGCGCTGCTGTATGCCAGCTTGCCGGCGGTGAGTTTTTCCAGCTTCCTGATCTCCACCGACGTGCCGCTGCTGTTGTGCTGGAGCGCGGCGCTGTACGCCCTGATCCAGGCCGAGCAACGGGGTGGTCTCTGGTGGCCTGCGTTGGGCCTGGCGCTGGGTTTCGGGCTGTTGTCCAAATACGCCATGGCGTTTTTCCTGGTCGGCTGGCTGGGGCATGTCCTCAGCAGCAGGCGTCGGCCGGGACGGGGAGAAGCCCTGGCCCTGGCCGTCGCTGCCGCAGTCTATGCCCCCAATCTGGCCTGGAACTTCGCGCATGACTTCGTCAGTTACCAGCACACCTCCGACAATGCCGACCTGTCCGCCGCACATACCGACCCCCTGCGCATGCTGGGCTTCATTGCCAGCCAGGCCGCGCTGCTGGGGCCGGGCGCATTCCTGGGCCTGGGGGCGGCGCTGGCCACGACATCCCTGCGCGACAACAACCCGGCAGGACTGCTGGCCTGGCTCACCTGGCCGCCGCTGCTGTTTTACGCCGGGCTGGCCCTGGTGGCCGGCGCCAACGCCAACTGGGCGGTGACCGCCCATGTCGCCGGGGTGATTCTGGCGGCGCGCTGGCTGATGACGCGCCCCTGGCGCCGACTGTTGTTGGCCACGCTCCTGTTCAACGCCCTGATGGGTGCACTGCTGGCCTGCGGCATCCTGCACTGGGGCGGCGATCAGGCCCACTTCCCGTTGCGCGCCGACCCCCTGCGGCGGCTGCGTGGCTGGGAAACCCTGGGCCTTCAGGTCGCCGAATGGCGCCGAAGCGCGCCCGCCGCCTGCCTGTTGACCACCGACCGGAGCACGGCGGCCGCCCTGGCCTACTACGCCCGTCCGCGCCCGGCGCCGGTGGTGAAGTGGCACCCGCCCGGGCCGATCCGGGATCACTTCGACCTTACCGCCGACCTGGCCCATACCCCTTGCACAACGTGGCTGTTGATTGCCGATCCGGCCCGGACCGCGCCGATTCGAGCGTCCTTTGCCCATGGCGAATCACTGGGGCCGGTGCGCCGGCCGCAGGGCAGTGGACGCGAGGCGGTCTATGGCGTTTACCGCCTGCAAGGATTCACCGGCTACCCCACCCCGAGCGACCCACCATGAATCGATCCCTGCCGTTTTATCCCGCCCTGCTGCTGACCCTCGTGCTGGGGGCGCTGTTCTGGCGCTGGCCGGCGCTGGATTTGTGGACGGCGCAGCAGTTTCTGGTGGAGCCGCGCGAGTTCTGGTGGACCGACCAACCCATGAGCCTGTGGCAGAAACGCGCCATCCGGCTGGCCGGGGCCTGCGCCGTGCTGGGCTTTGTCCTCGGCATCGTGCGCACCCGCGCGGGCGGCATCTGGCGCGGATTGCCGCGTCGCGGCTGGACATTTTTACTTGTCGCCCTGCTGCTCGGCCCGGGACTGGTCGTCAACCTGGGATTGAAGGACACCTGGGGGCGGGCGCGACCGACCTATGTGCAGGAGTTCGGGGGGCCGCGACACTACAGCCATCCCCTGCAACCGGTCAACGAATGCAAGCGCAACTGCGCCTTCGTGAGCGGGGATGCGGCGCTGGGCTTTTTCCCGATGGCCGGGGCCTTTGTCTGCCCGCGCCGGCGCCGCGCCTGGCTCGCGGCCGGCGGACTGACCGGCGGCATCATCGGCTTTTGGCGCATCGCGGCCGGCGGTCACTTCCTGAGCGACGTGCTGTTCGCCGGCGTCGTGGTCTATGCGGTCTGCGCGCTGCTGGCCCGGCTGCTGCCGCCCACTGCGCGCGCGACGGAGGTGGATACGGCCATCAAACACCCTTGACATCGATCAAGGGGCGCGGCACGGGCGGCGGCCAGAATGGGTGCGGAGCGGATCAAGACGCTCCAAAAACCACAGGAGACAATGTCATGGTGATGAAACGCTGGATGATGGGCGCGCTGCTGGTGCTGGGCCTGGTGATGGGACCGCTGGGGGCTGTTCAGGCGGCCGAGGGCGCGGGCGAACCGGCCACCTGCGGGATGTGCGGCAAGGAGATGACCAATGCCCATGTGGGCTTCATCCTGACCCATCCCGATGGCAAGGAGGAACGCTTCGGCTGCGCCGGTTGCGGTCTGTCGATACTCAAGGATATGAAGGAGGTGAAGGATGCGAAGCCCCGCACCCTCGACTTCCTGCGCGGGGACGAAATCGATGCGCGTGCGGCCTATTATGTCAGGGGATCGACTTTCAACGCCTGCTGCGAACCCTCCTTCCTGGCCTTCGCCAAGAAAGACGAGGCCGAACGTTTCGCCAAGGGTTTCGGCGGCAAGGTGCTGGATTTCGAGTCCGCCTTCCAGGCCGTCCACGCCGCTCATCACCACGGGAAGTAAGCGCAGCCGCGGTTCCCGGTGACGGCGGCAGGACACGAATCGGACTGCTTGCCGATGACGACACCGCGCCGTGAACCGAGCATGCAAGACGCCGCCCCACCGCCCGGCGCGGTGGAGCGGCACCGCCGCAAGTGGTGGGCGCTGGGGCTGGGTCTCCTTGCCCTGGCGTTCTACCGCAGCCTGCAACCCCTGCCCGTGGGCCCGAGCGGTGGCTTCTGGCCGCCCGACGGCAATGCCCGCCCCGAAGTCGTGCTGGCGCGACTGGCCGGCCTCGTCTGCGTCGGGGTAGCCGTCTGGGGCACCAAGCGCCACATCGACCGCCAGCTCGCCCGCCTGCGCTGACCTGACGGTACGCCGTACTGGAGAAATTGCTTATGAGGCCGCACATTTCATTGATCACCCTCGGTGTAGATGATCTTGAACGATCGCTGCGTTTCTATCGGAATGGCCTTGGCTTGAACACGGCAGGAATCATTGGAACATCCTTCGAGCACGGCGCCGTTGCGTTCTTCGATCTGGCGGGCGGCCTGAAACTGGCGATTTTTCCACGCCGAAATCTGGCCCAGGATGCAGGATTGCCAATCGACGCCGCTGGCCCCGCCGCTGTCTCGCTTGGGCACAATGTGTCGTCCAGGCTCGAAGTCGATGAGGTCATGGATCAGGCCCAGCATGCGGGGGCGACCATTGTGAAACCCGCCCAAGACACCTTCTGGGGCGGTTATGCCGGTTACTTTCAGGACCCCGATCAGCATTTGTGGGAAATCGCATGGAACCCGGAATGGCCGATTCCGCCATAAGGGAGGCGCGGCATTCCGCACTTTGCGCTGCTCGCGCTACCAGCACTTGTCTGCACAGCCGCATCCAAGGGATACGGGTATGTTCGCAGTCTATTCAGCCGGCGGAGTTTTGCCGCGCCTGCTCCCAGCCCAACAGCAACGCCTTGCGCGTCGCACCCCAGCGGTACTCGCCGATCTCGCCGCTTTCGCGGATGACCCGATGACAGGGGATGAGCAGGGCGATGTCGTTACCCGCCATGGCGCTGCCCACCGCCCGCGCGGCACGCGGCGCGCCCGCCCGGGCGGCGAGGGTGGTGTAGGAACAGACCTGCCCCGCCGGAACCCGTAGCAAGGCCTCCCACACCTTGAGCCGAAACGGCGTACCGCGCAGCAGCAGGCGCAGCGGTGCGCCCCGTTGCGCGCCCGCGAACACCCGTTCCGCCAGCGACGCGGCAGCTTCAGGGCGGTGACGCAACACCGCCCGGGGCCAGCATAGCCGCAGCCTGTCCAGGACCGCCGGCGCAGCGGGATCATCAACAAAGGACAGGTGACAGATGCCCCGCGCGGTCTCGCCGACCACCATCCAGCCCAGCGGTGTGGCGGCCCATCCCCAGTCAATGGCGACGCCTTCTCCCTGGCGCCGGATTTCCCCCGGCGTCATGGCTTCCCAGGTCACCAGCAGATCATGCAGGCGCCCCGACCCCGAAAGCCCCGTCTCGAGCGCTGTCTCCAGCACGTTGCGGGATTGCGCGAGCAGACCCATGGCGTGCTCCTTGGTAAGGAATTGCAGGAAACGGGTGGGCGACACCCCGGCCCATTGCGAAAACAGGCGCTGGAAGTGCGCCTCGCTGTACCCGACATGACGGGCCACCTCGCCAAGTCCGGGCTGGCGCGGCGCGTTGTGGCGAATGAACGCGATCGCCTGCGCCACGGTGGCGTATGCCAAACCCGGCGCCAAGGCCGTGTCGGCGTTCATGGCGCTGCGCCGGCTGCGGCGGATCGCCGCCAGGGGACCCGGCCGTTGGCCAGCGCGATGCCTGCCAGCACGCAGATCCCGCCCAGCACCAGCGTCCAGCCCACCGGTTCGCCCAGCAACACCGCACCCCACAGCACGCCGAACACGGGAATGAGAAAAGTCACCGTCAGCGTCCGCATCGGCCCGATATCGACCATCAGCTGAAAATAGAGCAGGAAGGCGAGTCCGGTGCACAGGATGCCCAAGGCCAGCACCGCCAGCCAGGCGGTCGTATCCGCTTCCCGTCCCGTCGGCGGTTCCAGCAAGGCCACAGGCAGCGTGAGCAATGCGGCCGCCCACATGCTGCCATGCGCATTGTCGAAGGCATTGGTGGCGCCACCGCCACGCTGAGCGTACAGGCTCGCAAAGGCGTAGAAGAGCGGGGCCAACAGTGCGGCCGCCAGTGCCGGCCATGCCACCGGGCCCGCTGCGGCCAGATTGTCCCATGCGAGAATCACCACCCCCAGGAGCCCGAGCGCCAGGCCCGCCATCGCACTGGCAGTGGGCGGCACGCCCCGCCACAACATCCCCAGGCCGGCGGCATAGATCGGCGCCAGCGCGTTCAGGATCGACATGAAGGACGCATTCAGGCGCTGGGCCGCGTAGGCAAAGAGCAGGAACGGCAGCGCCGAATTGAAGGCGCCGAGCACCAGAAAATGCCGCCACGACGCCATGCGCGGCAGCGGGCGGCGCAACAAAAGCGCCGCGCCCAGCAAAAACCCGGCCGCCAGCGTCACGCGCCAAGCAGTGAGATGAGCCGGACCGAATACCGGCGCACCGATGCGCAGACACAGAAAAGCGCCGCCCCACAACGCGGCCAGCGCCACCAAACGGATTCCACTCGCCGTGTCCACGCGATCTCTCCTCAGGGTGTAGAGCGTCAGCTTAAGCCCGGCGTGCCCACGCGACCACCCGATTCCTGCGCAATCCATCGATCCAGCGCTGCTTCACATGCCTCGCGCAAATCGGATCGATGCGGCGTTTGGTGTCGGTGTCGAGCATGAGTTTCCGATCTTCAGCGGTAGATGTCGCGACGGCGCCCGATGCGCACGACCAGCACCACCAGTTGCTGCGCCTTCACCTCACAGACGATGCGGTAATTGCCGACCCGCATGCGGCGCAGACCGGAGAACTCCCCCTTGAGCACGCTGCCGGCGCCGGGATTGTCCGCAAGCCGGTCGATGGCCTCGATCAGGCGCAAGCGCTCGTCCAAGGCGATAGTTTGCAGCGCCTTGGCGGCGCTGCGCTTGATGTGGAGCGCATAGGTCACGGTTGGTCGATCAGATCGCGCCTGGCGCTTTCCCAGTCGAGCACCGGTTCGGCGGGGTCCTTGAGCACCTCGATGGCGCGGGAAATGTCCTCGAAATCGTCCAGATAGTATTCGACGGCCTGGCGGACCAGTTCGGCGCGCGTGCGCCGAAGCTGTCTGGCGGCGTGATCCAGTTCGGCCACCAGCTCATCCGGCAGCCGGGCAGTGATCTGGCTCATGGCAGTCCCCGAAGGTCAGTGAATGTCGTTGACATCAGTCTACGCCGGATGCCGTGGCGGCGCCACCCCGATTCTTGCCCCGCACCCTTGCTTGTAGATGACCGTCTGGAAGTCGGCCGACAGCAGTCGTGAACGCCTTACCTGCCCCCAAAGCCGCCCAGAAAACCGTGGTCTGTCCCTGATTATTCGCGATCTCTTCTCAGGGAACAGGGTCTCAGCTTAAGCCCGGCGGCCGGACGATTCCTGCGCAATCCTGGACGCCAGTGATGCGCTGCGGCAGACAACAACTCTTTACGATTATTATTGAGGCGATTTTCTAAAGATGAAATTTGCGGTGCACGGCACTTTGCTTTGAAGAAAAGGCAGCTTGTTTAAGATGTAAAAGTACAAAGTCTCAAAAGGTCGCCTATGAATCAAAGAGGGATAATAATCAATTTGAACATCAAGCCCCACCGACTTGGATAGAATTTTCAATTCATTGGCGATCAAGACATCTTCTGGAACTTCGGGCCTTTTTCCATTGACCCTTTTATAGGCAAGCGGGTAAAGATATCTTGGTGTTGCCGGCTCGTAAAAGTAAATGGCTCTGCCGCCAGGCTTTAATATTCTTGAAATCTCCTGCATGGTTCTTTTGTGAGCCAAGAAATGATGCGCGGCAGCAAAACAAAAGACCAGGTCTAAAGTTTCTTCAGCTTCTTTTGTTTCGTAGCTCTTGCATGGATATGAATTGTCAATTTTCACATGGAGAATATCTTCCCATTTTGGTAGCGAAGCGACAGCAAAACTGCTTATATCCGTTGCTGAAACATGGGCATCCGGGAATAATTTTTTATAGATGCATGATGCCCATCCTTGTCCGCCGCCAAGCTCAAGGACGCGACCGTTGGTAGATAACTCTTCTCGATGCCTTTCAAAGCAGTCCAGAACAATGGCAGCCTCCGTCATTTTGTTAATTATATTATGAATAGAGTCTGCCTCTGGTGACTCCTGCTGAGAGTCCCGCCAATGTTCAATTTCTATTTGCTGTTTCTCATCGATTGTTTTTGGCATCTATTTTCTCTCTCCTCCTGTGCAACTTAACGCTCGATTGCGCGGTTAGCCCTTAAGTGGCACCGACGACGGACTTGACTATGCGCATCCCGGTCGGCGACAGCAGCCATCCCAATGCTGCGCAGTTGAGTACGACCGTCACCCAATACTCCAACCGAAACGATTGCTTCTGCGTCTTGTGGCGGAGCGTTGTCTGGGCAAGCATGGCACCCGGCCATCCACCAACCAAACTTAAAAAGTGCAACGCACGCTCCGATGTTCTCCATTTGCCCTGTAGAGCCGCGGCTTTGTCAAACGTGTAAGCCAGATATGTCACACAGCTCCCCGTAAGGTATGCGAAGAGCACCGGAAAGGGTAACTTTCCCGCGACCACAACCCCCGCTACGAACACCAGGAAGACGAACGCAAAACTCAAAGCCACAACCCCAGGGCCGGGCGCGGTTGTCCGCGGAGGAGGCAATGAGCGATCGCGAACGAATGCGATGTTCACACCTTGGGGCCTACCTCGCGTATCAGATCTGAGTTCGTAGGTCACCAGCTCGTTACCGACCGGCCGGCGCTTCCGGTTCGAGAATGACTTGATGTGGATGAAGACCCTCGGACCGCCTCCATTCGGCGTAACAAAGCCGAAGCCCCTATCGTCATTCCAGTCGGTGACCTTACCTTGATATCGCACGGGCGTACTCTCTGAGGGATAACGTTTGAGCTCAGGCCGCGCGTCAGGACCGTCGCGCCTGCAGCGAATTGTTATGCATGCCTACCCGAAAAGATCAGTCTGTCCAACTTGACTAATCGACGGTTGCGACTGATGGCACACAATCTCGGTAACCACTCGATCCATATTTCCACGGTTAATTACTGCCAATCCAATTTGCTCACGAATACACTGGCGATTAAGATCATATTTCGGATTTTCAGCATTAATTTCAAAGTCATACATGACAGCCCGGGGAATTGAGTAACTGGCAGCATACTCCATTGCCAATCTGGATCCGCTGTCTAAGCCCATATCATTTTTTGCGTAACTCGCAGCAAGAATTACGCAATCACTAAACAACGCCTGAAGCCGATCTCTTTCCTGATATCTCCCATTCAACTCCATCTTTGACTTTGCCTTATCGAAATATTCAGTAACTACAAGGCCACTTTTTTTGACGATTTCTTCCGCCAACTCTTTATTAGAAGATGGTATAATTTCGCTAAGCGCGCTGGGAAGTATTGCAACCGTCTTTCCTTCGGAAGATAGCGCTTGCTTGTGCGCAATCGTGTCACATCCTAGCGCAAGACCACTAACAATCGTCGCACCATGACTAATTAACGTTGAGACAACTTCCCTCTCTATCTGTTCAATTTCTTCGTCTGGAGAAAGCAAACCAATAACAGCTATATTTCTGTTATTCTTACTCAACAAACCTAGATTCCCCCGATAGAACAATACGATTGGCTGTTCGCTACTTTTGACATTACCCCTAAACTCTGGGAAGTCCCTGTCTCCAATCGCTACGACACTATCATGCGCTTGAAGACTCTTAGCGATCTCCGTTCTAATGCTCTCTCTTAAAAAATCGAAATCGCTTTTCGTTACTGCGAAATCCTGCTTCGAACTTTCATTCAGCAAAGACACAATTCTGGCTGTTGTCTCCCCGCCCTTAATGTTCTTTACAATCCATGCTCTCCCAATTCCCCGATAGGATTTTGCCGCCAACACATTCAGCGCATTCTCCGATATTTTCATCGCTAACCCCCTTCCGTTTTTGCAACAGCGTAAAATGCAACGCTTTTCGCGCCCATGTCTAGCAACGCCTGAATTGCGTCCTCATCAATATTCACCCTCTTGGTGTATACATCATCTATGAGGAGTATATCTTTCCCAGCGATATTGCTTGAAAGACTGCAAGTCTTAGATGTAATTCCCGGGTAAGGCATTAATCCTTCGTTGACCAAGCCGATAATTGGCTTTTTTAGATGTGTGAGATGCGTGGTTTTGGTGTCAGTATGCCGTCGTATAAAACCTGTTCCGTCTTCAAGGCCTCCAACCTCTGCAAGAGAGTCACGTACCGTTCCAATAAATTTCAATTGCAATTCAAAATACGAAATTTTTGCTCTTGGCACTACGCAAACTGTCACATCTTTAAGTTGGAGAAGTTCTTTAACTCTCGGCAGGTCATTTATTAGAATTTCTCTAAGCTTTCGCTTTGCGCTAGGCAATTCTTTGTTATACGAAAGGCAGTCATTCTTTAGAAAATTTAAAAAATCCGGATTTCCTGGTCGCCTAAACTCAAGATAGCTTGTATGGAAGAATCCGCGCGTACTCCTGCTTAAGTACGCATTCCTATCAACAATAAATTCGTGCATTCTGGACCCCCTTCTTCTTTGTCTTCGGCGCGAATAACCAGTATATTATTGCGTGGAATTCCGGCTTGTACGGCGCACTCAATATCTGCATCTTCATTCTCAAAGGCGATAATTGATTTCGGGTTCAACCCCAACTTGGCTATCGCCGCATCGTACTTATTAGTTTTTACTTTTCCATTCGCATTGGCATGAAATATGAAATGCTTAAAATAATCTTCAATCCCATGATATCGAAGCGTCAACATTGCCCTATCTTCCTCGCTTCCTGTTACTAAAACGGTCTTGTTAGTCATACTATAGCCGACTAGTAAGTCTACAAGCTCGCAATTCAATTTTGTCTTTGGCAAGAAGCTCTTATAGATCTCAGCTTTGAGCGATATGATGCATTTTATCTGCGATTCGTCCAGATTCTTAATTATAGTATTTAGATCATCCCGGCTAAACCGTTTATTCTTATTAAAATTGACGTCTAGCCCCCTATTTGTTATCTCTTTTATTGCCTGACTATAGGACAAATAGTTGGCAAGGTTTGTATCGACTAAAGTTCCATCCAAATCAAAGAGCATGGCGGTATCTGCAGAAATCCTGCCGCTCAGCTCATGCAAAACCTCTTTGTTTTTTTCCATTCCGCCGACTCCATCATGCATGACATGCATTCGCACCGAAGACTCCTGGGTCGATTGAGTGCGATGGTTTGTCTTGATCCATGTCCGGCGACACCCGCGCGATACGGGCGCGACCGAGATCGAAGTGTTCCTGACGCATCTTGCGATAGCCGGCAAGGCGTCAGTCTCGACCCGGTACCCGACGAAGATGGCGCTGCCATTTTTTATCGGCAGGCACTTAAGATTGATGAGCCGTGGCTGACGGACGTCGCGTCGTTGCGCCAGGGCAAGCGCTTGCCGGGAGTGCGGACAGTGGCGAAGTGCGGGTGGTGCGGGCGCGGATACCGGGTAGGGCGTGGATTAGATCATGGCGCCAAATTTCGCCCCTTCTGGTAGGTAAGCACGGCGTACTTTTCACCACGCGCAGGTGTTCGCGTGTCGACGAGCGCCACGGTTCGGTGAACTGGGCAAGCCAGCCCGTCACGATCATCGCCATCCGGATAGCCCGCGCATCGTTCTCGTAGACTGTGCGCACTGCCGTGAGCGGCCATCTGGCTTCTTGCAACCGTCATGGGCGTTTCACCCTTTGTTCATCCCCCCCTACCACCATGGAGACACCACGGGGTTTTCAGGGGGGATCAAGATCATGGGCAAGCCTTCGGTTGGAAGCGCTGTCGATGCGGCACGACGGCGTTTTCTGCGCCAGATGGCCGTGACGGGTGCTGGCGTGGCGGTTTACTCGGCGCTCCCCGGCTTCGTGTCGCGCAGTTGGGCGAATGGCGGCAGGGTGCAGATTCCCAGCGGGGTGCAGGTCGGGGATGTGCTGGGCGACCGCGCCGTGGTCTGGAGCCGGGCCGATCGGCCAGCGCGGATGTGGTTGGAAGTGGCCACCACCGAAAGCTTCCGCAATGTGGTGCGGTTGCGGGGTCCGGCGGCACTTCCGGAGAGCGATTTCACGGCCAAGTTCGACCTGCAGGGCCTGCCGCATGGCGAACGCATCTTCTGCCGCGTGTCCTTCGAGGCGCTGGATGGCGCGGTGGGGGCGAGCGAGCCGATGCTGTGCCAGTTCCAGACGCCTGCCCTGCGCCGTCGCGACGTGCGTTTCCTGTGGTCGGGAGACGTTTGCGGCCAAGGCTGGGGGATCAACCCGGATCTGGGCGGCATGCGCATCTTCGAGACCATGCGTCAGTTGCGTCCGGACTTTTTCATCCACAGCGGCGACAGCATCTATGCCGATGGCCCGCTGGTCGAGACGGTGGCGCTGGCCGACGGCGGTACCTGGCGCAATCTCACCACCGAAGCCAAGTCCAAGGTGGCCGAAACCCAGGCGGAATACCATGGCCAGTATGCCTACAACCTGCTGGATGAGAATCTGCGCCGCTTCAATGCCGAAGTGCCGATCTACGCCCAATGGGACGATCATGAAGTGGTGAACAACTGGTATCCGGGGGAAATCCTGGCCGATCCGCGCTACAGCATGCCGCAGGTGGATCTGCTGGCGGCCCGCGCCGAGCGGGCCTTCGTCGACTACATGCCGGTCCGCTACGAACCGCGCACCCGGCTGTACCAGAAATTCTGCTACGGCCGCTCGCTGGAAATCTTCCGCATCGACCTGCGCAGCTTTCGCGGCCCCAACTCCGCCAACACCCAGACTCGCCAAGGCCCGGAGACGGCGTATCTGGGATCGGAACAATTGGCTTGGCTCAAGGAGGCTCTGGCCCGCTCCACGGCCACCTGGAAAATCATTGCCTCGGACATGCCCATCGGCTTGATCGTGGCCGATGGCCCGAACGCCTTCGAGAACGGCGCCAATGGCAATGACGGTCCCGCCCTGGGCCGGGAACTGGAGATGGCCGAACTGCTGCGCTTCATCCGGCGCCGGCGCATCCACAATGTGGTCTGGCTGACGGCCGATGTGCACTACACCGCCGCCCATTACTACGACCCCAATCAGGCAGCCAGTGGCGACTTCGAACCGTTCTGGGAATTTGTCAGCGGTCCGCTCAATGCCGGCACCTTCGGGCCGAGCCTTCTGGATAAGACCTTTGGCCCGCAAGTCAAATACGTCAAGGCGCCGCCGCCGGGTCAGGCCAACCTGCCGCCATCCGCCGGGCTGCAGTTTTTCGGTCAAGTGGATCTGGATAGCGCCAGCGAGGTGCTCACGGTAACCCTCAAGGACTTGAACGGCGCCGCCTTGTTCACCCAGGTGCTTGAACCGGTCCGTTGAGCCATTCCGCGGTCATTCCTTCTCTCCGGAGCGGAGATAAGGCCTTTGGATACCCAATCATGCCCACCACGATTCGCACGCAATATCGACATCCGGGCATGGGGCACAATCGAATGCACGGCAGCGCCCATCTGCCTCGGCATGGGCGTGCTGCAGGTGCGCCGTAACTAACTAATAAGAAAAGAAACCGACCTGTGGCGCGGGGATCATGCGGCAGCCAAAACGCGCCACCTTGGTGTACCATGGCGCCCATGCTGACCTACCCCACCATCGACCCCATCGCCCTGCAACTGGGCCCGCTGAGCATCCACTGGTATGGCCTGACCTATCTGGTTGGCATCCTGGGCGGATGGGCCTTGGGTCACGCCCGCGCCCGACGCCCCGATGTGCCCTTGTCGCCGGAGCAGGTGGGCGACCTGACCACCTACATCGCGCTCGGCGTGATCCTCGGCGGGCGGCTGGGGTATGTGCTGTTCTATGATCTGCCGCGCGTGCTGGGCGATCCCTTGGCCTTGCTGCGGATCTGGGAAGGCGGCATGTCCTTCCACGGCGGCCTGCTCGGGGTCATCCTCGCGATGATCTGGTACGGCAACCGTCTGGGTTGCGGGTTCTGGCGCCTGGCCGACTTCGTGGCGCCACTGGTGCCGTTGGGGTTGGGCGCCGGGCGCATCGGCAATTTCATCAATGGCGAGTTGTGGGGTCGCCCCACCGACTTGCCCTGGGGCATGGTGTTTCCCCATGCCGGCCCGCTGCCGCGCCATCCCTCGCAGCTCTATGAGGCCTTCCTGGAAGGCGTGGTCCTGTTCACCGTGCTGTGGCTGTATTCGCGCCATCCAAGGCCCACGCGCGCGGTCTCGGGGCTGTTCCTGCTGCTCTATGGCGTGTTCCGTTTCAGCGTGGAAGGCGTGCGGGAGCCGGATGCCCACATCGGTTATCTCGCCTTCGGCTGGCTGACCATGGGGCAGTTGCTCTGTGTGCCCATGATCCTATTCGGCATCTATCTGTTGCTGTGGGCGCGCCGCTACGGCCGCTTGCCCGCCGCCGAAACGCTTGGAACCGCGCGCTGATGCAGGTGTATCTGGACCTGTTGCGCCACGTCCTGACCACGGGTCAGGGCAAGGCCGACCGCACCGGCACCGGCACGCTGTCCGTGTTCGGTCACCAGATGCGGTTTGATCTACAAGCAGGCTTCCCGCTGGTGACCACCAAGCGCGTGCATTTCAAGTCGGTGGCGCACGAGCTGCTGTGGTTCATCCGGGGCGACACCAACACCCGCTATCTGCGCGAGAACGGCGTCACCATCTGGGATGAATGGGCGGACGCGAATGGCGAGCTTGGCCCGGTCTACGGCAAGCAATGGCGTTCCTGGCCCGCGCCGGATGGGCGCAGCATCGACCAGTTGGCCCAAGTGATCGCGCAGATCAAGGCCAACCCGGATTCGCGGCGCCACATCGTCAGCGCGTGGAACCTTGCCGACCTGCCGGCCATGGCCCTCGCGCCCTGCCACTGTTTGTTCCAGTTCCACGTCGCGGATGGGAAGCTGTCCTGTCAGCTCTACCAGCGCAGCGCCGACCTGTTCCTCGGCGTGCCCTTCAACATCGCCTCCTACGCCCTGTTGACGCACATGGTGGCCCAGGTCACCGATCTCGAACCCGGCGATTTCATCTGGACCGGCGGGGATTGCCACCTCTATCTCAACCATCTGGATCAGGTGCGCGAGCAACTCTCCCGCGCGCCCTTCCCCCTGCCGACGCTGCGCCTCAATCCGGCTGCCACCCGGATCGATGATTTCGTCTTTGAGGACATCGAGCTGCTGGGCTACCAGCATCACCCGGCCATCAAGGCGCCGGTGGCCGTATGACGCGGGCCCGACAGATCAGCCTGGTTGCCGCGTGTGATCAGGCGTTCGGGATCGGCCGCGACAACCGCCTGCCTTGGCACCTGCCGGCGGATCTGGCCCACTTCAAGGCATTGACCCTGGGCCACGCGGTGGTGATGGGATCACGCACCTTCGACTCCATCGGCCGCGCCCTGCCGGGCCGGCAAAATCTCGTGCTGTCCCGTGACCCGTCCAAAGGCTTTCCCGGCGCGATGCGGGTGGACAGCGTGGAAGCGGCCTTGTCCGCCGCCCAGGGCGAGCGGGTGATGGTCATCGGCGGCGCGCAGATCTACCGCGCCTTCCTGCCCATCGCCCAGGAGATCTTCCTCACCCGGGTGGACACCGACGCCCAGGCCGACACCTTCTTCCCGGCGCTGCCCGCCGGAGACTGGACGCTGGTCGAGGAAACCGTGCATCCCGCGGATGCCGCCAACGCCTATGCCATGCGCTTCCAGCAGTGGCGCCGCGTCACGCCGCCATAAGCCGACTCGCGCCATTAAAAGCAGACCCACCGGGACTTCACGCGGCTTATTCTGTTCCACCTCACGGCGCGCCCATCGCGGTTTCCCAACCCCGTGTGCGCGAGACGGCCTCCCGCCAGCGCGCCATGCGCGTGTCCGCCTCGTCGCGTGAGATGGCCGGCTCGAACACCCGCCCGGAGCGCCAATAGGCCCCGATGTCGGCAATCGAACCCCACACCCCAGCCTGGAGGCCAGCGAGATAGGCTGCGCCCAGAGCGGTTGTCTCCTGGATGTGGGGCAGCACCACCGGCACACCCAGCAGGTCGGCCTGGATCTGCATCAACAGGGCGTTGGCGGTCGCGCCGCCATCGACCCGCAGCGCCTCGATCGCTTGGGCCGCATCCGCCTGCATGGCCTGGAGCAATTCGGCGGACTGAAACGCAATGGCCTCCAGTGCAGCGCGGGCAATGTGCGCGCGGGTCGTGCCGCGGGTGAGTCCGAACAGGGCCCCGCGAGCGGCGGGATCCCAGTAGGGCGAACCCAGGCCCACGAATGCCGGAACCAGGAAAACCCCGCCCGCATCGGGCACCGAGGCGGCCAAGGCCTCGATCTCCCCCGAGCTGCGGATGATGCCCAGCCCGTCGCGCAGCCACTGCACCAGCGCGCCAGCCACAAAGACACTGCCTTCCAGGGCATAGGCGGGGGTTGCGTCCCATTGGGCGGCGGCAGTCGTCAGCAGGCCGTGGGACGATGGCGGCATGCGCTTGCCGGTATGGAGCAGCATGAAACAGCCAGTGCCGTAGGTGTTTTTCACCATCCCCGGCGCCGTGCAGGCCTGGCCGAAGAGGGCCGCCTGCTGGTCCCCGGCGACGCCGCCGATGCGCACCGGCGCGCCGAGCCAGTCCGGCTCGGTCAGGCCGAAATCGGCCGCCGAGGCAAACACCGCCGGCAACATCGCTCGCGGCACACGCAAGTGGTCCAGCAGGGCATCGTCCCAGCGATTGGCGCGAATATCGAACATCAGCGTGCGCGAGGCGTTGGTGACGTCGGTGGCGTGCACGCGACCGCCGGTCAGGCGCCAGATCAACCAGCTATCGACCGTGCCGAAAGCCAGTTGGCCGCGCTCGGCGCGCGCACGGGCGCCGGGCACCGCATCCAGGATCCACGCCAGCTTGGTGCCCGAAAAATAGGGGTCGAGCAGCAGCCCGGTGCGCTCGCGGAACAGGGCCTCCAGTCCCTGGGCCTTGAGTGCATCGCAGGCGGCGGCGGTGCGGCGATCCTGCCAGACGATGGCGTTGTGAATCGGTCGCCCGGTGGCGCGTTCCCACACCAGCGTGGTCTCGCGCTGGTTGGTGATGCCCAGCGCCAGCAGCTCCCGTGCCCCGATGCCCGCTTGCGTCAGCGCCTGGCGCGCGGTGTCGAGCTGGCTTTGCCAAATCACTTCGGGATCATGCTCGACCCAGCCCGGCTGGGGATAGATCTGCGCAAATTCCTGCTGCGCCAGCGCCACCAGCGCCCCGTCGGTATCGAAAACGAGGGCGCGCGAACTGGTCGTTCCCTGGTCCAGGGCCAGCAAATAAGCCATGCCGTTTTCCCTCCGTCAGCTCAAACGTCCCTGTTCCCGAGTCGTTGCGCCCCGCGCGCCATCCGGGTCTGCGCGCGAGCGAACGCTATCGGCCACGTTCTGGCTCAGCGCCCCTTTGGCCTCGCGTCGAGCCAGGCTTGCAAATGCGCGGTGGCATCGGGCGGCGCTCCCAAACCCAGTTTGGTGCGCCGCCACAGGATGTCATCGGCCGTGCGCGCAAACTCTTCCCGAATCAGATAGTCCAGTTCACAAGCATACAAGCCCGGCAGCACCGCCTCCCCCAGGCCGGCGAGATCGCTCACGCCATGCAGGATCCGCTCGATGCGCGTCCCGTAATTGCGGGCCAGCCGGAAGGCAAGATCCGTCGGCAGCCAGCCATGGCGTTGCCGGACCTGCGCCAGGAAACCCTCGAAATCACCCCTGGGGAAATCGCCGCCGGGCAGGCTTGCGCCGGCCGTCCAGGGCGCGACCCGGTTGCCGAGCAGGGGCTGGATGCGCGCGACAGCCTGCTCGGCCAGCTTGCGATAGGTGGTGAGCTTGCCGCCGAATACCGAGAGTACCGGCGCCGCCTCTGTGTCGAGTTCCAGGGTGTAGTCGCGCGTCACGTTCGCGGCATCGCCCGCCGCGTCGTCCAGCAGCGGGCGCACCCCGGCGTAGGACCACACCACCTCAGCGGGTGTGAGCGCGCGGCTGAAATACCGGCTGGCCATGCGGCACAGGTAAGCGATTTCCTCCGCAGTGATGGCGGCGCGGGCCGGATCGCCGCTGTAATCGACGTCGGTGGTGCCAATCAGCGTGAATCGCCCCTCGAAGGGAATGGCGAAGATGATGCGCCGATCGGGGTTCTGGAAAAGATAGGCGTCGGGGTGATCGAACAGGCGCTTCACCACGATATGGCTGCCCTTCACCAGCCGGACCGCGTGCGCGGCGCCCAGCCCCAGCACATCGCTGAGCAGCGTGCCGACCCAGGGGCCAGTGGCGTTGACCAATACCCGCGCCTGGACCGTTCCGCACCGGCCATCGGCACCGCGCAGGTCGAGCGACCATGTCGCCGGGCCACGTTGAGCGGCGACGAGTGTTGTGCGGGTCGCGATTCGCGCACCCCGCGCCTGGGCATCCATGGCGTTGAGCACGACCAGCCGGGCGTCCTGCACCCATGCATCGGAATAGATGAAACCGCGCCTGAAGGCGGGCTTGAGGGGCGCGCCGGCCGCATGCCGCTCCAGATTCACGCTTTTGGAGCCCGACAGCCGCTCGCGCCAGGCGAGGTGGTCATAGAGAAAAAGGCCCGCGCGGATCATCCAGGCCGGACGCTGGCCGGCGTCATGGGGCATCACGAAACGCAGCGGCCAGATGATGTGCGGCGCGGCGCGCAGCAATACCTCACGTTCGCGCAACGCCTTGCGCACCAGCCCGAACTCGCCGTGTTCAAGGTAGCGCAACCCGCCGTGGATCAGCTTGGTGCTGGCGCTGGAGGTATGCGCCGCCAGATCATCCCGCTCGCACAGCAGGACCGAAAGGCCGCGCCCGGCGGCGTCGCGGGCGATGCCGACGCCGTTGATGCCGCCGCCGACAACGACGAGGTCATAGCAGGACTGCGACATGCTGGCGCTCCAGGCTCCGCGGATGATTTGCTCCCTGCCCCGTTATCGGCAAGGGCGGCAACGCACAGGACGGCCCTGATGCGAACGCCCTGTTACTGGCGGGCCGGCCTTGACCTGCAAGCGGGCGAAGTGGCCAGTCCGGTCCTGCAACGCCCGATCCAGGCGCTCTCCGCCAGGACCAAGATGCGCTGGTTGCCGAAGCGCGGGCGGGCCGGATGGGCAGCCGGCGTGAACGGCTCAGTCACTGCCGGGCGCGCAGGCCATGGGACAGGCTTGCTGCACCCAGGCCGCGGGATCCTCCGGCACGGCGTCCAGGCGCAGGGCAGTGAGGCTGCCACCCCAGACGCAGCCGGTGTCCAGGCCGTAGGCCCCGCCGCGCGCCACCGCGCCCAGCGTGGACCAGTGCCCGAACACCACCCGCAGACCCTGGGCGGCCGGGGGATGCACCTCGAACCAGGGCTTCAGGGTTGATGCGACCGTATCCGGGGCGCCCTTGGCGCGCAGGTCGAGGCGACCCTCCGGTGTGCAATAGCGCATGCGCGTCAAGGCATTGATGACAAAGCGCCAGCGCGCCAAGCCGGTCAGATCGGGCGACCAGCGGTCGGGCTCATCGCCGTACATGTCTTGCAGGAACCCGCCTGCCGCCTCGCCGGCCAGCACCGCCTCCACCTCGCGGGCGCAGGCCTCGGCCGTGGGCAGATCCCAGGGTGGGGGCAGACCGGCATGAACCAGGGTGTAATGAAGCCGAGTGTCATGGTGCAGCAGGGGGCGGCGGATCAGCCAATCCATCAGCTCATCGCGATCCGGGGCACGCAACACCGGCACCAGGGTGGGATGGGCCTTGGTTGCCCCGGCAACCCCGCGGGCATGCAGGGACAGCAGGTGCAGGTCGTGGTTGCCGAGCACCGTGACCGCCGCATCGCCCAGCGCGTGGACAAAACGCAGACATTCCAGGCTCTGGGGGCCGCGGTTGACCAGATCGCCAGTGAGCCACAAGCCATCAACGGCAGGATCGAAATGCAGGCGGTCCAGCAGGTGGCGCAGCGGATCCAGACACCCCTGCAGATCGCCGACGGCATAGGAGGCCATGGGTTTTCAGTGCAACTGGCTGCGGACAGCCAGGGTGAAGACCGGGATCTCGGCCTCGAAATGAGTGCCGTCCTCGGCCACCATCTGGTAGCTGCCGCGCATGGAGCCGACCGGCGTCTCCAGCATGGCGCCGCTGGTGTAGGTGTAGGTATCCCCCACTTCCAGCACGGGCTTCTCCCCCACCACGCCCTCGCCGCGCACCTCCTGCACATGACCTTCGCCGTCGGTGATCAGCCAGTGGCGCGACAACAACCGCGCCGTGACCGTGCCGCTGTTGTGCAGGGTGACGGTATAGGAAAACACGAAGCGATCCGTGCCGGAGTCCGACTCCAACGGCAGGTATTCGCTGACAACGGACACATCGATCCGGTAGACAGGGGCATCTTGGGTCATGGAAGCCATCCGGGAACAAACGGGAAAAGCGCAACGACCCTGAAGGATCATCGATACAGAGTCAACTGGATTTTATCATTGCCCTGCTTCAGTCCGCAGATGGACGGCGAGGGCGGCGTACTCGGCCGGGCTGATCTGCTCCGGGCGCAGGCTGGGGTCCAGCCCCACGGCGCGGATCTGCGCCTCATCCGCGAGGTTCTTGAGGGTGTTGCGCAAGGTCTTGCGGCGCTGGCCAAACGCGGCGGCCACCACACGGGCATAGAGCGCCGGATCGGGCACCGGGAACGGGGCGACGGCGTGGGGCACCAGGCGCACAAAGGCCGAATCCACCCGCGGCGGCGGGGTAAAGGACCCCGGGGCGATATGAAACAACGGGATCACCTGGACCTGGGCGGCCAGCATCACGGTGAGCCGGCCATAATCGCCGCCGCCGGGCGCCGCGGCCATGCGCTCCACCACCTCGCGCTGCAACATGAAGTGCATGTCCGCAATGGCGTCGACCTGATCCAGCAGATGAAAGATCAAGGGTGTGGAAATGTTGTAGGGCAGATTGCCCACCACCCGCAGGGGCGCGCCGCGCGCCTGGGCCAAGGCCCGGAAATCGAAGCGCAGCACGTCGGACTCGTGCACGGTGAGCCCATCCAGGGGCGGGTTGGCATGGCGCAGCAAGGCGATCAGGTCGCGGTCGATCTCGACCGCATCCAGCTTGCCGCACGCCGCCAGCAGCGGGCGAGTGATGGCGCCCCGCCCCGGGCCGATCTCGACCACGGCCTCGCCGGGTTGGGGCGCAACGGTCTGGACAATGCGGCGGATGATGCCTTGATCGTGCAGGAAATGCTGACCAAAGCGCTTGCGGGCAACCATCATGCGCGCGCCACCAGACGCAGGGCCTCATGCACCGCCGCACGAAAACTGCCGACCTCGGCCCGTCCCGTGCCGGCCAATGCGAAGGCGGTGCCGTGGTCGACTGACGTGCGCACCATGGGCAGCCCCAAGGTCACGTTGACCGCCTCGCCGAAGCCCCTGGCCTTGAGCACCGGCAGGCCCTGGTCGTGGTACATCGCCAGCACCGCGTCCACCTGTGCCAGCCGGTCGGGGGTGAACGCCGTATCGGCCGGCACGGGTCCGGTCAGCGACCATCCCTGTGCCCGCAGCGTGTCCAGCACCGGCGTGATGACGCGCAGCTCCTCGTCCCCCAGATGCCCGCCTTCGCCGGCATGGGGATTGAGTCCACACACCAGGATGCGGGGGATCTCGAAGCCATAGCGCCGGCGCAGATCCTGCTCCAGAATCGTGATGACGCTAGTCAGGCGCGCGGGCGTCAGCGCATCGGGCACGGCGCGCAGCGGCAGGTGCGTGGTAGCCAGCGCCACGCGCAATCCCGGCGCCACCAGCAGCATCACCGGCATCGCGGCCCCCGTGCGCTCGGCCAGCCATTCGGTGTGTCCACTGAAGGGAATGCCGGCGTCATTGATTAGGCCCTTGTGGACGGGGCCAGTCACCAGTGCCTGGAAATGGCCGGCCAGACAGCCCACAACGGCCCGCTCCAGGGTCGCCAGCACATGAGGCGCCTGGGCCGGGTCGCCATGGCCAGGGCGAACGGGGACTTCAAGCGGAACAGGATCGCAGAGCAGTTCGCCGGGGACATGGGCACGAGGCTCAGTACCCACTGCGAAAGGACGCAGGACGAGCGGCAATCCCAGCAGGCGTGCACGCGCCTGCAACAGATCCGGATCGCTCACCACCACCAGTTCGGCGGGGAAGGCTTCTTGCGCCAGCCGCACCAAGAGATCCGGACCGATGCCGGCTGGCTCGCCCGGAGTCAGCGCCAGGCGGGGCACGCGCACCGCCATCACTCAGCCTGGATTGTCGAGGCGGATCTCCACATAAGCCTCTTCGCGCAGGCGGCGCTGCCAGGCCTGGGTCGCCTCCTCCAGCTTGCGCTGGAACACACGCTGCCGGGCCTGGTCGCGCTCGGCCTCATCCGTGGCATCGCGGTCACGCCGCTCGATCACCTGCACCACATGCCAGCCAAAACGCGAGCGAAACGGCTCGCTGATCTGCCCCGGCGCCAGGGCATCCATCGCCTGCTGGAATTCGGGCACGGTCGCCCCGCTCGCCAGCCAACCCAGATCGCCGCCCTGATCGGCAGTGGCATCGTCGGAATACTGCTTGGCCAGGGCGGCAAAATCCGCGCCGCCTATCAGTTCATTGCGCACACGGCTCATCGTGGCGCGGATCTTGGCATCGTCCATCACGACGCTGGGGCGCATCAGGATATGTCGGGCATGGGTTTCGGCAATCACCGCCCTTTTGGCATCAGCGGTCTCTCCGCCAGCCTCGGGTGCGCGCGCGTTCTTGGATTCGAGCTGGTTATCGATTTCCCGCTCGGTCACCACGATGCGCCGGGCCACCTCGCGCTGGCGCAGCTGGTCGATGCTGAGATCGCGGCGAATGTCCTCGCGCAAAGCCTGGTAATCGACCCCCTCGGCCTGCACCGCAGCGATGAAGTCATCCAGCCGCATGTTGTTGCGGCGAGCGATGCTGGCGACGGCCTGGTTGACGGCCTCATCCGGGACCTTGATGCCGGTTTTCTCCGCCATCTGCCACTGGATCTCGGCCAGGATCATACGCTCAAGCACCTGCCGCTCCAGGATATCGCGAGGCGGCACGCGCTCCTGCGCCTGGCCTGCGGCACGCGACTGGATTTCCCGCACCTGGTTGTCCAGCTCACTGCGCAGGATGACCCCGTTGTTGACCACGGCCACCACCCGATCCAGCTCGGCGGCCGTCCCGGACAGGGACAGCGCGGCCAGCAACAGACCGAAGATCCAGATTGCCGGGCCACGCATCGCGGCCCGCTTATGGCATTGTTTCATTGCCCACCATCGCACGGTTCAAAAAGCTTTGGATGCCATCCCCCAGCCGCCCCAGACCACTGAGTTCCAGCTGCAGGTAAATCCCCTGGTCCACTTCATCGATGTTGCGCACATAACGGCGGCCCGCCACCTGCACGGCCCAGCAGCAACTGCGGTATTCCACGCCGAGGAGTGTCTCCAGGTCCTGATCATCGCGCAGGGAATAATTCCAGCGGCCGACGGCGGAGAGTTCCCGGGTCAAGGGCCAGCTGGCCATCACATCGACCTGTTCCAGTGGATCGCCCAGATCGCGCCGCAAGCGGTAAGACAAGCCGATGATTTTTCTGGATTCGGGCTGATAGCGGACTTCAGCAAGCTGCTGAACGGCCGTCTGATCTTCGCTATCCCATTCTATCTGAAAGCGTGCCCGGGTGTCCGGACGGGGATAGGCGGCTGCCTCGGCCAGGTAGGTGGAGTCGCCCACTTCACTGATCCCCTCATCCGGCAACAGGGTTTTTGAAGGCGTGATGCGCGTGATCCGCCCCAGCGTCCCCTCGACCTTGGGCGCCCCCGAATCGGCGTCGCGCACCGCCGAGGTCAGGGCGGTGGTGACCTGATTGGCGCTGCTCTGACGATCGGCGCCCACATAGCGGTTGGTATCAAACAAACGCAGGAAATCGAATTCGGGCAAGCGGGTATCAAATACCGGAAGTTCATCCTGTTCCCGCTCGGGAACATAGAGATAGAACAGCCGCGGTTCCAGGGTTTGCAGCCATCCCTTGTCGCCCCAGGCCAGATCCCGCTCGAAGCGCAAGCCGCTGTCCACCGACGCCACCGGTAGCCCGCGCGTCGGGCTGGCCTGGTCATCGATTTCGATCTCCTTGGCCAGGCTGTATTGGGTTTGCCGATAGGCCAGGCGGGGATTGATGTAATAACTTCCGCGATCCCAGGGTGTGCCCAGCCCCAGCTCGGTATCCCAGCGCTCGCCCTGGCGATTGCCATCCCGCCCGAATCGCACAGCCTCGGTCCGCAGATCGTAGGCCAGTGCCCCCATGATGGGCTGGGGATTGCGGGTGCGGGCGACCAGCTGGGGCAGGCGCTGAAAGGGCTCGGGCTCACCGCGCCGGCGCGGGTCGACCAGCTGGAATTCCTGGGCGCGCAGCATGAGATCCCATTGCGGCCCGCCGTAGCCCAGCGCGGCGCGGCGCTGCAGGTAGCGCGAGCTGGCGCGGGTGAGCGTCGTGCTCAGATCCTCGAAATACCCGATGTCGCTCACCGAGGTGTAATCGACATCGGCCTGCCAATCACGGGCCGGGCGGGCGTGATGGCGATACGACCACAGCGTTCGATCCTCTCCCAGAATCCGGTCGTTGGGGAGGTATTCGTTGTAGAGCATTCCCCGGCCATAGGGGCTGAGATAGCGATATTCGCCTTGCATCTGCAGGCCGCGCTTGCTCATCACGCGCGGCGTGAAAGTGGCATCCTGCTCGGGCGCGATGTTCCAGTAATAAGGCGTTGCCAGATCCAGTCCGCGATCATTGGCAGTCCCCAGACGGGGCGCGAGGAATCCGCTCATGCGTTCATTGGTGATGGGAAACGCCAGCCAGGGCGTATAGATCAGCGGCACATCCTTGAAAAACACCTGGGCATTGCGCGCCGTGCCCCGCCCGGATTCAAAGTCGAGCTTCACGTCCTGCGCCCGGAGATACCAATCCCCGTCACCCTGATCGACTGGGCAGGTGGTGAAACGGACTTCCCGCAGCCGCGATGGGCCGTCCTGGGCGGTTCGGATGGTGCTGGCCACACCCCGGCCGGGCCGCTTGCGCAGATAAAACTGGGCATCCTCGAAACGACTGTCACCACCCTGGGTCGCCACCCGGCCCACCCGCGCCTGCAAATCAAGCGCATCGGTGAGCACCGTCAGGCCCGATTCACCGGCCAGCACTTCCCGCGATCGGTCAAACACAAGCTGTGGCGCCAGCAGGTGCGTCGTGCCACGCTGCGCGACGACATTCCCCTCCAGCAGGCTGGCGCCCTGGGACAGCATGGAGGCGCGATCCGCGTCGATGAAGACCCGCGAATCGCGGGGGTTGCCCGCAGGCAACTGCGCGTGCAGCGGCTCCAGCGGATTGACGGGCCCGCAGACAGCGCGCGCCTCCTCCGCTTCGGCATGGGGAGCGACCGTCCCCACGCCCAGGAGAACGGCCAGACCCCGCGCGAAGCGCCACTGACGGGTGATGTTCTTTTTCGATACCATCCGCGACATCCGGAATTCAAGGCGCACTGGTGACGGATTCCAAGCGGGTTCCCGCCAAACGGCGCCAGCATAACAACTCTCAGCCATTGCGGAGAAATGCCCCATGCCCGCCTTGCCCGGCGCGAGCGATCCCGAACTGTGGCGTTGGGTCTGCCAGCAGACCGCCGAACCCCCCCTGCATTGGCAGCCCATCGCCGGCGACGCCAGCCTGCGCCGCTATCATCGGCTGCACTGGGCGGACCACTCGCGGGTGCTTATGGATGCCCGCGCGGAGCCGGCGAGCTGCGCGCCCTTCGCCCAAGTGGCTGGATTGTTGCGCGAGGCTGGCGTGAACGCGCCGGCCATACTCGCCTGGGACGCGTCGCGGGGGTGGATGCTGCTCGAGGATCTGGGCGAACGCGCCTATCTCGACGCGCTGCAAACCGAACCTGCCGAACCCTTGATCCGCTCTGCGCTGGAGGCGCTGATCCGCTGGCAGGGCAGCAGTCGGCCGGATGTGCTGCCGCCCTATGATCGCGCCCGCCTCGCCGCCGAACTGGCGCTGTTTCCGGACTGGTATGTGGACCGTCATCTGGGCCAGCCTTTCACCACAGATCAGCAGCGCACCTGGGACGCGGTTGCAGCGGGCCTGATCGATGCCGCCCTGTCCCAATCGCGGGTCTTCGTGCATCGGGATTTCATGGCGCGCAACCTGCTGGTGAGCACGCCCAACCCCGGCGTGATCGATTTCCAGGATGCCCTGGAAGGGCCGGTGACCTACGATGTGGCCTCCCTGTTGCGGGACGCCTTCATCAGCTGGCCGGAAACGCAGACTCAGGAGTGGGCGCTCTTCTACTGGGAGCAGGCGCGGCGCGCAGCGATCGCGGTACCCGCCCAGGCCGCGAATTTCCTGCGCGACCTGGACTGGATGGGCGCGCAGCGCCACTTGAAAGTGCTGGGCATCTTCGCCCGGCTGAGCCATCGCGACGGCAAGCCCCGCTATCTGGAGCAGGCGCCCCGGTTTCTGGCCTATCTGGACGCGGCGATCCGTCGCCAGCCAGCGCTTGCGCCCTTGGGCGAGCTGCTGGACGCCTTGCATCGACCCCGTACCGACCCATGAAGCTGATGATACTCGCCGCCGGCCGCGGCACCCGCATGCGCCCACTGACCGACCAGATTCCCAAGCCCCTGTTGCCGGTGGCGGGTCAGCCGTTGTTGTTCCATCACCTGATGCGTGCGGCCGAGGCAGGCTTCCACGACGTGATCATCAATCTGGCCTATCGCGGCGCGTCCATTCGCGCTGCGGTGGGCGATGGTCAGGCGTTCGGCCTCACAGTGCGCTATTCCGATGAGGGGGAACACGCATTGGAAACCGGCGGCGGCATCGCCCGCGCGCTGCCCCTGCTGGGACCGGATCCCTTCATCGTGCTCAATGGGGATGTGTGGACGGACTATCCCCTGGAACGACTGGCGCTGCCCGCGGGCGATCTGGCGCAGCTAATCCTGGTGGACAATCCGGTCCATCATTTGCATGGCGATTTCCATCTCGACGCCGCAGGCCGGGTCCATCCGGCCGGCGCGCCGCTGCTCACCTTCGCAGGTCTCGGGGTCTATCATCCGGCCCTGTTCGCCGGCGCGCCGGACGGCGCCTTTCCCCTGGCCCCCTTGCTGCGAACGGCCATGGACGCGGGACGGGTGAGCGGTGCGCACCACCGCGGGCTGTGGGTGGACGTGGGGACGCCCGAACGGCTCACGGCGCTGGAGCAGCTGCTCGCGAATCAAAAATCCCGTTGAGCAGCTCGCCCAACCGCCAACCGGCCTTGCGCAACTGGGTCTCGATCACCGGCCGGTCGCGGGCGATTTCGGTTTCATCGATCACTCCATCGGCGGCCTGGGGATAAACCCAGTCCTCGGTCAGGCGAAAGCTTTCCAGCGCCCACGCCCCGGTCTCCCCGCCCAACCACTGGCGCCGCTCCCGCACCCCGATACCGCGCGCCAGACGCGGCCCTTCGCGCCGCCAATCCCGCGCCCATCCTTCCAGCAGCAGATCGTCCCAGACCCGATGCAGGCTGACGGGCTCCGGGAGAGCGCCATAGCGCACCATGCGCTGCGTGCCGCCCCGATCATCGGCATACGCGACATGCAGCGGTTGGTGGATGTCGCCCACGAAATGCCCCAGCAACTTGAGCGCCTCCAGCCGCCGAGGCACCGATTGCGCGGAATCGGCCAGGTTTGCTCGGGCCTCATCGATGGCGCGCACCACGCAACCCGCTCGAGGGCAATAACGGTCACGGTAGCGATCCGCGCCGGGAGAGAGATTCAGGTAATGCCAGGGCTTGAGGAAATCGTAGCGACGATCGCCACGGATGCGGTCGGCCCAGGAGCAACTGTCGGCGAAGCGGTGTGATCCGCGCTCGGCGCGCAGCAGCGCCTGGACTTCGCCGCGCGTGGCGGGGGTGAGTTGTTGCCAGGCGATTTCGCAGATCAATAGATGACCCTCGCCTCCCCAACCCCAGGCCGGCGCGGCGGTGATCAAGCCCAACACCAGCCAGGCCAAAACCCATGGGGTGCGACAATTTGCCGCACGCGGAAGGGCGCGCCGATTGATTACCATGGCGCGTTTGAAGGCATTGTGGAGATTCATCAATGCAATACGATCGCGGACGACATGGCCGCCATTGAATCGACGCAGCCACGGGCAGTCAAGCGCGCAGCGCGGCGCGCGATGCGGGTCGGTCGCTTGCACCAATGGCACATGCGGGCCGGGCTATGGATCGCGCTGGCCGTGATGCTGTGGGCGCTGAGCGGATTGGGGCATCCCGTCCTCTCGCGCTTCAACCCGAAGCCCCAGGCATTCCTGCCACCTCTCGCGCCGCTAAGCTTGTCCGGCCTGCTATCCCCACAAGCGGCTCTGCAAGCGGCCGATCTTGATCGCTTCCAGGCGCTGCGCCTGTGGCAAGCCGACGGCGAGGATCCTGTTTACCGCGTCGAGACGCAGGGGCAGGCCTACTGGATCGATGCCCGCACTGGCTCCCTCCATCCCGAGGGTGAACGCGCGTGGGCGGAACGGCTGGCGCGCCACTATGCGGGGGATCCGGGCAGTCCCATTGCCCATGCGCGGCTTTTGCATTCATTCAATAATGATTATCATTACATCGACCGGTTGTTGCCGGTCTGGGAAATCGGCTTTAACCGCCCCGACGGCCTGCGGGCCTATGTGGATCCGGCGTCGGGCCGGCTCGCCACCTTGACCGATCGCCGCAAGGACTGGACTGGAAAATTGTTTCGCTGGATGCATTCCTGGAGCCCGATTCAGCCCTCGCCCTGGGTGCGCGGCTTGATGCTGGGTCTTTTGCTCACCATCGCCGCCGTTGCCCTGGCCGGACTGACGGTGTACGCACGCCTGTGGCGCCGGGGCACTCTGACTGGATGGCGTCCTGCCGGGGTGCGCTGGCATCGGCGGCTGGGCGTTCCCGCCGCCGTCGTTGCCGTGGCCCTATCCCTTTCGGGCGCCTTGCATCTGGCCGTCAAATCCTGGCAGGGCGATCCCACCGCGCCTGCTGCGACGCTATCCTTCGCGACTGCCGAACTCAGGGCGCCGCTGCCCACCCTGATTCGGACCTTGGCGTCGGGCGGCCTAATCGTGGCATTGGTGCTCACACGCCTGGATGGACGGCCTGCGTGGATCGCTGTCCCGGAAGCCGCTCCTGCAGCGCCGACAGGCCACGCGCATGGCCCACACGGCAACGCGCCATCGGAGCCGCCCGTGGACCGTTATCTGGATGCGATCAGCGGGGAGGTAATCCCCGACGGGCTCACCCGCCATGCCACGGCACTGGCCCGCCAGCATGCCGATCTGCCGCCCGGTACGGCCATGGAGGTTCATCCAGTGCATCACTTCGATGAAGACTATGGCTTTGCCTTCAAGCGCCTACCGGTGATGGCCGTCACGCTTCCTGAACGACCCGATGAAACCTGGTATGTGGAAACACGCACCGGTGCCCTGGCGGCTCATGTCACGCCCCTGAGTCGGCTGGAAGGCTGGGTGTTCGGCACGGTCCACAAATGGAGCTTCCTCGACGGGACGCTGGGGAAAACGGGACGGGAAACCCTGCAGTCCCTGGCCGCCCTCGCGCTGGTGCTGACGGCGGGCCTGGGGGTCGCCCGGCACTTCAGCCGCTGGCGGAGGAACGCCGGATGAGCGCCTCCCTGCTGTCTCTTGCTCCATCCCTGGAGCGGTCACGCCGTGAACGGGAAGTGGCAATCGCAGCCCCGCCGGTCCATGTCCCACCCGTCATCCCAAACGCGCCTCCCCAGCGCAGCGGCTTGCCGCTGGTCGTGGCCCTCTCGCTGGGTTTGCATGGCTTGGCCTTGCTGGGTGCGTGGGCCTGGCAACCCAGTGTCCAACACACACCCCAGCCCGAACCGCTGACCCTCGTCAGCCTGCCGCCCATGGCCCCGGCCCCGGTGACGGCCAAACCAGAAGTCTCTCCGCCCCCGCCGCAACCCACGCCGCCCAAGCCGGCACCCCGGCCCGCAGCAAAGCCTGTCGCCAAACCTGCGCCGGCACCCCTGCTGCGGCCCGCCACAGCGCCTGCATTGCAAGAAACCACCAACGATGCACCCGTCAGCGAATCCGCATCGGCCTCGGATCACTCACCGGCGCCCGAGCGGGATGCCGGCGACGCGCGGCCCACAGAAAAGGCATCCGCCAATGCATCAGAGGCGGTGTCCGTTGATTTGAATGCCGCCTATCGGCTCAATCCCGCCCCCGATTACCCCCCAATCGCCTTGCGGCGGGGCTGGGAAGGCACGGTGCGCCTGCGAGTCACGCTGGATGTCCAGGGTCATCCCAGCCGCGTCGACCTGGCCGCCAGTTCAGGCCACCCGATGCTGGATGAATCCGCGCTGGCAGCGGTGCGGCGCTGGCAGTTTCGTCCTGCCACCCGCCTCGGCGAAGCGGTGGTGGCGACCGTGGAAGTGCCCATCGTCTTCAAGCTCAAGCGCTGAGCCGACACTCCATCAAATCGAAGCCTTATCAACGCCCCATTCATTGCCCCGAAGGAGCCCGTTTTCATGGAACCCTCTTCTGCCTTGTGGTTCGGCTGGTGGGAACACGCCGACCCGGTCATCCGGGGGGTGTTCATCACCCTGGTGCTGATGTCGATCCTGAGCTGGACCGTCATGCTGGAAAAATTCTGGCAGTTGCGCCGCTGGTATCGGCTGGAGAGGGAGGCGGCCGGCTTGATCGAACGCGGCGACCTCTCCGCCCTGGAACGCCTGCCCGCCGACTGTCCCACCGGCCGGCTGCGTCAGGCGGCGGCGCGGCTACTGGCCCGGCGCAACGCGGACGCGGCGGATCTGGAAAGCCGTCTGGCCGATGCCCAGGCGCCCATCCGCAGCGATCAGGAACAGCACCTGATCGTGCTGGCCACCGTGGGCAGCACGGCGCCGTTCGTGGGATTGCTGGGCACGGTGTGGGGCATCATGCATGCCCTGCAGACCCTCACCGGGCAGGCGCTCACCCTGGATGCCGTCGCAGGCCCCGTCGGGGAGGCGCTGATCGCCACGGCGGTGGGCTTGTTTGCCGCCATTCCCGCCCTGATCGGTTATAATCTCTCGGTTCGCGCCCTGAGCCGCCTCACCACCCTGACCGCCGACAATGGCCGCCATCTGGTGGACCTGCTCTACGCCCGCCCCGATACGCGGGCTTCCTGAGCCTCCGACCGTCTTTTAGCGCGCG
Organism: Pseudomonadota bacterium; assembly: GCA_002862435.1. Taxonomy (GTDB): domain Bacteria; phylum Pseudomonadota; class Gammaproteobacteria; order UBA5335; family UBA5335; genus Macondimonas. Next base: position 7,397 of record PKDC01000032.1, on the reverse strand, counting down.
ATATTTTCCATGCACACCGGGCTTGTCGGCCCGGCGTGACGTGTTTTCTATCATGGCGCCACCCTGATCCGACCACCCCCCGCATTCTGTTGACCCAGTCGGCCATCCATCCCGCGCCTGATTCCCGCTCATTAATTTCCGGTGATTTTCTGATGACATCCAATGCCCCCGATACCTCCGATATCCAGCCACTGTTCAATGAACTCGGCCTGGCCGAGTCCGTCCTCAAAGCAGTGGATGAACTGGGTTACGAAACCCCATCCCCCATTCAGGCCCGCATCATTCCCCATGTACTGGCCGGCCAGGATGTGCTGGGTCAGGCACAGACCGGCACGGGCAAGACTGCGGCCTTCGCTCTGCCCCTGCTGTCGCGGCTCGATCTGCAGTCGCCGCGGGTACAGGCCCTGGTGCTGGTGCCCACTCGCGAATTGGCGCTCCAGGTCGCTGCGGCCTTCCAGCGTTACGCGGCCCACCTGGTCGGCTTCCGTTCGCTGGCCATCTATGGCGGACAGGGCTACAGCGAGCAGTTGCGCGCGCTCCGGCAGGGCGTTCAAGTGGTGGTCGGCACCCCCGGTCGGGTGATGGACCATATGCGCAAGGGAACGCTGGATCTCGCCAATCTGCAGTGCCTGGTCCTGGACGAAGCCGACGAGATGCTGCGCATGGGCTTCATTGACGATGTGCAGTGGGTGCTGGAACAGACCCCGCCGACGCGACAGATTGCGCTGTTCTCGGCCACCATGCCCGCTGCGGTCAAGCGCATCGCCCAGCGCCATATGAAGGATGCCGCGGAAATCGCCATCGAGGTGCGCACCTCCACCGCGCCGACCATCCGCCAGCGCTACTGGCGCATCAGCGGCATGCCCAAGGGTGAAGCGCTGGCGCGCATTCTGGAAACCGAGGACACCGACGGCATCATCATTTTCGTCCGCACCAAGGTCGAAACCCAGCAACTCGCCGATTCGCTGACGGCGCAAGGCTATGCCGCGGCACCCTTGAGCGGGGACATCGCCCAAAACCTGCGCGAGCAGACGGTCGCCAAGCTCAAATCGGGCCGCATCGACATTCTGGTCGCGACCGACGTCGCCGCCCGTGGACTCGACGTGGAACGCATCAGCCACGTCATCAACTACGATATTCCCTACGACACCGAAGCCTACGTCCACCGCATCGGCCGCACTGGTCGGGCCGGGCGCAGCGGCGAGGCCATCCTGTTCGTGGCGCCGCGGGAAGCGCGCATGCTGCAGGCCATCGAACGCGCCACCCGCCAGCGCATCGAACCCATGGAACTGCCCGGCGTCGAGGCCATCAACACCCGCCGCATCGCGCGCTTCAAGCAAGCCGTCGATGCCGCGCTGGAACATCCCCAGCGCGCGTTTTTCCAGCAGCTGCTCACCGACTACACCACGGAAAAGGGCATTCCCGCACTGGATGCCGCCGCCGCCCTGGCCGCTTTGCTACAGGGCGACACCCCGCTGCTGCTGACGGCTCGCGCCGAATCAGCCCGCGGACCGGCAACCCAACAGCCGGTGAGCCGCGACCCGGAGTGGCGTTCCCACGAGCGCACCGGACGCGCCGAAACGGAGCGCCCGCGCCCCGCCCGGCGCACGGATGCCCCCGTCCAGGCCGCCGGCGAGATGGAAACCTTCCGCGTGGAAGTCGGACTGGCCCACGGCGTCAAACCGGCCAACCTGGTGGGCGCCATTGCCAACGAAGCGGGGCTGGACAGCCAATACATCGGCCGCATCAAGATTCTGGACGACTACAGCACCGTCGACCTGCCCGCCGGCCTGCCCAAGGCGCTGCTCGACACCCTGAAAAAGGTCTGGGTGGCGGGACGCCCACTGGACATCTCGCGGATGGGCGCCGGGGCGAAAACCCTCCCGGTCCGTGTCGCGGTGCGTCCCGCACGCATCACGCTCCCCAAGGATGGCAAACCCGCCGCGCCCGGCAAGCCGCGCCCCGCCGCCGTCCGCAAAAAGCCCAGCAAGCCGAGCTGAATGCCTCGTTCTGGCCAGACGTAAGTGACAAAGGCCCGGGGCACACCACATCGCCCCGGGCCCATGACATCCCCAAGCGGGTGATGGATTTCCCGCTTTTTCCTTTAACGCCGGTTTTCTCCGCGGCAGTGCCCACCAAGCGTCTTCTGGACCCATGGCGTGGCGGCGATCTGGATTGCAATACCGCAAAACTCAGCCCTTCCAGGAACATGGGCGCGCCCAGCGCCATCGCGGAATCGCTGCCCGCGAACGATTGCTGGCGTCTGGTAGGCTACAAGTGCGAACTGCTTCACGCTTGGCGTGCGAGCGCCATGGCCCTGCCGACTGAGGGTGAAAGAATTCACGCCAGCGCATCAGCCAGCGGAATGAGGTAAGCAAACGCCTGAATCATCTTGAAACGCTTTATTTTCAAGCCATTCGATGCGCCCACTGTTGCGTCCCGGCATTTCATTCGCCCCCTATTGAGACAGACCGATGCCCCATGACGTCAGCCTGATCGCCATTCTTGCCGCCGGCTTCGGCTTGGCACTTTTCTTCGGATATCTCGCAGCGCGAATGCGCATGCCGCCCCTGGTGGGCTATCTGGTCGCTGGAATCGTCATCGGACCGGCCACCCCCGGATTTGTCGCTGACCTGAGTCTCGCAAGCCAGCTCGCTGAAATCGGCGTGATGCTTTTGATGTTCGGCGTCGGCCTGCACTTTTCACTGCAGGACTTGGCGGCCGTTTGGCGGGTCGCCGTGCCTGGCGCCATTGTCCAGATCGCCGCCGCCGTGGCCATGGGTGCCGGCATTGCCAGTCAATGGGGTTGGGACTTCGGACCCGCGTTGGTGTTCGGCCTGTGCCTGTCCGTGGCCAGCACCGTGGTCCTGCTACGCGCCCTGGAAACGAAGCGTCTGCTGGACTCGATCAATGGGCGCATTGCGGTCGGTTGGCTGTTGGTCGAAGACCTGGTCATGGTGTTGATTCTGGTGCTCTTGCCTGCCGTTGCCGGACTCCTGGGGGGGCATGAGCCCATTACTGGCAGCGCGCTGCAAGACCTCTGGCCCACCGTTGGGCTCACGATAGCCAAAGTCATGCTCTTCATTACGCTGATGCTGGTCGCTGGCCGACGCGTTTTTCCGCGCATTCTCTGGCTGGTCGCCAATACCGGTTCACGCGAGCTGTTTACCCTGTGCGTGATTGCGGCGGCGGTGGGCGTCGCATTTGGCGCGGCCAAATTATTCGATGTCTCGTTTGCGCTCGGCGCATTTTTCGCGGGCATGATGCTGCGCGAATCCGAATTCAGCCATCGCGCCGCGGCGGAATCATTGCCCTTGCGAGACGCATTTGCCGTCCTGTTCTTCGTCTCGGTCGGCATGCTGTTTGATCCCGCAGTGATTCTTGCCGAACCCGCCAAGCTGCTCAGCGTGGCCTTGATCATCATGGTGGGCAAGACCGTGGCGGCGATGGCCTTGGTTCTTGCGTTCCGTTTCCCGCTCAACACCGCCTTGACGGTCGGCGCCAGCTTGGCGCAGATCGGCGAATTCTCATTCATTCTGGCCGGCCTGGGTGTTTCCCTTGGCTTGCTTCCAGTGGCCGGTCAAAATCTGATTCTGGGCGGCGCACTGATCTCGATCGCCGCTAATTCACTGTTGTTTGCCGCCATCGAACCCGTTCAGCAATGGATTCGCAAGAACTCATCAATCGCCCGGCGTCTGGAACAGCGCGCCGGCCCGCTGGCCGAATTGCCGCCCACCACCGATCCCAAGCTGATCAATGGACATATCGTCATCGTCGGGTATGGACGGGTCGGGCGGCGCATAGCCGGCGCCTTGGACCAGCAAGGCATCCCCCATGTGGTGATCGAGCATGGCCGGGACACGGTACAACAGTTGCGCGATCGTGGGGTCGCCGCGGTATCGGGTGACGCGGCCGAGACCGAAGTGCTTACCCAGGCCCACATCACGAGCGCTTCCATGTTGGTTCTGGCGACCAAGGATACGATAGACGCCGGCAAGATCATTAAAGCCGCCCGCAGGCTCAATCCGACGATCCACACGGTCCTGCGGTCTCACAACGAGGAAGAAGCGAGGCTCTTTGAGCAGCAAGGCATGGGCACCGTGTTTATCGGCGAGCAGGAGCTGGCTGAAGGGATGAGCCGCCATATCCTGGCCCGATTCGCGGTTCCAGCTGCTTGAACAGGAATGCCGGGAGCTGGACGCGTGAAACCAACGCCAATCAAGGCCTTGGTCTTTTGATTGCGGCACGTTTTCCCGGCGGCGCCTCGAAACCCGTTTGCAGCGAGCGATTGCTCGCGCCGCACAGGTCGACTCAAGTCCCCCGCTCAAACCAGCAAGGCAGAAGATCATATTCACTTGAGTGGACGCCTGGAGCCGGGCCACGTCATCGGTAAAGGCCAATCGGGAGGCGCAATAAATCCCACGGAGCGCCTCGCCAGGTCAACGCCGAGCTGGTCATAAAGGGCATTAATGGGGAATCCAGTACCGAGGACACCGGGACGTGTGATCGCATCAGGACAGAAGGAAAACCGGCCAAATGAACGTTAAGCAGCGCCAAGTCGCTGCTTCCGTTACAACCGTCTTACTAACAGATCGCGCGCGGCAGGTCGCGCAATGACGTGGTGAAATTTGGTGACAGGTTCGCCTGCCGCATTCCCCACTGCGGTCGTGCCTGCCAGCCGGTAGCGCCCACGCCCACGGTGCCGCGCCCGAAACGCCGATTGATCGCGTCCATTGTCTGCATCAGCCCATCGTCGCCGATGGTGATCGGAGCGAACAGATCAGGCTGCAACAGGTCTGGACAGCTTAAATCCATCAACCACACGCCGGCCTTCTTGTAGGCGAAGCCCGCCTTGAGAAAGCCGCGCTGCATCTGCCGGATGGTCTCGAGCACCACGCGGGAATCGCTGGTGGGGCGCGGCAGATCAGTCGTGCACTGCGGATGGTGTTGGCACAGTTCAGGGCAGAAGGGGTCGGTATTGGCGAAGATGCCCACGGCGCTGGTCACCAGCCCACGCGCCCGCAATTTCTCGCAGGCGCGCACCGCGAAGGTGGCGAAGGCCTCGCTGATAGCCTTGTGATCCTCGACGCGCTCACCGAAGGATCGGCTGACCATGATCTGCTGGCGGGCGGGTTCCACTTCTTCCAACGCGAGGCACGGCTCGCCAGCCAGTTCCCTCTGTGTGCGGGCCAGCACTACGCCGAAGGTTTCCAGAATCAGGTCGTGACGCGCATCGCGCAGTTGCAGCGCCGTCTCGATGCCCATCCCACGCAGCTTGGCGGCCCAGCGCGGCCCCACGCCCCATAGTTCACCTACGGGCGTGGCAGCCAGTACCTCCACCAAGGCGGGCGGCGACAGCGCAGACAGATCAGCTACCCCGCCCAGCGCGGCGGGATAGCTACCCGGTTTGCGGGTAACGGTCTTGGCGACAAGATTGCCGAGCTTAGCCAAGGTCTTAGTCGCACCAATGCCGACACAGCTTGGGATGCCCGTCCAGCGATATATACGGCCACGCAGTTTGCGGCAGAACGCCGCACGCTCTGGGATGCCGGTGAGGTCGAGAAAGGATTCGTCGATACTATAGGATTCTACGCGCGGCACCACCTCGCGCAGGATGGCCAGTATGCGGGCGCTCATGTCGCCATAGAGGGTGAAGTTGGCCGAGCGGATCGCCAGTTGGCCGCGGATGGCGGGTGGAACCTCGTGGATTGGCTGGGCCATCCGCACGCCCAGCGCCTTGGCCTCGTCGGAACGCGCGATGGCGCAGCCATCATTATTCGACAACACCACCAGCGGCTGGCCGCGCAGTTCCGGCTGGAACACCCGCTCGCAGCTCGCGTAAAAATTGTTGCCGTCGATCAACGCGAACACGGGCGACGTCAAGTCAATGATTGACGGCCATGTTCGCGGCGCATTCGGCGCGCGACCCCGACCACGACGAAGATTTCGACCTCCATGTCCGGCGGCAGGACGATGGAGGCGATGCTCGGGTTGCGGCTCTGCAACTCGATGTGGTCCTTTAATATATACAACACCTTACACACGGGAGCGTTGCCGTCCCACACCGCAATGACCACGTCGCCGTCTTGCGGACGCACGCTGCGATCCACAATCAGCACGTCGCCGTCGCAGATGCCCGCCCCAATCATCGAGCAACCTTCGGCGCGGTAAAGGAAGGTCGCGGGCGGATTGCGCACCAGCAGTTCATTCAGATCGACGCTGTCGCCCTCGAAGTCCTCTGCCGGGCTCGGAAAGCCCAAGACTGCGCGTGCCGCGCCCATGGGCAGGCGCAGCACGGGCGCATCTACTTCTGCCTGTCCCAGCAGGATGGCGCGGGTGTCGAGCGCGTGAATGAAAACAGGGGTCGTGTTCATGCACCGTATTTAAGCACGGTCGTCGTCAAAACTCCCATGGACGGACAAATCCGCAATGTGCAATCGCGACGCATGGGTAAGTCTTGGCCACGAAAAGACTGCCTGCGTGTGCTCCGGCGAAGGAGTTGGCGCAGTTTTGCGAGATTGAGGGCAGAAAGGGTCGAACTGGGAGGGACTTTGCAGGCGGTGGCCGCCACGGCGTGGCACATCGTGGTGTCGAGGAAACCGGAAATAAAAACGCCCCACTGAGAACCGTTGGGCGCTGAATTTTGGTGGCCAGGGACGGAATCGAACCGCCGACACGGGGATTTTCAATCCCCTGCTCTACCGACTGAGCTACCTGGCCGCGTGGAAGATGGCATTGGCCGTTGCGGCCAAATTCAAGAGAGGGCGAAATTTACCCTCTGCCTGGTTTTCCGTCAAGCTGGGCGCGCTGCCTTCAGCCCCCGGCGGCTGGCGGAACGTAGTCCGGCGGCGCGGCAACCTCGCCCCCGAAGAAGAACTTGGCCATCTCCTGCTCCAGGAACTTGCGCGCCTTGGGGTCTATGGGCGTGAGGCGGTATTCGTTGATCAACATGGTCTGGTGGCTGAGCCAGCTTTGCCAGGCCTGCTTGGATACCGATTCGAAAATGCGCTTGCCCAGTTCACCAGGGTAGGGCGGAAAATCCAGCCCTTCCGCTTCGTGTCCCAGCTTGATGCACTGCACCATGCGTGTCATGTGATTGTCCTCCATCTCGCCGGCCTGTTGGGTGCCCCCGCCTCGGGCGGAATCGGGCCGCTGCCAGATGAGACCCGCGCTTGCGATGGGGTCTCGATCTTTAAGACGGCCAAGGCCGGGAAAGCCTCTCGCGGGCTTTTGACGCCAGCCCTGCCCAGCCGGTCGGTCACCGGCTTGGCCCTGTCCTCGGGGGGAATCGCACTCGATTCTATACCAAAGAGCGGGGAGCGGACTTCAATCTGACTGGACAAGCCGGCGCCGGGATGCGCGAAACCTGGACCGGCCACGCGCATGGTTCAGGGTTT